>JAZUFA010000018.1:0-33816 GCA_045640445.1 Candidatus Cryptobacteroides sp. | reverse complement strand
TGAAGGCGAGTTCCGCAGCAAAGGTGAGGAAGCGGTTCCGACAGCGTCACGGCAGTCTGAGCCGACTGCCACCTCCAGCCCGCAGACCGCAAGTCGGTTCGTAGCCATGTCGTTCTGTGAGCCAAGGAGGTGGATTTCCTAATTGTCTTCCTAAGACCGCTTGGCCTCCGACTTTGAAGGCGAGTTCCGCAGCAAAGGTGAGGAAGCGGTTCCGACAGCGTCACGGCAGTCTGAGCCGACTGCCACCTCCAGCCCGCAGACCGCTGCAGTCGGTGCGTTCAAGGTTCTGCCTGCTTACGCGAGGGTAGCAAGGGAGGGTGGTTGGCACGCAGCAGTGCCAACAGACAGGGGTTCGTGAGGTGCGGGAGTGCGAGGGTGAAGTGCGGCACCGCAGCCGAACTTGCGTCCGGCATCTAAAGGCATTAGCCCCGCTCGGTTGACCTTCGGAGCGCAAGCGACGCTCCCCGTCCCGAGGAAGGGGTTGGGGGAAGGGTAACGTAATAGCTATTGCGAAGCGTATGCTGAGTCCGGCCGGCACTTGCCTTTTGCCCAGTCAGGGACGCCCACAGCCAGTCGGCATCCGCCGCCAGCCTGGTGCTTGGTTGAGAAGATGGTGTTAAGGCGCGGATTAGGGTTACGGTTTATGTGCAAACACGATGTTGGACCGGCCTGAGTGGACAGAACTGCAGATGTGAGTGTGATGCGTAGCTGCTGTTTCGAAGATTAAGAGAGGTGCAAGGCCGGTTGGCGGTGCACCTCTCTTCTTTTTGCTGATGTTTGAATTGCGGACGGTCTGGCGGTTTGACGGGACTTAACCTGTGATGAAGTAGGTGTATTCGTGACCGCCGACGGTTACGATGATCTTGTACTTCTTGTAGTTCTTGTCCTTGAAGATTACGTAGCCGCCGTAGGTTTCACCGTTCTCGATGGTGACCTGCTGGAGGTAGTTGTTCCATTCGCGTGCCCTGTTCTCTTCGAGGGCGGCTGCATACTCGTCAACCTTTGCTGCGGTGCTTGCCCTTGCAAGAACCTCTGCGGATGTCCAGAGAATGTCCTTTGCGGAATTTCTGTCGACCTGGGTGGTGCGGTATCTGCCGATTGCTGACGCGATGGGGTTCACCCTGTCTTCATAGCCTCTTACCGACATTGCGTTGGAACTTGAAATCCTTGCGTCGAAGTCTGCAACGCTCCAGAGGGGGATCTCCACCCAGCCCTTGCTCTCGTTCTTGGTGGCAAGAACCTTTACGTTGGCTGCAGAGAGAGTGACGGGCCTGCCGGAATCGTTGGTGACTACTATGCTGAACCTGCCGACCTTGGCGAGGTCGACGTATTCGTCGCCGAGGTGGGTGGCGACTGCTAGTCCGTTGAAGTCGTAGAGCATGTACTGGGCACCGCCGACAGTGTACTTCTCCTGCTTGGTGTAGTCGCAGGCTCTCAGGAAGTCATCGATTTCAATCTTGTCGGAAACAGAGGCTGTGTTAACCTTTATATTCTTGAAATTGAAGTAGTTGCCTGTGGCTCCTTCCTTCTCTGTCATGGAGAACACCTGTTCGATGGGCACCCTGTCGAACTGGAGAATGATGTTCAGGGATTCTCCGGCCTTAGCCATATATGCCCAGCAGTTCTCGCTGCTGAAAGGAATGTTGCCCGTCTGCTGGAGATGGTAGGCCTTGTAGTCGCCGTCGACCTTGATCTTTGTGTTGTCGTTCACGGCGATCATCGTCCGGTCCGCCTGTGCTTCATACGTGAAGAAGAAGACGGTTGCCTCGTCGTACTGGTCGATCTGGATGAGTTTGAAGTTGGAGTCACCCTCGTAGGTGAAGTCCTTGTACTGTGCAAAGGCTGCCACGCTTGCTATGCAGCCTGCAAATAACAATGCTAATTTCTTCATAATCAAATCTTCGGGAGTTCCCACGGCTTGCGGTATTCCTTGCAGAGATATGCATCTGCCTCCGCGTCGCCGAAGCTGACTCCGTCCCAATAAAGTTTCTTGCCTGTTCGGTAAGCAATGTTACCGAGCTGTGAGAACTTTGCAATATGTGCGCCAATCTCGATGCTGGCGTTGCATGCCCTGTTTCGGGACTTGATGCATTCAAGGTGATTCTTCACGTGCAGGTTGAGTCCGCCGCCGCCATAAGGCTTCTGGAGGGCCACAGCCTCCATTCTCTTATGGCCGCTTACATCTTCGGGGATCACTTCCCAGCCGTTGCGGTCGACTACGAGGGTACCGTTCTCGCCAACGTAGGCAACGCCGTGGGTGCGGCCGTAAGCGCCGTCGTTGATGCCGATTGCGTGGTCCCAGAGAACGGTGAAGTCGCCGAAGTCGTAGATGGTCTGAAGGAGGTCGGGAGTCTCGCAGGCATCGTCGGGATATCCGTACTTGCCGCCGCTTGCCATGACGGACTTGGGCGCAGTTACGTTCATTCCGAAGAGGGCATAGTCGAGCAGATGCACGCCCCAGTCGGTCATAAGGCCGCCGGCGTAGTCCCAGAACCAGCGGAAGGTGAAGTGGAAGCGGTTGGGGTTGAACGGACGTTTGGGTGCGGGTCCGAGCCACATGTCGTAGTCAACTCCTTCAGGAACGGCGCAATCGGGTTTAACGGGGATGGAAGGACACCAGCCCTGATATGAGAAGACGCGCACGGTGCGTATCTTGCCGAGCTTGCCGCTGCGGACGAACTCCACTGCATCCTGCCAGTGGGGGTCGCTGCGCTGCCATTGGCCTACCTGTACGACGGAGTTGTAGCGCTGTGCCGCGCGTACCATGATGTTGCATTCCTCTATGCTGTTGCCAAGAGGCTTCTCGCAGTAGACGTCCTTGCCCATCTGGGCGGCTCCCACCATCTGGAGGCAATGCCAGTGGTCGGGAGTGCCGACGATGACAACGTCGACGTCCTTGTTGTCGATGAGATCGCGCCAGTCCTTGTAGAGGTGACGGACTTTCTTGCCCTGGAGCTTTTCGGTGTCGGCGGCCTTTTGCTGAAGGACGTTGCTGTCGACGTCGCAAAGTGCTATGCACTCGCATTCCGGATTGTTAAGGAAAGCTGAAAGGTCTGAAAATCCCATTCCGTTACAGCCGATGAGGCCGATCTTGATCTTGTCTGAAGGGCTGACCTTCCTGGTGGCTCCTCTGACGAGGAAAGGGCTGGCGCCCAAACCGGCGCCTACCATTGCGGCTTTGGTTATGAATTCTCTGCGGTCCATTTTGAGTTAATTTGTTATCCAAAGGTAAATATACAATTAATTATTGATGAAAACGTATTTGGCACTGTATATACAGGGCTCATTTTGATTATATTTGAAGTACCGCGTCCGGCTGTTTGACGACAAAAACCAAGCTATATGTTCAGAAAAATTATTGTTGCACTGTTTCTCCTGATTCCATTCACATTATGTGAGGCGAAGAAGACCGATGTGATCCATGACTGTTCCGTGACTGACTTCGGTGCCAAGGCAAAGCCGGGGTTTGACAACCGGGCCGCATTCCAGGCGGCGATAGATGTCTGCTATGGAAAAGGTGGTGGCGTGGTCTATGTCCCTGCGGGCCATTATGAATTCCGCAGCACTGCATCTGCAACAAAGCATGTCAGAGTACGCGAAGGCAAGCAGCAGCACACGGCCAGCGTTGATTACAACTACGTTCTCCGTCTGCCTTCCGGCGTGCAGCTGGTGGGAGAGTGGACCGACCCTGACACCAATGGCGGCAAGGTCGAAGGAACGGTGCTCGAGGTGCGCGTAGGCAAGGACTCTCCTGCATGCGACAGTTATGTGTCAAGCTGGTGGAACGATCCTCAGGCCGGCAACGCCCTGCGTACCACCTATACGAGCACGGCCGACATGTTTATCGAGATGAACGCATCGACAGGAGTTACCGACATGTCGGTGTGGTATCCCGAACAGGACATCGACGACGTGAAGCCGTATCCGTGGACATTCTACCAGAACGGAGGCGACAATGCAACCGTTGAGCGTGTGACTCTCGTGAATGCTTACAACGGCATTTACTGCGCTCCGGCGGAGCTGCACTACATACATGATGACCGTATAACGGCCCTGCACAAGGCCGTGGAGGTGCACATCTGCACCGACATTGGCCGAGTCGAGAAGGTGAACGTAAATCCCGGCTACTGGGCAAAGTCCGGCCTTGCAGGAGCGCCTTCGGAGGCCAAGGTGCGTGAATACATGCTCGCCAATGCAACCGGCTTCGAGATGCACCGCTCCGACTGGGAGTACGTCTCATACCTGAACGTATCCGGCTGCAACAAGGGCGTGTGGATCGGCAGGGAACCCGGCTACAAGGACGCTCCCAATGCCCAATTGTATGCAATTGACGTCAAGGACTGCGCCGACGGACTTTATGTCCAGGACGTCAATCCTTACGGAATCCTCATTTCCAATTCATCCTTCGGCGCTGCTGAGAATGGACATGCGGCATATTTTGGGGAGGACTTCGAGACTTGCGTGCAGTTCAATGGCGTCAGGTTCACCGGTCCGGTGCTCAGCGACGGAAATGACGGCGTGATCTCCTTCGAGTGCTGCCGTTTTGCCGACAACGGTGCATACGCGCTCGAACTCAAGAACGGCAATGCTTTGCTTTCCCAATGCGAATTTGCCGGCGCGGGCAGGCACGTACATCTCGATGCCGATGCCAAGAGTCTTGGTTCATTGAACTCCGGCCACGCAGGCAAGCTTGACGTGGTCAGCGACGGCGCTGCCGCCACCGACATAGTGTTCGACGATTCCAAGCTGTTCGAGCCCATGCCTTCAGACGTGAAGACCGACATTGCGGTGCGCCCGCATGCCGCGTCCGACCGCGTAGTAAAACTCAATCTTCCTCGCGAAGTCGGATACGACAACAATGTGCCCACAGTGGATGTTTCCGATATGCTTCAGGCCGAACTGAACGCTCTTGCCAGAAGGGGAGGAACCATTTATCTTCCCGCAGGCAGATATTTGATAAACAAGCCGATAACGGTTCCATCTGGAGTAGAGCTTAAGGGTAGCTGGAACGTTCCTCATCATACCATGGGCGGCGGCACCGCCATCTTCACGACCTATCTTGGCAACGAGGCGGGCGAGTCCCTGATCTCGCTTGAGGCCAATGCCGGAATCTGCGGACTCAACATCGTGCAGACCAACATCTGCGACGGCTTCTTTGTCAAGGATCCTGCCGAAACGCCTTTCCTTATCCAGGGCAAGGGCCCCGGCGTATATGTGATCAACGTGACCATCCCCATGGGCGACAAGGGCATCGACCTTGCAACCTATGACACCAGCGGCCACTATGTGGATTATCTCGGTGGCGTCCTGCTCCGTGCCGGCATCTGGGTGGGTGGCGGCGCCGAGGGCGGATACATCAGGAACATGCAACTCAACCCTCATTACGGTTCAAGGCTTCCCCTTGGCGGTCAGGGCTATCCCAATGCATCTACCACACGCTTCCTTCAGACTTACTTGAGCGCTCTCAAGTTCGCCGATGTGAAGAACCAGACCATCTTCAACAACTTCGTGTACGGTTCCGTATATGGCGTCCACTTCCTGAAGGACTCCGTAACGGGCCGATGCCCCGGCAGCATGACCATGGTAGGTCACGGCTCCGACGGCTGCACCTTCTCCCTCTTTGTGGAGGATGCGGATGAGAATACCCGGATCATCGGTATCAACTCCGAACTGGTCAACACTCATATCAGGCATCAGAAGCTGCGCTCATACGTGCTGATGGGCCGCGAGCCCGGTGCACTTGCCGACGGCGCCACCCTCACGCTCTACAACTCCGCATTCTGGGGTTCACCTACCGTAGCCATCACCAACAATGCCGGCAAGCTCGTGCTCGGACAGGGCAACCTTGAAAGCTGCGGCCACCCCTGCATCAACGTGGCAGGCGGCAGCGTGACGGTACGCGGTAGTTATTTCGCTCAGCCAGTGATGGATGAGGTGAAGAATGCCGTACTTGAGAACGTCTACTTCAACAAGACGGTACGAAAGGATCAATAGCCGTATCTCTTCCGGAATCCGAAGATAAGCGACAGCGACAGGACGAGGGCAAGGATCTCTGCGACATTCACAGACATCCATATGCCCTCGATTCCTACTATGGCGGGCAGTATGAACACTGACGCCAGTTCGAATACCAGGGTGCGCACGAATGCGGCAACGGCGGAGACGATGCCGTTGTTAAGCGCTGTGAACCAGGCGGATGTGAACATGTTGAAGCCGCAGATGAGCGTGCTCAGCATATAGATCCTCATGGCGTGGGTGGAGAGCTCGCAAAGCGCTGCGTCGTAGCTTACGAAGCACTTTGCGATGAGCGGCGCAAAGACTTCCGCCGCAAGCGTCATCACAATTCCGCCTATGGATATGAGTACAAGGCTGTGGTGGAGCAGACTCTTCAGTTCTGCCTTGTTGCCGGCGCCGAAGTTGAATGCTATGACCTGCGATATGCCCATGTTGTAGCCGATGAACACGGCGCATAGTATGAATCCCAGATACATTATTATGCCGTAGGCGGATACGCCTGCGGCGCCTATGTACTTCATGAGCTGCAGGTTGTAGCATATTCCTATTATGTTGAAGGCGATGTTGCCCACGAACTCCGAAAGACCGTTGGAGCATGACTGGACGAAGCTGCGCCAGTCCATCCTGCAGCGCTTGAACTTGAGCTGTGTGCCGTTGCGCTTCGACGCGAAGAAGATCATGGGGATGATGCCTCCTGCAGAAAGCGACAGGCTCGTGGCTATGGCCGCGCCTGTCAGTCCCCAGCGGAATCCGGCTACGAACAGGGCGTCGAGCACTATGTTGATTATGCCGCTGGTCAGGCTCATGGCCGTGCCCAGCTGGGGAAGTTCGGCCACCATGAAGAAGGGCTGGAATGCCATCTGGAGCATGAAGAAGGGGAGTATGCTTATGACTATCCGGCCGTATTGCACCGCGTAGGGCTTCAGGACGTCGTCTGAGCCAAGCATCTCCACGATCTGGGGCATGAATATGAAGATGACTGCAGCCAGGATGGCACCGGATATCAGCGTCACCCATACCAGCATCGAGAAGATGCCGTTGGCCTTGTCAGGGTCGCCCTCGCCGAAGGTCTTTGATACCAGCGCGCTGCCGCCTGCGCCTATCATCAGTCCGAGTGCGGAGACGACGGCTATGGCAGGCCATATCAGGTTCATGCCGGCAAAGGCGTCGGAGCCTGCGAAGTTGGAGATGAACAGACCGTCGACTATGCTGTAGATGGACGTGACGAGCATCATCAGCACCATGGGTGTCATGGCCCTGACTATCCTCCTGTATCCGTAGTGTCCGGAAAGCGATGCCGCTGAATCCTTCCTCATCTGCTATATGCTTGCCTTGACGGCGTAAGTACTTGAATGGTAGGCTTTTTTACCGTCTTTAAAGATGAAGAAGCCCTTGCCGCAGCCGTATTTTTCTCCAGTTTTGTCGTAGACTATGGTGTACTCGCTGCCGCTGCAGTGTATGCCCTCGAGGCAGAACCAGTCCCAGAGCCCTTCGGGAACGAGGGGCTCGACGGTCACGCTGCCGTCGAGGCCGGGCTGCACACCAATGAGGCCGCTTATGACAAGGTCGCAGAAAGTGGAGTGGTTGTAGTCCTTGCCTCTTTCATAATAAGGATAGTCATCTCGGGCCATCAGTTCGTTCCTGGCGTACCATTCACCGGTATACGGGTCGAGGTTCTCGTCGATCCAGCATACGGTTCTGCCGTCTTCGCGCACGAGCCTGTGACTGCCACTGTAGATCTGCAGGGCCTCCATGTAATCCTCCTTGGTGACGGGGTTGCCGCTGCCGAAGCGGTGCAGCTGGCAGGCGAGTCCCTTGAGAGTCTGGCTTGTGGAGAAGGGCCAGCTGAGTCCGTTCCATGTGCAGCATGACGGGTCGGTCTGCATGAAACCCTCAGCCCTCTGCTCGGCGGTAGTGGGTCCGTAAGGAGCCTTGAAACCGGCGGTGTCGAGGAGCTGGAGCCAGGCCTCCGACTTGTCGGCGTCCGGGATGCCGTACACCCAGGGAATGAAGCCGATCTCTTCTCTGGCCGGGCACTGTCCCATGCTTGCAAACTCAGGCTTGGGATTGCGGACAACGGTTTTGTAGAATCCGTCCTCTTTATCCCATAAATATTTATCCATCAATTCCTTGATGCGGTTTGCCTTAACTTCGTATTCAGCTTCGTCATCGGTCTTTCCCTGCATGTGCGCAATGGCGGAAATTGCCATTGCGTCGGCGTACATGTAGCTGTTTATGGTAGGACGGTAGCCCGTCCAGTCGTCGCTGTAACTGCCTGATATGGAGAACTCCATGCCGTCGCGGTCGTCCATCTGCCAGAAGAGTCCGTCAGGGCCGAGGTGGTCCTCCTCCCATGCTGCATAGTTCTCCTTGAGCTTGTCGTAGAGCTCGAACAGCAGTTCATTGTTCCCGGTGACGCTGGCGTATTGCAGCAATGCGTCGGCGATGGGGAAGCTGTAGGCGCGGGGAGCGGCCCCCTCGATGAACCAGTAGCGTGCGTAACTGTCGAGATATTGTGAGTCGGCAAGCCAGCGGCCTTCGTCGAAGTGGTGGAGGCCCGGGCAGGGGATGGCGTTGTACAGCCCGGCCCAGGGCACATCGGGCCTGAACTCGGTGATGATGTATCCGTCCGGGGTCTCCTTTATGTGCTTGCGGTAGGTCCACCAGCGGAAGTAGTAGGTCTTCTCCAGCTCTGCGTCCGGGCATTCGAAGACCGGGATGTTCTCCTTCAGGAATTCAGCCGCGGCGGAGTTGGGGAACTTCTGAATGTATATTTCCTCGTCGTTTGCGTTGAAATCCTCTGTATAGCGGTCGATTATCGAGTCTCTGTCGATCTGCGGGACGCTTTGGCATGCAGCGCAGATGCAGCAGATAAGCAGGATTGCGGAATGTTTGATTTTCATGCTGCAAAGATACGACAAATAACTCGCAACTCTTGTGACTTATTATTATCTTTGTATGATATGAAAACCAAAACCAACCGCATATGCCACGCTTAGTAACACTTATGAGCTGCCAGTGGGCAGACATGGATCTTGAAACCCTTTGCCGCAAAGCCTCCGAATGGGGATATGAAGGCATCGAACTTGCCATCTGGGGCAATCATCTCGACCCTGTAAGGGCTGCAAACGACGACGAATACGTTGAATCCATCAAAGCTGTATTCAGCAAGTACGGCCTTGTTATAAAGGCACTTTGCGCGCACGTGCCCAGCCAGTGCGTCGGCGACTGGAACGATCCCCGTCTCGACAACTTCGCACCCGCAGAACTGGCCGGCAAGCCGGCTGAAATCCGTGCCTGGGCCATCGATACGATGAAGGCCGCGGCCGTTGCAGCAAGGAAGTTAGGTGCATACTGCATCACCGGCTTCGTGGGCTCTCCCATCTGGAAGTACTTCTATTCATTCCCTCAGACCACCGAGGAGATGATAGAGAAGGGCTATCAGGAGATATATGACCTCTGGTGCCCCATACTCGACGTGTTCAAGGAGAACGGCATCAAGTACTGCCTCGAGGTTCATCCCGGCGAAATAGCCTTCGACTATTATTCCACAAAGCGTCTTCTCGAGAAGTTTGCCGACCGTCCCGAATTCGGCCTCAACTTCGACCCCAGCCATCTGCAGTGGCAGGGCGTGACACCCCACGTGTTCCTCGAGGACTTCATCTCCCGCGTATATCACGTGCACATGAAGGACTGTGCTGTGACCCTGAACGGCCGCAACGGCCTTCTCGGCTCGCACATCGAGTTCGGCGACCTCCGCAGGGGCTGGAACTTCCGCTCCCTTGGGCACGGCGACGTCAACTTCGAGGAGATAATCCGCGTCCTGAACGCCTACGGCTATGACGGACCGCTGTCGGTAGAGTGGGAGGATTCCGGCATGGACCGCGAATTCGGCGCAAAGGAAGCCTGCGCGTTCGTGCATAAGATCGACTTCCCCAATTCCACCATCAAGTTTGACGACGCAATAAAGAACTAGCATGAGAACTACACTCAAATACGGCCAGGTAGGCGGAACCCTCAACGCCTTCATAGGAGGAGTACACAGAAAGGCAATAGCTATCGACGAGCAGGCCACGCTTGTTGCCGGCTGCTTCAGCGCGCACAACCCCGAGGCCAATGCAAAGACGGGCGAACATTACGGCATTGCAGCCGACAGAATATATTCAAACTACGCCGAGATGGCTGAGGCGGAGGCGGCGAGAGGCGACGACCGCATCGACTTCGTCGTGATCTGCACTCCCAACAGCACCCATTATGAGGTGGCGAAGGCGTTCATCCTCAAAGGAATACACATCGTTTGCGAAAAGCCTCTCTGCTTCAGCATAGAGCAGGCCGAGGAGCTCTGCGCCCTTGCAAAGGAAAAGGGTGTGCTCTTCTGTGTGACCTATACCTACACGGGCTACAACATGGTCAAGCAGGCCAGACAGATGATTGCAGAAGGTGCAATCGGCAAGGTGGTCGACGTCAAGGGCGAATACCTTCAGGACTGGCTCATCGACGAGGTGGGGGACAGCGTGAATCCCGACAGAAAGTTGTCTGTATGGCGAATGAACCCCGAACTCTCCGGCATCTCCAACTGCGTGGGCGACATTGGAACCCACATCGAGGAGACCGCCGCCTATATGGTCGGCTGCCCCGTGAAGAGGCTTGCCGCAGTTCTCGACACCTTCGACCATCCTCTCGACCTTAACGCCAATATGCTCGTGGAGTTCGAGAACGGCGCCCACGGCACCTTCTCCTGCTCGCAGGTTGCCGCCGGCCACTACAACGGCCTCGCAATCCGCATCTTCGGCACAAAGGGTTCGATCGAATGGGAACAGGAGCATCCCGACTTCCTCAAGTATACTCCCAAGGGAGAACCCACCAGGGTGTACACGCGTGCCGCGCATACAAGCGGCCACGCGCTGGATATCAACCGCATTCCTTCAGGTCATCCCGAAGGCCTTACGATGGCATTCGCCAACATATACCGCACATTCACCAATGCGGTGCTCAACATCGTGAACGGCAAGCCTAACGACGGGGAGTGGGACCTTGACTTCCCCAAGGCCGAGGACGGCCTCCGGGGCGTCCGCTTCATCGACGGTTGCGTGCGCAGCAGCAAGGCCGGCTCAGTTTGGGTAGAACTTTAGGTCAGTGTGTTCATATACTTGTAAATTAATGAAAAAGATATTCATATTCATAGCAGTAGCACTTGTTTTTATGAGCTGTGCACAGAAGAAGATAGATGTTCTTGTCATCTCCGGTCAGAATAATCACAACTGGCCTGTCAGCAATGTTGCGCTGCAGCAGATACTTAATCAATCCGGCCTCTTTGCCGCCGACGTTGCCCTCACTCCCGAGGCCGGCGGCGACATGAGCACCTTCGTGCCCGACTTCAGCAAGTACGACGCCGTTGTCATGGACTACAACGGCGACGACTGGCCCGAGGCTACCCGGAACGCCTTTGTCGAGTTCGTCCGTAACGGCGGCGGTCTCGTGATCTACCACGCAGCCGACAATGCCTTCACCGACTGGGAGGAGTTCAACAGGATGATAGCCCTTGGCGGCTGGGGAGGACGAGACGAGAAGTCCGGCCCCTACTGCTATCTGGAAGATGGAGAACTCGTGCTCGACAATACTCCCGGCCCCGGCGGAAACCATGGCCAGCAGAGGGAGTACAATATGCACTGCCGCAATGCGGAGCATCCCATTACAAAAGGTCTGCCCGACAACTGGCTGCACGGCAGGGATGAGATGTACGACAGCATGCGCGGCCCGGCCAACATCGGCGAGCTTCTCTACTCCGGTCAGACCGATGCCGAGACCGGCGGAAGCGGCCGCGAAGAGCCTCTGGTGTTCACCGTCGACTACGGCAGTTCCCGCATCTTCCATATCATGATCGGGCATGCCGGCGACACGCTGGAAGACAACCCGGCAATGCAGTGCGCCGGCTTCCAGACTCTGCTTCTGAGGGGTACCGAATGGGTGGCTACAGGCAAGGTTACACAGGAAGTTCCTGCCGATTTCCCCACTTCGGAGGCTGTCAGCATGAGGCCGGGCTATAAAATGGAGTAATTTTTGGGTTTTTGTGAGTTTTGATTATAACTTATTGAAATACAATATTTGAAACAAATAAGTTGAATTAACTAACATCTTTGTTATATAGGAAAATGAGCTCATTTTTGTATGAAAAGTACCGCGAATGCGGCTTCCGCGTCACTACCGACAGCCGCTCGCTGACCGGTGGCGAGATCTTCTTCGCCCTGCGCGGCGAGAACTTCGACGGTAACAAGTTTGCGCTCTCTGCGCTTGAGAAAGGTGCGGCTCTTGCAGTCGTCAATGACGATGCCGGTCTGGGAGACGACCCTCGTCTTTATCCGGTTCCCGATCCTTTCACGGCCCTCCGCGAACTGGCAATCGAGCACCGCTCGAATCTCGACATCCCTGTCATCGGACTCACTGGAACAAACGGCAAAACCACTACCAAGGAACTTACCGCGGCTGTGCTCTCCGCAAAGTATAAGGTTACCGCAACCAAGGGAAATCTCAACAACGACATAGGCGTTCCCCTCAGCGTCCTGACCATTACTCCTGATACTGAGATAGCCGTGATCGAGATGGGTGCAAGCCATCCCGACGACATTGCCAAACTCGTTCCGGTCAGCCAGCCCGGCTATGGTCTCATCACCAATGTGGGCAAGGCGCATCTTCTCGGATTCGGTTCCTTCGAGGGAGTGAAGGCCGCGAAGGGCGAGCTTTACAAGTGGCTCGGTGCTCACGACGGTGTGATCTTCCTGAACGGCGACGATGCCGACCTGTGCGACATGGCCGCAGCACAGCCTTGCAGGAAGATCAGGTACGGCATAGAGCACCAGCTCGTGAACCTCGTGCCTGCAACGCCTGAGGAACCCTTCCTTGCCCTTAAACTTGGTGATACCGTAATAAGGACCCAGCTTGTGGGCTCGTATAATGCCACAAACGTGCTTGCTGCCATAGCGGTGGGCGAGTACTTCGGCGTGTCACGTGAGGCTGCAATCCAGGCCATTTCGGCATACGAGCCCACCAACAAGCGCTCACAGATGGTTAAAACAGAGCGCAATACACTTATTGTGGATGCGTACAATGCAAATCCTTCATCGATGTCGGCTGCGCTTGACAACTTCAGCTATGTGGAGGCGCCGGCAAAGCTTGCCCTGCTTGGTGATATGAGGGAACTCGGCGTGGACTCCGTAAAGGAGCACGCAAAGATCGTGTGGAAGCTCTGCTCCGAGGGGCTGGACGCATATCTTGTTGGTGACGAGTTCCGCAAGGCACTCGAACAGCTTGGCATAGACCCTTGTTCGGGCGACACACCCGTCAAGGGCTGCTTCAACGATTCCGAAGAACTGGCGGCCTTCCTGAAGGAGAATCCCGTAATGAATACGGTTGTTCTCGTGAAGGGCTCAAGGGGTATACAGATGGAGAAGACCTTGCCTGAATTATAACTTTAACTGATATTGCAGTTTTATCTCTGTCTTAGGTAGTTTGCTTTGCAAATTCCAAGGATATCTTACAGTGCCTGCGCGTAAGTGCAGGCACTGTTTTCTGTATTTGTACGAGACCACGGCACAGGCGGCGAAACCCCTGCCGTAATAAGCCGGCACGTTGAAGTTTCCGGGGGCGTCACGCTCGTAGACCCATATGCGGTCGGACCATGAATCCACCTTGAAGAGGGTGAACCTCAGGTATGCCGTGACGGCAGGCCGTGTGACGCCTGTCTCGGCATACCAGAGCCAGGCGTTGCCCTGGCAGCGCACCCAGTCGTATCTGGCCTTGAGCATAAGCAGTTCGCGCCATGTGAGACCCGCCTCAGCCCTCAGCTCGAACCTTGAAGGATCCTTGTCGCCGGGCTTGTATCTGTACTGCAACCTGGCCGATGGCGAGAGCTTGAAGTCAGCTTTTGTGAACTCCGGATTTACTATAAGAAGTCCTTTATATGACTTGTTCCAAACTGCGTCTACAGTGGAAGTTAGGTATTTGTTTTGAAACCCCGCAATGCTCTGCAGTGAGCCTTTTTGCCACTTCAGGAGCAGGGCTTCTTTCGTACCATAGGAAGGTGAGTGCTGCAAGCCTGTGAGGACGCCCCAGCCCTCCCTGGAGTTCCACGCCACCTCGCCCCAGCAGCAGAGATTCCCGGCGCCCGCACGCCAGTCCGCCGCGAGGCCCGTGCCGCCTCCGCGGCTGTACATCGCCGTGGCGCCGGCGGATATGTTCTTTCCGTATCTTCCGCCGTGCACTATGTACGTGCCCGGCCAGCTCCATGCACCACCCACATTCCAGCGGCCTATGTCGTAGTCGGCACCGATTCCGTGCAGTGTGCGGGTGAAGGACTTCGAGGCGGAGAGCCCTGTGGCTTTGCGATGCATGGCGGTGACGCTGGAGTATGACCCTAGCGTGAAACCGCTCCACTGGCAAAGCCCCTGGCCGTAGCGGGCGTTGAAGTCGCCGAGGACGACCTTGCCCCGCCTGCCATAGGCTGCTATACTGGCAGTTCCGGGTCCAAAGCGGGGCTCCGAATATGTTGTCCTGCTGCCCCAGTTTACCTCAAGTATATCTCCAATTATAAAATTGTATTTACTGCCATAACAAGCATTTACATCTTCTGATACTTTTACTGCACTGCGGGCCAGGAACTCGCCGCTGATCCTGCCGGTGCTCAGCTGCTCGAGGGTGCCGTCTCCCACCGTGCAGAACAGGCTCAGGGCGGAGGCGAGGGCCGGGCTGAAACCGTCGACCAGGCCGAGCTCGGCCCAGGAGAGTATGTCGCCATGACTGCGGTAGTCGATGAGCGCCACGGCCTGGTATTCCGTGAAGAGGCCGCTGGCAAGCAGCCGGCTGCGGCTGCTTGTGTTCAGCGGGAGGGGATTGCCGTGCAGGGCTGAGAAGCGTTCCATGACCTGTTCGTCAAGTTCCTCGACCGAGGATGCGCCTGTGATCAGCAGGATTGCGTCATGCAGCTCTGTTCCGGCTGTGGCCGTCATGAGGGCCACGAGAAGGCAAAGCGATATCATAGTTCAAGTTTTGGCCGCAAGTTAGCCATAAATATTGCTATCGGAAAAAGGATTTATGCTAAAAAATCCGTATATTTGAGCATTGGTCAAATTATTGTTATGGGAAAAATCACTTTGCACGACAAGACCTTCAAACCGTTCATCAAGAATGACGAGTTGGAGGCTATCATTGACAATGTCGCTGACCGTATCAATGCAGACTTCGAAGGCTGCACTGACGTACCTATCATCCTTTGCGTTCTGAACGGTGCCGTAATGTTCACGGCCGCTGTCATGAAACGTCTCAATTTCAACGTCGAACTCTGCTCCATCAAGATCAGCTCCTATGTCGGCACCCAGTCCACCGGAACCGTGCTCGTCCCTCTCGGACTCACCTCCGATGTCAAGGACCGCAGGGTGATCATAGTGGAGGACATAGTCGACACCGGCAACACCATCGTGGCTCTCAAGGAGCTCCTCTATTCAAAGGGCGCTACCGATGTCAAGATCTGCACCATGCTTATGAAGCCTGATGTATACAAGAAGCCCGACAAGCTCGACTATGTGGGCAAGGCCATCCCCAATGCATTCATCGTAGGCTACGGCCTCGACTATGACGAACTTGGCCGTCAGTACAAGGACATTTACGTAATAGACGAATAAATGAAATACTACATTCTCTTCGGCCCTCCGGGTGCGGGCAAAGGCACCCACGCAGTTGCAATAGCAGCAAAGTACAACTTCAAGCACATCTCAACAGGAGAGCTTCTCCGCGGCGAGATCAAGGCTGGCACCGAGCTTGGCAAAAAGGCCAAGGAGCTCATCGATGCAGGCTGTCTCGTACCCGACGAGGTGGTTGAAGGCATGATCGAGAAAGCATTCGACACAATCACCGGCTATGACGGTTTCCTGCTGGACGGCTTCCCCCGCACACTTGCTCAGGCGGAGGCTCTCGACAAGATACTTGCCGCCCGCGGTGATGCTCTCAATGGCGTGATTTCCATTATGATACCCGATGAGCTCGTGTTCGAGCGCATCAAGCACCGCGCATCAATCGAAGGCCGTGCCGACGATGCTTCAGACGAGATCATCGCCAACAGGATCAAGACATATCACAGCCAGACCGAGCCCCTTATAGATTTCTATAAGAAGGACGGCCGTTACCATGAGGTTGACGGATACCCCGGAACACTGGAAGAGAACCAGGCCAGGGTGCTTAAGATGGTTGAGACAATCGTTTGATGATTCTCTGTGCGATGAGGCCCAGGCAGGTTCCGAACACGAAACCTACGAACCAGCCCGCGCACACATCCCCAAGAAAATGCTTGCCCACAAAAACCCTGCTTATACCAACGAGCAGGGCCCATGTGGGCATTGCTGCGCTATAGAAGCCGTGGTTGTGGGAATTGTCCATCTTGAAGCACATGATGGAGCAGACTGCGAAGCCCATGGCGTTTGCGGCGTGGGCTGAGAAGAACCCGAACCTGCCGCCCCTGCCTTCGAGCAGGTGAAGGCCGCGTGCTATCATCTCGCCGTCCCAGCAGGGACGGAGCCTCTGTACGGCGTCCTTGACGATATTCGCCGTCTGGTCGCAGCATACGATGCAGAGTATGCATGCGAGCAGGCCTACGAGGCCTTTCTTCCAGCCGAGCCTCAGGAAAAGGATTATCGCGATGGCGATGTAGAGGATGTACCAGCTGCTCTTGAAGGAGAAGAACTGCCAGATGGCATCGCTCACGGTTGAATTGAGGCTGTTAATCGCAAGGGTCAGATCCTTGTCGACGCTTTGTATGTAGTGGGTTATTTCTGCAGCGCCTGCCATAGTTTGTCCTTTAGTTTGTCGAGATTGTATCCGCTTGCAGAAGAGATGAACACGTGGGGGACGCGCTTGGGAAGCGTCTTTTCGATCTCCTTTTCTATCTCTTCGTCGATGAGGTCGCACTTGGTGATGGCGAGCACCTTCTGCTTGTCCATCAGCTCGGGGTTGTAGAGCTTGAGCTCCTTCAGCAGGGTCTTGTAGCCTGCGGCGATGTCATCCTCCTCACAGCTGACCATGAACAGGAGGACGGAGTTCCTCTCGATGTGGCGCAGGAACCTGGTTCCTATGCCTTTGCCTTCGTGTGCGCCTTCGATGATGCCTGGGATGTCGGCCATGACGAACGAACGGTCGTCGTGGTAGCGTACGATTCCGAGGTTGGGCTCGAGGGTGGTGAAGGCGTAGTTCGCGATCTTGGGCTTGGCTGAGGTGATGCTTGCCAGAAGGGTCGACTTGCCCGCGTTGGGGAAGCCTACGAGTCCTACGTCTGCCAGAAGCTTCAGCTCGAGGATGAAGACGCCTTCCTGGCCGTCTTCGCCCGGCTGGGCGTATCTGGGAGTCTGGTTGGTGGCAGTCTTGAAGTGGTCGTTGCCCCAGCCGCCTTTTCCGCCCTTGCACAGGATGCGCTCCTCGCCGTCGGTCATCATGTCGAAGAGGACCTCCTCCGTCTCCGCATCCTTGACGACTGTTCCAATGGGAACATCGAGGATGATGTCCTGGCCGTTCTTGCCGTGGGTGAGCGCTGCGCCGCCCTTCTCTCCGTCCTCGGCCTTGATGTGCTTGCGGTACTTGAGGTGGATGAGCGTCCAGAACTGCGGGTTGGCGCGGAGGATGATGTGGCCGCCGCGGCCGCCGTCTCCACCGTCAGGACCTCCCTTGGGGATGTACTTGGCCCTGTGCAGATGCATTGCTCCCGAACCGCCGTGGCCCGAAGCGCAGTATATCTTTACGTAGTCTATGAAGTTTGAATCTGGCATATGCTTTTGTTTTTGTCAGCCTTTGATCACGTTGATCTGGCGGCCGGCCATTTCGATGCTGAGGGGGAGGCTGCCCTCGATCTCGCCGTCAAGCTCGATGATGTCGGCGGACGCAGAGTCGAGGGGTACGACCTGAAGCGAGCTGCAGCGGCCGCAGATGAGGTCGGAGCATTCGGTTATCTTTCCGTCGAAGAGGTGGGGGAGAAGCCTTACTATGGTGCCGAGCGGAATCTTGGGCACGATGGTCCAGTCGAGGAGATTGTCGTCGTACATCGCGCCGGGAACCTGGCGCATGCCGCTTCCGGAGTATTTGCCGTTGCCGAGGGCCATCGAGTAGATGGGGCCCTCATGGACGACTTTGCCGTCGGATATCACCTTGACATTCAATACATTGTGTGAGCGGATAGTGTGGTAGAGGGCATTGAGGTAGATGCGCTTGCCTCGCATGCCGGATTCCTTCTGCATGTTGACGCGCTCGCAAACGTGAGGGTCGAATCCTATGCCGCCTATGTTGGTCATGTAGCTGACCTTGCCTTCCGCACAGTTCACCTGGACTACGTCCATCCTGGCGAAGGACTCCTTCTTTATGAGGTTCACCACATCGAGTACGTCGTGGGGGACACCGAGAGACTTGATCCAGTCGTTCCCGGAGCCTATGGGCATCACGCCGAGGTAGAAGTCCTCGGTGGACACGCCCGTCCAGTCGCAGAACTTTGCGATTCCGTTCATCACTTCATGGATGGAGCCGTCGCCTCCCACGGCGACAATGCGCCTGTAGCCGTCGACGGCGGCATCGTAGGCAAGCCCCATTGCGTGCCTCTTGTAGTCGGTGTACGCGGTGACGTACTTGATTCCGAGCTTTTCCATCTTGCGCTCGGCCGGCACCCACTCTGACATGGTCTTGCCGGAGCCTGCGCGTGGGTTAACTATGAAATACCATTCGGTCTTGGTCTCAGTCATGCTGCAAAATTAGGAATTTTTTATTAATTTTGCATTTCTGTATATACAAGTATATAATGGGAAAAGTAATCGCTATAGCAAACCAGAAAGGCGGTGTGGGTAAAACCACCACTGCAATCAACCTTGCAGCGTCGCTTGCCGTGCTGGAGAAGAAGGTTCTCATCATCGACGCCGACCCTCAGGCCAACACCACTTCCGGCCTGAACTTCTCGCCCGACAACGACCAGCACCGCACACTCTACGAGGTTCTCATAGGTCAGATAGGCATCGAGGACGCCCTCATCCAAACTGAGATGGCAGGCCTCCACATGATCCCGTCGCACATCGACCTCGTTGCTGCGGAGGTTGAGATGCTCAACATCCCCGGCCGCGAGTCCATTCTCAAGAATGCCCTCTCAGCTATCAGGAACAATTACGATTTCATCATCATAGACTGCTCTCCTTCACTCGGCCTCATCACCGTGAACACCCTCACGGCAGCCGATTCGGTCATCATTCCCGTGCAGCCGGAGTTCTTCGCCCTCGAGGGTCTTGGCAAGCTTCTCCAGACCATACGCCTCGTCCAGGGCGGCGTCAACCCTTCACTGCAGATCGAGGGCTTCCTCATCACCATGTTCGACGGACGCACCCGCGTGCACGCCCAGGTTGTGGCCGAGCTCCGCGACCACTTCAAGGAGATGGTATTCAAGACAATCATCCAGCGTAACATACGCCTGAGCGAGGCTCCTTCCCATGGCAAGCCCATCATCCTTTACGATATCATGAGCAACGGCTCCTCCAACTATATGAACCTTGCCAAGGAGGTTCTTGATAACAACGGTCAGACCATATGAGTTACAAGGAAGTAAAAGGCCTCGGCAAAGGCCTCGGCGCAATACTCGGCGAAGAAGTTCCCGGCGTGGACCAGTTGCGCAAACCCGTCGGATACATCAACAAGGCTGTTGCAGGTTCGGCTGCGCAGCAGGATTCCGCAGGAGTCCTCCGCGTCCCCGTGGATGCAATAGAACCCAATCCGTACCAGCCCCGAATGTCCTTCGACCAGGCTGCCCTCGACGAGCTTGCCACCTCGATACGCAATCTCGGCCTGATCCAGCCCATCACCGTCCGCAAGGTGGGTGACCGCTACCAGATCATCAGCGGCGAGCGCCGTTTCAAGGCGTGCCGCCTCTGCGGAATGACCACCATCCCCGCATACGTCCGCGAGAGCAACGACCAGGGCATGCTCGAGATGGCCATAGTCGAGAACGTCCAGCGCGAGAACCTCGACCCCATCGAGCTTGCGCTCAGCTACCAGCGTCTCATCGAGGAATGCCGCTTCACCCAGGACCAGATGGCCGAGCGTCTCGGCAAGAACAGGGCCACGGTGGCAAACACCCTGCGTCTTCTCAAGCTCCCCGCAAAGGTTCAGCATGACCTGAAGGTGGGCCTCATCAGTTCCGGTCACGCCAAGGCCATTCTCGGAGTCGACGACCCTTCGGTACAGGAGAAACTCTGCGACCTTGTGCTCTCCGACGGTCTCAGCGTCCGCCAGCTCGAGCAGATAGTCCGCAAGATACAGCTTACCGGCGCAGGCGTTCCCAAGAAGAAGGCCGCATCCAAGGATGTTCCTCTCCCTGAGGAATATACGAGGCTCATAGGCTGCGTAGGCCGCTATTTCGGCGACAATGTGTCCGTCAAGCGCAACTCAGCCGGCAAAGGCACAATGACCATCAAGTTCTCTTCCGACGCAGAAGTCACAAGATTCCTCGAAGCACTGGAGCAGATAAAGTAGGATGAGGAGGGTTTTGCTTTGCGTGATTGTGGCCGTGATTGCCGCACTCCAGCCTTGGACCGCCAGCGGGCAGTTCAAGAAGGAGGCGTTCTCGCAGAGCTACAACGACGACATGACCGAAAAGGAGGATTCCACCGAGGCGCTTTTCTCGTTCTCCGAATTCTTCGGCGGTCTCAAGCACGAGAGGGAGGCCAGGATAGGCACAATGTTCGCCGGCTCCACCATACTTGTGGGCGCACAGCAGGTATATAACAAGCAATACTGGAAGATACCCATCTCCTATGCCGCCATCATAGGCGGTGTGGGCTCCGGCATATATTTCTCACAGAACCGCAGGCCCGACATAGGCACCTGGTGCTATGTGGGCGCCGGCGTGGCATACTGGGCAACCCTGTTTGACGGTGTGACCAATTACAAGCCCTCGCCAAAGCCTTATCCCGGCAAGGCCACGATCTATTCGATACTCTGTCCCGGCCTCGGCCAGGCATATAACGGCGAGTTCTGGAAGATCCCCATCTACGTGGGAGGCCTCGTGTGCGCATATCATTTCTACGACATCAACACCGTCAACTTCAACCGTTTCCGCGACATATACAAGGCGGCCACCATGTCGCCCGACGATCCCGCCTACAAGCCCTATGACGGCCCTATTACGGCAGAAACGGCCAAGTATTACCGTGACATCTACAGATCATATCGTGACTATTCCATAATTGCCATCGGACTCGTCTACCTGATCCAGGTGATGGACGCAAACGTCTTTGCATACATGCACGACTTCGAAGTCACCGATGACATTGCACTGAAACTAGAACCTGCAGTCATTCCCGGCAACCAGTTCGCCCTGGGAGCGACACCAGCCTTCGGAGCCAGCCTCCGTCTCCAATTCTGACATGAAGAAGATCATCACCCTGCTTGTACTGGCCTTTGCCGCACTTACACCGTTGAATGCTCAGAGAATGAGCCTGTCCGAATACTTCAGGCTTCCTCACCGCGGTCTGCTTCAGAATGAGAACGACGCCCTCAGGGCATCCCTGGATTCGCTTCAGGCGGTTGTGGATTCCCTGCGTGAAGCATCCTTGAATGTCAGGCCGGTGGCCAAGGAGGAGCCTGTGGTCCAGGAGCCCATGAACTATACCCCCGAGCAGACTGACTCCCTTCTGCATCTCTGGTACAAGGCCAACAAGGAGCTCGATTTCAGGTCGATAGAGGAATACGACATGGATGTGGAGCACTTCACTTCCAATGTTCCCGACGAAGTCATGATCAAGCGTCTTGCCGACATGAAGGCGTTCTTCACCCTTCCTTTCAACGAGACGGTGAAGAACTACATGATACTCTATTCCGAGAAGATGCATTCACGGATGGAGAGGGCCCTTGGTGTGAGCAAGTTCTATTTCCCCATCTTCGAGGCCGCATTCGCCAAATACGACATTCCTCTTGAACTCAAGTACATGGCCATAATAGAGTCAATGCTCAACCCCACGGCAACCTCACGTGCCGGTGCAAAGGGCATGTGGCAGTTCATGTACAATACGGCCAGGAGCTACGGCCTCGACATCGACTCGTATGTCGACGAGCGTCTCGACGTGGAGAAGGCCGCCGACGCCGCCGCACGTTATCTGCGCGATGCATATCACGTGTTCGGCGACTGGACGCTTGCCATCAGTTCATACAACTGCGGTACCGGCAATGTTGCAAAGGCAATACACCGGGCAGGGGAGAAACGCGACTTCTGGAGCATCTATCCCTATCTGCCCAGGGAGACAAGGGGCTATGTGCCTGCCTTCGTGGGTGCCATGTATGCGTTCACCTATGCACAGGAATACGGCATCAGGCCCATGGATGTGGGCATGCCTGCACAGCTCGACACCTTCGAGATCCATCGCAAGCTCCATTTCACCCAGATAAGCGATGTTGTGGGTGTTCCTGAAAGCGAGCTCCGTCAGTTCAACCCCAAATATATCCACGACATCATTCCCGGAACCGACCGTGAGCCCTGCGTGCTCAATCTTCCTTACAAGTATACGGCAGCCTTCATGGCCGCAGACCAGGATTCCCTCTACCTGCACAGGGCGAAGGAACTCCTCAGCGACGATGTCATGAAGGATATTGAAAAGAAGGCCTCCTCAGCTCCTGCATCTTCCGGCCGCATATCATATAAGGTGAAGAGCGGCGACTATCTTGGCAGGATTGCCAGCAAGTACGGGGTGAGCGTCTCCCAGCTCAAGAAGTGGAACAACCTGAAGTCGGACAACATACGTCCCGGCCAGGTGCTCCACATCTACAAGTAGGCTATCTGCTGCTTACAGTTATCTCATCGATGAAGGTGAATCCCACATCGCCGTAACCGCGGTGCCATGAGGGGATTTCGCCGAATATGTGCGCCACAACCCTTACGTGACTGGCCATGCGGGGACTGAACTCTATCTTCCAGTCTGCAATCTGCACTTCGGCGTCCTCGATGGCAACGTCGCTGCGGCGGGTGCCGGCAAGTTCCCAGTTCTCTCCGTCGGATGAGGTGTAGACGAGCATCTCGCTGGGCATCCAGATGTAGTTCTCCATGTCCTGGAGGAACTCGGCGCTCACTGCGTCCACTTCCTTTGTGCCGAGGAGGTCGAGTATGACGTCCACGTCTTCATGCTTGTAGCCCTGCCAGCGGCCTGCCCTCCAGTTGATCTTGCCGTGAAGGCCGTCGATCAGGCCGTCGGGGCCGCCTGCGCTGTATGATTCAACGTACTGTGTTTGCGGATATGCCTTCATCGTAAGCTCCCTTGCCTCTTCCTTGACCTTGCCGAAGTCGGCGGGGAACTCTGCATTATATATGTATGCAGGGTCGATCGATGTGACCCTGACGGGAGTTCTGCCGAATGTTGAAGCTGAAGCCTCGCTGCAGGTCCTGAATGAAAGGCTGCCTCCGCCGATTATGCTTGAGAAGTCGATGGCGGCATCGTTCATGGGCTTGCCGTTCAGGCGGGCCGTCTGAATGAAAGTCAGTTCCGGTTTGTTGGTGCTTACGGTGAACTTACGGCCGCCGCCGAGGTTGAAGGTGGCCTTTCTGATTATGGGTGTAGTCAGGGCGATGGTGGTGGTTCCGGGCGTGAGGCTGTAGAGGCCGGTGGCGCTCAGGACGTACCATGCCGACATCTGTCCGCAGTCCTCGTTGCCGCAGAGGCCGTCCGGTGCTGAAGTGTAGAATTCCCGGCATATCCTGCGGGTGGTTATCTGCGTCTTCCAGGGCTGTCCTGCGAAGTCGTACAGGAAGGCCACGTGGTGGCTGGGCTCGTTGCCGTGGGCGTAGAGCCCGAGGAGGCCGTCGACGTCGACCAGCTGCTCGTGTATGCCCTCGTTGCTTGCCAGGAAGAGTTCGTCAATCTTTTTCCTGTATGCCTCCACGCTGCCAAAAGCGGCGATGTGGCCGGCGATGTCATGAGGTACGAAGAAGCTGTACTGCCAGCTGTTGGCTTCGGTGAAGTGGGACGAAACCTTCGTGGGGTCGAAGTCAGGCGCCCATCCGCCAAGCTCGCGGGGGCGCATGAAGCCTGTTTCAGGGTCGAAGATGTTCTTCCAGTACTGGGCGCGGCGGATGTATTCAGCATATTCGGCATCCTCGCCTAATTCCTTGGCTATCATTGCGATGCACCAGTCGTCATATGCAAACTCGAGCGTCTTTGACACGCTCTCGTTGTCTTCGCCTGCGGGGTCGAAGCCGTACTGGCAGAACAGATCGTGGCTGCCGTTCGACGTTACGGCCGTGCTCTTCATTGCCTCGTAATATGCGCGCAGGTCTTCCTTGGGAAGCGTGCCTTTAACGTAGGCGTCGGCTATTATGGAGACGGCGTTGAAACCAATCATGGTCTCGGTCTCGCAGCCTGCAAGCTCCCATTTGGGAAGGCGGCCGCTTTCTTCATATACACTGTGCATCGACTTCAGGAAGTCGGGCATGTAGTCGCGCGCGATCATGTTGTAAAGGGGGAAGGTGGAGCGGAATACGTCCCAGACTGAGAAGACGGTGTAGCGCTCGAATCCTTCCGCCTTGTGCACCTTGCGGTCGAGGCCGCGGTACTCGCCGTTGGCGTCGGAGTAGAGGCTCGGATGGATGGCGCAATGATAGAGGGCGGAATAGAAGGTGCGCATGGTCTCTTCGTCGGCCTTGATGTCGATGCGTGAGAGCCATTCGTTCCAGGCTTTTGTGCTTGCGGCACGCAGCGCCTCGAAGTCCCAGTCGGTCTTTTCGGAGAGTAGGTTCTCCTTTGCATTATCGGTGGAGACGCTTGAGAGGCCTATCTTGAGCCTGAGGCTCTTCGGAGAATCGGCAAAGCTGAGGCGGACGGTTGCGGAGTCGGCGAATTCAGCATTGACGATGGGGGAGTCGAACTCTGCGTAGAAGTACACGTCCTGGGGCTTTGCCCATGAGCGTGACTGGCGCCAGCCCCGGATTGCATGGTCGCCGACCACTTCCAGGGTGCAGCCGAGAAGCCTGTCGCGGTGATGGAGGTCGACGTATACCTCGCGTTCGGGACCTGCCGTGTAGGTGTATTCGTGCATTGCCATTCTGCGGCCTGCGGCTATGCGCACGTCGACCTGCTGGTCATCAAGGAAGACCTGGTAGTATCCGGGAGCGGCGGACTCCCTTTCATGGGAGAAGGCCGACTCCACCTTCGGGCCTGTTACGGGCATGAAGAGGATGTCGCCGTAGTCCATGCAGCCCACACCGCTGAGGTGCGTGTGGGTGAATCCCAGTATTACGGAGTCGCTGTAATGGTAGCCGCTGCAGCCGTCCCAGCCGTAGACGCGGGTGTCAGGCCCGGCCTGCACCATGCCGAAGGGCGCGGTTGCGGCGGGGAAGGTGTGTCCGTGGAGGTCGGTGCCCACGAAGGGGTTGACGTATTTGGTGAAGTCTTTTGCTGAAGTCGTGAAGGCTGTGAGCGTCAGTGCCAGAGCCAGCAGTGCATGTGTTCTTTTCATGGTTGCAAAGTTATCCAAAATACCACAAATGTATTACAGGAAAATGAGTATATTTGTAAGTTTAGTAGATAATGATTTTATGAAAAAGATACCCAGCTTTACAATCGACCACCTCAGGCTGCTGAGGGGCATATATGTTTCACGCAAGGACGTCATCGGTTCAGAGACCGTTACGACCTTCGACATCAGAATGGTCGAGCCCAACCGTCAGGAGGCTCTTTCCCAAGGCTCCATCCATACTATCGAGCATCTTGCCGCAACATATCTGCGCAATGATCCCAAGTGGGGCAGCAGCATAGTATATTGGGGCCCTATGGGTTGTCTTACAGGCAATTACCTTCTCATGAAGGGCGACCTGCAGCCGGCCGATATCCTCGATGTAATCACCCGCACCTTTAAGTTCATTGCAGACTATGAAGGCGAGATTCCCGGTGCCGCACCCAAGGACTGCGGCAACTGGAAGCTCCACGACCTGGCGCAGGCCAAGGCGGACTCCCGCAAGTATGTCGAGGAGGTACTCGAAAGAATGACTGAAGCAAACATGGTATATCCCGAATGAAAAGAACGATACTGATTGCAGCGGCACTGCTGGCCTGCTGTCTTGTGCAGGCCCAGCCAAAGAAGGTCACCATCCACGAATTCCGTGCGATGTCGGCAAAGGACACCACCACCTGCGAGCTGACGGGAGTCGTCAGCATGATACGCAATTACCAGCACGGCAACCTATATCTCAAGGACGATACGGGCGAGGTGCTCATCTACGGTATAATAAACAAGCAGGGTCTCCGCGACTTCATGCCTCTTGACGTGACCGTGGGCGATTCCCTTACCGTCGTAGGCCGCCGTACGGTTTACGACAACAGGACCATCGAGATGAAGGACGCACACTTCGTTTCACGTGTGTGCGGCCCCAAGCATGGAGTGATCATCGATGAGGACTGCATTCCCGACACTTTCCCTCTTTTCAAGGGAGAAGACCCCCATGGTGCTTTCTCTGAATGGGTTAACGGCAAGTTGCGTTTCCCCGAGGATGCTATGAACCAGGGCATCCAGGGCACGGTGCTTGTAGGCTTTACCATCAATGAGGACGGCCGGCTCGCAAGCATGCAGATACTTGAGAGCCCGTGTCCGTCATTGGGCATGGAGGCCCTGAGGGTGCTTGCAAAGTCCCCCAAATGGACTCCCGGAACCATAGCCGGCAAACCTGTGAAGGTCCGTTATACTTTCCCTATTAATTTCTATCTGAACAATTAACACCATTTGCTTATGAAGAGATTACTGGTTGCCTTTGTATCCGTTTTTGTGTCCGTATGCGCGGGAGCGCAGATGTATATCGACCTGGATATGCTCCAGAAGACTCAGAACACCGAGCTGAAGCTGATTCTCCAGGACTCCAAGACCAAGGAACCCATATCATACGCAACAGTATATCTCATTCCCCAGGGGGATACGACCATAACCAACTTTGCCATTTCAGATGCTGAGGGCAAAGTGGAGATGGACGAAATAATCGGAGGCAAATACGAGGTCAACGCCGAGATGATAGGCTACAAGCCCTACGTCAAGGTTCATGACCTGCGTGGCTGGAGCAATAATCTTGGTGTCATCACTCTTGAGGAGGACCCCGAATACATCGACGCGGCCACCATCACCGCACTTGCCAATCCCGTTACAATCAAGAAGGACACGCTGGAGTTCAATGCTGCGGCCTTCCATGTTGGCGAGAACGCCATGCTTGAGGATCTTCTCAAGAAGATGCCTGGCATGGAGGTCGGCGACGACGGCACCGTCAAGGTGAACGGCGAGGCCGTGGACAAGATTACGGTAGGTGGCAAGACTTTCTTCTTCAATGACCCGGCAATGGCCGTGAAGAACCTTCCTGCCAAGGTTGTTGATAAGATCAAGGTCATCGACAAGGACAAGGACGACGCAGCCTTCACGGGCGTGAGCACAAAGGACGACAAGGAAAAGGTCATGGACCTCCAGCTCAAGGAGGAGTACCAGAAGGGCTGGTTCGGCAATGCCAGGGCCAGCGGCGGTTCCACCCTTGCAAAGGACGACGACAACGATCTCCTCGACGACATCGGCGCACTGTTCAATGCCAACGCAATGGCAGCCTGGTACAACGAGAAGGACCAGGTCACCTTCCTCGGCAACGGCAAGAATGCCGAGAATCCGGGCAGCACCATGGCCATGGTGATAATGGATTCCGAGCCTGACGAATTTGCCATGAAGCAGGGACAGATTACATCCGCCCAGGCAGGCGTCAACTACAATACGGAACGCATCAAGGGAATGGAGGTTAGCTCCAATGTCGCATACAACTATAACCGCAAGGATGCCAGGGAGAAGTCCTTCAGGACGTCCCTGCAGCCCGACGGCTCCAATATCGATACCGACGGCCGGTATAACGGCCTCGGAACCGACAACAAGGTCAGCCTCAACATCGAGGCTGAGAAGAAGGACAACAGCAAGTACCTCTTCGAGTTCAATCCTACAATCTCGTTCACTTCACGCGACCGCAGTTCGACCAATACCTCGAAGACTTCAAGCCTCGCCGGAGACATGAACAGCAGCAGCTCAGCCAAGTCCTCACATTCAAAGATCTTCTATTCAGGCACATATCTGTATACGGGCATCAAGGATGTTGGCAAGAAGGGCAGGGCGTTGACATTCATGGCATGGTACGACTACAGGAATACGGCCGGCACAAGCTTCGAGAACTCTGAGACCATCTTCGCAGGCGCTTCGGACGTAAGGAACCTCAATTACGACAATAACGAGAAGTATCTCGAACTGGAAAGTTCGCTGACATATGCCGAACCTCTCTCTGACAAATGGACCATGCAGTTGCGTCTCCAGGCACATCACGACAACCTCGACGACACCAAGCTGGCATTCAACGGTTCTGACGGCAGCGCCAACGATTACTACACCACATGGTCGCACAACCGTGACCTTACCTTCAGCGAGCGTCTGTATGCGCAGTACAAGAAAGACGACAACTTCTCCTTGCTGTTCGGTGCATCCGTGTTCGAGGAGCGCAACGTGACCAGTTCACGCACGGCAGGTATCGAATCGACGGTAGGAGAGGGCGAACTGCTGCTCAACTGGTCTCCCTATGCCGAACTGAGATGGCGCAAGGGTTTCAACAGCCTGAACTTCTCATATAATGGTAACAGCGAAACCCCTCAGGGCCAATCTATCATCCCGGCACTTGACATCAGCAATCCTGTATACGTTTCAACCGGCAACATCTACCTCAAGCCTTCGTTCACTCAGAACATCAACCTGAGTTTCAGCGGGAGCAATCCTCAGTCTGCAATCTTCTACCAGATCGGCAGCTGGGGCGGTGCAACGAGCAACTCCACAGTATATGCCACATGGTTCGACACCAATGGTGTGCGGTATTCCATCCCCGTGAATTCAAGGAAGGCGAGCACATCGATGTCGGCATACGCTTCGTTCGGTGCGCCTCTTGACAAGAAGAAGCGTCTGAGCTTCTCCGTCACCCCGTATCTCAGTTTGAGCAGCAATGTGAACTATCAGGCAAACGGTACACTGCCCGGCCTTGACAAGGACCACTTCAATTACGATGAGATGATGCGGCAGTTCTGGGGCGACCCTTCCGGCAATATCTTCTACAGCGGAAAGAGCGGCTTTGCAGAGAGCCGCACTACGACCATCAACTGGAGCGCGTCACCCAGGCTGACCTACAGGCTTGACCGCTTCAGTGCGGAAGCCTCCACGTCAGTGTCAAACAATGTCAGCCGCTACACACTTGACAGCAAGGCCGACGTGAATACCTGGAGTTTCACCGTCAGGGGGGAAGTCATGTATGAAACGAAGAAGGGATTCGAGTTCGGAACTGACGCCTATTACTGTTTCTACAGGGGCTATACTTCAGGTTATGGTGAGCCCTCGTTCATCTGGAACGCCAAGATAAGCAAGACGGTCAAGTCTGTTGTCTTCAGTCTTGCCTGTGCCGATATCCTGAACCAGAACAGGGCTCTGCAGAGAACGGCGTCAGGGGAGTACTTCCAGGATACCTACAGCAATGTGATGGGACGCTACTTCCTCTTCGGCATCTCATTCAACTTCGGCAAGATGAACGCCAAGAACAACGGCAAAGCCCAGAGCGCCATGTTCGGCATGATGTTCTAAGGACTCCACTCTCGCGTAAGCAGGCGGAACCTTGAACACGCCGATCAGCAGCGGTCTGCGGGCTGGAGGTGGTAGTCGGCTCAGACTGCCGTGACGCTGTCGGTACCGCCTCGTCACCTTTGCTGCGGAACTCGCCTTCATGCATTCGCATGACTGCTTCTACGTTACCCCCTGGCACTTCGTGCCTTCCCCTCGGGGGACCGCATTCGGCTCAAACAGTCCTCGCAATCCGCTAACGCGGACCAGCTCCTCACACCGGTCCCTCCGTGCCGCCTCACGTTGGTAAATCGCCTCCCACCACCTCCAGCCCGCAGCCGCTGCAAACACCGTCATGATTTCGCCGATTATTATTCCCAATCACTTGCCTTTCTCGCCGAAACAGCAGCCGCGCACATTTTCACCTCTGCTATCCTGTGCGCATAGGTAGGTCCAATATGCCGTTTGCACATAAACTGCAAATATGCGGTATTATATGTGCGCTGCCAACACTATCGGAGGGCTAGGCGAGGGGATCTTCGGGCCAGGCGTGTTTGGGGTAGCGGCGGCGGAGTTCCTTCCGGACTTCGAAATAGGTTCCTGACCAGAAGCTTGCGAGGTCGCTTGTGAGCTGGACCGGTTTGAATCCGGGAGAGAGAAGTTCCATCAGAACAGGTAGTCTGCCGCCATCTACACGGGGTGTCTGGGTGAGCCCGAAACAGTCCTGCAGACGCGCACGGACTATAGGCGCGTCTGCACCCTGGCGGTATTCAACCTTGACGGTGCGGCCTTTGGGCAGGGTGAAATGCGATGGAGCAAGGCGCTCTACGGCCTGCTGCTGGTTATAATCAAGCCTGCTCCACAGTGCTTGTACGAGATCAATCTTTTTCAGTTCAGCCGCCGTTGTGGCTTTGGCTATCCATAGGGGAAGCCATTCCGAGGCGCAGTCGAGGCTGGCCTGTGTGGAGAGGTCGGGAAGTTCTAGTTCTGGATGCCATGCGGCTACACAGGCAACCCTGCGCTGCAGATTGAGCACGGCATCGCTGAAGTCGAGCATGCTGGTTCCGTATTTACGGGCCGCGTCGCAGATGACTTCGACTATCTTTTCGCGCGGCACATCGGAAGATGGCCTGGAGTCGATCAGCAGCCCGCCTATGCGCCATTCGCGGCGCGCTACGGCGGCATTTTCGCGCGGGTCCCATGCGATCTTGTCGGCTGTGCGTGAGTTCCGCATCAGTTCTTCCTTGCCGATACGTGCTGCAAGGAAGATACGGCCAACCGCTCCCTGCTGGACGTTGGCCGATACTGCAACCAGCCAGTCGGAGGCCGTCATGGGGTCCTCGCGGTCAAGCTGTACGCGTTCGCCTGAAGCCAGTGTGTACAGGGCGTCGCCTCCTGCCTTTGCTATCCTTTCAGGATATGCGGCGCAGAGCAACTTGCCCTCGTCGTCCCACTGGGCCTCCGAGTTGTCCTCCGCAGCTCTGGCGAGGCGGCGGTACTGCTCTGAGGCTCGGATGGTGCGGGCCCATCTGCGGTCCTTGGAACCTTTCCTTCTTGCCTCCCGCAAGGCTGATATGCGAAGGTCGATGTCTGCTCCGGCGGCTCCCAGGGGGTCCCTGTCTTCGATAATGGCGGCAAGGTCTGCAGCCAGTGCTGCAAGACTGCCGTTTCCGCTGGCTATGTCGAGCATCTTCGCGAGTCTTGGATGGCATGGATAGGCTGCGATTCTGCGGCCTGCAGCCGTGATGCGTCCTTCTGCATCCACTGCACCAAGGCCTTCAAGGATGCTGCCTGCCCGGGCCATCTTCCAGTCGGGAGGGGGAGTAAGCCACGGCAGTTCGGTCTCGCCCCATACGGCAAGGTCGAGTGCGAGGGGAACCAGGTCGGCTTCAAGGATTTCCGGGGTGCGGGTGAGCTTCATCGAACGTGCTGTCTGCTCGCGATATAACTTCCAGCAGGTGCCGGGAGCGAGTCTGCCGGCACGGCCTGCACGCTGCGCTGCCATGTCGGCACTTACGAGTACCGTTTCAAGGTGGCTCTGTCCGTTCTGCGGGTCATATACCTGTGTGCGGTAGAGGCCGGAATCCACCACTATGCGGACACCTTCGATGGTCAGGGACGTTTCTGCTATGGATGTGGCAAGAACGACCTTGCGGCAGCCGGGTGCACTCGGGGCGATGGCGCGGTTCTGCTCCTCGAAGGGCAGCATTCCGTATAACGGACAGATAGAAGTGGCACCAAGTTCGCCCTCCAGTAACTCGGCGCAGCGCCGTATTTCAGACTCTCCCGGCAGGAATGCCAGGATGTCGCCTTCTTCCTGCCTGTGCGCTCTCAGGACCGTGCGTGCGACCTCTTCTGCACAATTGCGCGGGTCGCAGTCCTTGTCGGCGTACTTTATGTCGATGGGGAACAGCCTGCCTTCGCTTTCAATGAGCGGTGCGTCCAAGGATGCGCAGATTGCATCCGTGTCGATGGTGGCCGACATTATGACTATCCTGAGGTCCGGACGGAGTATGCCCTGGGCCTGGCGGGCGAGCGCAAGCGCCTCGTCGCTGGCGAGGCTGCGCTCGTGGAACTCGTCGAATATCAATACCTTGACTCCTTCCAGAGTAGGGTCTTCGAGCATCAGGCGGGAGAGTATCCCTTCCGTAATGACTTCCACGCGGGTCCTGGCGGAGACGCGGCTCTCGAACCTTACGCGGTAGCCGACCGTCTCGCCCGGCTTCTCGCCAAGAAGCCAGGCCATGCGCTCGGCAACCTGCCGCGCAGCAAGACGGCGCGGCTCGAGCATCAGCACCTTGCCTTCGTCAAGGCTTTCGAGTATGGTAAGGGGGAGTACGGTTGATTTACCGGCTCCGGGAGGGGCGGTGACAACGACGCTGCTGCGCTCCTTCAGAAGCGCATTCAGCCTGCCGGAAATCTCCTTCGCCGGCAGACCACACCCATGTATCCGTCCGAAATCCATACTCATACCAAAGATACAGAATAATCGGCAGTTCTAAAACAAAACTGCCAATTGAGACCGGTAGTGTTATTCGCGACAAAAACAATAAGTTTGTCGTAGTGACCGACTTCGTGTGCCCATTCCCTGGATTTCATGAGGGCTTGGGCACGCCACCATCCATAATCGGAGAGATTTTGATTGTTTGTCAATGAAGAATTTTGCTTGACCGATGGTTTGCGGGATGAAGTTCAAGACGTTGATATGATAAAACGAAACCCGGAACTGATAAGTCCCGGGCAACTATTCTTCTGGCAATTGCGTTTCAATTGTTTTTCGGATACATTATTGTGCGTTCGAAAGCGACCTTCATGTTGAGAAGGGCAGAAAATTCGAATTCGACTTCCTGCGTGATGCTCCCGTCCGATGACTGATATTTATAGATCAGCGTATACCCGCCTTTTTCAAGGCCGGAGAGCTCAGCCACAATATCGTCTACAGCGCAGATGCAATTCGCGCTTTCGTCACTTTTGGCGGCGACGTTGACATAAATGGTAGAGCCTTCCAAACTGGCATGGCAGTCAAATCCCTCCTTGATGGAGCAATTGTCGGAAAGCCCTGAAAGGGTTATCTTCAAATTACCCTTTCTGCTCTGCAGATGCAGAGTACCAACCTGCACTTTTTCAATGATATAATCATCGCTGGGAGCCTTGGTGTGGCTGCATCCGGGTGCTGAGAATGAGGCAAGCTTGAAATCCCTGTCGGCAGACATTGAAGAGCAGGAAGTAGCAACAACGGCAACAGCAGCAAAAGCAACCAGAATAAACGTTGAGACAATAATTCTTGTTTTCATTCTATTCATAATTCTAAATCACACAAATATAACGCAATTATTGCCTAATTACTGCATGGTAAATTGCAATTTATCGGTGTGAAGTTAGCAATTAATCAACAAACTCGGAGGATTCTCGGTTGTTTATATCTAAGTCTTGTGCTGGATGTATGGATCTCGAAGCGACGAAATCAATAAGTTTGTCGTAGTAACACAACCGGCTTCGTGTGCCCAATCCCGGATATTGAGGAGGGCACTGAAAAAGTGCCTTAGTCAAAGCTTAATTATCCAGTAAATTATCAATTATTATTTGGTAATCTGCTGGATAATTTGTATCTTTAAGTAGTTGAACTATAACTACTTATGCTTAATACACAGCAAACAA
>JAZUFA010000017.1:0-24651 GCA_045640445.1 Candidatus Cryptobacteroides sp. | reverse complement strand
TCACCGTCTTTCTTATAAAGGACAGCTCCGTAAGGAACATCGTACTGAGAGAATGTGATACCGGTGTTCTCGTCGATGACGCGAAGCTCGGTCATACGGCTTACAACAACTTCCTCTGCATCACCGTTATCGTTGATTCTCTGGATTGTACGAAGTTCTTCGAACTTGAGTTTGCCGTCATATTTGGCCTCGATTGAAGAATCGGCAGCAGTACTTGACGCTGTACCTCCGACGTGGAATGTACGGAGGGTAAGCTGTGTACCAGGCTCACCGATTGACTGTGCAGCGATTACACCGACAACTTCACCCTTCTCGACCATGCGGCTGGTAGCGAGGTTGCGTCCGTAGCACTTTGCGCAGACACCCTTGCGGCTCTCGCAAGTGAGGACGGAGCGGATCTCGACCTGCTCGATAGGAAGAGAGTCGATGAGGTCGGCCTCTTTCTCGCGGATTTCCTCACCTGCCTTGATGATGAGCTCACCGGTCAGGGGGTTGAAGATATCGTGAACTGATGTACGGCCGAGGATTCTCTCACCGAGAGACTCTACAACCTCATCCTTGTTCTTGATTGCTGTAGCGATAAGACCACGCAGTGTACCGCAGTCCTCCTCGTTGATGATGACATCGTGTGAGACGTCGACAAGACGACGGGTGAGGTAACCTGCATCGGCAGTCTTGAGGGCGGTATCAGCAAGACCCTTACGTGCACCGTGGGTACCGATGAAGTACTCGACCACTGTCATTCCTTCCTTAAGGTTGGAGATAATAGGGTTCTCGATAATGTCCGCGCCGCTGCCGCCGGCCTTCTGGGGCTTGGCCATAAGGCCTCGCATACCGCAGAGCTGCTTGATCTGCTGGGTTGAACCACGGGCTCCTGAATCCAGCATCATGAATACGGGGTTGAATCCCTGCTGATCTGAAGAGATCTGCTTTGTCACGATGCTTGAGAGCTTGTTGTCCACTGAAGACCAGAGGTCGATGACCTTGTTGTAACGCTCGTTGTTGGTGATGAAACCCATGTCGTAGTCGTCGCGGATGCTGGCAACCTGCTTGTAAGCGTCGCTTACCAGGGTCTGCTTCTCTGCGGGAACGAGTACGTCACCGAGGTTGAATGATATACCGGCACGGAATGCCTGGTCGTAACCGAGGTTCTTGATGTCGTCGAGGAACTTGGCGGTTCTGGTGACACCGGTGCACTTGATTACGTTGGTGATGATCTTGCGGAGAGACTTCTTTCCGAGCACCTCGTTCACGAAGGGAACCTCGTCGGGAACGAACTCGTTCACGATGATACGGCCGGCGGTGGTCTTCACCATCTGGGTACCCTTTGAGGCATCCTGCTTGTCGGCGGGGATACGGACGTTGATCTCGGCGTGCATGTCGATAGCCTTCTCGTTGTATGCAACGATGACTTCCTCAGCTGAGTAGAAGCTCTTGCCCTCGCCCTTTGCACCCGGACGGATCTTGGTGATGTAGTACAGACCAAGCACCATATCCTGTGAAGGCACGGTGATAGGCGCACCGTTTGCGGGGTTGAGGATGTTCTGTGAACCGAGCATGAGGAGCTGTGCCTCCATTACGGCTGCGTTGCCGAGAGGCAGATGGACTGCCATCTGGTCACCATCGAAGTCGGCGTTGAACGCGGTACATGCGAGAGGATGAAGCTGGATGGCCTTACCCTCGATCATGCGGGGCTGGAATGCCTGGATACCGAGACGGTGAAGGGTAGGTGCACGGTTGAGGAGCACGGGATGGCCCTTCATTACGTTCTCAAGGATGTCCCAGATGACGGGATCCTTGCGGTCGACGATCTTCTTTGCGCTCTTGACGGTCTTCACGATGCCGCGCTCGATGAGCTTGCGGATGATGAACGGCTTGTAGAGCTCTGCTGCCATATATTTGGGGAGACCGCACTCATGCATGTTGAGTTCGGGACCTACGACGATGACTGAACGTGCAGAGTAGTCGACACGCTTACCGAGGAGGTTCTGACGGAAGCGGCCCTGCTTGCCCTTGAGTGAGTCTGAAAGGCTCTTGAGCGCACGGTTGGACTCGCTCTTGACTGCTGAAGACTTCTTGGAGTTGTCGAACAGTGAGTCTACTGACTCCTGGAGCATACGCTTCTCGTTGCGGAGGATGACCTCGGGTGCCTTGATCTCGATGAGCTTCTTGAGTCGGTTGTTGCGGATGATGACGCGGCGGTACAGATCGTTGAGGTCTGATGTGGCGAAGCGGCCACCATCGAGGGGAACGAGGGGACGAAGATCGGGCGGGATGACCGGAATGACCTTCATGATCATCCACTCGGGATGATTGATACCCTTGCTCTCCTGGAACCACTTAACAACCTGGAGGCGCTTGAGCATCTCTGCCTTGCGCTGCTGGGATGCCTCCACAGCCATACGCTGGCGGAGTTCCTTGCCAAGGCTCTCGACGTCGATTTCCTTGAGGAGATCGTAGATACCCTCGGCACCCATCTTGGCGATGAACTTCTCGGGATCTGAATCGGGGAGATTCTCATTACCGGGGATGCGTGCAAGAGCGTCAAGATACTCGTCCTCTGCAAGGAGGTCCATCTTTGCAAGTCCGCTGGCGCCGGGACGTACTACGATGTATTTCTCGTAATAGATCACAGACTCAAGCTTCTTTGCAGGAAGGCCGAGGAGTGCGGAAATCTTGTTGGGAGCGCTCTTGAAGTACCAGATGTGGGCTACGGGAACGGTAAGGGTGATATGACCCATACGCTCGCGGCGTACCTTCTTCTCGGTTACCTCGACGTTACACCTGTCGCAGACGATTCCACGGTAGCGGATTCTCTTGTATTTTCCGCAGTAGCACTCGTAATCCTTGGTAGGACCGAAAATCTTCTCGCAGAACAGACCGTCTCTCTCGGGCTTGTATGTCCTGTAGTTTACGGTCTCAGGCTTCAACACCTCACCGCATGACCTCTCGGTGATGTCCTCGGGAGAAGCCAGGGAAATGCTGATCTTTGAGAAGTTGCTCTTTACCTTGTTGTCTTTATTGTTGAAAGTAGGCATAATTGCTTTAATTCAAATAATTATTCCAATGTGACCTTGAGACCGAGTCCACGGAGTTCGTGGAGCAGTACGTTGAGAGACTCGGGGATGCCTGCAGGCGGCATGGGGTCGCCCTTGACGATAGCCTCGTAAGTCTTTGATCTGCCGGTCACATCGTCGGACTTGACAGTGAGGATCTCCTGGAGACAGTTGGCTGCTCCGAATGCCTCGAGTGCCCAAACCTCCATCTCTCCGAAGCGCTGGCCACCGAATTGTGCCTTACCTCCAAGAGGCTGCTGGGTGATGAGGGAGTAGGGACCGATCGAACGTGCGTGCATCTTGTCGTCGACCATATGGCCGAGCTTGATCATGTAGATCACACCCACGGTTGCAGGCTGGTCGAACCAGTCGCCGGTACCACCGTCGCGGAGCTGGGTCTTGCCGTAGCGGGGAAGACCTGCCTTGTCGGTAAGCTCACAGATCTCCTCGATGCTTGCACCGTCGAAGATAGGGGTGCTGAACTTGAGGCCAAGCTTTGCGCCTGCCCAACCAAGCACTGTCTCGTAGATCTGGCCGAGGTTCATTCGTGAAGGCACACCCAGAGGGTTCAGGACGATGTCGACGGGAGTACCGTCCTCGAGGAACGGCATGTCCTCCTGGCGGACGATCTTGGCAACAATACCCTTGTTACCATGGCGGCCGGCCATCTTGTCACCCACGGTGATCTTGCGCTTCTTTGCGATATAAACCTTTGCGAGCTGCATAACGCCGTTGGGGAGTTCGTCACCCACCTTGATCTTGTCGGTCTCGCGCTTGCAGATTGCAGCCTCGGTCTTGACAGCTATGCAGTAGTTGTTGATGAGCTCACGGATGAGGACGTTGGTGTCCTTGTCTGTAGTCCACTTGTTTGAATTTACGTTCTCGTAGTCGATGGTCCTGAGCTGCTCTGCAGTGAACTTCTTGTCCTTTGCAACAACTTCGGCACCATAGAGGTCGGTAACGCCTGCACTCTTCTTGTTCTTTGTAAGAGTGACGAGCTTGGCGAGGAATTCTGCGAAGATCTTCTCCTTCTTTGCCTGGGATTCTGCTTCGCGGAGCTCGAGACGTGCCTTCTGGTCGGCCTTGCTCTGGCTCTTCCTGCTGCCGGTCTCCTTGGAAACCTTGGTGTAGAGAGCAGTCTTGATGACTGTACCGCTCAGTGAAGGGTTGGCCTTGAGGGATGCATCCTTGACATCACCGGCCTTGTCGCCGAAGATGGCCTTGAGGAGCTTCTCCTCAGGTGAAGGATCGCTCTCGCCCTTAGGGGTGATCTTACCGATCATGATGTCACCCGGCTCGATGTGGGCACCGATGCGGATGATACCGTTCTGGTCGAGGTTCCTGGTTGCGTCTTCACTGACATTGGGAATATCGGATGTGAGCTCCTCCATACCTCTCTTGGTGTCGCGTACCTCTGTGAGGTATTCGTCAACGTGGATGGATGTGAGGATGTCCCACTTTACCATTTCCTCTGAGAGGACGATGGCGTCCTCATAGTTGTAGCCCTTCCAAGGCATGAACGCTACCTTGAGGTTGCGTCCGAGTGCAAGCTCACCGTTCTGGGTTGCATAACCCTCGGTAAGAACCTGGCCCTTCTCGACCTTGTCGCCCTTCTTTACGATAGGGGTGAGGGTAACGGTTGTGCTCTGGTTGGTGCGGCGGCAGATGGGAAGCTTGTAAACAGTCTCCTCGGGTGAGAAGCTGACGAAAGCCTCGTCCTCAGTGCGGTCGTACTTGACGCGGATCTCGTTTGCATCGACGTAAGTGATCTCTCCCTTGCGCTCAGCCACATACTGTGTGCGTGAATCGATGCAGACCCTTTCCTCGAGGCCGGTACCCACGATAGGTGACTCGGGCTTGAGAAGGGGGACTGCCTGACGCATCATGTTCGCACCCATGAGGGCACGGTGGGCATCGTCATGCTCAAGGAAGGGAATCAGTGATGCAGCCACTGAAGCCATCTGGTTAGGTGCAACGTCCATGTAGTCGACCTCCTCCTTTGAAACAACAGGGAAGTCGGCCTCGAGACGGCACTGGATGCGCTCATCGAGAATGTTGCCGTCGTCGTCCATGTGGACGTTTGCGAGGGAAACCTTCTTGTCCTCTTCCTCCTCGGCGCTCATGTAGTGAGTACCTGCTGCGGTGAGGTTGACCTTTCCGTCCTTTACGTCGCGGTAAGGAGTCTCGATGAATCCGAGACCGTCGATGCGGGCGTAAACGCAGAGAGATGAGATAAGACCGATGTTCGGGCCTTCAGGAGACTCGATAGGACACAGACGGCCGTAATGGGTGTAGTGTACGTCTCGAACTTCGAAGCCTGCGCGGTCGCGGCTGAGACCTCCGGGACCGAGGGCGCTGAGACGGCGCTTGTGAGTAACCTCTGCAAGGGGGTTGGTCTGGTCCATGAACTGGCTCAGCTGGCTTGTTCCGAAGAATGAGTTGATGACTGAGCTGAGGGTCTTTGCGTTGATGAGGTCGATGGGGTTGAACTGCTCGCTGTCGCGGACATTCATCCTCTCACGTATGGTGCGTGCCATACGGCTCAGACCTACGCTGAACTGGTTGGCGAGCTGCTCGCCTACAGTGCGGACGCGGCGGTTGCTGAGATGGTCGATATCATCAACGGTAGCCTTTGAGTTGATGAGCTGGATGAGATACTTGATGATCTCGATGATATCTGTCTTGGTAAGAACGCGGACATCGGGGTCGATGGTGAGCTTCAGCTTCTTGTTGAGGCGGTAGCGGCCCACGTTGCCGAGGTCATAGCGCTTCTCAGAGAAGAACAGCTTGTCAATGACGTCACGTGCAGTGCTCTCATCAGGCGGTTCTGAATTACGGAGCTGCTTGTAGATGTAATTGACGGCCTCCATCTCTGTATTGGTCGGATCTTTCTGGAGGGTGTTGAAGATGATTGAATACTCAGCTGTGCTGGCTTCATCCTTCTGGAGGAGAATAGACTTGACGTCGGTCTCGAGGATTGCCTCGATGGTGTCGTCGTCGAGGATCTCGCCACGCTCCACGATAGGTTTTGTACGCTCGATGGGGATAACCTCGCCGGTATCCTCATCCTCGAAATCTTCTGTCCAGGTGGTGAGCACCTTTGCTGCAAGCTTGCGGCCCTTGTTTGCCTCGAGCGTTTCCTTTGAAACCTCGATTTCGTCTGCAAGGTCGAAGATGTCGATGATGTCTTTATCGCTGTTGTAACCAATTGCCCTGAGAAGGGTGGTTACAGGCAGTTTCTTCTTGCGGTCGATGTAGGCGTACATGACAGAGTTGATGTCAGTAGCGAACTCGATCCAGGACCCCTTGAACGGTATGATACGTGCTGAGTACAGCTTGGTACCGTTAGCGTGCATGCTCTGGTCAAAGAACACGCCGGGGGATCTGTGCAACTGAGAGACGATGATACGCTCGGAGCCGTTGATGACGAAAGTGCCACCGGGGGTCATGTAGGGGATGTTGCCAAGATAAACATCCTGAACCCTGGTGTCGAAGTCCTCATGCTCGGGATCAGTGCACAAAAGGCGGAGTTTTGCCTTCAGAGGAACGTTGTAGGTAAGTCCTCTCTCAAGACATTCCTCGATTGAATACTGAGGCGGATCGATGAAATAATCGATGAACTCAAGCTTATAGCTGTTCCTCGTATCCTCAATCGGGAAAATTTCCTGGAACACCTGGAACAGACCTTCGTTCTTTCTGTTCTCGGGAGTTGTCTCCAGCTGGAAGAAGTCCTTGAATGATTTGAGCTGGACTTCAAGCAGATCCGGATACTCCAGGATTTTTGATGTTGCGAAATTTACTCGCTTGTTTACAGTCTTTTTTGACATATTCTGCCTTAAGGAATGAGAAAAAGTAAAAATACGGAAAAAAGGTTTAGAGCCTATTAACCCCGGCTCTAAACCTGTTTGTCCCCATTAGCAGGGAGGGAGTTGAGTTACTTAATCTCAACCTCGGCACCAGCCTCCTCGAGAGCGGCCTTGAGTGCCTCTGCCTCTGCCTTGGATATCTTCTCCTTAACGGTAGCGGGAGCTCCGTCAACGAGATCCTTAGCTTCCTTAAGACCGAGACCAAGCTCATTCTTAACGACCTTGATCACGTTGAGCTTAGCCTGACCAGCTGAGGTGAGGATAACGTCAAACTCAGTCTGCTCAGCCTCTGCTGCTGCGCCAGCGCCGTCAGCGGCTACAACTACAGCTGCAGCTGCAGGCTCGATACCATACTCTTCCTTAAGAACCTTTGCGAGTTCCTGAACGTCTTTTACAGAAAGGTTAACCAACTCTTCTGCAAGGGCTTTTACATCTGCCATAATTCTATAATTTTTTAATTGTTAATATTTCTTTTATTCTGCTGCGGGAGCTTCTGCCTCTGCAGGAGCCTCTGCGGGTGTCTCAGCCTCTGCTGCGGGAGCTGCAATGGCAGCACCGACCTTCTCGTCGTCTGCCTTGCCCTCTGAAGCGTGCTCCAAACCACCGATGATGCGCTGGATAGGAGACTGGAGGAGAGCGATGATGTCGCCAATGAGTTCTTCCTTGGTCTTGATTGCTGCGAGCTGATCAAGCTTGTCTTCGCCGATGAATACGCAGCCCTGTACGTAAGCACCCTTTACAACAGGCTTCTGGAAGCCTTCTCTCTGGAGCTTCTTGATGAGCTTGCCAGGAGCTGCGGGTACGTTGGTGTACATGATGGCGGTATTGCCTGCAAGGGTGTCGATGAGGGACTTGAGGTCCTCATTCTCGGAAGCCTTGAGTACGTGTGCGAAGAGAGTGTTCTTTACAACGTTGAGTGAAATACCCTCGTTGAAGCACTCACGACGGAGTTTTGATGTCTGTCCTGCATTCAGGCCTGCGATATCGGTGATATAGAAATCAGAGTATGCGCTGAGCTGGGCTGAGATGCTTTCAATAACTTGAGCTTTAAGTTCCTTTTTCATAATATTGAATTTTTACTCAGCACCGTTGAGGAATGCCTTAAGATCAACTTTGATACCGGGGCTCATGGTTGAGCAGAGAGCTGCGCTCTTCATGTATGTGCCCTTGAGAGCCTGAGGCTTGAGTTTTGCGATCTCGTTGAGAACTGCTGCTGCGTTTTCGTACAGAGCCTCAGGAGTGAAGGAAACCTTGCCTATAGCTGTGTGGATAATACCGGTCTTGTCGACCTTGAAGTCGATCTTACCAGCCTTTGATGCCTTTACTGCAGCGCCGATTTCCATAGTAACGGTACCGGTCTTGGGGTTAGGCATGAGGCCGCGGGGACCGAGGATCTTACCGAGACCGGCAGCACCGAGCTTAGCCATTACGGGAGGGGTGCAGACGATAACGTCAACGTCTGTCCAACCGCCCTTGATCTTCTCGATGTATTCGTCGAGACCTACATAGTCAGCACCAGCTGCCTCTGCCTCAGCGACCTTGTCGGGTGTACAGAGTGCAAGCACGCGTACGACCTTACCTGTTCCGTTGGGGAGGGTGACGACGCCACGAATCATCTGGTTGGCCTTACGGGGGTCAACGCCGAGGTTTGCAGAAATCTCTACTGTTGAGTCGAATTTTGTGAAGGTGATGTCCTTTACAACCTGGCAGGCCTCACTAAGAGTGTACAGCTTGTGAGAATCATACTTCTCGTATGCTGCCTTCTGATTTTTTGTCATTTTGCTCATGATGCTTGCTTGATTTAAAGGTCAGTGGGGAATTCGCCGCTGATGGTGATACCCATGCTTCTTGCTGTTCCGGCAACCATCTTCATAGCTGAAGCGATTGTGAAGCAGTTAAGGTCGGGCATCTTGCCTTCTGCGATGGTCTTTACCTGATCCCAGGTAATGGTAGCAACCTTCTTGCGGTTAGGCTCGCCGGATGCTGTAGAGATCTTAGCAGCTTCCTTGAGTGAAACAGCAACGGGGGGCTGCTTTACCTCGAAGGTAAATGACTTGTCTGAAAAAACTGTGATGACGACAGGGAGAATCTTTCCTGCCTGGCCCTGCGTAGCTGCATTGAAAGCCTTGCAGAACTCCATGATGTTCAAGCCTTTGGAACCGAGTGCCGGTCCTACCGGAGGTGCTGGATTGGCGGCTCCGCCTTTAATCTGGAGCTTAATGAATCCGGTAACTTCTTTTGCCATAATTTTACGTTATTCTTTAGTTACTTGTGTAAAGCTGAGTTCGAGAAGTGTTTTTCTTCCGAAGATCACAACTATTACCTTGACTTTGCTTCTGTCTTCCAGAATTTCTTCTACTGTACCGCTGAAACCGTTGAACGGGCCGTCGGTGATGCGTACGGACTCTCCGATCGTATAGTTGACCAGAGTTTCTGCAGCATTATCGGCGTTCTCGTCCTGGACGCCAAGAATTCTCTGAGCCTCGTCCTCACGGATAGGCACGGGGATTCTCTCGATCTGGTTACCTGCGACAGTACGTTTTTCTGTAAGGAATCCGGACATTCCGGGTACGAGGTTGCGGATGATATTCTCGAGTTTTGCGCTAAGTTCGGCCTGAATAAGAACATAGCCAGGGAAAAGCAGCTTGTCAACAGCCTTTCTCTTGCCATTCTTGATTACAACTTCCTTCTTGACGGGTACCAAAACTTGAGAGACCTGGTCGTTCAAACCACTTCTCTCAATTTCTTTCTCAAGATATTCCTTTGCCTTTTTCTCCTTTCCGCCTGCCGTCCGCAGAACATACCATTTCATTTCGCCCATAGGAGACTACGATAAAAATTACAATGAGTAGATTGCGGTCATCAGATGCTGGAACACGAAGTCAACTACCCAGAGGAGCGCTGCCAAGATAACTGTAGTGACCAGTACAAGCAGAGCGGAACTCTGAAGTTTCTCCCAGCTAGGCCATGTAGTCTTCTTGGTAAGTTCCACGAAAGACTCTTTGAAGTAATTAATGATCTTTCTCATCTTTACATTTAATGGACGCTGCGAAATGGAAGCAAGGGACACAGCGTCTGTTAAACAATTACCAAATCGTAACCTTTGATATTTTTGCAGGGGAAGCAGGATTCGAACCCACATCGACGGTTTTGGAGACCGCTGAACTACCCTTGTTCTATTCCCCTAAAATGGATGGGGCTGGGAACAACCCCATCCGGAGTTTATCTTGAATTAGTCAAGAATCTTGATAACCTGACCTGCGCCTACTGTACGGCCACCCTCACGGATAGCGAAGCGGAGGTTCTCGTTAAGAGCGACAGCTGTGATGAGCTGGACGTTGATCTCAACATTATCGCCAGGCATAACCATCTCAACACCCTCGGGGAGAGAGATCTCACCGGTAACGTCGAGTGTACGGATGAAGAACTGAGGACGATACTTGTTGTGGAAAGGAGTGTGACGGCCACCCTCTTCTTTCTTGAGGACGTAGATCTGTCCGAGGAAGTGAGAATGAGGCTTGATTGAGCCGGGCTTAGCGATAACCTCGCCGCGCTTAACTTCCTTCTTGTCGATACCACGGAGGAGAAGACCTACATTGTCACCAGCCTCACCCTGGTCGAGGAGCTTGCGGAACATCTCGACACCGGTAACGACTGTGTTCTTAGGCTTATCGTTGAAACCTACGATCTCTGCAGGGTCGTTTACGTGGATGGTACCAGCCTCGATACGGCCTGTAACAACGGTACCACGACCGGTGATAGAGAAGATGTCCTCGATAGGCATAAGGAAGGGCTTGTCAACAAGGCGCTCAGGAAGGGGAATATAGGTATCTACAGCCTCCATGAGTTCCATAACCTTGTCCTCCCACTGAGGCTCTCCGTTGAGAGCACCAAGTGCAGAACCACGGATAACGGGAGCGTTGTCACCGTCGAAGTCGTACTTGCTGAGAAGGTCGCGAACCTCCATCTCAACGAGGTCAAGCATCTCCTCATCGTCAACAAGGTCAACCTTGTTGAGGAAGACAACCATCTTAGGCACGTTAACCTGCTTTGCGAGAAGCACGTGCTCGTTGGTCTGAGGCATGGGACCGTCAGTAGCAGCTACAACGAGGATAGCACCGTCCATCTGAGCAGCACCAGTAACCATATTCTTTACATAGTCGGCATGGCCCGGACAATCGACATGCGCATAGTGACGATTTGCGGTCTGATACTCAACGTGTGCAGTGTTGATGGTGATACCACGCTCTTTCTCCTCGGGAGCGTTATCGATCTGGTCGAATGACTTAACTTCACTCAGACCCTTGGTTGCAAGCACCTTGGTGATTGCTGCGGTAAGAGTAGTCTTGCCGTGGTCAACGTGGCCAATTGTACCAATGTTGACATGAGGTTTGGTCCTCTCAAATTTCTCTTTTGCCATAATATTATGTTTTGCTTTAAAGTTGTTTGCAAAAATAAACCGGCTTTTTAAACCGGCACTGGAGCCGATGATGGGAATTGAACTCATGACCTCATCCTTACCAAGGATGCGCTCTACCCCTGAGCTACATCGGCATTACTCTGAGCGGGGTAGGAGAATCGAACTCCCATTTTCAGCTTGGAAGGCTGACATAATAGCCATTATACGAACCCCGCATTCTCATTCGAGAAGACTGCTGAAAAAGTCCCTCTCTGTTTATTTGTGGGTGAGGATGGATTCGAACCACCGAAGGTAAAAACCAGCAGATTTACAGTCTGCCCCATTTGGCCACTCTGGTACTCACCCAAATGTTGTCGCTGATGAGCCGATAGGGGGAGTCGAACCCTCGACCTCGAGATTACAAATCACGCGCTCTGACCAACTGAGCTACATCGGCAACTATTTCAAAGAAACCTTTGTTTTTAGGGACTGCAAAGATAGGAACTAATTCTTATTTTCCAAATACTTTTCAAAAACTTTTTTCAATGATTCCGTATTTATTCCACATTCTTCCCTTTGTGATGCCTGGGAATCCTGAATAATGAACCTGTCGGGTATGCCTATACCCTTGATTTCATGCCTGCAGCCGTTCGACGACGCCCATTCGCACACGGCTCCGTACAGTCCTCCGGCCAGCACGCCGTCCTCTATTGTAATAATATAATTGTACGTGCGCGCGATACGGTCGAGCATTTCCGTGTCGAGGGGCTTGATGAATCTGAAGTTGTATACTCCGATCCTTCCGGGGAAGGACTCCGCCGCCTCCACAGCCCTGTGCACCGACGGGCCGGTGGCGATCACTGCTACCCTGTCGCCGGCGATCACTTCGTCCGCCTTGCCGGTTTCGTATGCATGGAACTCAGCATTGCGCCAGTCGGCACCTTCTCCCATTCCGCGGGGATAGCGTATGAAGAACGGGCCGGTGGCCGCCTGAAGGGCGGTATACATGAGATTCTTGAGCTCCACTTCATCCGCGGGAGCCGAAATTATGGTTCCGGGGATGCTTCTGTATGCTGCTATGTCGAATGCTCCATGGTGGGTCGCTCCGTCCTCGCCTACAAGTCCGGCGCGGTCAAGGCACATCACCACAGGCAGGCCCTGGAGTGCCACGTCATGTATTATCTGGTCGTATGCCCTCTGGCAGAAGGCTGAATAGATGTTGCAGAACGGTCTCATCCCGTTTGCGGCGAGGCCTGCGGAGAAAGTCACTGCGTGCTCTTCCTCGATGCCTACGTCGTAGAATCTGTCGGGGTGCTTCTTCTCGAAGATGTTCATGCCGCATCCGGTGGACATCGCAGGAGTTATGCCCACAATGCGGTCGTCAATGTCAGCGAGCTCGCTGAGTACATTGCCGAACACATCCTGGTAACGGTCGTACGGGTGCCTGGAGGGCAGTCGCTCACCTGTTTCAGGATTGAACTTTCCGGGTGCGTGCCAGGTGGTAGGGTCAGCTTCCGCTGCGGGATAGCCTTTGCCTTTGGTGGTGATGAAGTGCACGAGCCGGGGACCGTTCATCGAATGCATCTTGCGCAGGGTGCTCACCACGTCATTTATGCTGTTGCCGTCAACCGGGCCGAAGTATCTGAATCCCAGGGATTCGAACAGGTCGCCGCCGGAGCCTTTGACTATCCAGGACTTGAGGCTGCGCAGCCAGCGCTGGATGAAGGTGCGCAGGCGGCCTTCGCCAAGGCAGTTCCAGATATGCGCCTTGATCTTGTTGTAGCGCATGCTGGTGGTGACCCTGAGAAGGTAGTTCCTCAGGCCGCCGTGGCTGTCGTCTATCGAATGGTCGTTATCGTTAAGGATCACGAGGATGTCGGCGCTCGAGTCGCCGGCGTTGTTCAGGCCTTCGAATGCGAGGCCTCCGGTGAGTGCACCGTCGCCGATGAGAGCGGCCACCCTCTCTCCCGTATGCCTGAGCCTTGCGGCTTCAGCCATTCCGAGGGCTGCGGATATGGAAGTGCTGGAATGGCCCGCGCCAAAGGCGTCGTACTCGCTTTCGCTGCGGTTGGGGAAGCCGGCGAGTCCGTCCTTTGTGCGGTTCTGCCTGAAGGCCTCCCTGCGGCCTGTAAGTATCTTGTGCGCGTAGGCCTGGTGGCCCACATCGAAGATTATCTTGTCTGAAGGGGTGTCGTATACGTAATGGAATCCTACGATCAGTTCGACTGCTCCGAGGCTTGATGCAAGATGCCCGGGATTGCGGGAACAGCAGTCCACCATATAGTCCCGGATCTCCCTGCACAGCACCTCAAGCTCGGCGATGCTGAGCTTTTTCAGGTCCCGGGGAGAGTCGATCCTGTCGAGTATGTCGTATTTCGCCATTTATTCTGTCTGTTTTTCTTTGGCCCTTGCGCTGTCCAGTTTAAGTTCAGGGTGCAGTGATGATGAGTGCATCAGCATGATTGCCACTGAAATCGCAAGCAGGCCCAGTCCTATGAAGAGCCATTCCACTCTTTCCGCTCCGTGTATGCCCGAGTCGGACTCAAGTATGCGGCCGACAATCTTGGGCACGAAGAAGAGCCCTATGTTCTGTATCCAGTAAATGAGTGAGTATGCTGTTCCGAGGTTGCGCTCCGGCACGATGCGGGGAACTGACGGCCACATGGCTGAAGGTACAAGTGAGTAGCCCAGGCCGAGCAGACCTATGCCAGCATATCCGAAAAAGGCTGCGTCCTGTGGAGCGAAGGCTATGAGCATGTGTCCGATGAGCACTGCAAAGCTGCCTCCTGTCATCCAGCGGGTGGCGTGGCCCGTCCTGTCGACCAGAGCACCGAAGAGGGGAGTGAAGATGATTGTGAAAAACGGTATCATCGACACCATCGTGCCGGCGATGGCGGGGTCTATGCCGAATCTGGGTATCACCACTGCCGTGCCGAATTTCTTGAATGAGCTCACACAGCAGTAGAAGGATACGCACAGTATCCCTATCATCAGGAATCTGGGGTTGCGGAGCAGCCCGGTGATGTCCTTGAACCTGAATTTGTCCTCCTCCTGAACCTGTCCTCTCCTGCTTTCGATGCCTGCACGCTTGTCAAAGCCGGAATCGAGCATGACGAATATCGCCCACACCGCCGCGCCGGCGAGCAGGAGGAAGAGTCCGATGAGAGCCGGACGGGCCGTGTCCTGGAACGAATAGAAGTCTTTGGGGACGCCGACTATGAAAGGCGCGGCAATCAGGGCTATTGCGGTGCCGGCCCTGGCGATGGCCAGCTGAAGTCCCATTGCGAACGACATGTTGCGGCCCTTGAACCATTTTGCGATGGAACGGGTTACCGCTACGCCTGCTATCTCGCTGCCGAGTCCGAAGAACATGCGGCCTATGCGGCCGATGGCTATGGCGCTGTCCTTGGGAAGGCCGCCGGCCACGCCGAACCAGATCATAGCGCCTCCACCGACCATCATGGCAAGGAAGACGGATCCCATGACCCTGACTCCGAAGATGTCGAGCAGTATGCCGCCTATGATGAGGCCTCCGCAGACGCAGAGGAGGCTGTAGTCGCCTATGAAGTTGCCGAAGTCCTTGGCGTTCCAGCCGAGCTCCAGCGATCCGGGATTGCTGAAGAGGTGGGATACCGTGGAGAACATGTCGTCGAAGAAGTACGACGCGAACATCGGCACCACAAGGCAGGCAAGGGCCGCCCAGCAGAGCGCCCCCGTCTTTTTTGTGTCCATAGGCCTGAAGCTCATTGCTTAATCCTGAATGTTGGGAAGTTCGAGGCCGTAGCCCTTCTTCTTGTCCTCACGCTTGAGGAGAAGGCTGAAGATGAATGCCAGTATGCCGAATGCTGAGAATACGAGTGAAGGCACGAAGTAGCTGCCGGTGTTGTTCCTGAGGGATCCGATGAGCATGGGAACAAGGCAGAGGCCGATGTTCTGTACCCAGAATATCAGGCAGTATGCGCTGCCGAGGATTTTTTCGTCGATGATCTTGGGGACTGAAGGCCAGAGTGCTGCGGGAACGAGCGAGAAGCTTACACCGAGGATTACGATGAGTGTGACGGCGAGCCACTTCTGGGGAACTGCGGGAAGCAGGAACGCGAAGCTGAGGTGGCATGCGATCATGATCACAGAGCCGATCATGAGCATGGATGCGCCCTTGCCCTTGTGGTCAAGGAAGATACCGAGCAGGGGAGTGAGCACCATGGCAAGTATGGGGAAGCAGCTGAACAGCTTGGCTGCGAGGGCTGCGTCGATGTTCAGGGTTTCTTCGAGCAGGTTCGGGGCGTAGCGCTGGAACGGGAAGATTGCGCTGTAGTAGAGCACGCAGAGGAGAGCCACAATCCAGAACATCTTGCTCTTGAAGATAGCACCGAGGTCGCTTACATGGAATTCGTCCTCAGGTGACTTCTCTTCAGTTGCGAGGCCGGCTTCAACCAGCTGGTTGTCGAACTTCCTGTCGAGTACGGCGAAGATGACGAAATTGAGAAGACCTATGACGAGCAGTGCTCCGCAGAATCCGAGGGGCGCGATTACTGATGCGTCGAACTTGTTGGAAATGATAGGAGCGATCCACATGACGCCGAAGACGCCAAGTCTCGCGATTGCCATCTCGAGGCCCATTGCCAATGCCATCTCCTTGCCCTTGAACCATTTTGCGAGGATCTTGGAAACGTTGGTTCCTTCCATCTCACAGCCGCAGCCGAAGATCATGAAACCGAGGGATGCCATCTTTGCGCTTGCGGGCATCTCGACCCACCATGTGCCGAGCCAGCTGCAGAGAGCCGTGGTCTGGAACCAGTCGCTGATGCCTATGAACTTGATGCCTGCACCGAGGACCATGAGGCCTGCGGAGAGGATACCCGAAAACCTTACTCCAAGTTTGTCAAGTATCACACCGGCTATGATGAGGAAGCCGCATACGTTGAGGATATATTCAGATGCTGCGTACTTGCCGAAGACACCGCTGTCCCAGCCGAGGTTGGACTCGACCAGGGATTTCAGAGGGGACATCACGTCCACGAACATGTAGGCAAAGAACATCATCAGGGCAACCAGTGCAAGGACACTCCATCTTGCTACCGGGTTGTCGTTCATCAATTTTTGGATTTTCTGAGTCATAATACAGGTTTTACGCGTATAATCGTGCTAATTTAGCAATTATTTCCTTATCTTCGGCAAAATGGACGCATCTGAAACCATTATTTCCCTCACCGGATTCATGGGTTCCGGCAAAAGCAGTGCGGGCAGGGAACTTGCCTCCCGCCTCGGCATCCCCTTCGTGGACCTTGATTCAAAGGTTGTCGAGCTTGCTGGAATGAGCATCCCGGAGATATTCTCACTTTCGGGCGAGCCGGGTTTCCGCGCCCTGGAGCTCAAGGCTCTGGAAACTGTACTTGACGGATGTACACCGCCATACGTGCTCTCGCTCGGCGGCGGCACCTTCACCATCGATGCAGCCCGTGAGCTGGTCCTGGCCAGGACAAGGTGCATATTCCTGAACGCCTCCGAGGAGGAGATCGTGAAGCGTATCGGTGCTGATCCGTCCTCCCGCCCCATGTTCGATGTGTCCCTGATCAAAAAACGCCTGCCCTTATACAGGCAAGCGCATTTTGAAGTCCTTACTGAGGGCCTGACTGTCGGGCAGACCGTGGATTGCATTCTAGAACGGAAGATCGTCTGAAATACCGTCGATGCCGAGGTCGATAGGCTGGGCAGGCGCAGCAGGTGCGGCGGGTGCAGCGGGAGCTGCAGGCTTGGGTGCCTGGTATGCGGGCTGCTGGGGAGCCTGGTAAACGGGCTGCTGGTATGCAGGCTGCTGGGGAGCCTGATATGCGGGCTGCTGGTAAGCGGGCTGCTGGGGCTGGGGAGCGGGGTATCCGCCCTGGTCTGCGTCGCGCTTGCCGAGGAGCTGAAGGGTGTCGACGAGGATCTCGGTGGTGTACTTCTTCATTCCTGTCGAATCAGCATATGAACGGGTGCGGAGCTTGCCCTCGATGTAGAGCTGGGTGCCTTTTCTGACAAACCTCTCAACTACGTCGGCAGGCTGGCGGAAAGCCACGATGTTGTGCCATTCCGTCTGCTCCCTGAGTTCGCCGTTTCTGTCTTTGTACCTCTCTGACGTTGCGAGAGGGAAGGTGGCTATTTTGTTTCCCTGGCCATTCTGGCCGTTTCCATCAAGGTAACGTACTTCGGGGTCTTTTCCAACGTTACCGATCAACATGACTTTATTGAGTGACATAACTGAAAATGATTATTAATTCTTTTTTTAAAAAAGTTTTTCTTGCAGTTCAAGCAGCCGGTCCATTACTTGGATCCGCCGTGCAATATAGAGATTTTTTCGGAATTTCAGCAGTTGGATGATAAAATTATCGCCTCCTTGTCAGGCTCCTCTCCTGACATGATCATATATCCCTCCACCGCCTGCCGGACCAGCCATTCCATGCCGGGTATGTACCTGCCGGCGCCCGGCATGTCCATAAGGCAGGGGTCCTTGTAGTTGGCCTCGAGCAGCACCTTGCATCTGAGCTTGTCGATTCCCTCCACGGCCTTTGGAAGACAATAGATAATCAGATCGGCTTCGGCGCCGTCAGCAATCTCGTCGTGGTGGCGGACGCTTGTCTCGAACCCGCAGGTCTCAGCGGCGTATGCGGCCGCCCTGCCGGCTCCGCCTGTTCCTATGACGGTTGCCGTATGTATCTCTTCGGGCAGTTCGGAAAGTATGGCCCTGACTCCCAGATAGTCGGAGTTGTGAGCCTCGATGCCGGCCTGTGTCTTCACGAGTATGTTCGCTGCGCCCGTGGCCTCCACTTCGGGAGCCTTGATGTCGGCACGCGCAGCCGCCTTCAGTTTGAAGGGCATGGTTACGTTGACGGCATGGAATCCCTGCATGAACGTATTCCATGCTTCCTCGAAATCCTCCGTCTCTATCGGGACGTATGGATACTTCCCATGATATGCCGCTGTGAACAGCACCGGGCTCTTGGCATTGGATACGGGATATCCTATTATACCGAACTTCTTCATTACGAGCGCTGCCTTACCGCTTCGAACAGCAGGATTGCCGCAGAGACCGAGACGTTGAGGGAGTCCAGCCTGCCGAGCATGGGGATGCGTATGTGCGCGTCGGCGGCGTCCCTCCACAGGTCGGTGAGGCCTGTGGACTCCGTACCCATGACGATGGCCGTGCCGCCCTTCATGTCATAGTCGTAATAGAGTGAGGAATCCTGCAGCTGGGCCGTAAGTATCTGGATTCCGTGCTCCTTGAAGAAGGATATAGCCTCTTCGGACTGGCATACCACGCATGGCACGGAGAATATGGCTCCTATTGAAGCACGGATAAGGTTGGGGTTGTAGAGGTCGGTGAGGGGGTCGCAGATTATGACGGCATCGGCCCCGGCGGCATCTGCGCTGCGCAGGACTGCGCCAAGGTTTCCCGGCTTCTCGACACTCTCGAGCACCACGATGAGGGGATTGTCCTTGAGCCTGATGTCGTTCAGGCTCAAGTTCTTTGTCCTGACCTCGGCAATCACGCCCTCGGTACTGCCCCTGTAGGCGATCTTTTCATATACCTCCGGGCTCACTTCGAACACTTTCGCCCCCTTGGGCACGAATTCCGCCTCACCGAGGGTGAATACGCTGTCGATCGCGTATCCCGCCTCGATGCAATGCTGGAGTTCGCGCCGTCCCTCGACCACGAACAGGCCGCTTTCACGACGTTCGGAAGACTTCTGCTGGAGTGCCAGAAGCTTCTTGATCTTGGGGTTCTGCGCCGATGTGATGGTCCCGGTCATTATTCTGCCTGCTCCTTGTCTTTCTTCAGAGGTTTCTCCGGCCTCATCTGAGGGAAGAAGAGAACGTCCTGGATGGTGGTCTGTCCTGTCATGAACATGGTCAGACGGTCGATACCCATGCCGAGTCCGGAGGTGGGAGGCATGCCGTACTCGAGTGCGCGCACGAAGTCATAGTCGATGAACATGGCTTCGTCGTCGCCCTTGCTCTTGAGGGCGGCCTGCTCCTCGAAGCGCTCCAGCTGGTCGATGGGGTCATTCAGCTCGGAGTATGCGTTTGCTAGCTCCTTGCCGCATACGAACAGCTCGAACCTTTCGGTGAGGGTGGGGTCGGTGCGGTGACGCTTGGTAAGGGGTGACATCTCGACGGGATAGTCGGTGACGAATGTGGGCTGGATGAGATGCTTCTCGCAGTATTCCCCGAAGATTGCATCTATGAGCTTGCCCTTTCCCATCGAAGGCTCTATGTCGACATTGAGCTTCTTGCAGGTCTCGCGGAGCTCGTCCTCGTTCATTCCCTTTACGTCGACGCCAGCATATTCCTTGATTGCGTCGAGGATGGGAAGACGGCGGTATGTTCCGCCGAAGTCGACCTCGTTCTCCCCAATCTTGACAACGGTGGTTCCGTTGACCTTGAGGGATATCTTCTCGAGCATCTTCTCGACGAACTTCATCATCCAGTTGTAGTCCTTGTAAGCCACATAGATCTCCATGCATGTAAACTCGGGGTTGTGGGTCTTGTCCATACCCTCGTTGCGGAAGTCCTTGGCAAACTCGTATACACCGTTGTAACCGCCGACGATGAGTCTCTTGAGGTAGAGCTCGTTGGCTATTCGGAGGTACAGGGGAATGTCGAGCGCGTTGTGGTGTGTGATGAACGGGCGGGCGGTGGCGCCGCCGGGGATGCCCTGGAGGATAGGTGTCTCGACCTCGAGGCAGCCAGCCTGGTTGAAGTACTCACGCATTGTGGCGATGATCTGTGCACGCTTCATGAAAGTCTCCTTGACCTGGGGGTTGATGATCAGGTCGACATATCTCTGGCGGTAGCGCAGTTCGGGGTCGGTTACGGCGTCATGTACCTGGCCGTCCGCATCAGCCTTGACGATGGGGAGCACGCGCAGGCTCTTGCTGAGCACTGTCAGTTCCTTTGCATGAACGCTGAGCTGGCCCGTCTGGGTGATGAATGCGAAACCTTTGATACCAATGATGTCACCTATGTCGAGGAGTTTCTTCCATACGGTGTTGTACATGGTCTTGTCTTCACCGGGGCAGATCTCGTCCCTCTTGACGTAGATCTGGATTCGTCCGCTCTCGTCCTGGAGCTCGCCGAATGAGGCTGCGCCCATGATGCGGCGGCTCATAAGGCGTCCGGCTATGCAGACTTCCTGGAAGTTGCCCTTTTCATGATCATATTCTGCAGCAATCCCTGCTGCCTCAGCGTTGACCGGATATTCGGCTGCTGGATAAGGCTCGATGCCGAGCTCTCTCAATTTGCCAAGCGATTCTCTGCGAATCAGCTCCTGCTCACTTAATTCTGCCATTACTTTATATTATTTCTTCTCTTTCTCTTATATCTCTGATGCGGAGCTGAAGAGTGGAGCTGCCGCGATAGTAGTTTTCAACGATTGCATAGCATACGTCGAAGGGATTGCCTTCGCGTATGTAGTCGAATGAACCGGCCATGTTGAATGCTATGGCCGCAATCTGATGGTAAGGCTGGCTTTCCTGGATGAGGTCCAGCTTCATGTGCACTCCTCCGGCACCCACTTTCCTGCCGCTGCCAGCGTCGTATACGTTCTCTGTCACGAACAGGGGATTGTTGTTTCCGGGGCCGAAAGGCTGGAACTGCTTGAGTATCCTGAAGAACTTGGGCGTGATCTGTGAGAAGTCGAGCCTTGCGTCCACATCGACGATGGGCACTAGCATCTCGCTGGTTATCTTTCCTGCCACGGATGCGTCCATCCTGCGCGCGAACTCGGCGAGATTCTCCTCCTTGAGCGTGAGTCCTGCGGCATATACGTGGCCGCCGAAGTTCTCGAGGAGGTCAGCGCAGCTTTCGATAGCCTCGTACAGGTCGAAGCCTGCAACGCTGCGGGCGCTTCCGGTGACGAATCCGTTGCTCTTGGTGAGCACTACCGTGGGCTTGTAGAAGGCTTCGACGAGCCTTGAGGCCACGATTCCGACAACGCCTTTGCTCCATTTGGGATTGTAGACGATGGTGGCGTTCTCGCTCGAGAGGCATTCGCCATTCTGGACCATCTCTATTGCTTCCTGGGTTATCTCCCTGTCGATGTTCTTGCGCTCGTTGTTGTTGTCGTTGATCTTCTCTCCTATGGCCATGGCACTGCGGGTGTCGGTGGCCTTGAGAAGCTCGACGGCGAGCCTGCCGCTCTCCATGCGGCCTGCGGCGTTGATGCGGGGGCCGATCTTGAAGACTATGTCGTCGATGGTTATGTGTCCGGGCTCGAGATTGCTGAGGTTGATCATGGCGAGCAGACCTTCGCAAGGATGCTCGTTGAGGACCTTGAGGCCGTAATGCGCAAGAACCCTGTTCTCGCCGACCATGGTGACAAGGTCTGACGCGATGCTGACCACCAGCAGGTCAAGCAGTGGACTCAGCGTCTCGAAGGGGATTCCATACTGCTGTGAATATCCTTGAACCAGCTTGAAGCCGACTCCGCATCCGCTCAGGTCGTCGAACGGATAATTGCAGTCCTCCCTCTTCGGGTCGAGGACTGCGACCGCTGCGGGAAGCGTCTCTTCAGGGAGATGATGGTCGCAGATGATCACATCTATGCCCTTCTCCCTCGCATATTCCACTTTTTCTATGGCCTTGATGCCGCAGTCGAGTGTGATGATGAGGGAGAAACCTCCCTCGGCAGCATGGTCTATGCCTTTGTACGACAGGCCGTAGCCTTCATCGTAGCGGTCCGGGATATAGAATCCGACGTTCTTTGTGAAACGCTGTATGAACGAGTAGACAAGTGCTACTGCCGTGGTTCCGTCGACGTCGTAGTCGCCGTAGACGAGGATCTTCTCCTTGCCGGTGATGGCCTTATGCAGGCGCTCCACGGCTTCATGCATGCCCTTCATGAGGAAGGGGTCGTGAAGGTCGTCGAGGCTGGGGCGGAAGAATGCCCTGGCCTGGTCGAAGGTTTCCACGCCGCGCTTCACCAGAAGCTCGGCAAGGACCTTGTCTATGCCCACTTCTGCGGAGAGCCTGTCAACCTTTGACTGGTCGGCAGGTTCCTTGAGGATCCATTTGCATTCTTTTGCCATATTACTGTCATTTAATGTCTGCCTGGCTGCTAGAAGAGGGTGAGCTCCTCGAAGATGTCGTCGGAGTCATCCTGGCTTGCCGCTGCCGGTGCAGGCGTTTCTGTGATGTCGTTGTCAATGTCTATCTCGATGGGGGCGGAGAAGTCGGACGGCTGCTCCGTCTCATCGTCTTCAGGCTTCTCGAGCGGCTCGATGAAGCGCACGCTCTTCACCTCGCCCCTGTCGGCGCACTTCTTGCCCTTGGCGGCGATACCTTTCTTGCCTATCCATTCCTCGGCATCCACGGCCTCGGGCTGCTTGTCCTCCAGCTTCCAGGTGATTTCGTACTGGGGATGACGGTCGTCGGAGAGCTCGACGAGGTATGACTTGGGTGCATCTGCTATGAACAGGGTGGGGTTGTTGTCGTTGATCACGAACGAGAACCTCTTTACGTAGAATGCCTTGACCGATGCGTCCCAGTAGAGGGCGGTGAATGTCTTGTCGGGGTCGAGCTTCTCGATCCTGAGCACGTCGCCCTGATAGCGGTTGCTGAGGTCGAAGGATGTCGTGTAATATGTTCCGTTACGGAATACTGCAAGAACCTTGTCGTCCTGGCCGAACTGGCCGAGGTACTGGCCCCTGCCGTCCTCGTTCAACTTCTGGATGTCGGCATCGTACCAGATGTCCTTGCCGGCAATGGTGCTGACACCCTTGCTCTTCAGGGTGATCTTCTGGATGACATACTTTGTCACGAGATTGCCCCTTGCGGTCTTGCTCTTGATCGCCAGAGACGAGAAGTCGTATTCGAAACTGGTCTTCTTGAGGTTCGGACGCGACTTGAGCTGGACCTTCACGGTTTCAGCCTCACCGTTATGGTTGGCGCTGAACCATACGATGCGCGAGCCTTCGGTGCCCTGGGTTATGTCGTAATCCTTGTCCCTTGAGATGGATGTGATGTTGAACCTCTTGGCATAATAAAGGCTGGTCTTGCCCTCGCGGTATATTACATTATATATAGTACGCGAGTCGCCGCGGTTGAACAGGCCCACATAGAGGAGGTCCTTGCCGAAGAACGCCTTGTCAGACACCTTGGTGATCCGGTACTTTCCGTCCTTGCCTATAACTATGATCTCGCTGAGGTCGGAGCAGTCGCAGATGTACTCGCCTCCGTCGTCCTTCTTGAGGCCTATTCCGACGAATCCTTCCTGGAGGTTGGCCTGGAGCTTTGCGTTGTTGTTGACGACCTTGGTTGCCGCGATGGTCTCGAAGCCGGTGAGCTCCGTGAGTCTGGGGAAGTCCTTGCCGTACTTCTTTGCGAGGCCCTTGAACCAGTCGATGGTGTAGCGGGTGATATGGTCGATATTGTCCTGCACGACCTTCATCTCTTCCTCGATCTGGAGAATCTTCTCGTCGACGGCTTTGGTGTCGAACTTGGAGATTTTGCGCACGGGCTTCTCGACAAGTTTCAGGATGTCCTCCATCACGATCTCGCGGCGGAAGAGGTCCTGGTATTCCTTCATCCTGTCGAAGATGTCGCTTACCTGGTCCTCCCAGGTCCGCTGGTCCATCTCAAGCAGCTTGTAAATGCGGTTTTCAAAGAATATCCTCTCGAGGGAGTTGTAGTGCCAGTCACGCTCGAGCTCGTCCATCTTGATCTGCAGCTCCTGCAGCAGAAGGTCCCGAGTGTGGTATGTGCCGTATTCGAGGATGTCGTTGACCGTGAGAAACTGCGGCTTGTTGTCCACGATCACGCAGGCGTTGGGCGCCAGGTTGCACTCGCAGTCCGTGAAGGCATAGAGGGCGTCGATCGTCTTGTCGGGCGACACGTCGTTGGGCAGATGGATCATGATGTCCACCTTGTCCGTTGTCATGTCCTCGATTTTCTTGATCTTGATCTTGCCTTTGTCCTTGGCCTTAAGGATGGAGTCGATCAGCATGTGGGTGGTCTTGCCGTAGGGGATCTCCGTGATTGCGATCGTGTTTTTGTCGATCTTCTCGATGCGGGCGCGCACCTTGACGGAGCCTCCGCGCTTGCCGCGCATGTATTTGCTGCAGTCAGCCTGGCCTCCTGTGGGGAAGTCAGGGTAGATCTCGTAGGGCTTGTCCTGGAGGATGGCGACTGATGCGTCAAGCAGCTCGTTGAAGTTGTGGGGGAGGATCTTGCTGGACATACCCACGCCGATGCCTTCGGTGCCCTGGGCGAGCAGAAGCGGGAATCGGACGGGGAGCTCAGTGGGCTCAAGGTTGCGACCGTCGTAGGAGTTCATGAAGTGGGTCACCTTGGG
>JAZUFA010000016.1:0-3870 GCA_045640445.1 Candidatus Cryptobacteroides sp. | reverse complement strand
TGTCTTCCTAAGACCGCTTGGCCTCCGACTTCGTGACGCTGTCGGAACCGCTTCCTCACCTTTGCTGCGGAACTCGCCTTCATACTGACGTATTCGGCTCAAACAGTCCTCGCAATCCGCTAACGCGGACCGGCTCCTCACGACCGGTTCCTCCGTGCCGCCTCACGTTGGTAAATCGCCTCCCACCACCTCCAGCCCACAGCCGCTGCTATCTCCGCCACGATTTAGTCGATTTTATTCCCGAAAACAGCAATCTCGCCATGATTTCGTCGATATCGTGCCCGCGAACCGTTAAAACCCGCGTTCCGGGCATGATATCAGCTAGAACGTGGCGGAAATATGATTTACGGGCATAAATCCGTCATTTTTATGGCGGGACCCACGCTCCATATCTCTGGATATTATTGACTCAAGCCTGTAGCCGTGCCACCTTGACGTGAACCCGAAAGTTTGGACGTGTATCCGCACTAAAATCTGCAACCTCGATGTCGCAAACGGCCAATTTCAAGGTCAAATCCTGGCCGGAATAAGTGATTTGTCCAACTAATCGGGTCATTTTAGGCGCCGGGCCTGTTATTTTGCTGTTTCGCCAAGAATTCGTGATTATTTTGGCCAATCACATCATTCCCGCCAATTTGAAGCCTTGTTTTAGGCCTCTCACCATACACCTTCCAGGAAAACGCCGCAAATCAAGGAAGGCCCCAACGAAAAGGAGGACACCTTCCAGGAAAACGCCGCAAATCAAGGAAGGTCCCAACGAACAGGACGACACCTTCCAGGGAAACGCCTCGAATCAAGGAAGGTCCAATACGTTCTTACTGATGGTCGGAGAGTGAGAACGGTGCGGCGTCCTGGGCGGCGCAGCGTTCTTTGTTGGGTTCGGGGCCCATGACGAAGTGAAGTTCGCCGCCGGAGATGATTTCGGAGTGGTCGATCCAGTTGCGGTCGAACGGCTCACCGTTCAGGGTCGCACTCTGGATGTAGACGTTCTCCTTGTTGTTATTCTCGGCCACGATGGTGAAGGTGTTGCCGTTCTCGAGAGAGACGACAGCCTTTTGGAACAGAGGACTGCCGATCACATACTGGCTCGAGCCCGGAGTAACAGGATAGATGCCCAGCGCACTCATCACGTACCAGGATGACATCGAGCCCTGGTCCTCGTCGCCGGGATATCCCTTGGGGCCGGGATTGTAAACCTTGTCCATGATCTGCCTTACGTGGAACTGAGTCTTCCATGGCTGACCTGCGTAGTCATACAGATATGGCATATGGTGGATGGGCTGGTTGCCGTGCTCGTACTGGCCGAGCCCGGCAACTATCATCTCCACCATCTCATTGTATACATCGTCATAGAATCCGAGGTCGGCTATGCCGGGCATGTCGAACACTGCGTCGAGGTGCTTGCAGAACTCCTCTTCGCTGCCGTAAAGGTTTATGAGGCCCCGGATGTCCTGGAATACAGACCAGTTGTAGTGCATGGCGTTGCCCTCGATGAAAGGGCCGCCCCAGGCAATGGGGTTGAAGTCGGGAGTCCAGCTGCCGTCCGCTCCCCTGCCGCGCATGAATCCGGCCTCCGGGTCGAACACATTGCGGTAGTTGTACATACTCTTCTCGAATCTTTCCTCGTATTCCTTATTGCCAATGGCCTTTGCAAGAGCCCAGGCGCAGAAGTCGTCGTAGGCATACTCGAGCGTCATGGACGTACCGAAGATCTGTTCCGGATATGGAACATAGCCCAGCGCATTGTATGCATCGCCGCCAAGCCGTCCGTATGACGCCGAATACTGTAATGACGAACCAAAAGAATCGATATCCTTGCAATATGCCTCAAGCGCCTTTTCAGGGTCGAACGTGCGTATTCCCTTGGCCCAGGCGTCGGCAAGCAGCGATATGGCGTGATTGCCTATCATTCCGAAGGTCTCGCGGTAGAACGGCCACGACGGCAGATATCCGTCGTGCTCATAGCTCTCCTGCATGTACCTTACATATCGCTCCTGCATGCTGGGATATATCAGATTGTACAGAGGGAACTGCGAGCGGAACGCATCCCAGTAGCCGATGTCGTTGAATCCGTATCCGGGATAAACCTCACCAGTGTTCGTATCGAGATGGTGGGGCTCCCCTGACGCATCGTATTCATGGAACATTCTCGGGAAGAGGTTGGCGTGATACAGGCAGGCGTAGAAGGTGCGCAGCTGCTCGTCGGTGCCGCCTTCTACCGCAATGCGGCCCAAAGCGTCGTTCCACACCCTGGTTCCCTCCTCGAGAGTCTGTTCGAATGTGCTGTGCGAAGCAAGTTCCGACTCGAAAGTAACCTCAGCCTGTTCGGCGCTGATGAACGATGAAGCCACTTTCACCTGTACAACCGCACCCGGATCGAACTCCAGATAGACTCCGGCATTGACCCGGCTCGTTGTATCAACGGACGGGAACAGTTCTGCAGGCTCGAGGTCGGGTTTCTCTCCCAATGCTGCGCGCAGCATCTGAGGAGTCTTGTAAGCCACGAACTTGGGCGCGTTAAGGTCGTGCCAGGTTCCATATGACTTCAAAGGACGGTCGAAGGTCATCACGAACCAGCAGCGCTGCTGGCCAGGACGGCGCCTCCCGAAGTCCAGGCAGCCTGTAATCTTTCTGCCGTCGGGATCCAGGGTCATCTCAGACCGGCTCAGTTCACCGTCTACTATAAGATATGCGGGAGCGTCGCCGGGATACGTGAAGCGGAAGTGGTTTCCGCGCTCGGTAGGCGACATTTCTGTCTTTATGCCATTACGGAACGTTACGTTGTAGTACTGCGGCTGCGCCGTCTCGTCCTCATGGGAGAACTTTGCGCCGCGCTGCGACGAGCGCACCTCCAGTTCTCCTGTTTCGGGGAAAAGAGCGAGCGTGGCATAGTCCCTGGTCCACGGACTGCACTGATGCGCCTGGGAGAAAGCTATTATCTCATCAGACTGATAGGTATACTTCCAGCCATCGCCATGGGCGCCGGTCTGGGGTGACCAGAGGTTCATTCCGAAAGGCCTGCCGGTGGCGGGATAGGTATTGCCGTAACTGAGCACGAAGCACGACTCAGTGCCTATTCTGGTATCTACAAGTGAAGTATAGTCCTTGTTGCCGCCGGAACACGACGAAACAAGCGCGGCCACGACGACCGCGTAGAGCATGTGTCTGATATCCATTGTTATGCGAGGAGTTTGCGGACTATCGTGGAGATGGTCTTGCCTTCGGCGAGGCCTGCGAGCGCCTTGGTGGCAACGCCCATGACCTTGCCCATGTCCTGGGGGCCTGAAGCGCCAACATTGGCGATAATCTCCTTGAGCTTAGCCTCAACCTCCTCTTCAGAGAGCATCTTGGGCAGATATGTGGCGAGCACCTCAGCCTCCGCAAGCTCGTTGTCGGCCAGCTCCTGACGGCCGGCCGCAACATACTGCTCGGCTGCCTCCTTGCGCTGCTTCGCCAGCTTCTGGATGAGCTTGATGATATCTGAATCCTGGAGTTCCTTGGTACCACCTTCTGCAGTCTTTGCAAGAAGGATGGCTGACTTTATTGAACGTACGGCATTGAGGCGGACGGTGTCCTTGGCCTTCATTGCCTCCATGATGTCTTTCTGGATCTGAGTTTCGAGTGCCATATTGGATTATTGAACAGTTTCTTCTACAAAAGTAATAAAATTAGTTCAATAGGGATTAATCAAAATACATCCTTATCTTTGTAAAGGACTAATATAGATTCTTGTCAACTACCCATCAGCTGAAGACTGATGGGCTTGCGACTGCCCGGTAGTACACGCGTTACGTTCATTGTCATAACTCCTACCTTTTCTCGCCTTGCGGCGTGGCGTCGCATCGCAGGGTGATTGACGGCACCCTCCGT
>JAZUFA010000015.1:0-3318 GCA_045640445.1 Candidatus Cryptobacteroides sp. | reverse complement strand
GTTCTTGCAGGTGTATCTTTTCGCACCGAGTACGTCATATAGATAGAAACGTTAGCAAGGAAAGACAGATGACGGAAGAAAGATTCAAGACGTTGTGGCACGCAGAGTATGCCCGGATGTACAGAGTGGCTTACTCGATGTTGCGCGAACCGGAGGCAGCCAAGGATGCTGTCAGCCAAGCGTGTGCCGACCTTCTGGAGAGGGACACGCATCGCATGACAGACGATGACTTGGCACGGTACCTGTACCGGATGGTATGTAACCGTTGCCGAGACTTGCTCCGACACCTCAATGTCGAACAGCACTACCGCGACCAGTATCGTCTGGAGCCGCACCCGGAGGCTACGGACTATCTGGAGCGGGAGCAGAGGCTGACGGACATCAGGGAATTTGTCGACACCCAGATGTCGCAGCAGAGCAGTCGCGCCATACGCTTGTGCTACGACGAGGGACTGACCCACCAGCAGGCCGCCGATACCATGCAAATCAGCCTTTCCGCCCTCAACAAGAACCTTGCTCGCGGACTCGAAGCTTTAAGAAAAAGATTTAAGAACCAGTAATCCACACTCATTATGGAAGACTACAAGAACGAGATTGAGATGCTGCGCCAAGCCTTTGCCGATAGCAGGACGGACGAACAGATCGGGATGCCCGATGCAGAGGCAGAGCTGGGCAAGTTCATAGCCACTCACAGGAGCCAGTTTGAGCGCAAGACCACACGACTGACTATTATACGCAAGATTGTCGCCCTGTTCCTGGGCATCGTGATGCTCTCCGGCTTGGCCTACGCCGCCGTGCGCACCAGTTTCTTTACCCAGCCTTGGAGCGAACAGCCTGTTGCAGAGGTTGTTGAGGTGTTGCCTGAGGCGGAGAAAGGACTTGTCCTGTTACCCTGTGACACCATCCCTGCCATCAAGGGTGATGTGACCTTCGAAGATGACGAACTGGAGGAGGTGCTCCGGAGCATTTGCAACGCTTACAAGGTAGAGATCGTGTTCAGAAACGAGGAACAGAAGCACATCCTCCTGCACTTCAGCTACAACACCGAAGACAAGCTGCAGGATGTGGTCGATGGTCTGAACCTACTGAAGAAGTTCTGCCTGAAACAGAAGGACAACAAGTTGACCGTAGAGTGAAAAGGAAATGAAAAGACATATATTATCCCTTTTGCTTGTACTATGTGCAGGCCTCTCCACCCTTGCTCAGCGCGTAACGGCAGAGTTTACCAACACGCCCCTCTCCGAAGCCTTGCTGGAACTGGAACGCCAGTGTCCCGACATGCGCATCAACTTTGTACGCGATGACATGAAGGATTTCCTTGTGACACAGAGCATTGCGAACCTTCAGCTCAAGGAGGCCATCCATGCCGTCATCGGTGACCATCCCGTATGCGCGGTTCGCAAGAAGAACAAGTTCTACCTGAGCATCGTGCCCACACCTACCGTGACGATAAGCGGGGCGGTGCAGGATGGGTTCCTGAAGCGTGCCGTGCCCGGACTGAAGGTGTCGCTGCACCATGCCGACAGTACCATGATTCGCGACTCGCTCCCCCTGAGCTATATCATAAAGGGCGACGAGGAACTCACCATCTACGCCACCGAGATTGCTGCGCAGGACAGGGACTACCTGATTCATACCGAGGCCCGTGGCTATGCCGACATCTGGAAGAAGATACAGGTGAGCACTCGTGGCGGTGTGGATGTGCCCTGGCTGGAGATGCGAAGAGTCATAGAGTTGAAGGAGGTGAATGTGGTGGCCACCAAGGTCAAGATGTTCTGGAAGGGCGACACGCTGGTCTATGATGCCACGGCCTTCAAGTTGCCCGACGGCTCCATGCTCGATGCCCTCATCCGTCAGTTGCCCGGTGTGGAACTGAAGGAGAATGGCGAGATATTCGTCAACGGTCGCAAGGTGGACGAGCTGCTGCTGGGGTCGCGCTCCTTCATGCGCGGTAACAAGAAGGTACTGTTGGAGAACCTGCCCTACTATACGGTGAAGAATCTGAAGGTCTATGAGAAAGCCTCGGACAAGAGCGAGTATCTGGGCTATGAGGTGGAGCCGAAGAAGTATGTCATGGACGTCAATCTGAAGGACGAGTACAAGACTGGCCATATCGCCAACGTGGAGGCAGCAGGCGGAACCGGCGAGCGTTGGTTGGCTCGCGGTTTCCTGCTGAGCTTCGACGACGAATGGCGCTACACGCTGCTGGCCAACGCCAACAACGTGAACGAGAGCCAACACATCGGTCAGGACGGACGCTGGTCGCCGCAGCGCATGCCCACAGGCGGGGTCACAACCCGCAGCGTGAAAGGTGAAATCAGCTATAAGTCGAAAGACGGCAAGGTGGAGAACTTCTTTTCGCCTGATTATAAGTACACCACAACCAACACCGAGATGCGTTCGCAGACCGAGACATTCCTGGACGGCATGACCCCTCATTCCAGCACGGAAAGCGTCTCGAAGAGTGACTCGCGCAAGGTGAATGTGTATGACTACCTGACATTGAAGACCCCCTTCTTCCTGAACATGGAGGGCAGTTACACGTACGAGAAGGTGAACGGAAATTCCTGGTCGGACTTCCACCAGTGGGGCGATACGCTCACCGCCAGCAGGCTGACCTCTGGCCAGGACGTCAGTACCCTGAGCAGTGGGTTTATCAGACTCAGTCCCACCTTTGCCATCAACAGAGAGAAGAAACGTGACCTTGGATTCTGGATGGTCTTTGGTTCATACGTAAATAAGGTAGAGCGTGCTTCCAAATTCAAGCTGGAGCAGCTGGGCACGCTGAATACCCGGTATAACGCCGATGACTATTACTACAAGTACAACCAATATGAATTCAACTACGGCCGCGGTCATTCGCTTCCAAAGAACTGGAGACTTAGTTATGGGGTCGATTACACCTGTTGGGATAATTTTGCACACGACAACCTCTACCATCCCGACACGTTGGCACTGCCCTCGCAGTTGGAGTCCCTCGCAGCGATCCAGGATCCCTCCAACTCCTACGATTACCGATATACCAAGCACACGGAGAAGTTCCATATCACTCTCTACGACTATATCGTCAGCCATCCCCTGCCAGGCATCACGCTGAACTCACAGCGCTTTCATATCAACCTTGACATTCCTGTCCAGCAGCACAGGTTCGACTACCAGCGCGGAGCCATCGACACCCTGATGCACTACAATGCCGTACACCTCAATCCAAGTGCCGATTTCAAGCAGAAGTTCGGCAAGAACGATCGCAACGAGGTACGCGCCTCGGCACATTTCACCACGCATGACACGAATCATCTGTGGCAGACCATTGCCTTC
>JAZUFA010000014.1:0-13053 GCA_045640445.1 Candidatus Cryptobacteroides sp. | reverse complement strand
CGGAGGGACCGGTCGTGAGGAGCCGGTCCGCGATAGCGGATTGCGAGGACGATTGGAGCCAATGCGCACGGCCCCAGAGGGGCATCGTGAAAGCTGTAAAGCGCAGCATGGCGAGTTCCGCAGCAAAGGTGACGAGGCGGTACCGACAGCCTCACGGCAGTCTGAGCCGACTGCCACCTCCAGCCCGCAGCCGCTGCTATCGCTGCCACGATTTTGCTGATTTCATTCCCGCAATCTGGCATCTCGCCATGATTTATGCGATATCATGCCCGCGAGCCGTTAGAAACAGCGTTTTGACATAAATTACAGCCAAATCGTGTCCGAATCACAATTCCCCGGCATGAATTGCCGATTATTATTCCCAATCACTTCTCCCGAACGACATCAGTACATGTTTTCGGCTGTGACAGTTCCAACATCTTCGCCTCAGAGGTCAGGATGGCGACTGATGTGGCAATAGGCAGGGAACTTACCTGGCAAATCAACTCAGTTTATGTGCATGAATTAGCGATAACGACTGGAATAGCCGCCATCAGCAATAAAGTTGAGCCCCTTCCGGACCGTATGTGAGTGGTGGGTAATTAAAAAAAAGCAGAGCGTCAGAGCTCTGCTTTTATGTTGTAGGAGTTGCGTTCGCCGGAACTGCGGGCGATCATTTCGCCGATGAAGCCGGCGAGGAAGAACATCGCGCCGAGGATGACGGCCAGCAGGGCCAGATAGAAGAGCGGCTGGTCGGTCACAGCTCTGAACTTTACGCCCTGTGCCTGGTGGACCAGTTTTGCAATAATGATCCAGCAGGTCATCACGAAGCCGACGAAGAACATCAGGAGTCCGCTGTAGCCGAAGAAGTGCATCGGCTTTTTGCCGAAGGTGCTGAGGAACCAGAGGCTCTGAAGGTCGAGGAATCCGTTTACGAAACGCTCGATGCCGAATTTGCTGACGCCATATTTGCGCTTCTGGTGATGGACCGGTTTTTCTGTGATTTTTGTGAAACCGGCATTCTTGGCGAGGTAGGGGATGTACCTGTGCATCTCGCCGTAGACTTCGATGCTCTTGACAACCTCGTTCTTGTAAGCCTTCAGGCCGCAGTTCATATCGTGCAGCTTGATTCCGGTGATCTTTCTTGCCGTTGCGTTATACAATTTGCTGGGCAGATTCTTTGTCAGTTTGTTGTCCTGGCGGTGCTGCTTCCAGCCGCTGACGACATCCCAGTCATCCTCCACTACCATCCTGTACATCTCGGGGATCTCGTCGGGCGAGTCCTGAAGGTCGGCATCCATTGTGAACACTACCTTGCCCTGCGCTTTCTTGAATCCGCAGAACAGCGCAGCCGACTTGCCGTAGTTGCGGCGGAACTGTATGCCGTGGATGAAAGGGTTCTTTCCTGCAAGTTCCTCTACACATGCCCATGAACCGTCGGTACTGCCGTCGTCCACTATTATTATTTCATACGTGTACGCGTGCGCGAGCATGACCCTCTCTATCCAGGAGCAGAGCTCCGGAAGGGATTCGCGCTCGTTGAATGCGGGTATGATTACTGAAATGTCCATTATTGATTGTCGGTTGTGTTGTTCTCAAAAGGGTTGGTCGACGGAATGTTCCGTGAGAATATTGCAGCAAGGACGGTTCCGAATATCCAGCAATAGAACAGGTTCATGAAGAATGATATGGTCGGCATCTTTGCTACCATCTGTTCCATCTGTCCCATCATGTCCGATGTGACCATGGGATTCTCGGCGAAAAGCTCGATGGATTTGTTGAATACGTCGGGCTCGATGAAAAGCACGTATGCAAGATATCCTGCCGAATAGATGAGGGCGGACAGCAGGGCTGTGGCGCGGCCGAACTTGAATGTGTCGGAGTTTGTGACATCTTCGTTCGCTTTAGCGAATCTCTTCATGAAGAAACGCATAAGGAAGATGCAGGCTCCGAACTTCACTGCCCAGAGAAGCAGGCTGACGAGACTGGCGAGACCTATTGCCAGAGCATTGTCTCCGCCCACTTTCCCGAGCAGGAAATTGCAAACCATGTACAGGAGACTGACGCCTCCGAGGATGAGTCCGGCCCTTCCGGCTTCGTTCCAAAGTGCTCTCTTATCTGTCATAACAAGTACAAAGATAGAAAAATATTCCTATCTTTGTGAGATTATAAAACTGAAGTATAGTATGTTGACTATTGCATTTACTGATGGCACCATCCGTCCCTGGGACGATGATGAGGCAAAAAAGATTTTCTGGCACTCTTCCGCTCACCTCATGGCAGAGGCTCTCGAGGCTATATATCCCGGCGTCAAGTTCTGGGTTGGCCCTGCAGTCGACAATGGATTCTACTATGATGTAGACCTTTGCGGCCAGACCATTTCAGAGGATGACTTCGCCAAGATCGAGGCGAAGATGATCGAGCTTGCAAAATCCAAGGAGACCTTCGAGCGCAGCGAAGTCAGCAAGGCTGACGCTCTTGCATACTTCACAGAGAAGGGCGACCAGTATAAATGCGACCTGATCAGCAGACTCGACGATGGCAACATTTCCTTCTATAAGAACGGAAATTTCACAGACCTCTGCCGCGGACCCCATATCAAGCATGCAGATGACATCAAGGCCGTCAAGCTCCTTTCTATAGCAGGCGCATATTGGAAGGGCGACCAGAACCTCCAGCAGCTTACCCGTATCTACGGTATCACATTCCCCAAGAAGTCAATGCTCGAGGAGTATATGAACATGCTCGAGGAGGCCAAGAAGCGCGACCATCGCAAGCTCGGCAAGGAGATGCAGCTCTTCACATTCTCACAGCGCGTAGGCCTCGGCCTTCCTCTGTGGCTGCCCCGCGGTGCCCAGATGCGTTACACCCTTGAGCAGTTCCTCCGTGCAAAGCAGCAGGAGCTCGGTTATCTGCCTGTAGTGACACCCCATATCGGTGCCAAGGACCTCTACGTGACTTCAGGCCACTATGCAAAATACGGCAAGGACAGCTTCCAGCCCATCCATACACCTCAGGAAGGTGAGGAGTATATGCTCAAGCCGATGAACTGCCCTCATCACTGCGAGATCTTCCGCAGCGAGCCCCGTTCATACAAGGATCTTCCTCTCCGCTTCGCAGAGTTCGGTACAGTTTACCGTTACGAGCAGAGCGGTGAGCTCCACGGACTTACACGAGTACGTGGCTTTACACAGGACGACGCCCACCTCTTCTGCCGTCCCGACCAGCTCCAGGAGGAGTTCGAGAAGGTTATCGACCTCATCCTCTATGTATTCAAGACCTTGAACATGACCGAGTACATGGCCCAGGTATCACTCCGTGACCCTGAGAACAAGGAGAAGTACATTGGAACGGACGAGAACTGGGAGAAGGCTGAGAGCGCCATCATACTTGCTGCCGAGCGCAAGGGTCTCAAGACCGTTGTCGAGACCGGCGAGGCTGCATTCTACGGCCCCAAGCTTGACTTCATGGTCAAGGATGCACTCGGCCGTCAGTGGCAGCTCGGCACCATCCAGGTCGACTACAATCTTCCTGAACGTTTCCAGCTCGAGTTCATCGACAGCGACGGAACAAAGCAGCGTCCTGTCATGATTCACCGCGCACCTTTCGGAAGCATAGAGCGCTTCACCGCCGTTGTGCTTGAGCATACAGCCGGCCATTTGCCCGTATGGCTTGCTCCTGAACAGGTTAAAGTGCTGCCTGTCAGCGAAAAATATGCAGATTATGCAGAAAAAGTTTGCGGATTGCTGAAAAATTCCGAAATTCGCAGTTCTGTGGATTCACGTAACGAGACACTCGGTAAGCGAATCCGCGAAATATCCCTTCTCCGCGTTCCTGTCCTTGCGATAGTAGGCGAGAAGGAAGTTGCCGATGGTACCGTCTCCGTACGTCGCGAGGGCGTTGACCAGGGCAGCATGACAGTAGAACAATTTGTTCAATACATTAAAGCAGCAGTAGCTGAAGAATTGGCCTAATGGCAGGACCTTACAGACCGAAGCCGACCTTCAAACCCGGAGGTCGCAAACCAAATCCTCATCTTGGTCAGAAAAAGGATGAGAACGAACTCAACATCAATGCTGAGATAACTGCAGCTGAGGTGCGCCTGGTTGGAGAGAATATCGCCAATCCGGGTGTTTACCCCATTGCCAAGGCTCTGCAGATGGCAGATGAGATGGAGCTCGATCTCGTCGAGATCAGCGCAAAGGCCGATCCCCCCGTCTGCAAGATACTTGACTACCAGAAGTATCTGTATCAGCAGAAGAAGAAGGCAAAGGAGATGAAGTCCAATGCCGCCAAGGTGGTGATCAAGGAAATCCGTTTCGGTCCCAATACCGATGAGCACGACTTCCAGTTCAAGCTCAAGCATGCTCAGGAGTTCCTGCAGGAAGGTTCGAAGGTCAAGGCGACGATCTTCTTCAGAGGACGCGCAATCATGTTCAAGGACCAGGGCGAGAAACAGCTTCTGCGTTTTGCAGTGGAACTTGAAGAATTCGGACGCGCAGAGAACATGCCCGTGCTCGAAGGCAAGCGCATGACGATGATGATCGCCCCTAACAAAAAGAAATAGTCCGCGTATGCGGTAATAATAAACATCAACTTTTTAAAAATTAAAACAATGGCAAAGCTTAAGACCAACTCCGGTGCCAAAAAGCGTTTCACGCTTACCGGATCGGGAAAGATTAAGAGGAAGCACGCTTACCACAGCCACATCCTCACCAAGAAGACCAAAAAACGCAAGAGAAACCTGGACCACTTCGCTCTTCTGGAGAAAGCTGATCAGAACAGGGTTAATGAAATGTTGGTTCTCTAAAAGTATTGAATTATGCCTAGATCAGTCAACTCAGTCGCTTCAAGAGCGCGCCGCAAGAAGATTCTCAAGAGAACCCGCGGTAATTTCCTGTCAAGAAAGAACGTCTGGACAGTAGCAAAGAACACTTACGAGAAAGGTCTCACCTATGCTTATCGTGACCGCAAGGCCAAGAAGCGCAACTTCCGTGCTCTCTGGATCCAGAGAATCAACGCAGCTGCACGTCAGTATGGTATTTCATACTCACAGTTCATGGGTAAGCTCAACGCTCAGAACATCGGCCTGAACCGCAAGGTTCTCGCAGATCTTGCTATGAACAACCCTCAGGCATTCGAGGCTATCATCAATTCTGTAAAATAAATAAAAGGTGGGGAAGAGGAAGCGGTTCAAAACAAAGAGCAAGTTCCTTAACTGGCTGCTTGACTGGCTCGATGCCATACTCTTTGCTTTGGTGGTTGTGACCCTGATCAACACGTTCTGGTTCCAATCATTCAAAATCCCTTCATCCTCAATGGAGAGCAGTCTCTATACCGGAGACCATCTCTTCGTAAGTAAATTGACATACGGCGCCAGAATGCCACAGACGCCCCTGACTGTGCCTTTCACCCACAACGTCATGTTCGGAAAGGAATCTTACAGCACTAAGGTTCAATGGAAGTACAGACGTTTGCCCGGTTTCAGAGAAGTACGCAGAGGTGATTATGTGGTTTTCGGTTTCCCTAACGGAGATACGGTGCTGCGCAGCTCGCCCGCTGAAGACTATTACGCTCTTCTTCGCATCTACGGCCGCGAACGTGTATCGGCTTTGGGTCCGGTGATTGCCCGTCCTATGGACAAGAAGGACCATTACGTGAAGCGTTGCGTCGCAGTTGCAGGAGATTCGCTCGAAGTCAGGAACGGCTTCGTATGGGTCAACGGCGAACAGCAGGAGATCTATCCTGGAGTCCAGCTTTCATATACTGTCAGGACAAACGGCAACAAGCTTAATCCCAAGACAGTCCAGAAGTTGGGTCTCAATGTCAAGGAACTCTATTACAGCAGTGCGCTGCCCGGTTATCCGGCAATGCCGCTCACCGCTGAAATGCTTTCCAAGATACAGGACATCCCGGGCATAGTCAGCGTGGAGCCCAACCTCGAGACTGAAACGGACTATCGCGAGATATTCCCCTTCACCGAGGAGACGGGCTGGACCAGGGACTTCTTCGGACCTCTCTGGATTCCCAAGGCAGGCGAAACGGTCAAGCTTACAGAGGAAAACCTTCCCTTCTACGAAAGGATAATCTCTTCATACGAGAACGGCTCCGTACAGGAGGCTCTCCAGGCAGGAGAATATACTTTCAAACAGGATTACTACTTTATGATGGGAGACAACAGGCACAACTCCCTCGACTCAAGATACTGGGGCTTCGTTCCTGAGGATCACATAGTCGGAAGGCCTGCCCTGATATGGCTCTCAACAGACAGCGGACAGAAGTTTCCGCATAACATAAGGTGGCGCAGATTCCTCAAATTTCTGTAGGTTACAGTTTGGAAATCAGAAAATTAAGAGCGATATTTGCACCCCGCTTAAGAAATAAAAATAAAAAAAGATAATATTATGGCAAAAGTTTGTCAGGTAACTGGACGAAAGAGAATGAAAGGCAACAACGTTGCCCATTCCAAGCTGCGCACCAAGCGTGACTTCTCTCTCAACCTCAAGAACAAGCGTTTCTGGAGCGAGGAAGAGCAGAGGTACATCACCCTCAAGGTCTCTTGCAAGGGTATGAGAATCATCGAGAAGAACGGCCTCGAGGCTACACTCCGTGACGCTCAGAAGAAAGGATTGATTAACCTTGTTTAATTTTTAGTGTTATGGCAAAGAAAGCAAAAGGCAACAGGGTGCAGGTCATCCTTGAGAGCATCGAGAAGAACGAGGAAGGCAAGGCAATGGTTTCCCGTTACATCACTACAAAGAACAAGAAGAACACTCCCGCACGTCTTGAGCGTAACAAGTATCACGCAGGCGTAAAGAAGGTCACCGTTCACCGCGAAATCAAATAATTTAAGATAGGAGATTAGTATATGGCAAAGAAAGCCGTCGCAACATTCGCAGCAAAGGCCGGTGCAAAGAGCATGGTCAAGTGCATCCGCATGGACAAATCCCCTAAGACAGGTGCTTACGTTTTCACAGAGCAGCTTGTAGAGGCAGACAAGGCAAAGGATTTCTTCAACAAGAAGTAATTATAGCCCAAGCATATGAATGAAGGCCCGGATAATCTCCGGGCCTTCATTTTGCTGTATTATTTTTGTATATTTGCAAGATATGGCATTCAGTTTCTTTCAGAAGATAGGCAGGGCTATTGGAGGCAAGTCCAAAGTGGACGATGACACCCTCGATGCAATAGAGGAGGCTCTCGTGGAGTCCGACATGGGCGTCGAGACAACACTCAAGATCATCGACAGTCTTGAAGAACGCGTCCACAGGGACAAGTATATGTCGTTCGACGAACTCGTATCCATCCTGCGGGATGAGATATCGAAGCTCATCGAGCCCGCACCTGCATCCAAGGAGGATAAGAAGCCATATGTGGTCCTTGTAGTCGGCGTCAATGGCGTTGGCAAGACAACCACCATAGGCAAGCTTGCAAATTACTACCGCAAGCAGGGTAAGAAGGTCGTCCTGGGCGCAGCCGACACGTTCCGTGCCGCCGCCGTCGACCAGCTCGTCATCTGGGCTGAACGTGCCGGTGTCGACATCGTCAAGCAGCAGATGGGCTCCGATCCCGCAGCCGTCGCATACGACACCGTCAAGTCAGCCGTTGCAAAGGACGCCGATGTCGTGCTCATCGACACCGCCGGCCGTCTGCATAACCGCGTCGACCTTATGAACGAGCTTACCAAGATCCGCAATTCCGTCCGCAAGGTCGTTCCCGACGGCCCTCATGACGTTATGCTGGTGCTGGATGCCAGCACGGGCCAGAACGCCTTCTCACAGGCGAAGGAGTTCGCCCGCGCCACCGACATCACTTCCCTCGTAATCACCAAGCTGGACGGCACTGCAAAGGGCGGGGTGGTCGTTGGTGTTTCAGACCAGTATCATATTCCCGTGCGCTTCATCGGCACCGGCGAATACATTGACGACATCGAAGTCTTTGACAAAGACTCATTCATACAGAAATTGTTCAACCCTGAAGATTTACATTAGACATTAGACAGATATGAAGCTCAGTTACAATTGGCTCAAGGATTATTTGAAGTGTGACCTCAACCCTCAGCAGATTGCGGATGCAATGACCGGTATCGGCATTGAGGTCGACGGCGTGGAGCAGTCGGAGGAGATCCCCGGCGGACTTGCAGGAGTAGTTGTTGCAAAGGTCCTGGAATGCGATCCCCATCCTGATTCAGACCATCTGCACATCACCAAGGTTGATGCAGGCTCAGGCGAGCCTCTCACCGTCGTTTGCGGCGCACCCAACGTTGCGGCCGGTCAGAAGGTGCTGTTTGCACAGATCGGTACCGTCCTCCCCGGCGACTTCAAGATCAAGAAGTCAAAGATCCGCGGAATCGAGAGCCTCGGCATGATATGCGCCGAAGATGAGCTCGGCATAGGTACAAGCCACGACGGCATCATGGTCCTCCCTGAAGAGGCTGTGGTCGGCACTCCCGCAAAGGAGTATCTCCACCTCAAGACAGAGGCCGTCATCGAGTACGAAATCACTGCCAACCGCGTTGACGCCGCTTCCCATTGGGGAGTTGCCCGCGACCTGTATGCATATCTCAAGTTGAACGGCATTCCCTGCGAACTCTGCAAGCCTGACGTAAGCGCATTTGTCGAGGGCGAGGGAGAAGGCATCGGCCTCGACATCCAGGCTCCCGACGGAGCACCCCGCTATACAGGAATCACCATCGAAGGCGTGAAGGTCGGCCCCAGCCCCGAGTGGATGCAGAAGAAGCTCCTCAGCATCGGCAGCCGTCCTATCAACAACATCGTCGACATAAGCAACTACATCCTCTTCGAACTTGGTCAGCCCCTGCATACATTCGATGCTGACAAGATCGAGGGCGGCAAGGTCGTTGTACGCCGCGCAGCCGACGGTGAGGTTATCAGAACCCTTGACGGAGTTGACCACAAACTTGCAGCTACAGACCTCGTGATTGCCAATGCCACCAAGCCCATGTGCATCGCCGGTGTATTCGGAGGCGAGGACAGCGGCGTTGTGGAGTCTTCTGTCAACGTGTTCGTCGAGAGCGCATATTTCAACCCTGCATCCATCCGCAAGACAAGCAAGAGCCAGCAGCTCCAGACCGATGCGTCTTTCCGCTATGAGCGCGGATGCGACCCTGAAATGCCGGTTTATGCCCTCAAGCGTGCCGTCACCCTTATCCAGGAGTGCGCAGGCGGCAAGGTCATCGGCAAGATACTCGAGAACTACCCCGAGAAGATCGAGCGTGCAAAGATCGATCTCGATTACGACCGCATCGAGGCCTTCATAGGCCAGAAGATCGGACATGACGTCATCGAGGGCATACTTGAGTCTCTCGGTTACGACTTCGTGGAGCGTCGCGGCAACGGCGCCCTTGTGGCCGCCCCCAGCTACATGGTCGATGTATACCGTGAGTGTGACGTAGTCGAGGAGATACTCCGAATCTACGGATACGACAACATCGCCCTTCCCAAGCACATGAAGATGAGTGTGAACGCAACACCTTGTCCGGAGCCTGAGGCAATCAAGAACCATATCTCCAACTTCCTTGCGTCCAACGGATTCAACGAGATAATGAACAACTCCCTTACAAAGGGGGACTATTATGCAAACCTCACCACCTTCCCTGCAGACCACTGCGTAAGGATAGTGAACCCTCTGAGCCAGGATCTTAACGTTATGCGTCAGACCCTCCTGCCCGGCGGCCTCGAGGTGGTTGCATACAATACCAACCGTCAGATCAATTCTCTCAAGACATTCGAATACGGCTCAGTATACCAGAGACTTCCCGAGAAGTCAGGTGAGACCGTGGATGGATACGAGGAGCACCAGTGCTTCTGCCTGATGCTCACCGGCACACCCGAGAAGAGCTGGCGCGCCGAAGCCGGCAAGAGCAACTTCTTCCAGCTCAAGGGCTATGTCGAGCTCCTGCTCAAGCGTTACGGAGCCGACCTGTACAAGATGTGGGTAGAGTCCGCTCCCGCCGACATCTGGTCAGAGGGTATGGTCTACAAGCTTCCCGGCCAGGGCAAGGTTGTAGCCACGATGGGTCAGATCGCCCCTGCACTTGCAAAGCGCTTCGGCATCAAGCAGCCTGTCTTCGCCGCAGAGATCAACTGGCAGGTGCTCTTCGAACTCGTCAAGAGAGACAAGGTCGCTTTCAAGGAGATGCCCAAGTTCCCCGAAGTCCGCAGGGATCTTGCCCTCCTCCTCGACGAAGGCGTTACATACGATGCACTCCGTGCCGCAGCATTCAAGGCTGCAGGCAAGCTTCTCAAGCAGGTAGGCCTGTTCGACGTATACCGTGGCGACAAGATACCTGAAGGCAAGAAACAGTATGCCCTCAGCTTCATCATCCAGGATGCTGAAAAGACCCTTACCGACCAGGATACCGAGCGTGTCATGGACCGCCTGCTCAAGGCCTTCCAGGCCCAGTTCGGAGCAATCTTAAGATAATCATGAAGAGGATCTGCGCATATGTCTTTGTTGCCGTGGCCCTGCTTGCAGGCGTCATTGCATGTTCACGGGTCAGGATCATCCCTGAATCCAAGCTTTCACAGATATATGCAGAGATGCTCATGGCCGACGAGTGGGTGCGTGAGCACCCGGCGGCCCGCAGGGTGGCCGATACCACCTTGTTCTATGAGCCCATCTTCAACAAATACGGCTATACCACCTCCGATTATATCGCCACCGTCGACAAGTACATGTACAAGCCCGACGAGTTTGCGAAGGTCTTTGAAAAGACCAAGGAAATACTTGCAGAAAAGGCTCAGCAGTACCGCGACATGAAGGAGCTGGTCGATGGCATCAATGAGGCCAACAAGGCCATCAGGGGATACGTTGCCAAGGATTTCCTTGCTGATTCCCTCATATGGTCCGACACGTCCATATTGTGGCATTTCAAGGACACTACGGGCCTGCGCGACACTCTGGCTGCCCCGGACAGCCTTGCGTGCCTTGACAGCCTTGGATGCCTTGACAGCCTCGCCTGTCCTGACAGCATTGCCAAGTCCGACAGCCTGGCGGCAGCGGACAGCATGGAAGCAGTTCAGACCCCGGCCCCGGAGCCTGTGGAACAGGTACGCAGGCCTGCGACATTGGAAAATGCGGCTGATCCTACCGTGGATCTGCCCACGGACAGGATCAGGAAAAAGAAGAACAAGTGATGCTCAGGGAAGAAACAGTATTCGGCCCCATAAGGTCACGCCGGCTCGGCTCCTCGCTAGGCATCAATCTTCTGCCTGTCAAGGGCAAGTTGTGCAACTTCGACTGCATTTATTGCGAATGCGGCTGGAATGCCGACGGCCGCTCTGACAAAGCCATTCCTTCTGCTGCCCGGGTGCGCTCCGCTCTTGAAGACAAATTGGCTGAGTGCATGCTTGCAGGCACACCGATAGACTCGATCACATTCTCAGGCGACGGCGAGCCCACGCTCAATCCTGACTTCCCGAGAATCATAGAGGACACGCTGGCTCTGCGGGATATCTATTACCCTCAGGCCAAGGTTTCCGTCCTCTCTAACGCCACAATGGCCTGCAGGCCGGAAATTGCCGAAGCCCTGAAGAAAGTTGACAATCCCATCCTGAAGATAGATGCACCCACGACGGAGCTGGCCGCGAGGATCAACCGCCCTTACAGCGGGTATTGTGTAGAGTCGGTAGTCGAGGCCTTGAAGGCGTTTGAAGGAGATTTCATCCTTCAGACTATGTTCCTGAGGAGCGACGACTTCGATTCTTCCTCTCCCGAGGTTCTCGACGGGTGGATGGACATAGTCCGCACCCTGCGCCCCAGACAGATAATGGTCTACACAATAGACAGGCCCACCCCGAAGTCCGGCCTTCAGAAATTCACTGCAGAGCAGATGCTCTCTTTCGTGAAGCCGCTCATCGACGAGGGATTTGACATCCAGATAAAAGCATAATTAATATATGGAACTATCACAGAAGTATGATTACACTCCCATGGAGGAGGAAATCGCCGGAAGCATCCAGGCTATTGCAGCCAATCTCGACAACATGAGTTCCCCCGAAGTGCTCACGAAGTGCTTCTCGCTTATGGACCTCACCACCCTTCATCCCCAGGATACTGTAAAGTCAGTCATGAAGCTGGTTGCAAAAACCAATGGGATTCCCGAGGCATTCCCTGGGTATCCTCTGCCGGCATCTATTTGTGTGTTCCCCAACTTTGCTTCCACTGTCCGCGACAACAGGAACAATCCTGAAATCCATGTGACCACAGTTGCAGGATGTTTCCCTGCATCCCAGAGCTATCCCGAGGTCAAGGTCCTGGAGTCAAGGCTGGCCGTGCGTAACGGTGCCGACGAGGTGGATATCGTGCTCGCCATGAACGCTTTCCTTGCCGGAGACTATGACGCTGCCTCTGCCGAGGTCAGGGCCATCAGGGCTGCCATCGACGAGGAGGCTGCAGCACAGAACCGCAAGGTGGTTCTCAAGGTCATACTTGAGACCGGTGTGCTCCGTCTTCCCGAGCTTATTGCGGAGGCATCCTTCCTTGCAATGGAGGCCGGCGCCGATTTCATAAAGACCTCCACCGGCAAGGTGGACGTCAATGCGACTCCTCTGGCAGCATACGTAATGTGCGAGAGCATCAGGAAGTATTACCAGGCCACGGGCCGCAAGGTGGGCTTCAAGGCCGCCGGTGGCATCTCTACCGCAAAGGATGCCCTCTGCTATTACGCCATCGTTTCGTCGATACTCGGCCAGGAGTGGCTTGACAAGCGCTATTTCCGCTTCGGCGTCACCCGCCTCGCCAACAGCCTCATGTCCGCCATCGAGCAGAAGACAGTCACCGTATTCTGATGTTTGCTGCAGAATAAGCGCTGCTTCAAGATAGAAAACGCCGTTCCAATGCTTTGGGACGGCGTTTTTTGTCTTTATTCGTGTAGAATTTTCCTACACGGATAATACGTTCTACCTTTGCCCCTGACTACTAATGAACTTGAACTATGAAAAAGATTGCAAGACTGTTGCTGCCGTTGCTGGTGCTAGGCTCCTGCACGGAAAAGACCCCTTTGGGACCGGAGTTCCCCGACCTTGATGCCAGCCAGGTCGGACATGGGAT
>JAZUFA010000013.1:0-7051 GCA_045640445.1 Candidatus Cryptobacteroides sp. | reverse complement strand
CGGTGAGGCCCTCGAGGAAGTCACCCTGCTTGAGCTCGTCGCCCTTGTACTTCTCCAGCATCTTGTTGCGGTCAGCATAGTTCTTGAGGGAACGTGTGAGACCCATCTTGAAGCCCTGGAGGTGAGTACCACCTTCGATGGTGTTGATATTGTTGACGTAAGAATAGATCTTCTCGGAATAGCCTGTGTTGTACTGGAGGGCTATGTCGATGGGGATGATCTTGTCTGACTCGACGCACACGGGCTCGGGAGTGACCTTCTCGGCACCGGCATCGAGGTAGTCGATGAACTCGCTGAGACCCTTCTCAGAGAAGAAGGTCTCTGAACGGAACACCTGCCTGCCAGTGGCCTTTGACTCACCGGACTCGTTGTCCTTCACGAACTCGTCGACGAGCTCACGCCTGTCGGTAAGGACGATCTTGATTCCCCTGTTGAGGAATGAGAGCTCGCGCAGACGGTTGGCAAGTGTGTCGTACTTGTAGACGGTAGTCTGGGTGAAGATCTCGGCATCGGGATGGAAGGTGATGATGGTACCTGTGTCCTCGCAGTCGCCCACGATCTGCACGGGGCCGAGGGGCTTGCCCTTCGAGTACTTCTGGAGGAACACGTGGCCCTCGCGATGAACCTCGGCGACGAGGAGGTCGGAAAGCGCGTTAACGCAGGATACACCCACGCCGTGGAGACCGCCGGAAACCTTATAGCTGTTCTTGTTGAACTTACCGCCGGCATGGAGCACGGTGAGGACGACCTCGAGTGCTGAGCGATGCTCCTTCTCATGCATGCCTGTAGGGATACCACGTCCGTTGTCCTGAACCCTGATGGAATTGTCTTCAAGTATCTGGACGTCGACGGTATCGCAGAAGCCTGCCATTGCTTCGTCTATACAGTTGTCTACAACCTCGTATACCAGATGGTGGAGACCACGCTCCGAAATGTCGCCGATATACATTGAGGGGCGCTTGCGCACGGCCTCAAGGCCTTCAAGCACCTGGCTACTGTTCGCGGAGTACTGCTCTTCCGCCTGTTTCATCTCTTCTGAATCTATCATTTTGGTCGAATATATAATCTTACAAATATACTTAAAATTCTACAAAGTCAGGGTGATTCCGGCTGTAAAAATGCGACCCTTCTGTGCACAGACGGGATTGTGCCACATTTCCATTCCAAGCAGGTTTCCGGCTTCAGCCCATACGCCCCACTTGTAGGTGGGCTTGAGCTCCACCCTTACGCCGAGGTTGAAGTATCCGGGAAGCTCGTCCTTGAATTCGGAGCCGTCGGGACATGTGCTCTCGCGGGAAGTACGGCCTTCGCCCCAGATGCCTGCATAGATGCGCTTGTTCCAGTTATAAGTGAAGCTTGCGCTTCCTGTGACTGCAGGGTCCCTGTAGAAGAAGATGCCCTCACTGGCATTGCGGACGATCGAGCTGAAGCCGACGTTTGCGTCAGCCTCGACACGCTCGTCGACCCATGAGAGGTTCACCTTGGCATATACCCTGGCAAAAGAAGCCATGGTGTATCCGTAGAGGGTCTCGAGAGGTGCATTGTCGAATTTGCGCCATCCGAGGCGGAGCGCGTATCTGAAGGGAGAGCCGTAATGGCCGTCAAAACCGGCATATACATGGAACAGTTCCGATGTGATTCCGGGAACCGCATCGGTCATGCGGGCGCGGTGATAATTCTGCTTGAGGGAGAAGTAATCGGTCACCGTCCTGCCGCCGGTGACACCGGCATAGGCGTTCAGGTCGTCACCGAAGAGACCCACGTTGGCGCGGACGTCGGGGGCTATGCCGAACTTGCCGGCGTAGTCGAGCCTTACACCTGCATTGATGTTGAACACGCCATATGTGAACTCATAGCGTGGTGTGAGCATGAAATGGGGAACGGACAGGTTTTCCTCACCTGTTCTCATAGTACCGAAACCGTTGTTGGCGTAATATGAGGCAAGGAAGTCAAGCCCTATCCTGCCGGCGCCACGACCCATTCCCACAGAGCCGTCCACGCCTGCGGACCACTCGCTGCAGTCGTATTCGGGATGTTCCGTACCCTTGAGGTAAGACGCCCTGACATTGACGGCATAGGCAACAGGTACACTGCCCACTGAAGCGATACCGACTCCGCCATGCACGGCATGTGTCATGGAATTGAGCAACTTGTCCTTGTCGCCGGCACCGATGAAGTCATAGGTTGCGCGGGCTTTGACCTCTGCATTGTCGAGCATCCAGCGTGCTTCGGCTCCGAAGGTGTCGGAAGCATCGTATCCGGTAAAGTCATATTGGTCAAAGGACGAGTCCTTGCCCGCATAGTTGCCATAGAATCCCCTGCCGGTATTGAAAATGCTTACAGCGCACTTGTCGCCGGCATCAGGCGCCCACACGAAGTCGAGCACGGGCTGGAGTGCATAACCTGCACCCGCCCTGAGGAAAAGCCTGTTGGGCTTCACGGCTGCAGACTGGGGAGTAACCTTGACTGAATAAGGCGAGAATTCATATGCACCCTTATAGGGAGACTCGAATACCGAATAGTCGAACTTGTATTCAAAATGAAGCAGTGAATCAGGGACGAGCATGTCCATGGTCTGCTTGCCGGCATCGGCCACATGCGACTGGTAGTCGTTGGTGACCTCGACCGTTGAATGTACGCCCTGTGCGCCTGCGGAGATGCAGGCCATTACAAATGCGAGTATACAAACTGATTTCTTCATCTTATCCTTTATTTTTCGAGACGCTGGAGTCTCAGTTTGACATTTTCAAGAACGTCATCGTTCTGGCTTGCAGGCTCGTATCCGTCGCGTATGCTCTCGAATGTGGCGCGGGCCTGGTCGGTCAGGCCACGCTCCGAGAACGAATCGCCAAGGGTGATGAACGCCTTGGCAAGCCAGTATGACTGGTCGCCCGAAGTGGTGGAGAACTCGTACACGGCGTCTTCAACCGACTTAAAGTCGCCTGTATCGTACATGTTCTGGATCATTATGTACTTTGCCTCGGCGCCCTCGGGGGTCGACGGCTCGGAGGCAAGCTTGGTGAATATGGCCATGGCCTCGTTCCTGCGGCTGGTCATCATAAGGGACTTGGCCTCGACGTAGCGGGCCTCCCTGCGGACCTGTGCGGACACATTCCTGTCGTTCTGGACCTCATTGGCAGCGGCTATGGCATTCTCGTAATTGCGGGCGCGGTATGCGGAACGCATCCTTCCGGTACGGCTTGTGGAGATGTTGCTCTCTATCTTCGCCACTTCAGCGAGATCGGCGTATCCGCGGTATGCATCTTCGTAACGTTCGAGAGAATAGCAGGTGTTGGCATAGCCGAGGCGTGAGCTCTCGGCATACGAGCCTTCCGTGCAGTATGCCATTGCCTGGGCATATGCGTCGGCAGCCTTCTCCTTTGCGCCCTGGGCCTTGTAGGACTCGGCAAGATAGAACCATGCCTGCCCCTTCTTCCCGCCCTCGGGGAACTCGTCGAGATATTTCTGGAGGACGGATATCGACTGCTGGCTGTCGCCGCCGAGGAACACCTGTTCTGCGGTGTTGAAATACATGTCCTCACGCTCGGCTGCGGACTTTTTGGCCCCTATCCTGTTCTGCTCGACGTATTCGAGATATTTCCCGGGCTGTCTCATCGCCTGGTAGATGCTCTCGATTGCAAGGAGCGCATCCTCGGCATAGCTGCTGCCTGGCATGAGGCTTACCACGCTCTTGTAATCGTTGAGAGCGGATTCATATTCCTTGCTGTTGCGGTGCACCATACCCATGCCGATGAGCGACTTTGCGACATACGTGCTGTCGGATGTGGAGCGGCGGAGCATCTTGAATGTCCCGAGGGCGGAGTTGTCGTCCTTGATGTCCATCTGCGAGCGGCCGAGCTCGTACATGGCCTCGGCATACATGGGAGAAGAGGGAGATGCCTTGAGGACCTTTGAAAGGACCTCGGCCTTCTTCTTCCTGTCTCCTGTAAGTCCGTATGAGAGAGCCTGCTGGTAGTAGGGGTAGATGATGTCGGGTGAACCGAATGCATCCATGACCGTCTGATAGGACTTGACGGCGGCCTTGTAGTCCCTGCGTGCGAAATCGCAGTCGGCACGGCGGACGAGTGCGTCCTCACGGTAATCGCGGACACCGGAAGCGATGTAGTTGTCGAACCATTTTGCAGCCTGAGCCCAGTCCTGCTCACGGTAGCAGCAGTATGCTATGTTGTAAGGGAGGGCGCTGCCTTCAGGGATTCCGTCGAGGGCGGAACCGTTGTAAAGGTCGATGTATGTTTCGCGCGCTGCGGCGAAGTCGTCGGTATTGTACTGGCACTCGGCGATCCAGTAGCGGCTGAGCTGGTTGAACCTGTCGGTCTTGGGGAAATAATAGGCGCTGGTTCTGAGGCAGGTCAGAGCGTCGCGCCATGCGCCGCTGGAAATGAGCTGGCGTGCCCTGAGGTAGTTGGCCTTGGTATAGTTGGACTGCATGCCTGGAGTGAGGTCGTCGATGTGGTCGTAAGCGTCGACGGCTGCAGCGTAATCCTTGTTCACAAGGGCCGCGAGGGCCATGTATTCGTATATCTGGTCACCCTTCTCCTTGGTCCCCCAGCGGGAAATGTAGTCGGTGAAGCCCTTGGGATCCTGGTTCAGGTCGAAGGCAAGCTTTGCGTAATTGAAGAATGCGTCCTCCTGTATTTTGGAGTCGTATGCCTGATCGGCAGCAGCCTTGAAGGCGTCCATGGCTGCAACGTTGTTGCGGAGCTTTATGTATGAGCCGGCCATCTGGTAGTTGGCTATCTGGCCGAGGGAGTCGGTGCGGTCCTGCATCCTGGAGTAGTTTTCCACTGCACCCTTCCAGTCCTCGGTTGCGAAGAGGACGGAGCCGGCGTAGAAGTAGTCGGATCGGCTCATGTTGTCGCGGGAGACGGAGTCGTAGTACTTCAGCGCATTGACCTTGTCGCCCTTGACAAGATAAGCCTCGGAGATGCTGCGGGCAAGACGCTCACGACGCTCGACATCCACGTTATCGAACATCTCCACGCCCTTTTCAAGCACATAGTCGTAGTTCTTGAGATTGAACTCGCAGTCCACGAGGTAAAACTCTGAAAGATCCTTGAAGCGGGGGTCGTCCTGAGACTGGCGGAACCATTTTGCAGCCTCGGGGAAATCCTTGTCCTGGTAGGCCATGTATCCGAGCAGGTACCGCGCTGTGGTCGTGTAGTCGTTGTATGTGCCGGACTCGACCTTGCGCAAGCGCTTGCGGGCAGAGTCGTAAAGTCCCTTGGTATAGTCGCAGAAACCCATCTTGAAGATGGCTCCGGTACGCTCCAGCGAAGGTATCTCCTTCATGGGAACCCTTGAGAAGAGGGTTGAAGCCTCCTCGTAGTCGCCTGCATCGAACTTGCGGAGAGCCTGCTGATAATTGATCTGGGCCGTCATTGGAGACGACTTGTACTCGCTGTGATAAGCCTCCACAAGTGCATCGGCGTCAGAGGAATGCATCCTCATTGCGCACAGGACAGCGTAGCCGCGTGCGACGGGATCGTCGGAATACGACTCGAACAGGGTGCGCGCCCTCTCGTACATGCCGGAGCGGTAAAGGCTCACCGCCTGGCGGTACGCGTCATCCGCGCCCGCGCGCTGCGCGTATGCAGGAGAAGAAAGACAGATGGCGATTGCCAACAGAGATAGTATTTTAGCTTTCATATTTGCATTATGATATAGTTTACAAAAATACTCATTTTCTTGCTATATTTGTAGCATTGTTGAAAGTTTTTTTGCGATTTTATGAACACCGAAGCCCAAGAAGAGAAAATACCGGTCATCACCTTCAAGAACGCCGATATCCTTAACTCAGAGACGGTCGTGGTCTACGACTTCAACATGGACGTATACCCCGGCGACCTGGTCTATATCGTAGGCCGCGTAGGCACAGGAAAGACCTCCATCATACGCACCATAACCGCAGAGAACGAGCTGCTCAAGGGCAGCGGTTCAGTATGCGGATATCAGCTCGTGGGCATAAAGTCGAAGGAAATCCCGCAGCTTCGCCGCAAGCTCGGCGTCGTCTTCCAGGATTTCCAGCTGCTGATGGACCGCACCGTGAACGACAACCTCTCGTTCGTGCTCAAGTCAACCGGGTGGAAGGACCGCGACGCCATGCAGAAGCGCATCGATGAGGTGCTCCTCGCCGTAGGCATGCAGACAAAGGGTCACAAACTCCCCCACCAGCTTTCAGGCGGCGAGCAGCAGCGCATCGCGATCGCCAGGGCCATCCTCAACAGCCCTGAAGTCATAATAGCCGACGAACCCACAGGAAACCTCGACGCCGACACCGCCGAAGGTATCCTCCAGCTTCTGAACCGCATCAACAAGGAGCAGGGCACCGCAATCATAATGGTGACCCACAACCGCAGCATCCTTGAGCGCTACCCCGGCCGCGTTTTCGAGACCGCAGACGAAACCTGCAGGGAAATATGACAACAGCCCAGCGGTACAAAGCCATCTTCGACTACTTCAGGCAGAACGTCCCCGTAGCCGAGTCGGAGCTTAATTTCAGCAACCCGTATGAACTGATAGTGGCCGTCATGCTCTCGGCCCAGTGCACAGACAAAAGGGTCAATCTGACGACCCCGGCACTATTCAGGACATACCCCACCGTGGACCTGCTTGCAAAGGCCCGCCCGGAGGAGGTATATGAACTCATCCGCAGCATATCCTACCCCAACAGCAAGGCAGCGCACCTCGTCGGCATGGCCAGGAAGGTCATGGAAGAATTCGGAGGTGAAATTCCCTCCGACATCGACGCCCTGATGACCCTTCCGGGTGTTGGCAGAAAAACAGCCAACGTAGTGGCCTCCATCGTATGGAAGGAACCCGTGATAGCTGTGGACACCCACGTTTTCAGAGTATCGCACAGGCTAGGGCTCTCCCGCGGCACCACACCAAGGGCCGTGGAACTTGACCTCGAGAAGCACATCCCCGTTGAAGAGCGCCCCATCGCCCACCACTGGCTCATCCTGCACGGCCGCTACGTGTGCACCGCTATTAAACCAAAATGCCCAGGGTGTCCCCTGAGCACTTGGTGTAA
>JAZUFA010000012.1:0-67992 GCA_045640445.1 Candidatus Cryptobacteroides sp. | reverse complement strand
CTTTTCCTGCTTCTTCACCTTTGCGGGTGCTTTTCCCTCTTCTGCTGCAGGTTCTGCGGGTTTTGCCGATGCTTCAGGTTTTGCAGGTTTGGCTTCTTCGGTTTCCGACTTGTTATTTGAGGCTGGCTTTTCGATCGTTTTCCTGGGACGGCCGCGACGTGCCTTGGGCCCCTCTTCGATTGCTTTTGTGGCGGCGATGACGGCTTCCTTGTCGAGGATTGCGTATGCTATTTCCTCAATTGACAGTTTCTTGGTCTTGATCAAGTAATCGTTCGCAAGTTTCTCGAGCTCCTCTCTACTCATCTGACTGAGCTCAAATAAGCTATGTGACATATGTTTTAAAAGATTTTGGGCGCAGAGAAATTCTGCATCCCGATTGAAATGATATGCAAAGATAAGAAAAAAACTAATTATCCCAATAGCTGTCGCTCTTCTTGAATCGCAGCACGTCGGCAAGTGTGGACGCATTTGCCGCGATTCTGAAGCTGTAGCTCTTCCATGTGCCCGTAGGAACCCACTGCACTGAAATATTGAAGCAGTGGAGGTCGTAGGTGGCACTGAACTGGGTTGTCGTTATCTTCTTTGCAACAAAGTCGAAACCTGAACTCAGGTTGATGTTCAACTTTGGTGTAAGCTTTATGTTACCGCTGGCGCTCAAGGTCGCCGTGTAGGTGTTCTTCTTGTTCAGCTTGTTCTCCTTGGTGTCGAACTGGTAGCTGTTCCTGTAGCTGCACTGCGCGCTCAGGTTGACGCTCCAGGGCACGTTGGGGTTGGTGTAGTAGAGCCAGCCTTCAGGAATGTATTCTCCCGTAATAGGATGATAGTATATTCTGTGGTAGTAGTCGGCCGCACCCTGCACGCCGCCACCGCCCTGGCCGCCCGAGCCGGATTCCGCCTTGGAACCGTCGTTGCCCTGGATGGAGCCCTTTCCGGAGATGGAGTATGATGCTGATATGCTGGCGTTTGTAAGTCTTGCAAGACCCTGGCCGCAGGTTACGGCAAACCTGTCATACCTCTGACCCTTTTCATTGATTGCGTACGGGTCGAAGCTTGCGCTGGCACTGATGTTCACCTTGCCGAACAGGTTGGTGCTCATCGACGAACTGATGGTGCTGACCTTCATGGAGTCGGCCATGAAGTTGTAGTTTCCGTTGAAGGAGAGCTGGTCGATAAGCTTGACCTTCTTGGTTCCTGTACCTGTGGTATCGGCAAAGTCGCGGACCTTGGCCTCAAGGTTGTTGCCTATGCTGAAGCTGGCCATTGCCGCCTGCTTGGTGCCGGCGCCGGTCTGCCCGGTGAATCTGTTATAGGTGTAGACCTGCTCGTTGCCCGACTTGTCGATGTAGTGGAACGACTGGAATCCGTTCCATGACTTGCCGAGGTCAGGCGTGTAGGACAGTGACATCGAAGGCGAGATCACATGCCTGATGGCCTGCACCTTGCGGAACTTTGCGAACATGAGCGTTCCGTAGAGACGCGTGCTCATGGAAATGGAGGCGGATCCCCTGTGCACCATGCCGAAGGCTCCGAACATGTCGCCCTTCGACTGGACCACGCGTCCGGACTCCTCGTCGTAATTGGCCAGCTGCTCCCTGAAGTACCAGTTCATGCCATATGAGATGCTCGGGTTGAAGCTCAGGTACTTGAACAGCTGGAAAGCCGGCAGACCCAGGCTGAAGTTGTGGGTCATGTTGTTGTCGAACTTGTTCAGGAACGCAGGGTCGCTGAGGTTGAACTCGCTGGCCTTGAAGTTTATCTTGTTCTGCAGGGTGGTGTTGTAACCAATGCTGATCTTCTCGTAGAACTTCTCCTTTCCTACACGGACCTTCTTCTTGAACGGGTAGATGGTGCTCATCGAGAAGGTGATGTTAGGCAGGGTGAAGGTGTATGAGGAGTCCCTGGAGTTCTGGCTGTGCAGGGCGTTGATGCTGAAGTTGAACTTTCCGTTCCAGTTATGGCTGTATGAAACGGATGATGATACCTGGTTCTGCAACGCCTCCTGCACCGAACGTGAGTTGTATTTGCTGTTGGAGGGGCTGGAGAAGTTCACCGAGGCGCTGAAGGACGATCCGGGGTGCGCCTTGGAGTCCTGCGAGTGGTTCCACCTGATACCGAAGTTTGACGATTCGAAGTACTCGGGAGTGCCCTTTTCTCCTCCCTTGTCCATGGAGTAGTTGAAGGTGAATCCGCCGTTGAACTTGTAATTGACCTTGTATCTGGAGTTTACATCAAGCGCCCACGAACCCAGGGTGTAGGCGTCCGCCGTAACGGAAAGGTCAAGGTAGTCGCCGAAGACGAAGTACATTCCGGCGTCGCGCATGTAGAAGCCTCGCGTCTGCTCCTGGCCGAATGTAGGCATGAGCATGCCGGTCGCCCTTTCGGGACGCTTGGGGATGAAGCCGAAGGGGAGTCCTATGGGCAGATGCACATCCTCCACTACAAGGTGGGCGGGGCCGAATACCGTCTTCTGCGTAGGCTTGGTCATTACCTTGGCAAGCTCCAGCTCGAGCCAGTAATGGGGATGCTCGAGGTCGCAGACGGTGTACTTGCCCTTGGTCATGTTTACGGACTGGTCGGGCATCATCTTGATGTTCTGACCCTGCAGTACGCCGCCGTCCTCCTCGGTGACCATGTTGGTGATGCGGGCCTTCCTTGTATCGAAGTTGTAGCGGACCTCATGCATGTTGTAGGTCTTGCCGCCCTGCTCCATGACGGGCAGGCCCGTCCATTCACCGGTCAGGGTGTCGCGGACGCCGTACGCGTGGACGGTGGACGTGCTCATGTCGTATTCCATGCGCTCGGCCTTCAGGGTCATGTCCTGGTATTTGACGGAAACGTCGCCATAATAATAGATGAGGCGCTTGCCGTCGGAGAATATCTCGACTATGGAATCGCGTGCTGTGGAGAATGCGGGGCGCTCGAGCGAGCTCTTGCCGAGAAGGGCCACGGAGTCGATGCGGTGGAGCGAGTCAACGACGTGGAGGGAGTCGCGTCTGGCGAGCTCGAGCGAATCGGGAGGAATAACCTTCTTCTCCTGGCGTACACCGAACTGCTGGCCGGTCCTGCCACGTCTCTGTGCCGATGCAGGGGAGACATTGCAGAGCAGGAGCAGAGCGATGAGCGCAAATATGAATCCGGTCTTCCTCAATTCCAAAAAAATGCTTATTTTTGTAATCTACAAAAGTACGGAAAAATATTGAAACACACAATTGCCATATTGCTCTGCCTGCTCCTCGGTGAGGTTTTCGCCTTCGCCGGGAACGAGCTCGGGCTCAAGACTGTCGTGATCGATCCCGGTCATGGTGGCAAGGATCCCGGCGCCATAAGCGCAGATGGCAAGACATATGAGAAGTCCATCGTGCTCGACATCACCGCCAGGCTCCGCCGCAAGATAGAGGAGGGCTGCCCCGACGTCAAGGTCATAGTCACCAGAGGCACCGGTTTTGTCACCCTGAACGACAGGGCTGAAATAGCGAACAAGGCCAATGCCGACCTCTTCATATCGCTTCATGTCAATGCGGCGCCCAAGTCCTCGCCGAACGGCTTTTCCGTACATTGCATGGGCCAGTCCACCAAGAAGAACACCGATCTCTACGAATACAACATGAACGTATGCAAGCGTGAGAACTCGGTGATCATGCTCGAGGACGACTACACCACCAAGTACGAGGGCTTCGACCCTTCCGATCCGCAGTCGTACATCTTTATGCAGCTGATGCAGAATGCATATCTCGAGCAGAGCCTGAACTTTGCCGGTTATGTCAAGAAGGAGCTGAAGGCCGGCCCCATCAAGGCCGACAGGGGTATCTCCCAGGACCCCTTCTATGTGCTGTGGAAAACCGCCATGCCGTCCGTCCTCGTCGAACTGGGCTTCATCTCGAACCCTTCCGACCTTGCCGTCCTTCGTGATGTCAACAGCAGGGAACGCATAGCGGAATGCCTTTTCAAGGCCTTCGTGGAATACAAGGAGGCTTACGACAGGAGCGTTAACGCACCTGCAGGCCAGACCGCATCCCAGCCTGCTGCAAAGACAGATACCGGAACTGCTGCTCCTGCAAAGGAGGAGAGTGCTGCTGTGGAGCCCGCAGCGTCATCCGACAATGTGATGTACGGCGTGCAGATCTTTGCAGTCGGCAAGACTTTCCCTTCAAATGCTCCCGAGTTCATGGGTTACGAACCTGTGGTGGTCAAGGGCCGTACGATATATAAGTATATCATCGGGGCCGACACCGACCTTTCTGTAGTCAGGGAACGCTTTGCCGCAATAAAGAAGAAGTATCCCGACGCATTTGTCGTGAAGGTGGTCGGAGACACCGTTTCGATCGTCAAGTAAAATCGTTTTTTTGTGTTCTCCAATGCCGCCGGTGGCATAAAAATCATTAAATGACATATTTGGAAATATTCTAAATTGGAATATTGTTGCAAATAAGTGAGTTACGTTTGTTGTATCACTGTAAGTTATTGAGTAGTAGTGTATTATAAATAGCAAAAAGACCCTTGAAACCTCAAGTATATAAGGTGAAAATAATTAAAAAACAATAGGAAAAACTTTTTTTTATCAATTTTTTATCACCAATTTTGCACTTGCAATTCGGCACCTCTTGAAAGTGCCGCTTTTTGACTGACCAAAATGACCGATCAACAGAGACATATAAGTGTATGGAGCGATTGTCTGCACATCATCGAGCAGATAATCGAGCCCCAGCCTTTCAAGACCTGGTTCACTCCCGTGAAGCCGGTTTCTCTCGTTGATTCCACCTTGACTGTGGAAGTCCCTTCAGACTTCTTCCGCGAGTATCTCGAGTCCGCCTATCTTGACGTCATCAAGATGACACTCAAGCGCGTCCTCGGTGCCGATGCACGTCTTGTATATATGTTAAGGCCCGTGCAGAACCAGCCCGCGATGAATTTCCCCGGCCAGCAGGTCATCACCCCCACGAACAAACCTGTCCAGATCAATACATACATGCCTTCCGGTGTCGTGAATCCCTTCACGATCCCCGGCCTGCACAAGATCAACATCGACCCGCGTCTCAACCCCGTCTACAATTTCGAGAACCTCATCGAGGGCGAATGCAACAAGATGGGCATCACCGCTGGTCTCAACATCTCCGCAGCCCCCGGCAAGACCCCGTTCAACCCGCTCTTCATCTTTGGCGGTCCCGGTCTCGGCAAGACACATCTCGCACAGGCAATAGGTATTGCAATCAAGCAGAAGTTCCCCGACCAGGTGGCTCTCTACGTAACCGGCAACGAGTTCAAGACCCAGTACATGGACGCAGTTGCAGTTCATAACAAGCTCACCGATTTCCTTGGCTATTATATGAAGATGGACGTCCTCATCGTCGACGACATCCAGGATCTCATGGGCCAGGGCTGCCAGAACGCTTTCTTCAACGTCTTCAACTATCTGCACCAGAATGGCAAGCAGCTCGTCTTCACATCCGACCGCGCTCCCGTCGACCTGCAGAACTTCGAGGAAAGGCTTCTCTCCCGTTTCAAGTGGGGACTCTCCGTCCAGCTTTCATATCCTGATTTCCAGACCCGCCTGCAGATGCTGCGTGCCCGCGCATTCCGTGAGGGCGTTGCAGTTCCCGAGGATGTCCTGGAATATCTTGCCAGCAATATCCGCACAAACTTCCGCGAGCTCGAGGGTGCGCTCATCTCCCTCATAGCATACAGCACAGTGCATCCCGGCAAGGACCAGATCGAGCTTGCACGCCAGATCATCGAGAAGGTGGTGGGCGAGGAGAAGAAGGACATCAGCATCGACAAGGTGCAGAAGGCCGTTTGCGAGTACTTCAACATCACGAGGGACGACATTCTCTCGAAGAGCCGCAAGCGCCAGATCGTGCAGGCACGTCAGATTGCCATGTATCTCAGCCGCAACCTCATCAACAACTGCTCCCTCTCCACCATAGGCGCAGAAATCGGCGGCAAGGACCATGCAACCGTGCTCCACGCATGCACAACAGTCGCTGACCTCATGTCAACCGACAAGACTTTCCGTAAGTACGTCAACGACATCGAGCAGATCATCGCACCTGCAAGACATTAATATTCAAACATATGGATTCAACCAGGGTCCTTGATATATTCAAGGAGATAACAACCGTACCCAGAGAGTCGGGCCATGAGGAGAAGATCACCGCGTGGCTCGTAAATTGGGCCGAAAGCCGCAAGCTTTCAGTAAAGACCGACAAAACAGGCAACGTCCTCATCACCAGGGAGGCCGCTCCCGGCAAGGAGAATGTCCCCACCATCGTGCTCCAGGCACATCAGGACATGGTATGTGAGAAGAATGCCGGCGTGGACCATGATTTTGCAACCGATCCCATCAGGTATGTGGTGGAGGACGGCTGGATGATAGCCAAGGACACCACCCTCGGCGCCGATGACGGAATAGGCATCGCCGCCGCACTTGCCCTTCTCGAGGACGAAAAGCCCACAGGTAAGGTCGAGTGTCTGTTCACCATTTCTGAGGAGACGGGCATGGACGGTGCTGAAGCGCTCCAGAGCGGCTTCTTCACCGGCAAGACCCTCATCAACCTCGACTCCGAGGACGAGGGGCAGCTCTTCATCGGATGCTCCGGCGGTCAGAACACAAGAATCCGTCTTGACTTCGAAAGCGAGCCGGTAGGCGAGGATCTGACCATCCTCAAGATAAAGGTCAGCGGCGGTATCGGCGGCCACAGCGGCGACGATATCAACAAGGGCCGCATGAACGCCGTACAGCAGATGGCACGTCTGCTCAACGACGAGATTCCTTTCGGATTCCAGCTCGTGAGCATACATGGCGGCGGCAAGCCCAATGCCATCGCCCGTGAGTGCGAGGCAGTGATCGCAGTGCCTCATCCTCGTGCAACCGTACGCCGCGTACGTGCTTTCAGCGAAACTATAGCTGAGGAGTTCCATAATACTGATCCTGAGGTGCAAGCAACCTGCGAGCGCACAACTGCCAGGTTTACTGTCGACCCCGATGCTGCATACTGCCTGATCTCTTCTCTGCTCACCTGTCCCCACGGAGTCCAGGCCATGAGCCAGGACATCCCCGGTCTTGTGCAGACCTCCACGAACCTTGCATCCGTACACAAGCGCAAGGGTTTCTTCGAGATTGTGACCAGCCAGCGCAGCTCCGCCACTTCAGAGCGTCGGGCCATTGCAAGCAAGGTTCGCGCAAACTTCGAAATAGTGGGCGCACGCGTTAAGTATATGTATGAATATCCCGGTTGGAATCCCGATATGAATTCTCATATACTTGCTTGCAGCGTAGCATCTTACAGGAAGTTATTTAATCAAGAGCCTGAGGTGAAGGCGATACATGCCGGCCTCGAGTGCGGCCTCTTCCTTCAGAAGTTCCCCGGACTTGACATGATCAGTTTCGGACCCACTCTGAGAGGTGTGCACGCACCCGGCGAAAAACTTGAACTTGCCAGCATGGACAAGTTCGTCGCCCTCCTCGAAGACGTAGTAGTCAATTTTGAATAATGAAGATAGCACCATCACTTCTCGCAGCTGATTTCCTGCATCTGCAGGATGAGGTGGCGAAGGTCAACGCTTCCGGCGACATCCTGCACCTAGACGTCATGGACGGCACCCTCGTGCCCAACATCTCGTTCGGGTTCAGTGTGCTCGACCAGCTTTCTCCTGTTGCCACAGTTCCCATGGACGTCCATCTGATGGTGGTCAACCCTCATCAGTGGTTCGCAAAGGTTGCCGAGGACGGAGCGGAGATGTGCTCGTTCCATCTCGAGGCATCCGGACGCAGGGCGGGCGAGTTCATCGACATGATACATTCATACGGCATGAAGGCCGGTATCGCAATCGATCCGGACGTTCCCGTCAAGAAGCTCTACCCGTATATCGGCAAGGCGGATTTCTTCCTGGTAATGAGCGTCTTCGCCGGCTTTGGCGGACAGAAGTTCATCGAGGTGACCCTAGACCGTGTGGCTGCGTTGAAGGAGGAGATAGCAAAGAGGGGAACGAATACGCTCGTGGAGGTCGATGGCGGTGTGACCCTGCAGAATGCCAAAGCCCTGCGTGAGTCAGGTGTCGACATAGCCGTTGCCGGCAGCACGGTGTTCCATTCAGCGGATCCCGTCAGCACGGTTAAGGCATTGCGTGAAGCTTAGTTTTTAAACATAACCCAATTCTTCTTGCAAAGATCCGATATCCGCTCGAGTACCTGCTCGGGCGGATATTCTTTTCCTGTCAACTCCTTGAGAGATACCGGGTTGGGCAGGTCGGCAGGCCATTCACACTGGTTCAGGTCAAGGCCTATGCCTATGATGGACGATTCGATTTCGGAGCCCTTGAGCTGGTTCTCTATGAGGATGCCGCAGATCTTGCGGCTGCCGACCCAGATGTCGTTCGGCAGCTTGACCCAGGCTTCGACTCCTTCTTCACGCAGGAACTCCAGAAGGACCGTGGTGATGAAGTCATTGAGCAGCTGAAGGCCCGAGGCTTTCAGCCTGGCACCGTCGCCGAATTTGAGCAGCAGGGAGAATGTCAGGTTGCTGCCGGGCTCTGAATGCCACTTGTGGTCGCCCTGGCCGCGGCCCGCCGTTTGACTCTTTGACGCGATTATTGACAAATTGTCAAGCCCGGCAATCCGCCTTCTGAGCTCATCATTGGTGGAATCGAGGGATTCGTACCAGAATATGTCCGCGCGCGTGAGTGTTGGAGCCATTTTTGTATTATATTTGCGTGCAAATTTATACTTATAAGCTGAAATGGCAAATAAACAGAACGGTAAAGGTCCTAAAAAGGTCAAGATAGTAAGGCTCAATTTCTCCTGGATATACATTCTCCTCATCGGTGGCATCATATTCATGCTCTTCTCTTCCAAGGGCGTTCCCGCCCAGAAGATAGAGTGGGCCCAGCTCGAGTCCATGATCGAAGCCGGCGATGTCAAGGAAGTCCAGTATGTCCGCAACGACTTTAAGGGCGAGGTTTCCGTCCGTCCTGAAAAGGTCAACAAGTACACCGACCTTTTCCCCGGCGGCAAGCTCCCTCAGTCTGCACCTCAGTTCTTCTTCCTCACTTCCACCAAGTTCGACCCCGAGGGCGAATTCGCCCGTCTGAACGAGGCTCTGGAACCTCAGGATCAGGCCAAGCTCGTCATCATCAACGATGCCAAGGTCTGGGAGAACATTCTCGAGTGGGCCTTCCCTCTGCTTCTCATAATCCTCTTCTGGGTATGGATGATGCGCGGTTTCGGCAGGAATTCAGGCGGCGGCCCAGGTGCCGGCGGCATGAATCCCTTCAATGCCGGCAAGACCACCGGCAAGGAGGTTGACAAGGGCAAGGTCAACGTCACATTCAAGGACGTGGCCGGTCTGTACGGCGCAAAGGAGGAAGTTATGGAGATAGTCGATTTCCTCAAGAATCCTCAGAAATACACCGTCCTTGGCGGAAAGATACCCAAGGGTGCATTGCTCGTAGGCCCTCCGGGTACCGGTAAGACTTTGCTCGCAAAGGCTGTGGCAGGCGAGGCCAACGTTCCTTTCTTCAGCATGAGCGGTTCCGACTTCGTGGAGATGTTCGTCGGCGTAGGTGCAAGCCGTGTCCGCGACCTTTTCGCACAGGCCAAGGAGAAGGCTCCCTGCATCGTCTTCATCGACGAGATCGACGCTGTGGGACGTGCCCGTGGCAAGAACGCCGGCTGGAGCTCTAATGACGAAAGGGAGAACACCCTCAACCAGCTGCTCACCGAGATGGACGGCTTCGGCACCAACAGCGGTGTCATCGTGCTGGCTGCAACCAACCGTGCCGACATACTCGACAAGGCGCTCATGCGTGCCGGCCGCTTCGACCGTCAGATCAACGTCACCCTTCCCGATCTCAACGAGCGCAAGGAAATCTTCCAGGTGCATCTTTCAAAACTGAAGCTCAGCAAGGATTTCGACCTTGAGGGCATAGCAAAGCATACTCCCGGCTTCTCCGGTGCCGATATCGCCAACGTCTGCAACGAGGCGGCCCTGACTGCAGCCCGCAAGGGCAAGAACTCCATCGACAATGAGGACTTCATGGATGCAGTCGACAGGGTAGTGGGCGGCATCGAGCGCAAGAAGACTCTCATGAGTCCTGAGGAAAAACGTCTTACAGCATACCATGAGGCAGGACATGCCGTTGCGGGCTGGCTGCTTCCCGGCTGTGACCCCGTGCTCAAGGTCAGCATCATCCCTCGCGGCCAGGCCCTCGGCCTTACATGGTATCTCCCTGATGAGAAGGTGACCATGTCCCGTGCAGAGATGATCGACCAGATGTGCAGCCTTGTTGCCGGCCGTGTTGCCGAGGAGATCGCCAACGACGGCATCCCCTGTACCGGTGCCCTTAATGACTTCGAGCGCATGACCAAGATGGCATACGCAATGGTGACATACTACGGAATGAGCGAGAAGGTCGGCAATCTGTCGTTCTATGATGCCCAGGGTGGCTACGAGTTCACCAAGCCTTATTCCGAGAAGACCGCCGAACTTATCGATTCCGAGGTGAAGGCTCTCGTCGATGAGGTTACCGCTCGCACCAAGGCCCTGCTTACTGAAAACTGGGCAGGTCTTCAGAAGCTTGCGGAGATACTTATCGACAAGGAAGTGCTCATGGCCGAGGACATCGAGGCCGTGTTCGGCCCCAAGGCCGGCAAGCACGGCCAGGAAAGGCTCGAGCCTGCAAAGCCCCAGGAGCCCGTTCAGGAGCCTGAGCCCGCAGAGGATGCAGCCGACGAATTTGTAACAGACACTACAGCAGATGAATAATTTTACAGTACGTACCATATCGAGCGTGGTGTTCGGAGCGGTAATGGTCTGTGGACTCATTTTCCACGGTACCATCTATGGAGCCCTGTTCCTTATGATCATGCTCATCGCGATGCGCGAGTTCTACGAGATGTCGCTCGGCGCGCTGTATTCCATCGAGCAGAGAATGGCGTATCTTTCGGCCGCCATCTTCTTCTCCACAGCTCTGATGGCAAGCCAGGGCCTGCTTGCAGTGCGTTGGGTCGCCCTCGGCGTCCTGCCTCTGCTGCTTGTCCCCATCTTCCTTATATTCAGAAAACAACGTACTGAGTTCGAGAGGGTTGCGTATCTCTATACCGGCCTTGTATACATTGCTACTCCTGTATGCCTGAGCCCGTTCATCGTGTTCAGGGATGGTACCTTCAACGGTTTTCTCCTGCTCAGCATCTTCATTATCATATGGCTCTGCGACGTTGGCGCATACTGCATCGGCAGCATGCTTGGCCAGAAGCCGGGAGCAAAGAAGCTCGCTCCGTCCATCTCTCCCAAGAAGTCATGGTGGGGATTCTGGGGCGGTGTGTTCCTCGGCACAGTTGCAGCGGTCGTGCTCCATTTCGTGGGCTGGCTGCCTTTCAGCCTCGGGCACAGTGTAGCCCTCGGCGTTCTCGTGAGCGTGAGCGGCGTATGCGGCGACCTCTTCGAGTCGCTCTGGAAGCGCCACTTCGGTGTGAAGGATTCAGGTAACGTCATCCCCGGACATGGCGGCATGCTCGACAGGTTCGACTCTTCGTTCATGGCCATACCGGCAGCTCTCATCTACCTTGTAATCTGCGGTCTTATATGAAGATAGACAAGGACTCATACGGCTCCATAGCACTTATCTATGGTATAAGCGCGGCAATCGCAGCCGTGCTTTTGCTGTTTGTTCCTTATCCTGTGGTGAAGTGGCCATGCCTGATGCTCATACTATGGTTCGTCATCTGGCAAACAGCCTTCTTCCGTGTTCCCGTGCGCAAGCGTGCCGGGTCGGGCAATGCTGTTACCAGCGTTGCCGACGGCAGGGTGGTGATTGTGGAAAAGGCCTTCGAACCCGAAGTCCTCAAGAAGGAATGCCTGCAGATCAGCGTCTACATGAATTTCTTCGACGTCCACTCGAACTTCTGGCCTGCCGATGGAAAGGTCGTAAGCTACGAATATCATCCGGGCGACCATTTCTTTGCATCGCACCCCAAGGCTTCTGTCCTTAACGAACACACCTGTGTGCTCATGAAGAACCCTGAAGGCAAGGAGGTCTTTTTCAAGCAGATAGCAGGCGGATTCGCAAGGCGCATCGCCTGCCATGCAGCACCCGGGCAGAAGGTTGCGGCCGGCACTCAGTGCGGAATCATCAAATTCGGCTCCAGGATCGACATGTTCCTGCCTCTTGACGCAGATGTCAAGGTGCAGGTGGGCGATCTTGTAAGAGCCTGCGAAACAGTACTTGCAATCATTTAAAACATTGACACAATATGCAACTTGACGGAAGAAGACAAAGTTCCAACGTTGATGACCGCAGAGGCGGCTCAAGAGGAATGGCTATCGGCGGCCTCGGCCTCGGTGGCGCTATTATTGTCGGCATTCTCACAATGGTGCTTACTGGCAGTCCCCAGCAGGCAATCGAGGTGGCCGGTCAGATGATGGGCAATTCGGAGATCGTTACCGACGGTACATGGGAGCCCAGCGAGCAGGAGCAGGAGCTTGCAGTTTTTGCAAGCCAGATCCTTGCAGGAACAGAGGATGTATGGTCTGAGATTTTCAGACAGCTCGGACGCACATATACTCCTCCGAAGCTCGTCCTTTTCAACGGCAGTGTCCAGTCAGGCTGCGGCGGTGCCACATCATCTTCAGGTCCTTTCTACTGCAGCGCAGACCAGAGCGTTTACCTTGACCTCTCGTTCTTCATGAACATGCGCAAGCAGTTGGGCGCCGACGGTGACTTCGCTTATGCCTACGTCATCGCACATGAGGTCGGTCATCATGTTCAGAATCAGCTCGGTACACTTCAGCAGGCTCATCAGCTGATGAACCGTTCAAGCGAGAAGGAAGCCAACCAGATCAGCGTCCGCCTCGAGCTCCAGGCCGACTTCTATGCAGGTGTATGGGCATACAACGACAACAAGCGCTTCGGCTCGCTTGAGGCAGGCGACATCGATGAGGCTGTGGATGCAGCCGGCAAGATCGGCGACGACTATCTGCAGAAGCAGAGCTACGGCCGCACCGTTCCCGATTCATTCACCCACGGTACATCAGCACAGCGCTCCAAGTGGCTCAAGAAGGGCCTCGCAACCGGCGACATCCGTCAGGGCGATACGTTCAGCCAGGCATATAACCAGCTTTAATGATATGGAAGAGAAGAAATTGAACCTTGAAATCAAGCCTGAGATAGCCAGGGGTACATACAGCAATCTCGCGATAATCAGCCATTCACGCAGCGAGTTCATCATCGACTTTGCCGAGATGCTTCCCGGCATGCAGAGGCCGGACATCAGCAACCGTCTCGTCATGAGTCCCGACCATGCAAAGATGCTCCTGAACGCGCTTGCAGAGAATATCTCCAAGTACGAGGCTCAGTTCGGCAGGATCGAGCTTCCCGGCCAGCAGGGCGGCGCCACCTTCAATATCTCGGACTTCACCCCCAATGGAGCCAAATCTTAAGGCCATAAAAGCCATTGCGATGGATATAGACGGCGTCCTTACAGACGGGTCTCTGATTCCACTGGCAAATGGTGATGTTCTTCGTATTACGGATGCCAAAGATGCCTTTGGCGTCCGCTTTGCTGCAAAACAGGGGCTGATAATGTCCATCATGTCCGGCGGCGATACAGAGGCGTTGAGAATACGCATGCTCAGCCTGCGGGTCAGGGAAGAGGACCTCTTCCTCGGCTGCCGCGGCAAGCTGAGCGTATTCCGCAGGTTCTGTGCACAGCATGGCCTGGATGCTTCAGAAGTGGCTTATTTCGGCGATGATATTGCTGATACACAGGTACTCCGGGCCTGCGGCTGCGGCTTTGCTCCTGCAGACGCCGTGCCCGAGGCAAAGGCCGCTGCCGACATAGTCACATCCCATCCTGGCGGCAAAGGATGTGTCCGTGAGGGTATCGAGATGATTCTCAAGGCCAAGGGCCTCTGGGAGTTCGACCCCGACCATTTTGAAGAACTGTTCTAGTGGCTGAACAGTTTACATATCCCTTCTGCTACGTCCCTGACCCCAGGGTCGTAAGCGAAGCGGAGAAGTTGATAAGTATTCTAGATTCCGGGCATTTTGACCATTCGGGCAAAATGTTCGGAATTCTCATTACTGACCGCGGCCCTCTGTATGCTTTCAGCGGACTTCTTGACGGTCGTGCAGTTGTGGATGGCTTCGTGCCTCCAATTTATGACTATACAAGTCCTGTGGGATATTTCCGCAGGAGGGAGGCGGAGATCGCCGGGCAGGTTGCACGCCGGCGGGCCGGGCTTCCGGCTTCGGAAGATCCGGCAAGGATGTCCGCCGAACTCCAGGACTGGCTCTTCGAGCAGTACAAAGTACATAATGCAAAAGGGGAGTGTCTCAGTATCAAGGAGATATTCTCTCTCAGAGGTCTTGTTCCACCCGGTGGCACAGGGGAGTGCGCAGGCCCGAAGCTTCTCAATTACGCATATCTTAACGGCATGAAGCCGTTGGCCATGGGTGAGTTCTGGTATGGTGATTCTCCTCAGAAGGAGGTCCGTGAACAGGGGAGATTCTATCCGTCTTGCATGGGTAAGTGCGGGCCGCTTCTGACCTGGATGCTCCAGGGGCTCGATGTCGCTCCCAATCCCCTGGATGCGGGATTCAGCAATGAATCCGAGCCTGAGGTCCTGTATGTCGATGATAACATCATCGTCGTGAACAAGCCGGCGGGCATGCTCGCCGTGCCCGGCCGTGTCGCGGCGCCCAGCCTCCTCGGCTGGCTGCGCGAGCGCTACGGCGAGTCCGTCGAGACCTGCCACAGGCTTGATATGGACACGTCCGGTCTGATGATCTTTGCGAGGGACATGGCCACAAAGTCAGCCATGGAGGCCCAGTTTGCAGGGCATGAAGTGGTAAAGAAGTACCGCGCAAGGCTCGTGGCCGGCGCGGAGCCCTTCAGGCATGCCGCCCGCGGCACGATCGCCCTTCCTCTTGCCCTTGACTACTACGACAGACCCAGGCAGTGTGTAGACTATGAAAACGGCAAACTGGCCGTTACCGGATACGAGATTGCAGAAATCCTCCCCAACGGAGAGATTGATGTGATCTTCACTCCCAAGACCGGCAGAACGCACCAACTCCGTGTGCATTCCGCTCATTCAAAGGGCCTCGGACGGCCGATTAAGGGCGACCGCCTCTACGGCGACGCCACCCCCGGCCGCCTCTTCCTCCATGCCTTCTACCTTGAGTTCACCCATCCTCTCACCTCCGCCCGCCTGGTCTTCGACCAGAAATAGTCTCACCCCATTCCTCAATCACAATCCTCAGCCATAACCCGCCTAAGAACTCAATGACATCGTAACGGCGGGGCGATTTTGCTCATGTATTCCCCAAAAGCCCCAGGCTGCCGGCGGTGCCGCACAGCGGCTGCGGGCTGGAGGTGGCAGTCGGCTCAGACTGCCGTGACGCTGTCGGAACCGCCTCGTCATGCATTCGCATGACTGCTTCTACGTTACCCCCTGGCACTTCGTGCCTTCCCCTCGGGGGACCGCATTCGGCTCAAACAGTCCTCGCAATCCGCTATCGCGGACCGGCTCCTCATGCATTCGCATGACTGCTTCTACGTTACCCCCTGGCACTTCGTGCCCTCCCCTCGGGGGACTTATCACATCCCGTCCCTCCGTGCCGCCGCACGCCCATAAATCGCCTCCCACCACCTCCACCCCGCAGCCGCTGCTATCTCCGCCACGATTTCGCCGATTATTTGCCCGCAAACGGCAATCTTGACATGATTTCCTCGATATCGTGTCCGTAAGCCGTCAAAACCCACGTTCCGGGCATGGTATCAGCGAAAACGTGGCAGAAATATGATTTGCGGACATAAATCCGTCATTTTTATGGCGGGACCCATCCTTCGTATCTCTGGATCTTATTGACTCGAGCCTGCAGCTGTGCCACTTTGATATGAACCCGAAAGTTTGGAGGTGTGTTTTCACCAAAATCCGCAGCCTCGCTGTCAACAACGGCCTAAAACAAGGCTCGATCCTGGCCGGAAGATGTGATTCGGCCTAATAATCGGGTTATTTTAGGCGCGGGGCTTGTTATTTGTTCGTTTTGCCAAGAATTCGTGATTATTTTGGCCAATCACTTCTTCGCCGCCAATTTGAAGCCTGATTTTAGGCCGGCAGAGACGCTGCCTTTGCAGTAATATTAAGGTTTCGCACAACGACCTAAGGACTTGACACGATATGATGGGTTAACGTGTCAAGTCCCCGGTCCAGAAGAGGGACCGGGAACGATGTCCCGCATTTTTGTGTCTAGTCCTGAGAGAAAATGACAATACCTTCCAGGAAAGCCTATTATATAGGCCGCCCGGAGAAGACATGCGGATTACGGCTGTATGGTGTCGCGGAAGGTGGAGGCGGGGATGCCGGTGATGTTGGTGAGGTCGGCGTCGGTGGGGTTGGGCTGCCAGGCATATCTGAGGGCGCAGGGGCTCTTGACCTCCCTGGCCTCGAGGACAATGGTCCTGCCTTCAACCTTGGCGCTTGCAGGGTAGTAGATGCCGTCGGATCCTGCGATCTCGAAACCCTTGCTGACTTTGAGACCTTCCGTGTAGTCGAAGCTGAGGCGCAGCTTGCCGCCCTCTACTGTAAAGCCCTTATATACAGGACCGGAAGGGATTATGTCCTCGCGGCCGTAGAAGTCATGGAGCACGCATACGGCCGAGCGCTCGCCAACGGGTTTCTTGTCTTTTGGATGGACGTCTGTGGGATGGCCGAGGTCGGAGCAGACCGTGAGGCCTACGCCGCTGATACTCTCGGAGAGCCTGCGCTGGGTGTCGCGGAACCAAGGCCAGCTCGGGCGGTTGCCTATGCCGGAAAGCTGCACCATCTGCACTGCGAGATCATCTCCCCAATAATTGCGGAAGCTCTTCACCATCAGTTTGAAAAGATCGGCGTATGTTTCCATGCAGTGCGCGTTTGACTCGCCCTGATAGAAGATCACGCCCTTGACGTTCCAGCCGTCCATCTGGAGGATTCCGGCGTCATAAAGGTAGCCGGGCTGGTAGGGGTGGCGCTGCAGCGGGTTTGTTGCCTGCGCAATGTTCTTCCTGCATCTACCGCGGGCCCATTCCTGGCCGAAGTCACTGTTTATCCAGTCGTTCAGCACCTGGGGATAGTCCCATGAGAGCACCTTGCGGTCGACCCACGATTCCGTTGTGCTGCCGCCAACTGCGCAGCTGATCAGGCCCACATGGCAGCCGAGGCTGTCGGCAAGGGCACGGCCGAAATGGTAGCCCACAGCCGAAAAGTCCCTGGCGGAATCTGTGCCGCTCATCTCCCAGCCCATAGGGGTGAGATACTGCAGTCGGTTTACTGAATCCAGCGCACTCTGAGGCCACTCGAAGTCGTATGTCAGCCAATTCTCCTTCATGTTGAAGAGGTGGAGCTTGTCCTGCGTGCCGGCAGCGGCGATGTCTTCCGCTGCAGTGCTGCATTGTGCAAGCTTGAACTCCATGTTCGACTGGCCTGCGCATACCCAGACCTCTCCAACCCAGACGTTGCTGAAGGTGAACTCATTGTCCTTGTCAGATATCTCAAGTTTGTACGGACCGCCGGCAGGCATTGCAGGGAACTCGACAGCCCATTTGCCGTCTGCACCAACAGCTGCGTTCTGCTTCTTGCCGGCGAACCGCACTCTGACCTTGCTGCCACGGTCAGCCTTGCCGCTGAATCGTATGGGCTCGCCACGCTGCACTACCATGTTGTCGGTGTACATTGCTGAGAGCTGCAGGCCGCCGAAGTCGCCGGTCACGGCTTCATACACCGTCTTTGCAATGATGCCGGCGCCCTCGGGTGAGGGGTGGAGATTGTCGGCAAAGAGTTCCGGGCGGATGATGAGCGGCTCGAAGAGGTCGATCAGACCGACTTCGGAAGTTGCTGCTATCTGGTCTATAGCCTTCTGCTCCTGTGCATGCCAGTCGCGGGTTCCGCTGAGGAAGCGCCAGTGACCGTGCATGATGGGGGTCATCCTGCATATCCATATTGCCGCATTAGGGTTTGCGACGCGGAAGTCGCCTATAAGAGCCTTATAGTCAGGGATAAACTCCTCCGAATAGTTGGGCCAGTTGCGGGGATCGGTGTCGTTGAGACCGAGATGGATGATAACGATGTCGGCCTTGAAGTCGAGGGCCTCGCCATATTCGGGAAGAGTGTTGTAGGGGCGGTGGCCCTTGCGAAGAAGGGTGGCGCCGTTGTGTCCGAAATTGCGGACGTCGTATCCTTCGCCCAGCATGCGCTGCAGCTGCGCCGGATACGAGTCGTTGTCGCGGTCGGCTATGCCATAGCCGAAGGTGACGCTGTCGCCAACGCAGGCAACCTTGATGCGGTTCTGTGCTGTAAGGGTTATGCTCAGCAATATGAGGATGACGGAGGCGAGGATGGCTTTGCGCATGCGTGTAGAATTAGTGTTATGCAAAAATACACAATTTTCGCCAAGTCGCTAGGGGAGAAGTCAAGTTTGAGCTTGCCTGCAGGGGGTGGGTATAAAAGAAATGAGTTGTGACCTCACGGCGACAACTCATACTAACCACATAATTAATAACACTAAAACTAATAACCAATAGGCTGATGGACCAGAATGGCCGCTTGCTCAACCCGATACAAAGGTAATACTTATTTTTTAATTCACAAACTATTTTAATAATTTTTTCAAAAATTTTATTTATCAAGTATCTCCTTGTATCCTTTTATCATTCCTTCGTTGATTCTGCTGCCCATTTTTGCGCGGATTTTGGGCGTGTTCATCATCCAGCCAACCAGATACATGAGCATCGAAGTCTTCCTTTCCTTCTGCGGGAAGTCATATTGCCCATGTGATTTGAAGAATTTGTGATCGGCTCTCATAAGGCCGCGCATCTTGTAAATCAGGTCCCTGAAGATCTTCATGCCGCCTTTTCCGTAAAAATTCTGTGGTGGGGTGTAGGCGTTGTCGAGGGCGAAGCAGATTCTGGCGCAGAGCAGGTCGATGCCCCTGTCGGGATCATCCTCCGTGCATGCGACGCCTGCGAGATAGTTGCCACCTACCTGCGCCCTGGCTTCAATGACTGTGGAGAGATTCTCCTCACGTGAGATCCTGCCGTCGATCAGGTACCCGAAAGGCGTGCCCATGGTAACGGTGCGGTGGCCGTTGCAGAACTGGCGGTCGTCGTACGTCTTGAAGACAGAGCCCATCGAGTGGTCACGAATTGCGAACGCATAGATGATTGCGTCGTGCTTGTGTATGTTTTCGCGCAGGAAGTCGTCGAATCTGTCCGGATATATGCACCTGCCTGTTTTAGCGCAGTTGAAGCAGCTCGTGCAGCCGCCTTTGAAAGGGAACTCGTCAATGTGTATGACGTCACATTCATACGGCAGGGTAGCGGTGAACCGATCTATCATCTTTGTGAGTCGTTCTTTCTGCTCATCCGTGCCTGTCATATCGGCGACTATCACCGCTTTACGGTCTTGTAACTTAACCGTTGATTCAGGTACGGTAGGGCAGACAAGAGGCTTTGGGCTGGTGCTGGATTCCATCGGAAGGATGAAGTCGCGGTGCTCGATTTTCCAGAGAAGAAGCTTGAACCAGTCGGTTGCCTGTTTCCTGCCGGGTTCGGTGAGCAGGTCATCCATGTCGGCGGAAAGGCCGTCGATGAAGAAAAGGCCGAGGTCGCCGCAGTTGTCCTGTATGAACTTGTGCGCGGTGGTGTCGTAAAAGTGCTTGGAAGTTGTGATCTGCGAGGCTATCTTTCCGGAGAGATCGAGACCGTATTTCTTGATCAGCTCGATGAAGCGGTGAAGCTGAGAGGGGACCAGGAAGGTGTATACGGGGTAGCAGAAAATTATGATGTCGGCCGCCTGGAGAAGCTCGGCTGAAGGACCGAAACTGGCCTCTATGGAGCGTATGGTTTTGCCAACATCAAGGTAATTGAACTCGACGGAAGGGTAGTGCTTTTGTAAATAAAGAGCTGTTTGCAGAGTTATGGAGTACTGTCCTTTGGGACTTCCGTTCAAAATGAGCACTTTTTGAGCCATAAGGGTGCCTTATTTGTTACAAAATTGACTATAACAAAAATGTTAGATAGTATAACACATTTGTTTTAGTAATTAAGTATTATTTAGATAAATCTTCTTTTATATAATCCGCCAAAATTTCCAAAGCTAAAGCCGCAAAAGCCTTAATATTGGATTTTCTGGACTCATGATGGCTTAATCTGACCGTTTTTGTACCCGCCGGACCGTCCACTGCGGCCCAGCAGGTGCCTGCCGGTTCGTGCTCATCGCCGTAGGAATCGGCCCATCCGGTTGTGGCAACGGAGTAGGTGGAGCCGGTGAGGGCACGCACGCCGCGGGCCATCGAAGCGGCCACGGCGCTGCTGACTATTCCTTCGTTCTCTATGGTTGCCGGGTCGACTCCAAGAAGCTGTTCCTTGATCCTCGGATCGTAGGATGTCACTGATCCGAGATAGTAATCCGAAGACCCGGGGACCGTTGTGATAAGGTGTGAGATCATGCCGCCGGTGCATGATTCGGCGGCGGAGAGCTTCAGGCCTGAGCCGTGGAGCATTCTCTTGATCCTGACTTCTGCTTTTATCATTTTGTGAAGACTTTTTCAAGATATTTGAGGGTCTTTCTGACGAGGGAGGGTCCTTCGTATACCATACCGCTGCGGAGTTCGATGAGAGAAGCGCCGTCATTGAGCAATTCCAGGGCCTCCGACGGCGATTTGATATGGCAGTTGGCAATTATAGGCATGCGGCCCTTGGTGTAGTCGTAAATGGCCTTTACGTGTTCTTTTGCCCCGACCTCCACGCCGTCGATTCCGCTGTACATGCAATAGTCCAGCGCCTTGTGGAGATCCTGTTCCGTAATGAATTCGGAGAGCTTCACGACTATGGGCTTGTATTCGTCGTAGGTGAGCCTTATGCCGAGAATCTGGTCGAGAGTATGTTCCTTCAGACCCGTCTGCTGGTCGATGACGAAGAAGTCGCAGAAGTCGTAAGCCAATGAGAATGAAGTTGTTATATCTGCAAAGATACAGGCGGCGAGGATGTCCTCGCAAGGCTTTTCCTGAATGTTTGCAATTGCAGTTCTGGTATATGCTGCGTTGAGCGGCCCGATTTCCACGAAGCTGAAACCAAGGTCCTCAAGGGTTGCGCACATCTCGCCTTTCTTGTCCAGGCCTGCGCCGAGGCCGAGGGGATTGTAGAAATGAAGGCCGAAAACCTCGCGGTCGATGCCGAACGACCTGTTCTTATGTACAAGACGGTAGAAATCCCTGAGCACGGGGATGGAACCAATGAACTTGAAATATTGAAGCGCGACGGAAGAGGCTTTCTCCTTTTCCATCTTCCGCACGAATGGCTTGACCAACAGATTATACATGCAGCAAATATAGGAAATTATTTCAGTTCCTGATAGCTGCCATCATTGTATAAAACGATGATTCTTGAGATACTGCGCTGGATTTTAGGTGTTTGCGTAGCCTTTGCTAAAGCAATGCTTTTGATTTCCTCCACTTTAGGTTCGGTTATGATCTCCTCGACCTTCGGTGCTGGAGCGGGTATTTCCGGTGCAGGCTCAGGTGTGGGTGCAACAGGGGCTAACTCCTTGATCTGCTCACCTTTATACATCTTGCCCTTGCCTGTAATGAGCCATTCCAGGTTGACTGTGGGGTAGTGCTTGCTCAAACTCTCGATAAAATCGAATCCCGGCTTGTTCCTGCCGGCCAGTATATGGCTGACGCTCGCACGCGCAACGCCTATTGTGTCAGCGAATGCCGACTGGGATATGTTTTCTGCTGTCAGAAACTGCTGTAATCTGTTATTCATATTTGTTTACTTAGCCGTTACAAAAGTAGTAATATTTGTAATTAATACCAAATTTACATTTGTATATAGTTTTGTAAACAAGATAAAGGGCGGGGGAGAATGCCGCTTTTTGTAATATTATATGATTAGTTAATATAATCGGATATAACTATTGAATAAATAGCGCTTTAGTACTTGTAATTTTGATGGCATTCCGGCGTCTTCGACAGATATTTGACCCTTCTTGACCCGATTTACCCGATATGGGTAATCCTTAATTTTAGATGAATTACGTAAACAACTGATTTAGCGCAAGTTAGTACTAACTTAGTTTATATATAAAAGAAACTTATGAAATAATTGTAAACCGTTAGTGACGACACTTGTTGAATATATGTAAATTAACAAAACTAAACCAACCGTTTGCATTTGTAATTACATTTGTAAACGGTTGACAGCCCTATTATATGTATTTCTGTAAATCTCTCAGTCCGCTCTGAAAAGCAGCGAAGAATCGCCGTAGCTCAGGAATCTGAAATCGTGGGAAAGTGCGTAATCGTATATGGTTTTCCAGTCTCCGCCTACAAATGCGGAAATCAGCAGAAGAAGTGTGCTCTGAGGCTGATGGAAGTTCGTTACCATCATATCGACCACGCGGAACTTGAAACCGGGAACTATTATGATCCTTGTTCCCACCTTAAGTTCGTCAAGGCCGTTCCTGTCGAGCCATTCCACTATTGCCATCAAGGATTCCCTGAGGCTGTAACTGTATTCGCGTGTATAAGGCGCCCATTGGTCGACATCGTGAGGCTCGCCGTCCTCTATGCAGCTTACGCCTGCATAATAAAGCGATTCCAGGGTCCTTACAGAGGTCGTACCGACTGCAATGACCTTCTTGCCCGAGCAGGCCAGCATCTCAAGGAAATCCTTCTTCACCACTACAGGCTCCCTGTGCATGGGATGCTCGCTTACAAGCGAACTCTTTACGGGAAGGAAGGTGCCGGCTCCTACGTGCAGGCAGACGTTCCGCCTTTCTATGCCCTTGGAATCGATGTCCTGCAGCACTCTGTCGGTGAAATGAAGACCTGCGGTGGGAGCGGCGACGGAGCCGCGTATGTGTGCGTAGAGGGTCTGGTAACGCTCGAGGTCTATTGCCTCAGTATCCCTGTTAAGATACGGAGGGATAGGAACCTGTCCGCAAAGTTCGAGAACCCTGCTGAAAGGCTCGCCGCCCTGCCATTCGAAGCGTACGGTGCCGGTTTGTCCGTCCCTTGAGATCAGGCTGGCGCAAAGATGCATCCTGGAAAGTTCTGATCCGGCCGGGGCGTCGTACTCGATGATGTCGCCCTTCCAGCGCTTGGCGTTGCCGATGACGCACTTCCAGCTGCAGCTTTCCTTGCATGCGAAACTTACGTTATAGTCGGCGGGATCGACGGGCTCGAGGCAGAATATCTCTATGTGTGCACCGGTGGCGCGGCGGAAGAAAAGACGCGCCGGCACTACTTTGGTGTCGTTGAAGACCATTATGGCATCCGAGGGAAGCTCCTCGGGAAGATTTCTGAAGACGTTCTCGCGGCATGTGCCTGCGGAGTAGACGAGAAGTTTTGAAGCGTCCCTTTCCGGAAGGGGGTATTTTGCGATCCTTTCGTCCGGCAGAGGGTAATTGTAATCTTCTATTCTTAATATAGGTATCATTATAACGCAAAGATACTCAAAAAACAGTATATTTGTAGTCCTATGAGAGATATGTCAGAGTTCGAAAGCATCCGTCCGTATTCGGACAGCGAGGCACTTGATGCTTTCGCGCGCATCGCGCGTCACCCCGCACTCCCGGCCATAAGCAAGTATCTGTTCCCCAAGAAGCCCTTCCTGTATCTGTCCTCGCTGCTCTCCAAAGTCAGAAGCATCGACGAGTTCCAGAGCGTGGTCATGGGCGGTGTAATCGAATCCGTACTCGTCAAGACGGCCGACGGTTTCACCTATTCCGGCATGGAGAACATACTCAAGCTGGGCGGCCGTAAGTTCCTGGCTGTCTCGAATCACAGGGATATTGTCCTCGATCCCGCACTCATACTCTACGCAATGCACGAGTCCGGCCTTCCTTTCGCCGAGCTTTGTGTTGGCTCCAATCTTCTTCAGGGCCAGCTTATCGAGGACCTCATGCGTTCCAACAGAATGATCAAGGTCATACGCGGCATCAGCGCAAGGGAGCTTTATCTCAGCAGCCAGCGTCTCAGCCGGTATATCAGGGAGAGCATCACTTCAGGCGAGTCAAGCGTATGGATCGCACAGCGCGAGGGCCGCACCAAGAACGGCGTCGACATCACCGAGCAGGGCCTTCTCAAGATGTTCGACCTCAGCGGCGAGAACGGCTTCGAGCAGAATTTCAAGGACCTCTGCATCGTCCCTATCAGCATAAGCTACGAGTACGAGAGCTGCGACTTCCGCAAGGCTCGTGAAATCCTTATCAAGGAAGAGACCGGCGCATACGCCAAGAAGCCCAACGAGGACACCCACAGCATCCTCACCGGCATCCGCCAGCCCAAGGGCCATATCCATCTCAGCATAGGCGAGCCTCTTACCGACGAAGAGATCAGAACCGCCTCCGAGTTCAAGGGCAACGACAGGTATCAGGGCATACGCCACACACTCGACGACCGCATCATCAGCGGCTACAAGCTCTTCAAGACCAACTACATGGGCTATGACCTCATGAACGGTACATCCGAGTATCTGGGAGTGAAGTATCTGCCCGAAGACCTTGCAGCGTTCAAGTCATACACGGAGCACAAGGTGAGCAAACTCGACCGCAACCTTGACAAGAACAGGCTGCGTGAGATATTCTGGCAGATTTACGGTAATCCTGTGGCTTCGAATCTGGAACTTACCAGGCGACGCTCAGGCCAGCATGAAGGTTAGTATTCAGCTTCCTGGCCGGAATTCCATCTGAATTAAGACTGAACAGACCGAACAGCGAGTCGGTTCCTACGGTGAAGGCGACGCCCGGCACCCGCAGGTTCATTGCCATGCCTATGCCTGCTCCAAGGGTGTTCATGGCGGCAGAGGCGGCAATGCTGAAGACTTCGGCAGGGGAGACTGAACCGCCTACGCGTATTTCGTACCATCCGCGGGCGGTGTTGTCGACCCTGATGGTGGCGAGCGTACCTGCTGAGAGATACTGGTTTATAGGATATTTGACACCGGCCTCGACGGTCACGGGATTCATGACGAACGAGGTGCCGGAAGCGGGGGATTCCTCAACAAATTTGTATACGTCCTCGAGATTGTCAAGATATCTGAGGTCGTTCTGAACGCCGTAAATCTTGTTGTGCCACAGCAGGCCGCCGATGTCCAGGGCGGATACGCTGATTTCGATGTCACGGTCGGTCCTGAGCAGGAATCCGAGGTCGGCGGCCACGCCGAAACCGCCTATGGTATAGCGGCCGAATTGAGGCTGCGGGCTGATGAGACCGTTGTCTACAGGGAATCTGAGGAATGTGTTGCTGGACTTGAGAGAACCGACTCCGTCGCATTTCAGATCTATGCCCGTGCCGTAGTCACAGGAGAGTACTTCTACGTCTAAATCGCTGTAATTCAAGCCGATAAGACCTTTTATGCGGCCACCGAATGAGAACCTGTCAGAAACCGAATTGCTGAATCCGTAGGCAACTTCGACCCAGTCTCTGGTGTTGAATTTGGTGTTCTGCATCGAATAAGGTATCCCGTCGTATCCATAGTAGCCCATTCTGATAAGTTCATAGTCAAAATAGCCTGAAGTATATGAACGGAGATTGACCTCGAGTGTTCCTGCAGTGTTGCCACGGTTCCAGCCCATGGCGAATATGTTCTCGTCGATGACAAGGTTGAGCTTGCTGAAAGCCGGAATTATCTGGCTGAGTTTTTCTTCAGAGAAATCCTTGTTGACACCGAGATGGTAGCCGCCCGAATCCTTGAAGATAACCGTGTTCATCGGAAAGGACGACTGTACGCCGACAGTAACGTCGCCGACACCGACGGATACGAATCCGTCGTAGGAATTTCCCATGCATGCAGGATTGATCCTGTAATCGTAAAGATAGTTGGAAAGGAAATAGCTGGTGCGGAAATCCTGAGCGTTTGCAAAAACGCAGCAGAACAGTCCTAAAAACAGGCTTAAAACGGATTTCCGCATTTGTTACACAATTTATATTATGTTAAGTTGGCTATATTCCAACAAAGGGGTCATGCTCCCCTGTGTCTTCAGAACACGAAAATACTCCCAATTATTCAATTAAGCAAAATTATTGCTCCGATGCGTTAAAAATCTTATATTTACAAAAAATGAACGCGCTATGAGAAGATTTTTATTTGTTGCAGCTGCTCTGGCTTTGTCCTGCCTGGATTCTGCTGCTCAAAGAATTCAGATCACCGAAAAACCGGACAACATTTCTATCGAGGAATGTGCTATGGAAACCTATCCTGCAGACACTTCCGCCGCCGCGCTGATCCTGTGGGAAAAATGTGATGCCGTCATCGACTACAACAGTTCGCATGGCTTCGCCTACCAGGAAGTCTATTGCAAACGCGTGAAAATTCTCAAGGAAAGCGGCAAGTCATATGCCAGCGGATCCTTATATCTCACTAAGAGAAAGGATGTTACGGAAAATGTCATGAGACTTTCCGTCACTACCTATAATCTTGAAAACGGCAAGATTGTCAAGACCAAGGCTCCCAAATCAAGCATTGTAAGGAGCGATTTCAACGAGAATACACAAAAAATCTCCTTTGCAGCTGAAGGTGTCAAGGTCGGCAGCGTCGTCGAGGTCTGCTACGAGCTAGTCAATACCGATTTCCTTGATGTTCCTGACCACTATTTCCAGTACAGCGTCCCTGTCAATCTCAGCACATATTCGATTTCCCTCCCCGTCTGGATGGGCTACAACCGCGCGCTGCGCGGATTCGACCATATCGACTACGATTCCTTCAAAGTCAATGGCGAGAGGATAGAAGGCATCGATGACAACACGCATAACAAGGATGTTTACCGTGCAGTGGATCTGCCTGCCTTTACGGATGAAGCCATGCTGTACTGCCCCGAACAGTATCTGGATGCCATTTCATATGAAGTGACTGCCGTGCGCCTGCCGGGCAGTTTCAAGGATTTCAGCCAGAAATGGGAGAACGTCGCCACTGCGGTCTGGGAGTCCCCTATCTGCCAGGTACTCAAGTCCAGGACAAAGTTCAAGGACGAAGTCGACAAAATCTGTGCTGAAAAGACGGACGACATCGAAAGGCTGTCGGCAATCATAGCCATGGTCAAGTCCAATGTTGTCTGGAACGAAAAGATCACCCTCGTGCCTGGCAACCAGGCTGCCATACTGAAGGATCATTCCGGTGATTCAGCCGATATCAACGCACTCGCCGGCTCTGCAATAGCTTCAGCAGGCTACAAGGTCTCCCCTGTCCTGATACGCCGCAGGTCCAGCGGTACGGTTATGTCGAACCGTCCAATGCTTTCAGCATTCAACACTTTCATCCTTCATGTGGCAACGCCCGCAGGCAAGGACATCTATGTGGATGCAGCCGACCCTTCAGGATATTTCAATGTCCTGCCTGAGGAATACCTCGTTCACAGCGGCTTCGAAGTAACAGGTGAAGCCAGGTTCAAATGGGTTGAACTCGACCGGCTTACACCCAATACTACATCTTACCTGGTCAACGCTGAAGTGTCGCAGGACGGCACAGTCAGCGGACATCTGGCCGGAAAGTATGTCAACAGCTCGTCATACGACTTCAAGGACACCTTCCGCGGCTCTGACAATGAAGAGGAACTATATGAAAAGATCGAGAAGTTCATCCCCGTCGACATCAGCAACATGACCGTTACGGACTTCGATGAGTTCGGCGGCGATTCGTCACTTGAATTCGACTTTGAAACCGAATGCGAGACTGCCGGCGACATGATCATCGTGAATCCTTTCCTCTTCAGCCTCATTTCAGATTCCGCCTTCAGGAAAGAGGTCAGGAAGTACCCCGTCGACTTCCCCTATCCTGAATCCACCAGGTATGTGTTCAGCATCAGGATTCCTGAGGGATACACAGTTGCGCAGTTGCCCGCTAACTGTATCTACAAGTCCACACTCCCCTCCATCATGACCTTCAGAGCGTTGAATGACGGTGTTTTCGTAAGGGTGCAGTTCCAGTTTGACAACAAGGCCAACATAGCCCTGCCGGAAGATTACGCCGAAGTCAGGAAGTACTGGACCGACGCCTGCGCCGTTTTCAATGAGCGTATAATCTTCAAGAAAGCCGAGTAGCCCATGAAGCCTGCAATATTGACCGTTCTGTCGCTGCTCCTGCTGCTCCCCGCCGCCGTCTGCCGTGCTGCGGATTATCCCGGCGAGGTCCTGTACGAAAGGTGTGAAGTCATCGTGAGCTCTCCAACCGAAATGAGGTGTCATGTTAACCGTAAGATATTGGTAAACAGCAGCTCAGGCAAGGAACTCGGCCTTTTTCTCGAGTATACCGACTCGTTCTCCAGCATCTCCGCCTTCTCGGGAACCGTCGAGTCCGGCGGCAAGGTTATAAGGAAGATCAAGAAGGGCGACATCTACACTGAGAACTGTTCCGAAGGTCTTGCCGAGGACACTTATGCGAACGCGTATGTCCCCGATATGACTCTGTTCCCCTACACGGTCGAATATGACTACACGGTGGAATACAGGAAAGGCATAATCAGCTTCCCCGCATATTCTCCTGTAATCGCGTTCGATACTCCTGTAAAGGAGGGCTCATATACGATAACGGTGCCCAAGGACATGGAAATCCAGTACAAGGCCTGGGCTGAACCGGAAGTCACAACGAACCAGAAAACAACAGAATACAAGTGGACCCTGACCGATTTCCAGCCTATCAAGAAGGAGCACAACATGCGTCTTCTTTCCGAATATCTTCCGGTTGTCAAGGCCAGGCCCACTGCATTCAAGTATCTTGGTACGCAGGGTTCACAGGCAGACTGGAACTCTGTAGGCAAGTGGATAAACGACATTATGCCGGAAGACAATGCTCTTCCCGAAGATCTCAAGGCCACCGTTCATGAACTTACCGACGGCTGCACTTCCGATCTCGCCAAACTCCGGGCGCTCTACACTTATCTGAAGCAGAAGACGCGTTACGTGAGCATACAGTTCGGCCTGGGCGGCTTCTCCCCTGCCGCCCCGTCGGTTGTTTACAGGAAGGGTTACGGCGATTGCAAGGCGCTTTCATATTTCATGAAGGGCATGCTCGCCGAGGCCGGCATCAATTCGGAGTATTTTACCCTGAACACCGACAGGAGCCTGACCGAGTCCAACCCTGGAGTTGGAACGATGAACCACGCCATGCTGATGGTCCCCCTGCAGGAGGACACGGTCTGGGTAGAGTGCACGAACCCCAATGTCCCTCTCGGCTACAGGCACGAGGATGTTGCAGGAAAACGCGTGCTTCTGGTCAAGCCGGAAGGTGGAGAACTGGTCAAGGTGCCGGCATATGCTGATACTCTTACATTGAGCACTGTCGACTACAAGGTGACTCTCCAGCCTGATGGCAGCGCGCAGGTTTCCGTTCACGAGCTGCACCGCCTTTCCGATGCTGAATCCTATATATCGTTCCGCGAACTGAAGAATGAGGATGCGGTCAGCAGTCTGTCGAAGTTTTATGCCGTGCAGACCGACGACAAGAAGGTACTCTCGGTCACGGACAATTTCGACGATTATTCCGGAGTGCCCGGATACATTCCGGAAGTGAGCATCGACTGGTCGTTCCTTTCCAGAAAATACGGCAGTGTGAATGCGGACATGATCCTTATGCCTGTTGTTCTGACGAACAGCCGCTTCCCTTCCCAGAAGTCGGCCAGGGTGCATGACCTGGTGTTCAGCACGCCTCATAAGGAGAAGAATACTTTGTCCATTTCAATTCCTGAAGGGTATTCCGTTGAGTTCCTGCCATCCCCCGTCTTATTTGACACGGAATTTGCATGCTACGCCCTGGATTATGCTGTGGACGGCAATTGCATTACTGTAACGGAAAGTCTGAAAATCAACAGATGTGTCATGCCCGCAGCGGATTATGACAAATACCGTACTTTCGTAAAATCATGCAACAAGGCCGTCCAGGCCAAGATTGTGTTAAAGAAGAATGAATAGATTTCTACCTGCCTTATTGCTGCTCGCCTGCCAGCTCTCCGCTGCGCAGGCCATACAGGTTGCGGAAGTCCCCGGAGCCGTCAGTGTCGAGGAATGTTCGCTCAAATCGTATCCTTCCGATCCCCTGGCATCGGCCGTCATCCTCTGGGAGAACTGTGACGAGGTCCTCGAACAGGACATGCTGCGCGGTTATATGGTCTGCCGTACAACAGTAACGCAGCGTCTCAAGATATTCAGGTCAAGTGCATCCCATTATGCAAATCTTGTCATGGAACTTGGCAATGACCAGACCCTGAAGGATGTGTCGATAACCACCTTCAATCTTGACAAAGGTGAAATAAAGAAATTCTCAAGCTCGAAGAATGACCTCTTCAAGAAACGTATAGACTCTAATATACAGGAAGTTACACTTTATGCTCAAAAGGTGCGGGCCGGCTCGGTGGTGGAGATTTCATACACACTTGTCCAGCCTGTCAGCACAGACCCTCACGTATTTGAGTTCCAGCGTTCCGTACCGGTGAATCTGATCACTTACAAAATTAAGATTCCCGAATGGCTCAAGGCAAGGAAGTCCCTTTTGAATTCCAATGACGCAGTCGAGTACCACCAGGCAGGCCCGGTCGACACCTTCAGGGCCGCCGGACTCCCTGCTTTCAAGGAGGAGTCCATGGTCTATTGTCCGGACCAGTACAGAGCCATGGTACGTTACGAATACGCAGAATCCGGCTCATATGCCAAGGACTGGGCGGGAGTTGCAAAGATGTACAAGGACTCCCCTGTGATGACTCAGCTTGCCGGACGCACGCCTATACGCAAGGCTGTGCGAGAGGTAGCTGCAACGGAGGACGACGATCCCACAAAGATCACAAAGATCATGGCTCTTGCGTATACGAAGGTCAGGTGGAACCGTGAGATAGGTGTGATGCCCTTCAATTTCGACATGATAGGCACCCCTGAATTCGGCAACAGCGCCGACATCAATTCCTTTGTCGGCGCAGCGCTCACAGAGGCAGGCTATACCGTGACCCCTGTTTTCATCAGGACCCGCTCTGCCGGCGTGCTCCTCCCCGAGTGCCCTTCTGCCGATGCCTTTAACACATATGTGCTTCATGTCACAAAGCCTGAGACAGAGGGCGGCATAGACGCCGTCCTCGATGCCTCCAACACCAATCTCTACCTTAACGTCCTGCCGGATGAATTCCTGGTCGGGAATGCCTTTGAGGTAAAGCGCGACGGTACATATAACTGGCTGGACCTTACTAATTTGAGTAGAAATATCTCAAGTTGGAATGCAGTTGCTTATCCAAAGCCTGACGGCAACATGGACGTGAATGTCATGGTCCGGAACTACAATACTTCATCCTTCAATTTCAAGGATACATACGGTCACAGTTCAGACTCACTGCTTGTTGAGCAGGTCAAGTCCCTGATCGACTGTGACGGCATGAGCCGCATCGAGGTCCTCGGCTTCGGCGAGTTCGCACCCACCTCATACCTTTCAGTGGATTATTCGAAGCAGTGCAAAGTCGGTTCAGACGGTTCCATCACCGTTAATCCGTTCATAACCGACTTCCTTCCCGAAAAGCCTTTCCGCGAGCAGAGCCGCACGCTTCCGATGGACTTCTCCTATCCCGAGACAGTCGACTACACCTTCCGCGCAGCAATTCCGGAAGGTTATGATGTAGCGGAGCTTCCGGCTAATGTCAGCATTGCTGCCGAAGGTGTTCCAACGGCCGTCATACTGCGCTGGGATGTTGACCGCAATGCGGACGCGCCCTCCGTGGGCGTGAAGCTGAAGTTTGTGAACGAGGCTCTGGTTGTGGGTCCGGAACAGTACCCTGCCCTGCGCGAGATGTGGCTGAAAGCCGCATCGGCGCTTGCAGAGTGCAGGATAGTGTTTAACAAGAAGTAAATTGTTATCTTTGCAGGATAATACAGACATATGGGAAGAAACAGAAAACTTGACATTGTCCTCGAGAACATAGAGATTGAAAGTGTCGCCGCCGAAGGCAAGGCCATTGCGCATACCTCCGACGGCATAGTTGTGTTTGTGGAGTTCGCAGTCCCCGGCGACGTGGTCGACATACAGGTAACCCGCAAGAAGAAGGCCTTCATGGAAGGCCGCATCATAAGGATAGTCAAACCCTCCGAGCGCAGGCTCGAGCCTTTCTGCGAGCATTTCGGCCTTTGTGGCGGCTGCCGCTGGCAGCCTCTCCCCTACGACCTCCAGCTCGCGGCCAAGCAGCGCCAGGTATATGACCAGCTTACAAGAATCGGGCATCTAAGCATACCGGAAATCACTCCTATCATAGGTTCCGACAAGACTTCGTATTACCGTAACAAATTGGAATTCACCGCCTCCAATAAGCGCTGGCTCACCAGCAAGGAGGTCGAGGAGCAGCAGTTTCCCGACGGCGAACCGGGCCTTGGCTTCCACGTGGGCAAGTTCTTCGACAAGGTGCTCGACATCAAGCATTGCTGCCTCCAGCCCGAGCCCAGCAATGCCATAAGGCTGTTCGTGAAGAAGTATGCCCTCGAACACGGTCTCTCCTTCTACGACATACGCCAGAACAGCGGCCTCTTCCGCAACATGTTCGTCCGCACAACCGATGACGGTCAGGTGATGCTCATCATGTGCTTCGGCGAGCAGTCCCCCGCCATCTTCCCCATGCTTGACGCAATTGCAGAGGCTTTCCCCCAGATCACATCACTCTACTATGTGATCAACCTCAAGTGCAACGACGCCATCTCCGACCAGGAGTGCATACTCTACAAGGGCGACGAGGCCATCTACGAGAAGATGGAAGGCCTCCGCTTCAAGATAGGCCCCAAGTCGTTCTACCAGACCAATACCGGCCAGGCTTACAAACTCTATACTGTGGCCCGCAATTTCGCCTCTCTTACAGGCAGCGAGGTTGTATATGACCTCTACACCGGCACAGGCACAATAGCCCAGTTCGTAAGTTCCAAGGCTGCAAAGGTCATAGGCATCGAGTATGTGCCCGAGGCAATAGCAGACGCACGCATAAATGCCGAGGGCAACGGCATCACCAACTGCGAGTTCTTCGCAGGCGACATGAAGGATGTCCTTGCTGCCGATTTCATAGCGGAGCACGGCGCTCCGGATGTGATGATAGTGGACCCTCCCCGCGCCGGCATGCATCCCGATGTCATCAAGGTGATACTCGAGGCATCACCCAAGCGCATAGTATATGTGAGCTGCAACCCCGCCTCCCAGGCACGCGACCTCGAGGTACTGTGCGCCAAATATAAGATTACCGCCGTTCAGCCGGTGGATATGTTCCCCCACACGCAGCATGTTGAGAATGTCTGCAATCTTGAACTGATATGATATTAGAGATCGTTCTTCTACTTGTCGGTCTGGCGCTCATAGTATTCGGCGCCGACTGGCTTGTCGACGGCGCCTCAGCCGTCGCCCGCAAACTTGGAATCAGCGAGTTTGTCATCGGACTCACCATAGTCGGTTTCGGCACCTCATGCCCCGAGCTTGTGGTCAGCCTCACCGGTGCCATCGCGCACAATGCCGACATATCCGTCGGCAATGTAATAGGCTCCAACATCTTCAACTGCCTCCTGATTCTCGGAGTGACGGCTCTCGTGATGCCGATCAATATCACAACCGCCAACAAGCACAGGGATATTCCCATCACCTTGCTCGTTACATTCCTGCTCATTGCTTTCGGTGCAGGAATGAGACTTGTCGGACAGAGCGCCACCGACGGTATTTCCCGCATCGAGGGCGCCATATTCCTTGTCCTGTTTGCGGCCTACATGTTCATGTGCTTCAAGTTCGACTCCGGCGCTGAGGATTCCGACGAAGATGACGGCCGGAAGATTCAGAACATCTGGCTTGCCATACTCCTTGTCATTGCAGGACTTGCAGGCCTGATTTTCGGTGGTAAGATGTTCGTGAATTCCGCTACTGAGATTGCAAAGATGATAGGCGTTTCCGACAAGTTCATAGCCATCACAATCCTTGCAGGCGGTACTTCCCTGCCCGAGCTTGCCACCTGCGTGGTCGCAGCACTCAAGAAGAAGGGCCAGCTGGCACTCGGCAACATCCTCGGATCCTGCGTGTTCAACATCCTTCTCATCCTTGGCTGTTCAGCAGTCATCACGCCGCTCTCTTTCGACGGAATCGACATTGTAGACATCATTGCCCTCATGCTCAGTGCGATACTGGTCTGGACAAGTACGTATTCATTCAAGAAGAATGAGATTGACCGCTACGAAGGTGCGATCTTCCTCGCATGCTTCATAGCTTACTACATCTATTTGTTCATGAAACTTTAGAAATCCAGGGCAATGCCGAAGTTCAAGGACCAGTAACCGGCCTTGTTCTCCCTGATGCGTCCTGAAGGAACCGTTTTGCCGGAGTCTATGTCGATAATATCGGGATGGTCTCCGGCAAACCTTATCTTGCAGATGAGGTTCATTCCCATCAGGCGGCTGAAAGCAAAATGGTAGCCTGTGCCTGCAGAAAGCAGCGTGCAGGTCTTTGAAGGCTGACGGTAGTCGGTGAAGCCGACGCCGCCGTCGAAGAAGCAGAGCATGCCGTCATTGTTCATGCCCTTCGGGTAGACCGTGGCCCTGGCGGTGAGGGGAATTGCCCTGCGGCCTTCCGCAATTCCGGCAAAACCCGTGTTGATTCCGATGTTGAGCCAGCGTGTGGCGTTGACGCCCAGGTTGACTGTGAAATAGCCGCCTCCGATGAAAGTCCAGCCGCTGTGGGTCTCGTTTATTCGGTAGCCTTCGTCGGAAGTATAGTTCTGATGCTTGGATGAATAAAGGGTGCTGGTGCTTCCCCATTCTATGCCGAATTCAAACAGAGGCATGTCTTTCTGCGCGGCCGCAAGCAGGGGCGCGCAGATGAGAAGCAGAAGCGATATGATGAGCCGGCGGTGCATTTCAGAACATGTAGTTGATATGGATTTCGGGATAGATGGTCCTGATGAGTCCGTTTATATAGCAGGACAGGTCGAGGTTGCCCTGTATCTCGTCCTGGCGCATATGCAGGCCGAATTCGCCCATGAATCTCAGGTCGATGCAGAAGGCTCCCCTGTAGATGAGCCTGGCGCCGCATGAGCCGCTGAGGGCGGCCATGGCGCCGTAATTCTTGCGAAGGACAGTACCGCCAGATACGGTGAACATGCCTTTCTCGAAATCGTGCACATAGCCTGCGGAGAAGCCTGCGCCCCAGTAGAAGTCGCAGACGACGCCGTTTCTCTCGAATTCGTCGAAGATGATGTTGTGGCTGAATGAGAAACGCCCGCCTGGATAGTGGCTGCGTCCGGTTGGCATGCCGTACATGTCCATGCCTAGCTGGAAGCTGTTGAAGCAGTATTCGGCCCTGGTGTGTTCGAAGACGACACCCACGCCCTTGAACGAATTCGCGATTCCAAAGGCGTAGTCCTGCGCTGAAGCCCTGTGCCAGGAGCACATGCAGAACAGCACTGCAATGACTGCAAATGTCTTCTTCAACATTTTGTGAAGATAAGAATTTCTTTGATTATTTCCTATGAATGTGCTAACTTCGCATCTGTATGGCAGAGTATTCAAGCCCCATATCCACCCCGCTTCCGGAGCGCATGAGACCACGCGACCTGTCCCAGTATGTGGGTCAGCGGCACCTCGTGGGCAAGGGTTGCATCCTTCGGAACATGATCGATTCAGGCAACCTGAGCTCGTTCATCCTGTGGGGCCCTCCGGGCGTTGGCAAGACCACTCTTGCACACATAATCGCCCAGACGCTCGACCGTGAGTTCTTCACTCTTTCCGCCATCAGTTCAGGTGTAAAGGATGTCCGCGAGGTCATCGATTCCGCAAAGAAGCGTAATCTCTTCTCGGCAGCCAGGGCCCCGATACTTTTCATCGACGAGATCCACCGCTTCAACAAGGCTCAGCAGGACGCCCTGCTGGGAGCCGTCGAAGCCGGTACCGTGGTCCTCATAGGTGCAACCACCGAGAACCCTTCGTTCGAGGTCATCACACCCCTTCTTTCCCGCTGCCAGGTGTTCGTTCTCAAAAGCCTTGAGGTCGAAGACCTTAAGATACTTCTCGACCGCGCCCTCAAGGAAGATGAGTACCTGTCCGGAAAGAACATCAAGGTTGTTGAGACCGGCGCCCTGTTCCGTCACAGCGGCGGCGACGCCAGAAAGCTTCTCAACATACTCGAGATAGTCGTTTCGGCCCAGGCAGGCGAGTCCGGCAAGGATGAGATAGTCATCGACAACATGACGGTCACTCAGTGCCTGCAGGAGAATGTGGCCATCTACGACAAGGGCGGCGAGATGCACTACGACATAATCTCCGCATTCATCAAGAGCGTCAGGGGTTCCGACCCCAACGCGGCCGTGTACTGGATGGCCCGCATGCTCGCCGGCGGTGAGGATCCCCTCTTCATAGCCCGACGTCTCTGCATACTTGCAGCAGAGGATATCGGCCTTGCCAATCCCAATGCGCTTCTGCTTGCAAACGCAACATTCCAGATCGTTCATACCATAGGAATGCCCGAGGCCCGCATACCTCTTTCAGAATGCGCGATTTACCTTGCTTCGAGTCCCAAGTCGAACTCCGCCTATCTCGCTATCGGCAAGGCTCTTGGAGCGGCTGCTGAAGACAATCTCGCACCCGTTCCCCTCTACCTGCGCAACGCTCCTACCAAGCTCATGGCGGAACTGGGATATTCAGACGGATACAAGTATGCCCACGACTACCCCGGCCATTTCACCGACCTCGAGTTCCTGCCGGACAGCATGAAGGGCCGTGTGTTCTACGAGCCCCAGCCCAACAGGCACGAGGATACTCTGAAGGCTTACCTTCAGCAGTGCTGGCCCAAGTATTACAGCAAGTAGTTTACTTTGAAAGTTTGACGATGCGGTAGTCCCAAGGGGCTGCCGTTATTTGTATCTGCGCTTCAGATGAGAACTTGCAAAGCTCTGATGGAATGTTAATTGGCAGAGTGGCCGATTCGCTACTGAAATTACAGAAAACCAGATATGCGTCTTCAGTTGTGAACCTGACGAAGGCGAAGTGGCTGGCATGGTCGAACTCCTCGCGCTGGCAGTAGCAGAGGTCCCAGTTCCATCCGGAACTGAAGGCGGGAAGCTTTGCATATTCCGCTATCTCCCTATATTTAGCCAGCACTGTGGCCTCGGCCGCACGCAGCCGGCCTCCTTTAGTGAGATATGTGTGAAGCCTTGATATGCTTGCCGGCTTGCTCCATTCGAATATCGATGTTCTTCCGTAGAAGCCTTCCTCTGCATTCTCCCCCACCTCCTGGCCGAAGTAGACCATCCATGCTGCGTTGTTGAAAAGCGCGCTGTAGGCCAGGGCGGCCATCGCCTTGCCGGCGGAGCCGCAGAACCACTCGCACGCGATGCGCTGCTCGTCGTGGTTTTCGAGGAAGTTGACCATCCTTTCCTGTCTGGGGCCAAGGAACTGCCAGTTCTGGGTAAGGTCCCATGCCGGACGGCCGTCGCACAGTATGCCGCGCAGTATGTCATACGAGCCGGACTTGTCGTATAGATAGTCGAAGCCGGCCACATCGAGATAGCGGCTGTAGTTGTTCCTTTCGTAGACTTCCGCGATGAAGATTACGGAAGGATGAGCCTTTCTGATCCTGCGCGTGAGAACGCCCAGAGCCTCAGCAGGTACGAGTTCCACCATGTCGCAGCGGAACGCATCCACGCCCAGGCCTGCCCAGAACTCGAGAATCTCCGCCATCTCATCCACGGTGCCGGGATTGCTCCAGTCAACCTTGAGAGTGTCCGTCCAGTCGTAGTCGCAATGGTTGAAATGCGGCAGCCGGCCCTTGTAGTTGCGTGCAACGTGGTTGGGGATGTAATCGGTGCAGACCTTCATTCCGGCTTCGTGTGTACGGCGGACAAGGTCCTTGAATTCGTCCATCCTCCTCTCGGGATCGTCGGCCAGATAAGGATTGACGTCGTACCAGTCTTCGATCGCATAGGGCGAGCCGGGATTTCCTTTCACGAAATCCTGGCCGCTGGCATGACGCGGAACGCCCGTGTACCATACGTAATCAGCACCGAGCGACTTTATGTGACGCAGAGTCTTGCAGTCGATCGCACTGAACCGGCCGCTGCCCCATAATCTGGGCAATATCTGATAGATGACAGTTTTCATGCTAGAAGGGATAGCCCACACCCAGATGCAGGGCGAAACCGTTTTTCATGAACCATTCCTCGGGCGCGAGCCAAGGTTCGTAACGGCTGGGATCGTAAAGCTTCATACCCATGTCGACTCTGAGCAGCATGGCATCCTTGATGTTGAACCTCAGGCCGAATCCCCAGTCTGCGGCAATGCTTTTGATGATGCTCTCGTTGGATTTGTAATCCCACACGTTTCCGGCTTCAGCGAACACGGCACCTTCAATGAGACTTATTATGGGGAAACGTATTTCCGCATCGAACTCCATCTTCCAGTCTCCGGTCTGCGAAGGAATCGCAAAGTATTCCATCTCCACGCTTGAACCGGGGCCGAGCGCGCGCGCCTGCCAGCCTCGCATGCTGTTGGCGCCGCCGCAGTAGAACCTCTTCTCGAACGGCATTGTGGTGGAGTTCCCGTATGCATGACCGGCGCCTGCAACTGCCCTGAGAGCCACGGATGTACGCTCTCCTATGAAGAACGTGCGGCCAAGCGAGGCCTCCGCCCTGATGTACTGTGAATAAGGCACGTTGAAGAGCAGGTGTGCGTCGTCGTCCTCTCCCTGGGGCAGGAACTTGTTGAACAGGCTCACCACGTTGCCTGCCATGTCGAAGCTTACCCTTTCGTAATGGTATGATGACTTGGGAACAAGGCTGGAGTTTGTGGTATGGTAGAGGATGGCGCCCATACCTATGTCGATATGGTCGCGGTAGGAGTCACGCAGCCATGGATGCTCTGCAAGCACCCATGCAAAGTCTTCGGTAAGGTTGAAAAGATTGACGTAGCTGATCTTCAGGGGATGTACCTGGAAGAACATGTCGGTGCCGCTCTGCCAGTTGTAGCCATAACTGATGGAGGCTATGGTCCTCGTGTACTCGGGACGGTTCTGGTAGTTGAACGATGCCATTATCTCCGTCTGAGGGATTACCGGACCGGGGAACAGAGTATAAGGGAGACCGACGAACTGAGGCAGCGTCAGCGCTGCAGTGGCACCGAACTCGGTGCTGTGCACGTTGTCCTTTGCCCTGAACTGGAAGTTGCCGTTGAAACCGAGGGTGAGCCATTCTCCCCCATGGAAGATGTTCTTGTGGTTCCAGCTCAGCTGAGGTGAGATGCCTATAAGGCCGGTGGAGTTAGTGCTGACCTCGAAGTCCACCTTGACTCCCTGCAGCTTGGTGTCGCTCAGTACGATGTTGCAGTCGACAGTGCTCGAGTCGTGAGGGGTCATCTGAATGGAGACGCCGTTGAAGAGCTTGATCGACGACAGCCTGCTGTAGGTGGTGTTGACTATCTCCTCGCCGTAGGGCTGCCCCGGCTTTATGAGATTCAGCTTCTTGAGAAGGTTGTCGTTGAACTTTATGTCGGCCGACCTGGTGATGGTGACGTTTCCGAATGTATACTTGCGTATGGGCGAGGCCTCGCTCTCGTTCTGCGAACGCGAGTATTCCTTGATTGAATACACAAGCGTGGTCATGCCAGGGTCGAGAGTGTCGGCAACGAAGAAGTAGTTGTTCTTGTTGAAGCCGTAATAGCCCTTTTCGCGCAGTGCGGCTGAATTCCTGTCGCTCTCCCGGTCAAGCATGTTCTCTGAGAGGAAGCTGCCGGTATGAACGAGACTTGACGGCATGTCTGCCATGAAGTCGTCCTCGAACTCCCCTGCCGGAACGTCGTATATGAGGCTGTCGATGGTGTACTTCTTGCCCAGCGTGACCGTGTAGGTCACAGAGGCCGTCTTCTTTTTCCTGGATGTCATCGACGCCTCCACGTCGGAGTCGTAGTATCCGAGGTATTCGAGACGCTTGCGTATGTTCTCTATGGATTCGGGAACGAGCGATTCGTCGTAGATGACGGGGGCGGTGCCTATCTTCTCCCAGATCCTGTCGAAGCCTTTGCCGCTGCCGTTGCGCCAGTTGTAGACGCAGAGCATCGGACCCCAGTTCTGGGCGGCCTGCTTGATATACGGGGAGATGTCGGACACCTTGCAGCCTTCGTCGGGGTTTGAAATGCGCACCTCATTGTGCGCCAGGCGGTACTGATCTTCCTGCAGTATACGTGTAGTACTGCAAGAGGTAACAGCGAGCAATGCGCTCAATATGAGTATGCTGCGTTTCATTATCTTCTTGAGAATTCTGCCAGTGTTATAGCGGTTGCAATGGCCACGTTGAGCGATTCCGCACGTGAGCCTTCCGCCTTGGGTATGAGCAGCCTCGAACTTACTTCGGCTGCAGTTTCAGCGCTGATGCCGTTTGATTCATTCCCCATGACTATCAGACCGCTGCCTGAAAGTGATGAGGTATAGATATTCGCGCCGTCGAGGAAAGTGCCGTAAACGGGCTTTCCCGCTGCGCGGAACTTCCGGCAGAGTTCGGGTATGTCGGTGTACTGTGCATGGACGCGGAATATGGCTCCCATAGAGGCCTGTACGACCTTGGGGTTATAGAATTCCACCGAATCGGGAGATGCGAACACGGCCTTGACGCCGAACCAGTCGGCCATCCTGAGTATGGTTCCCATGTTGCCCGGATCCCTTACGGAATCCAGTGCCAGGTACAGGCCTTCGCCGGCCTGGACGGGTTTGTCCTCCGGCATACGCACAACGGCGAGCACGGGGCTGGGAGTGGTCATGAGTGAAATCTTCTTCATGGTCTCCTCGCCTACCTCCTCACGCCTTATCAGCCTGACAATCTCGAATCCGGACTCCTGAGCCTCGCGGACCATCTTCTCACCCTCTACGGTGAATAAACCGTTCAAGTCCCTGAACTTTTTTTCTTTCAGGGACTTGATCAGTTTTATATCTACGTTGCCTTGCACGGGGCAGTGAATTTATTTGCTCTGCTCCAACTGGAGGGTCTTCGTTGTCTGGTCGCAGACCTCTGAAGGTCCCCAGTACTGGATTGAACCGGGATAGAGATAGCTGGTCTCGATCGCCCACTTCTCGCGGTTTGCAGCGAAGAACTTGAAGGGAGCGCCGTCAAGCTCAACAAGGGCCTTGCGGATAACGGGCTTCATCTTGCCGTTGCGCTTCTCGAGGTTCATCATCATTGTGATAGGAACGCCGCCGGCGATCCACTGCTCTGCAGGAGCTGTGGTGTTGCGGATTACAGACATGTAACCGGTCTTGCCGCATGCGACGAGGCGTGATGCGTTGAATCCGAGTGAATAGCAGTAGTCGGCGTCGAAGTTCGAAGGAGCTGCGCAGCGGCCTTCGTAACCGAAGAAGTGGTGCTGTGCGCTGAACTTGCCGCAGTACTCACCTGCCTTCTTCATCTCAGCGAGCTTCTTGCCTACCATTTCTGAGAGGAGCTTCTCGGTTTCGATGAGGGATACCTGTACGTTGCCGTGAGGGTCACGGTCGAGTGCGAGCTGACGTGCAACGCCTGCAGGGAGGCTGTTGAATGTTGCGAGGTTTGCTGCACAGAGGTGAGCCTTTACGTATTCGATCTGGTCTTCGCGTGCCACCGTCTTTGCTTCGTCGGTAGCGAGAACGTCGTTAAGCTCGGAGATGAGCTTCTTGATTGCGGGGATGAACTCGATGAGACCCTCGGGGATGATGACGGTACCGAAGTTGTTTCCCTGTGCTGCGCGTGCGGCAACGGTGTTTGCGATGTATGCGACGATGTCGTCGAGGCTCATTTCCTTAGCCTCGACCTCCTCGGATACGAGGCAGATGTTGGGCTGGGTCTGGAGTGCGCACTCGAGTGCGATGTGTGAAGCGCTGCGGCCCATCACCTTGATGAAGTGCCAGTACTTGCGGGCTGAGTTGCAGTCGCGCTCGATGTTGCCGATGAGCTCTGAATATGTCTTGCAAGCGGTGTCGAAGCCGAATGAAGCCTCGATCTGTGCGTTCTTGAGGTCGCCGTCGATGGTCTTGGGACAGCCGATTACCTGAACACCGTAGTTCTTTGCTGCATAGTACTCTGCGAGTACGCAGGCGTTGGTGTTGGAGTCGTCGCCGCCGATGATGACGAGAGCCTTGATGCCGAGTTCGCGGAGGATCACGATACCCTTCTCGAACTGGTCGGTCTCCTCAAGCTTGGTACGGCCTGAGCCGATGATGTCGAAACCGCCGGTATTGCGGTATGCATCGATGATATCTGAAGTGAGCTCGATGTACTTGTGGTCTACAAGTCCGCCGGGACCCATGAGGAAGCCGTAGAGCTTGTTGTTGGGGTTAAGGCTCTTGATACCGTCGAACAGACCGGAGATGACGTTGTGTCCGCCGGGGGCCTGGCCGCCTGAAAGTATTACACCGATGTTGAATGATGCGGTGTTGGCCTCTGCACCCTGTGCGAATTCCACTACGGGCATTCCGTATGTGTTGGGGAAGAGTTCCTTGATTTCTGCCTGGTTGCCTACTGACTGGGTTGCGGCGCCTTCAACTGCCTTTACAGGGCCCTGGAGAGCCTTGGGAAGCTTGGGCTGATAAGCGGCGCGAGCTTTCTGAAGATTTGAAATGGATGTCATGATATTATTTTGATAATTGTTTTCGTTTTGCGTGTGCAAAATTACCAAAAAATGTTTATATATTTGTGCGATAGAAACAATTATTAACACTTAAATATTAACACTACTATGGGTAAATTTATTGTTACCGTTCGCAAGAATGGCGAGTTCCAGTTTAATCTCAAGGCTACAAACGGTCAGGTTATCCTCACCAGCGAGGGTTATGTAAAGAAGGAGTCATGCCTCAACGGCATAGAGTCTGTAAAGAAGAACGCTGCTATCGCAGAGCGCTTCGAGGTCAAGGTTGCAAAGAACGGCAAGCCTTTCTTCAACCTCAAGGCCAGCAACGGCCAGGTTATCGGCTCAAGCCAGATGTATGCATCAGAGCGCACAATGAAGCAGGGAATCGCTTCAGTCATGAAGAACGCTCCCGAGGCACCCGTTATTGAAGAGATTGACTAATTTAAGACGGTTAGTTTATTCAATATGAATCTGCCGGCCCTGGTGCCGGCTTTTTTTTAAATTTATGAAAACCATTACTAAGATTGTCATCATCGCTGTTGCAATTGCTTCAGCATGCGCCTGCTCCCCCAAGCCCAACACCCTTACAAACAAGGAGAAGGCTGAAGGCTGGCAGCTCCTCTTCGACGGCACCACCATGTCAGGCTGGCGCGACTTCAACGGAACAGAACTCACCAACGGCTGGAAGGTCGTCGACGGCTGCATCCAGGCTCCCGGCGACGGCAGCGACGGTTCCGGCTACATTGTAACCGACCGCAAGTTCGCCGACTTCGAACTTGTATGGGACTGGAAGCTGACCCACGGCGGCAACAGCGGCATGATCTACCATGTCCTCGAGGGTGAGCAGTTCGATGTTCCTTATGTAACCGGCCCCGAATACCAGCTTATCGACAACGACGGCTGGGAGGAGGTCAACGCTCCTGCAAAGCTTGAGGAATGGCAGCGTCTCGGCGTCGACTACGCAATGCATCTGCCCGATGAGGCCAATATGCCCGTCAATCCCCAGGGCGAGTGGAACACCTCGAAGATCGTCTTCGACAACGGCCACGTAGAGCACTGGATCAACGGGGTCAAGATCCTCGAGTTCGAGGCATGGACCGACGACTGGTTCGCCAGGAAGAACAGCGGCAAATGGGCCAATGCTCCCGAGTACGGCCTTGCACATGAGGGCCTCATCTGCCTCCAGGACCATGGCGATCCCGCATCTTTCCGCAATATCAAGATACGCGAACTCCCTCACAAGCCTGCTGCAGAGGTCAAGAGCCTCTTCAACGGCAAGGACCTCACCGGCTGGGAGCTCTTCGGCTGCATGAACATGTATGTGGATCCCGAGGGCAATCTCGTAACCGAGAACGGTGCGGAGCAGCAGTACGGTTATCTTGGAACACGCGAGTACTACAAGGACTTCGACCTCAGCGTGCAGTTCAAGCAGATCTCCAACGGCAACTCCGGCCTCTTCTTCCACTCATTCGTGACCGACTACAACCATGTCAACGGCTGGCAGTGCGAGGTTGCACCCGAAGGATGCGACACCGCAGGTATCTATGAGTCATATGGCCGCGGCTGGCTCGTGCAGATCCCTGACGAGAAGGAGAATATCCTCAAGCCCGGCGAGTGGAACGACCTCCGCCTCCGCGTGGAGGGCGACCATGTGCAGACCTGGCTTAACGGCGAGCCCATGATTGACATTAACGACGAGTGCTTCGCAAAGAGCACCGGCCGTCTCATGCTCCAGGTACACGACGGATGCGACATCGTCGTCCTCTGGCGCAACTTCAACCTCCAGGAACTTTAATCTTATCATGAAGTCCGGACTTCAATGCCCGGACTTCTTTTTTATGTAATATGGGAAAACGGATAGAGTACATTGATTTTCTGAAGTTCTTCGCAATCTTCTGCGTGCTGCTCGGACATTCCACCGAGCAGATCTCGGCCGACATTTTCTGGGACCATCCGATATGGAGCTTCATCTACACCTATCATATGCCTCTGTTCATCTTCCTGAGCGGATTCTTCTTCAGGTCCGCCCTAAGGAAGGACTTCCCCACCGTCCTCAAGGACAAAGCCATACAGCTGCTGGTGCCTTCGGTAACCGCCTTTCTCATAGGGGTTGTAATAATGCTCATAAGCAGGACCAGTGCCATTGCGGACCTCTGTGAGATGTCCTTTAACGGCTTCATGAACTCCGTATGGTTCCTCAAGTGTCTGTTCTTCTGCATTATCATAATGTATCCCCTGTGCAAGCTGTGCAGGAAAGACTGGATTGCGGCTGCCGTCGCCACCGTTGGAATCATACTCGTACCGGGAGCAAAGATCGTCAACCTGAACTTCATGCTGCCAATGTTCGTATTGGGCATGCTGATTGGTAACAGAGTGGAAATACTGGAGAGCCACTGGAAGCTCTGGACCATACTCTCCGCCGTCGTTTTCCTGGCACTTCTCCCCTTCTGGTCCGGACGTCTTACTGTCTATATGGTTCCCACCGAGACTTTCAAAGACGGCGCCATTGACCTGCAGAACCTCGGGATAACCCTCTACAGGCTTGCAATAGGTGTAGCAGGCACATTGCTCTTCTTCTTCCTTTCTAAGCCCGTATACGGCTTTATCAGGCGTTTCAGCTGGGCGGATACTCTCTGCCGTATCGGCGGTGCAACCTTGGGCATATATGTTCTGCAGACATTCACGCTCGAAATATTCATACACTGCCTTCACATCTACATACCGCTCCCCTGGTCCTGTCTGGCTGCGCCAATAATAGCAGTAGCAGAGCTCGTGCTCTGCTACTGCATGGTTTGTCTCATCCGTCGCAGCAGGGTTCTCAGCCTGCTGCTTCTAGGACAGAAGTTCTAATATTCAATAACTACCGGGCCGAGCAGGCCGGCGGGCGCCAGTGCATGGTCGGCCTTGTAGAATTCGGCTGTTGTATAGGTGGTTACCTTGGGGCAGTCGGGCTGAGCGTCACCGATCAGGCGGTTCACCCAGGTGTTGACCACATCTATTTCAATTGTGTTCTCCCCTGCCTTGAGGGCATCTGAGATGTCTGCTTTGAAGGGTGCACGCCAGAGTATTCCAAGATATTCGCCGTTGACCTTGAGCTCGCAGAGGTCGCATACCCTGCCGAGGTCGAGGATCGCAGTCCTGGGGGCTCTGTCAAGAGAGAACACTGCCGTGTACTTGCAGGTGCCGGAGAAATATTTCACATCCTCATACTCGAAGGTTGTATAATCCTTAAGTCCTTCGACATCAAGGGTTCTCTGCGGGAATTCCATCTTCCAGGTATTGAGCTCGAGGTTCTTGCCGGAAGGCTTGGGGGCTGCAGGTGCGTTGTATTTTGCCTTGGCCTTCGCGGGAGTGAACACAACGAATACGGCGTCGTTGGAGTGCATGCTCATGGGGATGACCGTCCTGCCGTCCTCGATGCGGTAGCTGCAAGGAGTCATTTCGCCATTGTCGGGGTTCCAGATCACGGGCTCGTTGCCTGAGCAGCGCAGTGAAATCTCCGCAACCATATCGGTGTCGGCGGGATTGTCTATCCAGTAGAATTCCGTGTTGCCGGCTTTTCTGTGTACGAAGCGCAGGTCGGCAGGGCCGTCGACGTCCTTGGGAGTGGAGGCAACTGCTGCCTGGAGGTCCTTCACGTCGCATATGGGTGCGCCTGCATCCTTCAGGGCCTGTAGACGTGCAGCCACTTCCTCAGACTGAGGGAGGCCGGCGATGTCGAGGCACAGGACACTGTATTCCACGCCGGAGGGTGCAACTATGCGGCCGCCTTTGACCTCGATGTCAAAGAGGCCGTCGGCGTTGATGAAATCATAGTTGTATCCTACGGGAACCTGGAATTCCTGGAGAGCATATTTTGCAGTGACATTGGTGTCTTCGCCATAGTATACGAGCACGTCCGCTATATTGCTGCCGCGGGACATCATATAGGATGTCCTGGCAAGATAATCGGTCCATGCCCTGGCCTGCTCGGCCCATGTCTCGTGGCGGTTGAACCACTGGCCGTAGCCCATGAGGCCGAGGCCGGGCTTGCAGTCGTCGAGGGGCTGGGATGATGATTCGTGCACGAATATGCGGTTGATTCCGCTGGCGAACTCGGTGTCGGCCAGCCACTTGATGCGCTCGGGGGTAAAGGTGTAGGCATTGTCTTCCCAGCCGTCGGCAGTAAAGGATTCGGTTGCAACCCACTGGCCTCCGTATAGATGTGAGAGCGATGCCGATTCACGCATGTCGGCGATTGCAACGGGTATGGTGGAATGGGAGGTGGGACGGTCGACCTTGGCCCAGCATGCTGCCATGGGCACATCGGCATGGCGCTTTATCGACATGCCGTCGGTCACGAACACGCGGCCGTTCTCCTGCGATTCGAGGCATACTGTCTGTATGCCATATTCGTCTGCGATCTGCCTGACGCTTTCGTAACTTGCCTGATAGAGTTCACCTATTGTGCGGCGCCAGTCGAAGAGGAACTTCTCGGAAGCCTCTGCGCTCTCGAGTATCTCGCCCGTAAGGACGGGCATCCACGGCAGCATGGAGTAGCCGCGGCGTGCCTCGAACTCCTCGAACATCTTCGGTGTCCAGGTCTGCCAGCCGGCCTCGTAGCTGTCGACGAGCAGTTCGGTGATGCCCTTGCTGCCTATCATGCCGTCTGTGGCCTCCTTGTACATGTCGAGGTACTTTATGAAGTAATCGTGGTATGCGCGCTGGTCGAGCTTGTCGACCTCGAGGCCCGTGGCCTCCTTGGGTGCGGGACCGTTACGCTTGCCTGTAAGGGTGTATCCGAAGCGGATTATGCGCCATGTGCCGTAGGGAGCGTCCCAGTTCACGGTTCCGTCCTCCTGCATCATGCCGGTGAGGTCGGTTACGGACTCCTTGGCGGCCACGTCCTCCCCTTCCGGAAGGATGGTGGGGAATTCGTTCAGGTCGTAGGGTGAGCTGAATCCGGCCTTTTCCTCAGCGTGCTCTATGCGGGTCTGGTTGAAGAGTGTGTATTCGGGGACCTTCTCGCCTTTTTCGCTTCTGAGACGGAAGGCCTGGGCCTTCGTGGGGGTGAAGTTCACGGTGATGTCGCCGGCATTGGTGCCGGGGATGCGGGTGATTTCCCTGTAGGTCGTGCCGTCGTCGGTGGCCTCGAGGATGAGGCTGTGGTCATAGGGCTGGACGTTCCACATGTTGCGGCCTCCGCGGCCGTAGACCTTTATGGACCTGTAATCCTGGCAGTCGTCGGGCAGATAGACGGCCAGCACTTTTATATCCTTATAATAGTCCAGATTCGTTTTTGGCTGGGGAAGCTGGACGGGACCGTTCCCCTCCTCCACATCGACGTAACTCCAGACGAGACGCTTCATGGCGTCGTCCTTCTCAACCCAGGGGCCACCGGTGTTGCTCCAGCCCGGCGAGCTTGCGATGCCGACGGTCATGCCGAGCGAATCGGACATCCTGATGGCATAACGGAATGCGTCCTTCCAGTCGTCGTGCATGTAGACCATGCGGTTTTCCACAACCGGTTCCATGTTGATGCCTGCGTCGAAGTGATGGTAGCCGCCTATGCCTATGCGGTGCATCCACTCGAGGTCCTTGCGTATGCCGTCCTTGGTGACGTTGCCGTCCTCCCAATGCCACCATACGCGGGGGCGGGCCTCCTGGGGAGGATTCTGGAATTCAGCCTGGAGAGTTGCGAAGTCCTCGTCGGGTGCGCAGGAGCCGAAGGCGAGCGCGGCCGCGAGGATGGTCAGAATAGTGAATTTGTTCATTATGGTCGTATTAGTTGTCCAAAAATACGAAAAACATCTCATAAATAGGTCAAAAGTGACGGTCAAAGTACAAGTCCCGACCATTTTCACCAAACACAGGAAAATCTATCCCGTGAAAAGAAATAGATGTTCCGACTTTTGCTCCCGAATTAAACTGAAAACAGAAATCTGATGACTTGTGGCTTGATCAAAAGATTTGCAATTGCTGTTTTATTCCTAGGGTCCTGCACGGCGGCGGCAGCACATCAGGCGGATACGCTGTCCGCCAAAGTGTACTTCCACCGCGCAATGTACAACATCGACATGTCGTACGAGCACAACGGCCCGACCCTGTGGAATTTCGAACAGGAATTTCATAAGCAGTACGGCGATGATCCATCGTCCTTCGACTACATCCTTATCCGAACAGGCTGTTCGCCGGAAGGCGGCATCGAATACAACCGCGAGCTTGCCTTCAACCGAGCAAGATCGATCCGGGATTATCTCATGGCCCATCTCGGCCTTTCCGCAAGTCAGGTCCGCATCGACCCTGTAGGTATCGACTGGAGCGGCCTTAGAAGGGAAATGGCAAAGCAATACTTCCCCGGCCGCTGGGACATGTTCGCACTTATGGACCGCTATGGTGTCGTCTCCAATACCCAGAGAGGCAACGAGGCCGCCTGCCAGATCGAGATGATACGCGACCGGGGCGGCGAGCCATGGCGCTGGATGCTCCAGAACATATTCCCCCGCCTCCGTTCCGGCGAGGGCCAGATATCGATAGTGGCCCGCAAGCCTGAATGCAGGCAGGAATGTCCCTCAAGGAGAGACACCGTGGTCATCATTCACCGCGATACCATATATTACATACCAAAGACTTTCAATGTTGAACAGCCGGTCGCAGCGCCTGCCGTCATTCCACAGTCGTACAGAGCCTTGAAGCGCGAGCAGCGCGACAGCCTGCTCAGAATCCCCTTCATGGCATTCCGGAGCAATCTTCTTCTGCCAGCAATGAACATAGGTGTGGAAGTTCCTGTTGGCAACAGGCTGTCGGTAGCTGCCGACTGGTACTATCCCTGGGCCTGGCGCCCGTGGATGAATTCGGTGTATCCTTCTCAGAAAAACTGTGCACAATTGCTCGGAGGATACGTTGAAGCAAGGTACTGGTTCGGCGACAGGCATGCGCCCGGTCTTTCAAAAGCAAAGTTCAGGCTCAGCGGTCACTCGCTTGCAATCACAGGCGCCGGCGGCTACTATGATTATGGCCAGAACTGGACGGGCAAGCAGGGAGAATTCTACGCCATCGGCCTCGACTATATGTATTCGGCCATACTCGGCAAGGGAGGCGCACACATGGACTTCGACCTCGGCATCGGCTTCTTCCAGATGCAGAGCCGCAACTACGAAGTCTATGAAACCGGCGGCAAGCTGTACGGCGACCTCGAGCGTTTCCACTTCGGAAGCCTCATCCCCATAAAGGCCGGAGTGTCAATAGTGCTGCCTGTTTTCAAAATGGTTGACGCAGTACCCAACGAAGACGAATAAAATGCAATCATACCATAAAATCCTTATTCCTGCCGCAATGGCGGTCATCGTCTCAGCAATGTTGATGTCATGCCGCCGCGACCCCATCCTCACAAGGGAAGACAAGTTGGAGATCAGGTTCAATTTCGACCTTTCCGAGAACGATCCCGCAATGCACCGCAAACCAGTGAAGCCTTCGCTGATGACGGTCGGCTTCTACAACCCCGAGGACGGCAGAATAGTCAGAACCTGTCATTTCAACGCAGAGGGCGGCAAGATCCTGGGCCTCGAGCCGGGCACATACGACATCCTGTGCTACAACGCCAACACCGAATACACCCAGGTCCTGTTCCCCGAGAATTACAACGACGCCCTTGCGTGCACTTACGAACTTGAGTCTCCCGCCGACAGCCTCGGCACAGTCATCCGCGAGCCCGACCATCTCCTTGTCGGACGTCTCCCCGGCTACACCATCCCTTATCTTTCGACCGACGATGAAACGCACATCATAACCGCCGACGTGTCCACGATACTCGACAGCTATTACCTTCAGGTCGACTCCCTCAAGGGGCTCGAGAACATCAGCTCCGTCGAAGTCTATCTCCTCGGCCATTCGAGGGACAACCGTATTTCCTCCGATACCAGGGGCAAGGATGAAGTGACTCTGTACATACCCTGCAGGGTCGACTTCGACAAGTACTGCCTCTGTTCAACCTTCTGCACTTTCGGCAAAATACCCGAGTCGGTAGGCAAGGCTTACCTGCACATCGTGGTAACGGGAGCCGGCGGCAGAACGTACGACTTCGAGGATGACATAACCGAACAGTACAACGACCCGAGCCATATACTCAAGTTATGCTTCCACGGCGAAATAAAGCCCCGGGAGCAGAGCGGATTCGACCCAAAGGTCAACGATTGGGATGATGATATTACATATATCAATCTTTATTAACCTTTTATCTTTAATCAATCAAAACAATGGAAAAAACAATTTTGATGGCCGCAGCTGCATGTCTCGTGCTTGCAAGCTGCAACAAGCAGGAAGCACCCGTGGTTCCCGCACAGACACCTGCAGAACAGGAAGTTTCTGTCATTGCATTCAACAATGTAGTCACCAAGGGCTACACAGGCTGGGATGCATCACAGACCGCTTTCGAGGAGGTCACAGACCCCAGCGCTGAGACTCTCACACCCACTGTCCGCAAAATGAGCCTTTCGGCATACGATGCTACAGCAAGCAAGGACTTCTTCGTAGGCGAGACATATGCAAAGGACGACACCGACGGTCTCTGGCACGCAACACCCAAGAAGTACTATCCCCTTGGCAACGATACATTCAACTTCCTCGCTTATTCCGTAGGTAATGAAGGCAACTACATCGGAGAGTGGGAGGATGCAAACGAGGTATCCCTCGAGGTTGACGAGAAGTTCTATCAGGACGACATCATCTTTGCTGCAGGTTCAGCAAGTGCTGTAAGCCCTACAGTCGATCTGGAGTTCAGCCACGCACAGGCATGGATCCACTTCAACATCAACATCACTGCAGAGAGTGAGAAGGACCTCAAGCTCACAGTCAACAGCATTACCTGGAAGGACATCTTCGGCAAGGGCCTCCTCAAGATCACTGCCGACGGCGACGGTGCAAACTGCACGGCAAAGTGGAACTTCTTCAACCAGGTGGCTTCAGACATCGCAATGGTTGATGCCGCTCCCGGTCTCTTCCCCTTCGATCTCGACCCTGCAACCAAGGTTGCTGAGGTCGACACTGCAGGCAAGGTTTCAAAGATCGACATGCTTCTTCCTGCTGACCAGAGGCACACAAACTTCGTCCTTAACTACGACCTTGGCGACCAGAAGGGTCTCGAGTATGAGTGCAGCCTGACTTCCGGCATGTGGGAGCAGGGTGTAAGGTACACCTACAACGTGAAGATCACCATCAACGAGGTTACCGCCGCTCCTACCGTCGAGGTATTCGACGAGGTATCAGAGGATTTCAACATCTAATATACAACAACTTGTCCGGAGGGGGTTCGACTCCCCCTCCGGTTCGCGAAATGAAACAGAACGCAATAATATCCATTCTTCTCCTGGCCGGAGCGGTCTCCTGCCAGGAAAAGTCCGTGCCGGATACCGGTGGCAGCCAGATACCCATATCGGTATCTGCGGCCGGAAGTGCCGACACCAGAAGCATAGTCGACACCACGGTGCTGCCTACCGACTACACCATCCTGATGTCCGCCTTCCTTACCGACAAGGCAAAGCCTGCGAACACCAGGAATTACTTCACGGGCATCCCCTTCTCATTCAGCTCCACCGACAGCCTCTGGCACGGCTCCCCCGTTCAGTACTGGTCGTACAGCGGCGAGATGGATTTCCTCGCCATAGCCTCGCAAACCGACCTCTCTTCGTCTGTAACATGGGGCGACACACATAACACCGACGGCCTTACCGTCGATCTTCCCGGAAACTTCGACGGATCTTCCGAAGTGCTCTACTCCGTGGCCGGCCCTTGCAAATATGACGGAAGTGCCATCGACATGACTTTCATGCATACTCAGGCGGTGCTGGAATTCAACTTCCACTCGGAATGTGACGATCTGATCTTCCTCGACAGCCTTATCGTCCACGACGCATACACAGGAGGCAGGCTGTATGTCCAGCAGCACCCTCTGAACATCCTGAAGTGGGACGTCGATGAGCTCGATGCACGCGATGTTCCTGTACCTTCGGTAGAAGTCCTCACTCCTCTGAACAAGAGCAAGGATGTAACTTGCAAGATAGCTATAATACCCAAGGAGCAGAGGCATTTTACCATCTGGTTCCGTCAGAGGGCCAGCACGGAGTACGAAATCGAGGAAATGGCCGTCAGTATTCCCTTCGAGTATTACGACCCTTCAGTAAAGTGGAAGATGGGCAGGAAGTACACCTACAATTTCAACCTGAACCCGAATGAGATCACCTTTACCGTGGAGACCAGCAACATGGACACCGGCAACGGAACAGTCATAGAAGTCAAGTAGCATTACAATGAAGAACTTTTCAATACTATCAATGTTCATCGCCCTGCCCCTGATCGCTTTGTCAAGCTCCTGCAGGGACAGGCTCGACCCTGAGGACGGTATGACCGGGGACAAATCCTCACCAGTCTCCTTTGTGGTCGACAAGGTCACTAAGGGCACAAGGCCGATCGATGACAAGGAGACACTTGCCCGCTATGGATTCGGAGTATACGCAGGCTATACCCAGCCGGGAGTGAAGTTCGATTCCGGCTCGCAGGCGGCAAACTACATGAAGAACACGAAGATAGAGCAGGATCCCAAGTCGCCGGACAAATGGATTTCTTCAAATGAATTCTATTGGCCTATACATGGTTCGCTGTCCTTCTTCGGCTATGCACCATACTTCAAGCAGCAGGACGCGAATGAGAACGCGCAATCCTTCATCATCCCTTCAAAAGACTACAAGGGAGGCTTGCTGAGAGGTACTTACAAACCTGATCCGAACGTCACCACCCAACTTGACCTGTGCCTCTCGATTCCCGTTCTTGACCGCCTCAGTTCAGAGGGCCCCGTCCCCATGAACTTCAAGCATGCCCTCACGCGTGTTTTCTTCTTCGTGAATGGTTTGGGCGCAGACAGCGACCGTTACAAGTTCAGGGTCACCGACATATACATCAAGGGTGTCGTGGGCACAAACACTGTAACCTATGTCATGGACGAGGATGTACCCTTCATGTGGGATCCAATCCGGGATACCACTGCCCGGGATGGTGAATATCACCTCACCTTCAATCGCGACCAGCCGCATCTGACCGATTCCTGGATCAAGGTTGTAGGCGACACCTACGAAGCATCCAGGATGGATAACTTCGTCAAGATCAACAGCACCGATAACGGGCGCCTGTACCTGCTCCCCCAGGAGCTTACCGATGATGCCACAGTCCAGATTATCATAACGGCCTACACTCTGGCAGGCGGGCTCTGGATACCCATATCGGTACTTCCCACGGTTGAATATAAACTTCCCCGAGGCACTGCGTGGGAGCCTTCGAAGACCATATCATATTGCGCAACCATCGAACTGGCAAGTTTGTGCGTACTGGATATGAAGGCTTATGCAACTGACTGGGAAGACTCGGGAAACATATATGAATCACAATTGATAGACTGATGAGAAAGTTGTTTTATCTGACTGTCATGCTTCTTGCCCTCTGCGCCTGCCGCAAGGACCCGGGAGCAGACAACGGAATCAAAGGCAGACTTGCGCTCCGATTTTCGAGTGTGGTGCAGGACGGTGCGATTCAAACCAAGGCATCGGAATCGCTTATGGCCACTGGAATCACCGATGCTATTGGAATTTTCATTTGCGACCATTGCGCGAACGGGCTGGACAATCCATACAAGCCTTTCAGCACCGGCATGAACAACATTTCATCCAAGACAAAAGTTACGGACGGAGTTCAGGAATGGACTTTCACTCCTTCCGGTTCGAGTTCGAGCTTCAATTCGCTGGTAATAAGTGCCAAAGAGGTTGATGACGAAAATATCACGGCCGACGTGTTCGCATATTATCCTTATAATTCGTCAGTCACGACCCCTGAGCAGATACCTTTCACGGTAAATTGGATTTCTGATCCGGCTCATTATTATTCCCTGATGTACGCGGAAGAGAATAAAGTGGACAACCCTTCCAACAAGAATATCGACCCGAATGCCGAGAACTCTTCCGAAGGTTCAGCACTTAATGAAGTGGAGGTAGGTCTGCATTTCCGTCAAGCTCTGGCCCGTATCGAGGTCAACGTCGTAAACAAGAATGAGTATTCCAACCACCCTGACAAAAACACCGCAGCAGACCCATGCTCAGCCACGGTGGTTCTTAAGAGAAAAAGCGGTCATATGTACCAGAAAGGCATATTCAACGCCGTTCGTTGCAGATTTGAATCCCTGGAACCTTGTGATTCCCTGGTTGCTGCGCTAAGGTATCGCAAATCTCAGTATAGTGGCGGTAACGTCAATACATACATGCATTCTTCGATAGTACCCACTCAGGAAGGGGAAGACTATGAAGATGGCGATTACGAGTTCTCCTTCACCATCGACGGAATCGAGTTGTCTGCAAAAATACCTCTTTTGAGGGAGCAACTCAGGCATGGAACTTCCGACGTTTACGGATTCCAGGCAGGCTACAAATACATCTTCAATTTTACTTATGACAATTTTGTCCGCTTGAGCAGCATCGAGATTGCAGAGTGGACCGTTCAGGATGACCCTTTATATGAGATTGATATTTAAACAATTGCTTGCAGTCATGCTTGCCACCTGTGCGATAGCGTCCTGCAGGCCGCTCCAGACAGAGGGGCAAGATTCCGCGGATTCCGGCACCTGCCTCTATTTTACCAAACTGTCCGACAGTCCTCATGTCGACGAAAACCGCACATACAGGGTCTGCCAGTTCTATAATGGCGACACCGACAACCTCCTTGCAGACGGATCATATTGCGGATATATGAATCCTGAGAAGGGCTGGCTGTATCCGTGCAAAGTCGACAATGACGGCAACGCACTGGACGCCGACGGCAACATCATTCCATGGGACGCGGACGACTGGTTCTCCCGAACACAGAACGATACTGAATACGCATTGAACATGAAACCGCTTTCCGGTGAGAAATATACGACTCTGGTTGTCTGCTCACCGGCACGCAGATTGACTGTCATCGACAACAAGGAGAACCCGAAGCAGTGGGCCTTCAGACTTGACATCGACGAGGAATTCTATGTTAGCAGCCCCATCACAGGCCTGAGTTTCGAGCCCTCCGTTCTTGAAGGACAATACATATATTCCGACCCTGTTGTGCTACGGGACAAGCGCGCGAGAATCAACGTAATCGTCATGTGCGGGAATCTCGATATGTCATATCTGCATGCATTGCATTTCAGAAACGTGATAACAAGTGCCCTGTACAAGCCCAAGAAGATGGTCTATGTCGATCCTCAGACCGACAGGGGCTTCTCCGATCCGTTCATGGCTTACACAAGAAACTGTTATCCGGAAGATGGTGGACAAACGGTACCCGGAAATATACTATTTGTTCCAGACGGGCAGGATGACATATGTCTCATCAAGGATTCCGCCGTTCCTGAATGGAACAGCGAGCTAAATGAAGGCCAATGTGTAACGGCAATACGCCAGTTCCCGATTTTTTCATTGGACTATGGCAGCATCGATAAGAACACAGGAAAATACACATATGAGGAACAGATTCCGGAACTTGTAATCTACTCCGGAACCGGAGGCAGGCTCAAATCGACAGTCAGGCTGGCTGCCAACGTTGAGCCTATGGTAGAATACAATGTGATTATCAAACTGTCCACCGCCAGCATTACGGCAGAACTGATTGCCGCAGAATGGGAGAATGTTCCGCAGTCTGTCGACTATGGTATAGCGTTACCGGTAGATACTGAAGAAATCGATGTGGATACCTGGGGACATGTTGACGTTGACCCAGGTCAGGGATTGATCGCTGATCCGGAATAAGCATAATAAAGATTCGGAAATGAAGAATATATTATCATTGTTGTTTACCTCTTCCCTGGCCCTCCTTGCAGTATCGTGCATGGTGGATTTGGGTCAGGATAATACTGTTTGTAATCAAAGCGGCAAGGATGTGTCGGTACATGTGCATCTTGACGTAGCGGAAGAATCCTCCAATATGCCCCGCACAAGATCGGTGAACGACCCTTCTGACGGCATTGTACCCGAGATCAGGAACATCTGTGTTCTCCAGTATGACGGCAAGGATGACGATGCCAGGCTGGTGGGCGACGTTCATTATTATTCACTCCCATCCGATGCCGGCAGTGTACTTGACGACATACGCCTCGTCGATTCCAACGGTGCGGAGCACACGGTTGTGATACTTGCCAACACATTCACACGAATTCCCCGGTTCGGAACACTTGGCGTGCTTCTGAATCAGACAAGGATCATAGACTGTGAGGCAGATCTGTTCGGCCATGCCGGCCAAGGTGAAGGATTCCCCGACGATACCGGCTACTACCAGCGTCTCAACGGCATAGCAGTGTCTGCAATCTCTGATGACACGCATCTGAAGGCCACGCTCCGGCGCTCCATGGCGCGCATCCGCATTCACATAAGCAATACGGGCAAGGACGATCTGATGATACACTCTGTCAAACTGTGCAATGTCCCAAGAAAGGATTATTATATCAGCGACTACAGATACAATTCATCCGACGTCCTTTCGCTCAGGGAAGAGCCGTTTCACGATCAGTTCGACCGCTATGTCCCCCATCTGATGGACTACCCTGCCGACACCCTGGACTATACCGAAGGCCAGGTACAGGACCAGTACATAACATACTACTCGACATGTAACCAGCGTGGAGCAATCGTCAACGACGATCCGTATCTGAAGAATAAATTATGCGTCGACAATGCGGCCACCCGCCTGGAAGTTCTTGGCTATTATGGCCCCGACCATGACAAGCCCATACAATATTCGTTTTACCTTGGTGCCGACCTCAAGCAGGATTTTAACATAAATCCTAATACCGCATATGAATATGACATCACATTCAACGGGAAAGGAAACCTGGAATCTGACTCGAGAATAAGTGATCTTGGAGGCCTCGACTTCGATGTAGATGCGAACTGCTACATCCTCAATCCTCCGATGGGAGGTGTCGCATCTTATTCCTTCAATGTGGTTCACCGCCCGAACATTTTCTGGGGCAACCGTTTCGGCATAGACTCCAATCCGGAATACATCAACAACTACATTCACCCTACCGACAAATGGTATGCCCGAATCATATGGAGCGACTTCGAGATGACCAGAGAAGAGGCACGCTCGCTCCTCGCAGTTGCAGAGGGCGACGCCACCGGCTCCTATATGGATGCCAGCCAGCGGGTTACCGTAATCATTCCGGCCGGGCATCCTGGTGGAAATGTTCTGATAGGCATATATAAGAATCCCGAAGCACCCGAACAGATTGTCTGGAGCTGGCATCTCTGGATAACCGACTATAATCCCGACAAGATTGCAGGGTTGGCGCCCAGGGAGAATCAATACGTCTATCATGTCCCCGGAGGCCAGGTCATCAGATTCGCATCCGATGCCAGTTATGATGGAAAAGTATCAATCTGGGCTGCCGGACAAAGATATGCAGATGCCTACCTGATGGACCGTGCGGTGGGTTCTCTCTCCGAGTTTGAAACAGAAGGGAAAAGCTACCAATATGGAAGAAAGGATCCTTTCAATAACAATGTTCCCGTCTGGACATATGACAAAGAGTTCAATCCTTCAAGGGTGTTCGGCTCTGAAGGCAAGGATAATGGTATGGTCACACCTGTGAATTACTCTGTTATCAACGCTCCTGCGCAAGTGGTCAACGGTGTTCCGAACGGTGGGATGGACACAGGCGGGTATAATGTGCCGTATTCCGTTACGCATCCTACAAATTTCATAGCCAACTATAAGTGTTGGACAATAGAGACCGATATTTTCAGCCAAAAGGACATTATGTGGAACGACCCATGCCCGTCAGTCCGGACATCGAATGAAGAAACGTCCCAAGGAGGGAAGGAGAACAAATCCTTCTTCGATCCCTGCCCTCCGGGCTGGCGCCTGCCACGTACTGGCAGCATCTATGCTCCCAGTTCAAATATATTTATACCGGAAGGCTCGAAGCACTACTTATTCGATTATTATCCGGCCGGAGGCAATCCGGCGGATGATCTTGCCGCAACGCAGGTAATCAGGTTCTACCGTACATATAATTTACGAATGACCAACGGTATTTGGAATGGATCTCAGGGGAATCAGTATTTATGGTATTGCCAGGCATATTCCACCAGTCAAGCATTGAGTGTGACAATGACACCGACATATGGAACCCCGGTTCAAAGCCGTGCCAACTCATATATGGTCCGTTGTGTCCGTGAAGACTGAAACTGCTTATTATCATGAAAGAACAATATGTTAAATTGATTGCCGGAGTATTGGTGGTAACATCTGTCTGCGCCTGCTCCGAAGTGTTTGATGATTTTGAACCCAAAGGCAGCACTTCACTGGAGGAAGTGCCAATTTCACTGGATTTCCAAGTAGCTGACATGTATGGCGCCGGTCCGGCGACAAAGTCGGCATCGGAGGGCGATGAAATCTCTTCAGATATAAAGAACATCTGTATCCTGCAATTCAATGGCACTGATGACAATGCCCAGCTTGTGGGCGAGGTCCATTATCTTGTTGATGGCCCCGAAGCCGATGAAGAAAACCGGTTGGATTACAACAACATCAAACTGATAAGTTCCCAGGGCTCCGAGCATACGCTGGTTTTCCTTGCCAACACTTTCGGGCTTGTGCCGCGTTTCACCACGTTGGGAGAAATACGGGAACAGACAAGGTTCATCGCATGCCAGCAGGACCTGTTCGGTTATGCGGACGAATCCGGATCATACTACAGGATGAACGCCCAGGTAGTAACCAGGATTTCCGGCAACACCCATGTAAGTGTCCTTCTCAAGCGTTCGGTCGCCAGAGTAAGGGTCAACCTGAATAATACCGGCGCTGACGGCCTGGTGATTTCGTCACTTCAAATGTTCAACGTCTCCCGACGCGACTATCTGTTGAGCAATTACGGTTCTTTTCATACGCAAAAATCGCCACTTGCAAAGGAAACCATCGACTATCAGGCTGATACAGTCAAATATGTGCCCGGTGAGAAACAATCCCAGGCGTTTACATATTATGTAACGGCCAATGAGCGTGGAAGTTCGACCGTCGACGCAACCTATCTGCAGATCAGCGGTTTCTATGGCCCTTCTCACGACAAGCCCATCGTCTACACCTGCTATCTCGGTGATGATGGCGGCCTGGAACATAATGTGGAGCCTAATAAAAGTTATGACATTTCATTGGCTTTTGACGGAAAGGGGCATCCTGACCTCGATACGCGTGTAATCGATTACGGCGGAATGGATTTCGACGTTGACTCCAACTGCTACATGCTCGCCCCCTCTCCACATGGAACAAGCACATATTCGTTTAACGCCGTCCACAGGCCGAACACATTCTGGGGAAGACGGTATGGAATTGACAGGAATCCCGAATATGCTTCGAACTTCATACGAACCTCCGACGAATGGCATGCAAGAATCATATGGAGCGACTTTGAAATGACAAAGGAGCAGGCCACAGCCTTTCTTGCAACAAAGTCCGGCACGGGAGGTGGAACATACATGGATCCATGCCAGCGCATATACGTGAATGTACCTTCCGATGCTCGTTATGGGAATGTGCTTGTGGGAATATACAAGGATGACCCTGACAAGATTCTGTGGAGCTGGCATCTGTGGATAACTGATTATCGTCCGGATGCAATAGACGGGAACGAACCTGTGGATGGCAAGTTCATATACGCAGTGCCTGGCGGGGATGTACACCGGTTCGGTACAATTGAGAAAGACGGCACAGAGTCTGTCTGGGCTGCAGGACGAAGATATGGCAAGGCTTATCTGATGGACCGCGATCTGGGTTGTGTTGACCCGATATGGCATGCCTCCAAGGAAGTGTCTGCCAAATTTTATCAATATGGCAGGAAAGATCCCCTTTTCACACCTTCTAATCCATATTGGAAATACAGCATAGATATGGCGCCAACAAAATATAATGAGCACGAGTGGTACGTAATTCAGGCAGGTGGCGACTGCGACGTTCCTTTTTCGGTTATGAATCCGACGAAGCATATTATTCAAAATGTAAATACTATCGGCTGGTGGACCAGTGACATTTTTGGGCAGAACAAAGATATCAACGGAAATCCACAGTGCTGGAACGACCCTGACCCCACAGACAGGGATGCGGACCATGAGGAGGTTACGGATGGCGGACTTTACTATTCTGATGCGGCGCACGCTTTTACGGAAGCAAGGGATAACAAGTCATTCTTTGACCCTTGTCCCCCTGGTTGGAGAGTACCGTTCAGTTCCATGATCAATGTCATGCGTTACAGCCGGGACGGAGTGGCTACGATTGATCCATTGTGCAATTACATCGATGGCAATTTTCCCGGTATAGGAAATTGTGAACTATATGCACCATTGGGATATCTGTCACAAAAAGACAATCCTGAAGCGCAGATGATATATTTCCCCAAACAGGGATTTTATAATTATACAAACTTCCCGGGAAACTACTACTGTATGCGCCAATTCTGTGATGCATGCAACAGTATAGGCAGCAATTATGTATGGTATGGCTCAAGTTTGAAATATTCCACCTCCAAGAATTACGGATCACCCGTACGCTGTATAAAGGAAGAATAATTTTGAGGTATGCCGATGGAAATTGTATCTTTGCCGGACAAAAGTCAATCTGACAATGAAAGAGATCAAGACCATCGGCGTACTGACTTCCGGAGGCGATGCTCCCGGAATGAACGCCTGTATCAGGGCCGTGACAAGGGCGGCCATCTACCAGGGCTGGAAAGTATACGGAATATACCGTGGCTGGGAAGGCCTCATCAACGATGAAATAAAGGAGTTCACCACCGAGAGTGTCAGCAACACCATACAGCGCGGAGGAACCATACTCAAGACTGCCCGCAGCAAGGAGTTCCTGACAGTCGAAGGTCGTCAGAAGGCTTATGACAACATGAGCAAATACGGCATGGATGCTCTGGTCGTCATAGGCGGCAACGGTTCTCTCGCCGGTGCAATGGAGCTTGCCAAGGAGCATGACGTTCCCGTGATAGGCCTGCCAGGCACCATCGACAACGACCTTTATGGAACCGACTCCACAATAGGATACGACACCGCGCTCAATACTATCATGGACGCCGTCGACAAGATACGCGACACCGCAACCTCTCACGACCGCATCTTCTTCGTGGAGGTCATGGGCCGCGATGCAGGCTTCCTTACCCAGAACAGTGCAATCGCAGCCGGTGCCGAAGCTGCTATCATCCCCGAGGACAGCACCGATATCGACCAGTTGGCCGCTTTCATCAACCGAGGCATACGCAAGAGCAAGAACAGCAGCATTGTCCTGGTTTCTGAAAAGGACGGAGGAGCGATGCATTATGCAGAGCGAGTCCGCAAGGAGTATCCCCAGTATGACGTGCGCGTTTCGATACTCGGTCATCTGCAGCGCGGCGGCACCCCTACCGCATATGACAGAATTCTCGCAAGCCGCCTTGGCGTTGCCGCTATCGATGCCCTTCAGGAGGGCCAGCGCAACATCATGATAGGCATCAAGGATGATCAGATTGTCTACGTACCCATAACGAGGGCTATCAAATGGGACAAGCCCATCGACAAGGAACTGATCAACGTTCTTGGAATACTCTCGATCTAATTCGGTCGGTCTGATAAATCGCAAGCCCCTGCAACTGGAATTGCAGGGGCTTGCTGTATGAATATGTAAGGTTAGAATTATTCGCTTACGTGTCCGGGCCACATATACCAGGCACCGTCGTTCCATTTGTCGGCACACTTTACGCGGCCTGAGCCGTCGGTAGAGTTCCACTCCACGCTTGCTGACCACCATGCCATGCCCATATGGTTGTAGTATGCGCTGATGGAATGGTCATATGCATCGTCGGTGGCGTATGCCATCCAGGTAAGTTTGCTGTTGTGGAAGAAGGGATTGATTCCGCAGCAGAGATGTGAAAGTTCGTAGGTGAGCTCCACCTTGCTGATCTTGCGGTTAACGTCGCACTGCCAGTTGCTGGTGACTGCAACGTCGGTGGGAGAGATGAGGTCGGTGGGGCCTACGGCTACCTTCCACTCACCCTCGCGGCCATCCTTGCTGGATGTTCCGGTGAGCCATACGAAGTTCTTGAGAGTAAAGAGGCCCTCGCTTGAGACTGCGAGCTCCCAGTCCACATGGTCCTTCTGCTCCTCTCCAAGAAGAGAGATTGTATAGGTGGTGAAGCCGTCCCTGACGTCGCACTGCCACATCCAAACACCATCGCCCTGATATACAGGCTGGATGTTTACAAATGCCTCGAAGCCGTTGACGGGGATGTTGATTATCTGCTCGTAAAGAGTGTTCCAGTTGCTGATGACCGACTCGACAACATATTGGAAATATTCGTTGCAGTAATCGGACTTGGTAGCTGTTCCGGTAAATGTGGAAAGATCGATCCTTACTGACTCGACGGGGGGAAGGATGGGAGCTGATGATGGAACCTGATCTTTCTTGCAGCCTGCCAGAAGCGTGGCGGCAGCCAGTGCAATAACAATAACCTTGATTGAATTCTTCATGATAAAACTACTCAATGCATTAAAAAGATGCATGACGGGCCTGAAATGTTGCATTGGCATATTTTGGAAAGATTTGCTAAATTTGAAGAATGAGAAAGATGCTGATCATTGCCGCCATCCTGGCCCTTGCCCCGATGAGCCTTTTTGCACAGACAGACTGGCACGGCGGAACCCGTTACGACTATGAGGTAGGCGGACGTTCCGCAATCATGGTTGTCCCCGATAAGCCCGCCCCGGGCAATCCCTGGATATGGCGTCCGGCCTTCTTCGACGCATTCCCTGCAGTAGACGTCGTCCTTCTTGAACAAGGCTGGCATATTGCGTATTACGATGTCACACATTGTTATGCAAGTCCGGAGAGCGTAAGCTGGGCATATGACTTCTACGATGATGCCCTCGCCCGCTTCGGCGTGAACCCCAAGGTCACGCTCGAAGGGTTCAGCCGGGGCGGATACTTCTGCTTCGCATGGGCTGCCGAGTATCCGGAGACCGTTGCCTCGATGTATCTCGACGCACCGGTTTGCGACATAACCTCATGGCCCGGCAGGTCGAACGAGGAACTCTGGGCCCAGTTCCTCGATTGCTGGTCTATGCAGGACACCGACGTAACACCATATTTTGAAGGAAACGCATTGCAGCGCCTCCCGGCCATCGCCGAGGCGCGCATACCTATCATCGGAGTCTGCGGAGGTGCCGACAAGGTCGTGCCTTTTGAAAACAACTTCAAGCCAGTGCGTGATGCCTATCAGCAGATGGGTGGTACAGCGGAGCTTATTCTCAAGCCCGACTGCGATCATCATCCCCATAGCCTCGAAGATCCCGAGCCCATAGTTGATTTCATCAAACGTTACGCTCCGGGCTATTCATCAGGCCAGAGCATCAGCGTAAGAGGCAATCTTGACAATTCCCTTTATGCAATGACGGTGCGCAAGAAGGCCTGCGTGGCATTCCTGGGCGGTTCCATCACAGAGATGCGCGGCTGGCGCGACCAGATAAAGGAAGACCTGCAGCAGCGCTTCCCCGACACCGAATTCCAGTTCATCGAAGCCGGAATCGGTTCGCTCGGTTCAACTCCCCACGCTTTCCGCTTCACCCAGGACGTCCTCCAGCACGGAACTCCCGACCTGATGTTCTTCGAGGCCGCAGTCAACGACGACACCAACGGATTCAATCCTCAGGCACAGGTCCGCGGCGTCGAGGGCGTGGTGCGCCATGCACTCCTGGCCAACCCTATGATGGACATTGTGCTGATGCATTTCACCTACGAGCCGTTCATCCCCCTCATGGAATCCGGCGAAATGCCCGATGTCGTATTCAACCACGAGCGTGTTGCAAACCGCTACCATCTGAACTCCATAAATGAAGTACAGGAGATTCACGACAGAATCCAGGCCGGCGAACTCACCTGGGAGCAGTTCGGCGGCTGCCATCCCGCATGGTACGGCCACAAGTTCTACACTGCATCCATCAATTCGCTGCTTGATGCCTGCACCAAGGCTTCGTACTTCCCTGCCGCCCACGTTATGCCAACACCCATAGATCCGTATTGCTATGATGACGGAAAGCTCGTGTCTCCCACCCAGGCGTTTGCCGTAAAAGGCTTCCTGAACGAACAATGCTGGAAGCCTTCCATTCAGGTCGGTACACGCCCCGGTTTTGTGGAGGTGCCCATGCTTGCCACATCTGCGGGAGGTTTCCTCCGCTTTAACTTTACCGGCAACGCAGTCGGCATCTTCTGCGTCTCCGGGCCAGATGCGGCTGTGATCAGTTACCGTATCGACAGAGGCGAATGGAAGGATCTTGACACTTATACCGCCTGGAGCGGCGATCTTTACATCCCCTGGCTCTTCATGCTCGGCGAGGGCTTGCCGGAAGGCATGCACAGCCTCGAGCTCAAGGTTCCCACAGAGGGCAGCCGCTGCGGCTGTGTTATCAGAAATTTTGCAGTTAATTGAATATGAGGAAATTACTTTTGACTATCGGACTGCTGCTGCCACTGCTGATGGCAGCACAGGAGCGCGAGGCCATATGGCCGGAAGGCCGTATGCCGGACGCGCAGGCACATCAGATTGCCGCAATGGTTAATGAATTCGGTCCCGGATTCAATGCGGAGGAGCATCGTACCGCCTATCTGGAATGGTTCCAGGCTCCTGCCAATCCCAACGGCGCGTGCATGATTCTCATTTCGGGAGGCAGCTACATGTGCTGCTGCGACGTGCAGTTGATCAAGGAATGGAACGAGCGTTTCACCGAGCTGGGCTTCCAGTGCGTCAACTTCGTATACCGCACTCCCCGCCCCGAGGGCCTGCCCATCTATCAGACAGCATGGGAGGATGGTCAGCGTGCCGTCAGAATGGTCCGCAGCGAGGCTGCGAAGCGTGGCTTCGACCCTGAGAAGATCGGCACCATCTCTATGTCTGCCGGCTCTCACCTGGCTCTGCTGCTTGCGACAAGTTCACAGACTCCCGCATACGAGAAGGTGGACGCCATCGACGACATCCCCTGCCACATCAACTGGGCTATCGCTGACGCTCCCGCCTATGTGACCACCGACGGTGAGAACGGCGACCCTGCACAGCGTCAGGGCATAGGCCCGGACGTGAAGATCTCAGACTGCTTCAAGTTTGACGAGAAGACCTGCCCGATCAGCCTCCACCATGGCGGTGAGGATCCCTACACCCCAATCGGTTCAACTCTCGTTTACAAGGAACTCCACAAGCGCGGCATTCCTGCAGAGCTTCACCTTTACCCTAACAGGGGCCACGGACCGTTCGGCCTCGAGCGTGGAATCGAGTTCATCAACCAAATGGAATTCGTGAAGCCTCTCGGCGAGGAGGTCGCCATCATGGACCGCTACTCGAGCGACGAGGACCGCATCGACTTTATCGAGGAGGATATCTGGCCGGAGGGCAAGATGCCGAACGACGGCCTTGACCAGGTGCATCCTTACATTCAGTGGCACATCCCCGTAAACCGCAAGACCGATGCAGTTCAGATAATCTGGTCCGGCGGTGCATATATGGGCAACAGCCCTGACGGCTTTGAGGTAGATCCGGCAAGACGCTATCTCAACGAACGAGGAATGACCGTCGTCACCCTCAAGTACCGCACTCCCCGTCCCGCAGCCGAGACCAATCTCGCCAAACACACTCCCGCATGGCAGGATATCCAGCGCGCCATCAGGGTCGTACGCGCCGAGGCCCGCTCGCACGGCTGCGACCCCGGCCAGATCGGTGTCATGGGCAGCTCTGCAGGCGGACATCTCTGCCTCATGGGTGTGACCTCATCTGCAACGAACTCCTATCTTCCTGTAGACGATATCGACAAACTCCCCTGCAACGTACAGTGGGGCATCGGTATCTACCCGGCTTACACTCTCTCCGACGGCTTTAACGACGCCAATACACAGCACGGCGACGGCGAGGAGCTCTACCTTGCACCGGAATTCAACTTCGACAAGAACACGGCTCCCATGCTCTTCCTGCACGGCGATTCAGATGTGTACTCCCCTATAGGATCTGTCCGCATCTGGGAGAAAATGCGCGCCATGGGCGTGCAGAGCGAGCTTCATACGCTGGCAACGCGCAACCACTGCTTCCAGAGGTCAGCTGCTCCCGGCACCGGCAGTTACAGCTGGCTCGACCGAATCGGCGAGTTCCTCGACGAGAGGCTCGACGACTGGTGGGGACATTACACCGCTCCCAAGGACGAGCAGGTGCTCGCAAAGCTCGACCAGTGGCAGGACCTGAAGTTCGGCGTAATCTTCCACTGGGGTCTTTACGCAATACCCGGAATCGTTGAATCCTGGGGACTCTGCGGCGAGGACTTCGATTTTGAGACAACCGCACGTGAGCAGCTGGGCATGTCGCTCGAGGAGTTCAGAAATTGGTACTGGGGACTTTCATCCCAGATGAATCCTACAGAGTTCGATCCTTCGAAGTGGGCCGACATCATGAAGGATGCAGGCATGAAGTATATGGTATTCACCACCAAGCATCATGACGGCTTCTGCATGTTCGACTCCAAATACACCGATTTCAAGATCACCAATACGCCTTTCGGCTCAGATCCACGCAGCAATGTGGCCAAGGAAGTCTTCAACGCCTTCCGCGAGAAGGACTTCATGGTAGGTGCATACTTCTCTAAGCCCGACTGGCACTGCAAGGACTTCTGGAATCCCAAGTTCGCTGCAGCGGACAGATTTCAGAACTACGACAAGGCACAGCATCCCGACTGGTGGCGCTCATACGTCGATTACACAAAGAACCAGCTTAATGAGATAACTAGCGGCGAGTATGGCAACATCGACATACTCTGGCTTGACGGCGGCTGGATTGAAGGCAAGGAGGTCGAGCTTGGCGATGTGCTCGAAGGAGCACGCCAGCGCAACCCCGGCCTCATCAGCGTCGACCGCGCATGCCGCGGTGAGTTCGAGAACTACCAGACGCCCGAATGCCAGATACCTCCCGCACAGTTCGACTTCCCCTGGGAGACCTGCGACGTGATGGCTGGCTGGGGCTGGGTGAACAACCCCAATTATAAGAGCAACGTTGCCATCATCGCCAATCTTGTCGAAGTTGTCGCAAAGGGTGGAAACTACCTGCTCGGAGTTGGCCCCAAACCTGACGGAACCATCGATGAGATTGCTGCCTTGATACTACGCTGTGTGGGTGATTGGCTGCGCAAGTACGGTCATGCTATCTACAACACTCGCATCACCAAGAACTATCACCAGGGCGACGTGTGGTTCACAGCCAACAAGGACGGCAAGACTCTCAATGCCATCTGGGTATACAAGGAGGGGCCGAAGCCTCAGACCATAGAATGGAAGGGCAACATCCCTACCGGCAAGATG
>JAZUFA010000011.1:0-56966 GCA_045640445.1 Candidatus Cryptobacteroides sp. | reverse complement strand
AGTTCGCCTGTACTTGTGCCGCTGAACGGCATCTGCAGATCAAGACCGGCTTCGGTAGCGGCCACGATATCCTTGACGCTTCCCCAGTCACAGACATAGGCACCGTCAAATCCCCAGTCATCGCGCAGCACCTTGTTGAGGAGCCATGGGTTGCAGGTGCAGGGGACTCCGTTGATCGAGTTGAAGGCGGCCATGACAGACGCTGCCTTGCCCTCGCGCACGCACATCTCGAATGCGGGCAGATAATACTCCCTGAGCTGCTTCTCGCTGACTTCCATGTTGCACTCGAAGCGGTTGTGCTCCTCATTGTTGCCTGCGAAGTGCTTGGGAGTTGAAACGACCTTGAGGTAACGGTCATCATAGCCCTGCAGACCGCGCACGAAGGCGGCGCCGGTCTGGCCGCTGAGGAAGGGATCCTCACCGTAGGTCTCGGCTGTACGGCCCCAGCGGGGGTCTCTCGCCATGTTCACGGTAGGTGACCAGAATGTAAGGACGTCGGCAAAGGCAAGGGTCTGGTTGCGGCCCTGGTCAAGGGCGTTCCACCTTGCGCGTGCCTCGTCGGAAATGGAACCGGAGATTTCCTCCACAAGGGCTGGGTCCCACATTGCGCCGAGGGCGATTGCCTGAGGATAAACGGTGAAACGTCCGGGACGTACAACACCGTGAAGGGCCTCGTTGCCGTGGTAGTACTTCTCGATGCCAAGACGCTCGACCGCGGGAGCGATCGACCTCATGAGGCTGATCTTCTCATCTACGGTCATTTTGGAAAGAAGGTCCTCGACGCGCTCCTCTATGGGAGCGTTCTCGTCAAGATAGACTTCCGTGGCGGTAGCCGCAGAATCCTGCTTGGGAGCGCAGCCAGCTACGAACAGTGCAGCAATCAAGGCTGCAGGAATTAGCAGATGTCTTCTCATATAGGATAGTTTATTGATTTTCAATTCCCCACTGCGACGGCTCGGGACCCATCCAGAGTTCCAGAGTGCCGCCGGCTGCTATGTCATAATAGTCGATGTAGCAATCATTCAGAGGCCTGCCGTTCAGGGCTGCCTTCTGTATATAGAGATTGTTGTCGCTGTTGTCGTGCGCAATCACGGTGAAGGTGTCACCGGTATGATAAACAGGATCAAGCCTGAACTCAACCCTGCTGAACATGGGGCTTGTAATCTCCACACGGGTGCTGCCGGGGCATACTGGATGTATGCCTGAGGCGGCCAGTATGTACCAGGCCGACATCTGGCCGCAGTCCTCGTTGCCGCAGAGGCCCTCCACTGCATTGAAGTATGCATTGCGGCATATGGTCCTGGTCCATTTCTGTGTCTTGCAAGGCTGGCCGAGCAGATTATAGAGGAAAGGTATGAAATGTACAGGCTCGTTGGCGTGATTGTAGAACTGGTTCCACTGGAAGTTGAGAGGAGTTCCGCTGAACATGTAGTCAAGCTCTTCCAGAGCCTTCTCCCTGCCGCCTATGAGTTCGAAGAGGCCGTCCATGTCATGCGGCACAAACCAGCCCTGCTGGAACGGATTGCTCTCCGCACAGCCGTAGCCTTCGGACAGCCTTCCGTTTTCAGGCACCGGCTCGAACGAGCCGTCCTCGCCACGCGGACGGAACCAGCCGGTTTCCGCATCGAACACGTTGCGGTACGCCTGTCCCTTCTCAAGGAACCAGGCCTTGCCTTCGGCATCGCCGCAGGCATCGGCAAGAATACTTGTGCACCAGTCGGTATAAGCGTTCTCGAGTGTGCTGGAAATGCTGCCGGGAGTATAGCCGTCTTTGCCGTTTCCTATGAGCGAAGACGTATTCCTTGACAGTTCATAAGCGGTCGGCAGGTCGAACGACCTGATTCCCTTCACCCAGGCATCAGCAATCACGCTTATTGCAGGATTGCCCAGCATGCAGCCGGAATATGCGTTCAGGAACTCCCATCTTTCATAGTAGTTCTTTCCACTTTCCTCCGCAAGGGTGATGAGCGAATTGATCATGTCGGCATTAACCTGGGGGTTGGTGATGGTGCATAGGGGCATCTGGCTGCGGAATACATCCCAGCCGCTGAAGATAGTGCGTTTGCTGAAGCTTTCGCCGGTATGGTGCACCTCGTAGTCGCCACCGATGTACCTGCCGTCAACGTCACTGTAGAGACGGGGGTCTATCATGGTATGGTAGAGCGCGGTGTAGAAGATCGTGCGATCGTCGTCCGATCCGCCCTCCACGCTTATCTTCGAGAGAGCATCGTCCCACATAGCAGCGGCTGCAGTGCGGATCTCATCAAAAGAGCGGCCGGCAAGCTCTGCCTCGAAGTTCTTCCTTGCACCGTCAAGGTCAACAAAGGAGATGGCGGCGTGCATGCATACCTGCTCCCCTTCCCCTGTGGGAAATTCGGCAAAGAAGCCGACGTGCCTGCCTTCAAGTTCGTCCCTGCCGCGGAGTATGCGGGAATGACGGACCCTCCTCTGATACTTCATGCCTGCCACATCGCCGTTGTGCCTTGACCATCTGTCCGGGATGCGGGCAGACCAGAAGCCGTGCTTCACGAAGGGCTTGCTGAACTCGGCGTGGAAGTATACGGTATATCGGGCGTTGCCGCCACCGTCACCCCAGCCGCCGCATTCCGGAGTGCACAGCATCCAGCCCTCGATTGTATGGTCGTCCAGCACCTTCACATACTGCCTGTCGGAGCATCCGCCAACGCGGCGGGAAAGATCTATCTGGATGCGGGAGTCATCTCCTTCAGGATAAGTGAAACGGAGCACGCCTCCGTGCGGGGAAGCTGTTGTTTCGGCAAGGATGCCGTAATCTGCAAGACGGACCGAATAGTATCCTGCCGATGCCGTCTCGGAGTCTTTGTCGTATGTGGAACGCCAGCCCTTGAGACTGCCGTCCTCCTTGCCTGCGCATGTGCGGAGCCTGCCGCGGGTGGGCATGGTAAGGAGGTTGCCAAGGTCGCCGTACCAGCCGATTCCGCTCATCTGAGTGAAAGCGAAACCTTCGATGCTGCGGTGCTCGTCGCTGTATCCGGGGCCGTTGTCGCCGCCTGTGATGGTGTTCGGGCTGACCTGCGTCATTCCGAAGGGCGTTGCCGCACCGGGAAAGGTCTTGCCCAGGCCGTGGTACACGCCGGCGGCGTCTATCGAAGTCGACGCGCCTATGAAGGGGTTCACGTATTGTGAAAGCCCCCCGGCGTGTGTTTGTACGGCTGCGAGCATCGATGCCGCGGCCAGCAGAAATCTCAGTTTCATTTGAACTTGACCATTACGAAGATGTCGTCATATGGAGCGAGCTTGAGGCTCTTCACACGGCGTCCGCGGGTGTTCTCAAGAGCGTCCGCCTTCTTGAACTTCAAGGTCCTGCCACCGGAGGTCAGCTCGAAAGTGGGCGTAGTGCCGGCTGTTTCGCGGACCTGGAGGATGACATAGCCCTTCCTGCGTGCAGGAGCCATCGAGGTGATGGTGATATTGTCGGATGTCACGCCGAGGCATGAATTCATAGTGGGATTGTCATCGGGAGTACCCTGGGGGATCACGCGGCCATAAGGCTGCACCCTGTCGCCCATTGCAAAGCGGAGCGCCTTTGTGTCAGAGTTGTCCTGGCTTGATGTGATGGTGTAGTTCCAGTGAATCTCACCTTCCTGGGTTGCACGGAAGTTTGTCGTCCAGTAGTTGTTGAGCACCCATGAGAAGATGTGAGTCTTGTCGTAGGTCTTTTTGTACTGATACTTGCCCTCGAGCAGGTTTCCAAGCTGCATGAGAGGAATTTCCTTTGAGGTAAGAAGAACCTGGTAGCCGTCGGAACGGGCTGCGGCAAAGTTCTGCACGGTATTCCAGCCGCTTGCAGTTCCTTCAAGCTGGTTCTCGCCCGGGCTTACGAAACCACCCTGCACGTCGAATGTGAGACGCTCGCCTTCGAACGGGAAGGCAACATAGTAAGAAGCCGCATCGGGATCGGGAAGGGGCCTCATGGCGTAACTCAGCTCGATGCGGGGTTCGTCGTTGTAAAGCTTGATCTCGTACCTGAATCCATGCTCCGACAGACCGTCCGCCTGGCCGCTTACAACAAGGCTGCGGTACACAGGTCCGTTGACACCGGCACTCACTGTCACGCCCTTGACAGTGCTGCGTGTCAGGTTCTCGTATCTGTACTCCTTGAAATTCCATCTTTCGTCAAGGGTCTCATAGATCAGCTGGCCGGCGGCCCACTCCGATTCCTTGTCGAGAATCTCGCGGCCGGCCTTCTTGTCATAGATGCTGCTCAAGCCGCCACGCTTAGGGTCGACAGTTATGCAGTAGAACTCATTTTCAAGGACATCCAGCTTGGGATCGGATACAGGCTCCTCAGGCTCCTCAGCCTTCTGAGCTTCGACTATGCGGTATGTGCGGTAGCCGAGCGACGGCAGATTCCTGACACGCATCCTGTAGTATGCGCCCTCCGTCCTCTTCTCGTATACCTGGTAGGAGACTTCATCACCGTCTTCAGAAACTATGCGGTATCCGGAATTATCGGGAAGTATGTCAAAGTCAACATATACGTCGCAGTACGCATCCCTCTCCCATGCAAGCGGATTGAAGAATGTTATTGTAGGCACTTCGGCACGGTGGATATAGCTCTGAAGCAGGCCGCCGGAGGTCTCGAAGAGGAGCTTCGCCTTCTTCTGAGCCGCCCATGCGAAGGAGCCCTTGCAGGCCCACTGCAGTTCTGACTGATAGCCGGTCGGGTTGTCTATGGAATCCCATGAACCGAAGGTGTGCTCATCGTAGAAGAGCAGATTGTCGTGTATGTCTTCAATCTCAGCATTCACGCCCTCTGGCAGCTCGGAGCCGAGCATGCGTGCCATGGAGAGCAGGCCCTGGTTGGAGATCATGTCGGCCTGGGCCTTGCGGCCCTCGGCGGTCTCGCGCATGGCGGAGCCGAATCCGTCGGTCCACCAGTCAGGATAGGCAGCGCGGTAAACAGGCAGTTCAGAAGCATGCTTTTCGGCAATCAGGTCGATGAATTCGTGGGCTGTGGCCGAGCGCAGCTTAGGATACTCATGGGTCTCGTTCCATTCCTTGATGAGGTCGCAGACCTTGTATGAGGGAGGTGCGTTGTCGGTGAAGGAGCCAAGGTACTGCATGCCGATTTCGCTGAAAGGATATCCGGTCTTTTCAAGGCCTTCGAGATATTCAAGCAGCTGGGGCTCGAAAGTAGGGATATCCTCGAGGATGCCGAGCATGTCGGCCTTCATATAGTGTTCAGCACGGAAAGCAATCAGACTGCGGCCTGATGGCGACTCCCACCTGAATAGAGTCGGAAGGTCGAAAGGCTCGATTGCACGATCAGTATTCGGACCCATCCAAAGGAACTTTATGCCTGCCTGAGGAAGAAAATCGGCAAGGCACCACGCAACACCGTTCACATCGTTCTGCATCGCGCCGTAGAAGGGAATCCCCTGCTCCTTCAGCTCCTTCAGAGGAAGAAGGAAGTAGCGCATGGAGTTCTCGTCCGCCACTTCCGCCATGTTGAACTTCATTGCGGTGACCTCCATCTGGCCACGCCTGATGCAGTCCTTCAGGCGCTGCACCTGCTTGGCCGGACGTACCTTTATGTATTGCGAAACGGCCCAGGCGGACTCGCAGGTCCAGCGGAACTTCGCATCGTCGGGATAGTCCTTTGTGATGTCGCAGTAATCGATTGCGTAGTCGATGTAGCGCAGATGCTCGGCAAGGATCTCAGTCTGGGGCTTGGTGTAGCCTATGTCGGTATGGGTGTGCTGGACCAGATAGATTGTCCAGTCGCGCTCGGGCGCGGCAAATGCACAGACAGCGGCTAATGTCAGTGTCAGGAAAGACGTGAAGAGTTTTCTCATGTGGTATTGATTAATATGACAAAAATACTGAAAAAATCCACTCTGCACAAAACTATTGCTTATCTTTGTGACAATATGAGACTAGCAAACTACGACAAATATCCGTCAACAAAATTCAAGGGATTCCTGGTGCGTGGATGGGGTGAAGCAAGACGCATAATCACAGAAGAATGCACGGACATAGTCGCAGTCGATCTCTATACTGGGACATTCGAGGACAGAATTAAGGTAGAGTTGTCAGGTGGCTTCGACAAGGTCATCGACACCAGATCGCTGATGAAGAGTGAAGATGAGCTACGCGCGATGACCCAGCCGTTCATGACGGACGATGTTCTCTTCGGTTACATGACCAATCTCAGGATCCTCGATTTCTTTGACAAGGAGAAGCTGGAAGAGGCCAGGAAGGAAGTTGCCGTTTTCTCTGGCCGCATCCTGGTATTCGGCACGGGTGCATCACTCGTTGTTCCAGATTGTGCATCGCTCATCTACGCCGACATGGCACGATGGGAAATCCAGCAGCGCTTCCGCAGGCACCTCGTGAAGGCCCTCGGAATCGACAATCACGACGATCCGGTTTCCATACAGTACAAGCGCGGCCTGTTCATCGACTGGAGGCTGCTCGACATGTACAAGGACAAGATAATGACCAAGGTTGACTTCTGGCTCGACACAAATGCGGCCGACGACCCCAAGTTGATAGACAGGGCAACCTTCTTCGAGGGCATGGACAGGACGGCAAAGTCGCCGTTCCGAGTAGTCCCATTCTTCGACCCGGCGCCATGGGGCGGCCAGTGGATGAAGGAGGTCTGCGACCTCGACAGGAAGGCGCTGAACTTCGGCTGGTGCTTTGACTGCGTCCCCGAGGAGAACAGTCTGCTTCTCGAGGTAAACGGGGTCAAGTTCGAGCTCCCCTCACAGGACCTGATCCTTTCTAGGAGCCGAGAAGTCCTGGGCGAAGCCGTAGAAGCGCGCTTCGGCAAGGACTTCCCTATCCGCTTCGATTTCCTCGACACTATGGGTGGCGGAAATCTCAGCCTGCAGGTACACCCCACCACACAGTTCATACATGAGAACATGGGCATGCCCTACACCCAGGACGAAAGTTATTATCTCCTTGATGCTCAAGATGATGCAGTGGTCTATCTTGGTGTGAGGAATGGTATCGACAAGAATGCGATGATCGAAGACCTGCGCGCTGCACAGCGCGGCGAAATCGTCTTCGACACTGAAAAATACATCAACAGGATTCCCGCAAAGAAGCACGACCATTACCTCATCCCGGGGGGCACGATCCATTGCTCGGGAGCCGGCAGCATGGTACTTGAAATCAGCGCAACTCCCAACATCTTCACTTTCAAGCTGTGGGACTGGCAGCGCCTGGGGCTCGACGGCAAGCCAAGGCCGATCAATGTGGAAAGAGGCCGTCAGGTAATCCAGTGGAACAGGAACACCGACTATGTATTCGAGCATCTGGCAAACCATTTCGAACCCATAGCCGAAGGCGAAGGCTGGAGTGAGGTCAAGACAGGCCTGCACCCGAACGAATTCATAGAGACCCGCCGCCACCGATTCAGCGTTCCGGTGGCTCACAACACCTCCGGCGGCGTACAGGTTCTCAACCTCGTAGAAGGCGAGGAGGCAATTATCGAGAGCCCGTCAGGAGCCTTCGAGCCCTTCGTGGTTCATTACGCAGAAACGTTCATCATTCCCGCCTCCGTAGGTGAATACACCATCAGGCCATACGGGCTGTCTGAAGGCAAGGAATGCATGACAATCAAGGCATACGTAAGAAAGAGCGCCTAGTTGGCGCCCTTTCTTTTTGCAAATGGTCTGAATGCCACAAAGGCAAGATATAACGCGCAGGCCAGAATGACGATCAGGGATCCAGCCTGGGAGCCAATTGTATCTGCAAGCACACCCATAAGAGGAGGAATGACTGCGCCACCGCATACACCCATGATCATAAGGCCGGATATGCCATTGGCCTGGTCTGGACGAGCTTGAAGCGCTTCTGAGAAAATGACCGAAAAGATGCTTGAGCAGAAGAATCCGACCGCTCCGATCAGAATAAACATGCCAATCTTTCCGCCTACGAGAAACAGAGCCGCAATAGCAACGATGGCTGCAGCTATGTTTACCTTGAAATATGTTTCATCCTTCATCCTGGCGAGCAGAGCAGTTCCGAGCAAAGCGCCGGCTGTACGGCAAATGAAATAGACGCTGGAAGCCAGTCCGGCTGTCTCAACTGCCCAGCCGAGGCGTTCAATGAACAACTTGGGAGCAACAGTATTGATACCCACGTCAACTCCGACAATGCAGAAGATCCCCATGAAAAGCATGAATATCTTCTTGTCGCCTAGAAGGGCTATGACCGATGAAAATGATGACTGTTTCTCGTTGGACTCCTCTTCTTGGATATTGGTAAACATTAGCCAGAGCCCGGAAATGAGGGTGATAGCAGCGAAAATCGGGAAGAGGAATTTCCAATTGCCAAGGACACCGGCCGCAAACGCAGCGATGAATGGTCCGCAGAAAGATGATGCCGCCTTGACAACCTGACCGGCAGTCAGGGAGCTTGTAAGCGCATCACCCTTTACAACATTCGTCAAAAGAGGATTGAGAGATACCTGAAGTATGGTATTCCCTATTCCAAGGAAGACGAATCCAATCATGCATGTCACAAAATTGTAGTGAAAGAATGGGATGAGCATTCCGATGAAAGTAATGATGTTGCTGATCTGCACCATCTTCTTCCTGCCATATTTGTCCATAAGCACTGCAGCGGGAACAGACAGAAGGAAGAACCAGATGAACACCATTGACGGAATGAAGCCGGCGACTGTCTCACTGAGTGAGAAATCCACCTTTGCATAGCTAGTGGCGATGCCTACGACATCGCAGAATCCCATTACGAAAAATCCGAACAGGACGGGAAGAACCTTGGCATTAGTTTTCATATCAATTGTTGACAAATTCTATAGAATATGAGAAGCTGTCTGCACGATAGTATCCGATATTGTATTCTATCGGCATGGACTTGTCGTCATAAACGAAACGCTTTCTGACAAGAATGGGGTCTCCTTCTGATATTTCCAGCTTATCAGCGAGGAATTCATCGACCTTCTGGGCACTGATGAGCTCCCTTGACACCTTGACGTTGACACCATACTTCTCTGAAAGCATGTCGTATAGCGGCTTGTTCATATCTTCATCACCTGTCATATGTATATCAGGATGGAAATATGAAATGAAGTATACAAACGGATGGTCAGGCTTGCCCCTGAGGCGTTCAAGGCAAAGGACCCTGGTTCCCTCCGGAATGTTCATGAATTCAGCGCACTCCTTTGCCACCTTCTTCCAACTCAGATGGAGTTCGAAATTCTGGACCTCCACGCCAAGTGCATGCATTTCCTGGGAGAAACTCATCCAGTTGCGAGCATTGCTCATGACCTTGCTGGGTGCGACGGTTGTACCATATCCTTTCTTTCTGACCAGAAGACCCTCAAACATGAGATTGTTTATGGCTTGCCTCAATGTGTTCCTTGAAATGCCCAACTTCTTGGAAAGTTCCACTTCATTTGGAAGAAGTTTACCATTTACGTATTCCTCTTCACTTATCATCTTCCTGAGAAGCGCTTCTGCCTGGCGGTAAAGCGGAGTGTTGGATTCGTGATCTAACTTAAGTGTCATACTGCGTGTCTTGTTGTTTGAACATTTGATTTTGTTTAGGAACAAAGTTAGTTAAAATACTCCATTCCGCCAATCGAATGTTCATTGGATCTCCCTGCGCTTGTTTTCAAGTTCTTCCATCAGCATGTCACGCACATCGCCATATTCATCACAGTCGAAGACATTGTTCACTTCTGTGCTGTCACGCTGGAGGTCGAACAATTCCCACTCATCGATCGCCGGCAAGCCAGCGGCTGCATCATCCTGCCAGTGGATGAGCTTGTATCTGTCGTTTCTGAGCCCATAATGCTTTCTGACATTGCCTACTGCGGGAAAATCGTAATACTGATAATAAATACTCTTTCTCCACGTATCAGGAGCCTTGCCGCTGAGAAGGATATCCTTGAACGACTCACCATCCATCTCATCAGGCACATCGACCCCTGCAATGTCGAGGATTGTCGGAGCATAGTCGATGTTCTGCACCATGGCAGCAGAAGAAGACCCTTTTTCTATATGCCCCGGCCAGCTTACAATCAAAGGCGTGCGCAACGCTTCTTCATACATGAAACGCTTGTCATAAAGGCCATGCTCACCCATATAGAAACCCTGGTCAGAGGTGTAAATGACAACAGTGTTTTCAGTAAGTCCGTTTTCGTCGAGATAGTCCAGCAATCTTCCGACCTCGCGGTCAAGGCTATGGATAGTGCGGCAATAGTCATGGACATATCTCTGGAATTTCCACCTGAGCAAGTCATCACCTTCGGGCCTGTCTTCGAGAAACGACGCATTCATCCGATGATATGCTTCATCCCATATTCGCCTCTGCTCAGGCGTCAGCGGCTGCATTGCAATATCCCAGCTATCTTTGATATATTGCAGGGTCGGTTCATCCTTGAGTTCCTCAACCTTGAAGTCAAAGGCATATCCCATATAATCGGAAATGGTAAGCTGCTGTTGCTGCATCTGGCTGCCCCGGCCGATGTAGTCGTCGAACAAGGTGGCAGGTTCAGGGAACTGCACATCCTCGTATAGTTCAAGATCTTCAAGAGCCGGCATCCAGTTGCGGTGAGGTGCCTTATGATGGACAAGAAGGCAGAACGGCTCCCCATCGTCCTTATGTAGGTCAAGCCATTCGATGGCATGGTCAGTGACGAGCGTTGATGCATAGCCCTCTTGACGGACATACTCGCCACCTGTCAAGGGCGTTCGCATACCGGGATTATAGTATTCTCCCTGATCATAGAATATGTCATACCAGTCAAATCCTTTTGGCTCAACACTAAGATGCCATTTGCCGATCACTGCAGTCTGATAACCGCTCTGCTGGAGCAACTCTGAAAAGTATGTCCGCGTGGTATCCATGATTCCATATTGCAGCGTGGTCTGGCAATGGTGGTGACTGTACATGCCGGTAAGCAGAGTCGCACGAGAAGGTGCAGAAATGGAATTCTCGACAAAAGCGTTCCTGAAAATAATGCCGTCATCAGCTATCCTGTCAAGATTCGGTGTAGGTGCGAGCATCGAAATCGGGTGACCATAAGCACTTAAAGTCTGGAAGGAATGGTCATCGGTCATTATATAGATTATATTGGGCCGCGGCTCCTCAGCCTTTTGAGCGCATGCCGCAAATACTGGAAGCACAGATAAATATTTCAGAGGATTTTGTTTGAACATAAATAATGTTATATTTGCACAAATATAAACATTTTATAAAATCGAGCTATTATATGTACGCAGTTTTTATGAACAAACAGCATTCGACATTGTGGGCTGCCATGGCTGTCATATGTTGTTTCATTACTGGATGCAAACACGACGGACCAGAAGTCGTCGTCGACACGATATACCAGAACCTTCTGAGTGCATACAACGCAGATCTGTGTTACTCCCAGATAGACAGAACCTCGTCCGGCTCCACGGTAACATTTGACGACGGTTCAAGACTTGAGATACCCACTGACAAGCATTTTCTGTACGACTGCACCGAAAAGGCTCCGAGCGAACCATCAGTCAACAAGTCGACGAACACCTGGTACGTGGGGTCAAAAGATACGGGAATCCCATGCACAGACAATCCTGAGCCGTCAGAATGCCGGCTGGTATATCTGTACTATACAAATTTTGAGCTATGCATGTTCATAAGCAACGGGCAGGTCCTTTCAATTAGAGCCGACATCTCATCAGATTGTCCGTTATCAGACTTCTGCTTCCTCAAAAAGCACAATCCCCTACTCGAGAAAGACGTCAACTGTTTCGTTATTCAAGGAGAGATCAAGGGAGTCCTTCCCAAAGGTCTCGACAACATGAACCTGATACCATCATTCAAGTTCAACGGAAAGACTCTGAAAGTCGGCGGAATCGAACAGAAGAGCGGCGTCAACAGCTTGGATTTCAGTTCACCTGTCAGATATACAGCCACGCTTTCAGATGGCACAACAAAGGAATATGTGGTGGCAATGGAAAAGGCCCGCACACTTCCCTACGTAGAAATCACGACTGAAGGTGGAGCACCCATACTTGACAAAGAGAACTACGTTCCCGGCAGCATCGTCTTCCATGACCCTGATTGCCTGTATTCCAATGTACAGGAACTGACGTGCGAAATGGGCATCAGAGGACGCGGCAACACGACTTGGAACATGCCAAAGAAACCGTGGAAAGTCAAGTTGTCAAGTAAGCAGGAAGTGTTCGGAATGCCAAAGAACAAGAACTGGGCTCTGCTCGCCAATTATTCAGACAAGACCCTGCTCAGGAATATCACTGCCATGGAGATATCCAGAATAATAGGCATGCAGTGGACCCCGGAGATGAGAAGCGTGGAAGTATACCTCAACGGTGAATACCAGGGAGTATACAGTTACGCTCAGCACAAGGAAGTATCCAAAGAAAAGGTTAACATTGAAGTGGTCACAGAGGAAGACAATGAGGGCGAAGCGGTAACCGGCGGCTACTACATCGAGATTGACGGAAGTCAGGACGAGGACTGCAGCTTCTGGACAGAGGTCGGCATCCCGATAATGATAGATGACCCCGAAGTCCCCACAGAGGCGCAGAGAACGTACATAAAGCAGTATTTCAAGGATTTTGAAACCGCTTTGTACGCAGACAACTATGCAAGTCCGACGGAAGGCTATGCCAAATACATAGACCCTGATTCGTTCATAAAGAATTACCTTATACAGGAACTGGTCAAGAATGTGGACGGCAACCTCAGGAAGAGCACTTTCATAACAAAGGAGAGAAACAGCAGAATGATGATGTATCATGTCTGGGATTTTGACATAGCCTTTGGAAACTGCAACTACTTCCCCGACTTCTGGCCGGGCGTCACAAACGGTCCGGAAGGCTGGTTCGTGAAGAACCACATCAATGCATCCGAGCCCAATGACGGATGGTATGGCAGAATGTTCAAAGATCCCGCTTTCAAGGAGAGGGTAAAAGAGATCTGGAACAATGCCAAATCCGATCTGCAGGGTATCCCGGCATACATCGATTACAATGTAGACCTGCTCGACGGAGCGCAGAACAGGAATTTCGCTACTTGGAAGATTCTCGACAAGCAGGTATGGCCAAACTTGTACGTATTCGGGTCTTACGACAAGGAAGTCGAGTATCTCAAGTCATTCTATTCCGATAGATTGAAGTGGCTGGATGATGCACTCAATAGCCTGTAAATAAAAAGGCCGGTCATTCTATGGCCGGCCTTTTTATTAGTAGTTCTTGTCTGCTATTTCATAAAAGCCTTGACAAGCATTATCTCATCCTCAGAATCATTGATTACAGTATAGCTTCCCGCTGATGCAGGCACTATGAAGGATTCCGCATAATTGAGATGATATCTCTTGCCTCCTGAAGATTCAATATATGCGCTCTGCCCCTCAACGAGGTTCAATGCATGGCATTTCCCTTCTGTCATGACAGTCACGCGATCTTTGATCCTGTATCGGTGGACATCGTAAGAATGGTTTGGATGCGTAGGAAGGTGCCAGAGCTCCCATCCGTCACCAGTCTCAAGAAGAGACGGCTTGGATACAAACTCACTGGCGATCCTGTCACCCTTCCTGTCAAAACAGAGATTCTGCATGGCACGTCTGATATTCAGCGGTCTTGGCCGGCCATCAAGGTCCAGAGCCATCCAGTCATACATCTTGAAAGTGAAGATATATGGGGTGGTGCTGATCTCAAGGACAAGGTTTCCACGGCCGGAACTATGAAGCGTACCAGGTGGGATGAGATACAGATTGTGCTGGACGGAGGGTTCCGAATTGACATACTTTGCGACATCAAGCGGAGTCTTGGTCTCGAAGCTCCTTGTGAGCGCCTCCTCAAACTCGACAGGGTCGATATCGTCCTTGAAGCCAAGATGCACGACTGCACCGGGAGTTGTGTTCAGAATATAGTATGTCTCTTCCTGAGTCAGGACCTCACCGAAATTCTCCTGTATGAATTTTTTCTGAGGATGACACTGTATCGAAAGGTTTCCGCCATCGAAATTATCAAGGTAATCAAGCCTTATCGGGAATTCGTCGCCGTATTCGGCGTAGCACTCTTCACCTACGACGTCTTTGCCAGCCTGATACATGATCGAGTCGAAAGACACCTCCAGAAGCGCGGAGTCGCTGGTGAAGATGATACCGTTTTCAGGGACAATCATTTCAAAGGACCATGCATAGTTGGGGACATCCGATGGAAGTTCCTCGATGTGTTCCTTGATCCATTGTCCGCCCCATGCTCCGGGTTCAAACCATGGACGCACTCTGAATCCATTATGCGCAAGGACAGCAAGGCCATTTCTGATATCCTCCCCTTCCGCCCACGTAATTTCAGATTCGCGCTGGGCATCAACAAAGATGCCTATCCCGGGAAGTATGGCTTTCTTGTGCTTGTTGAGCACGACCCAATCGACGAAATAGAATCGTTTGTACATGACCTTGGGAGGCTGTGCTTCGGTACGCCCAAGGTTGCATATCCGGCCGGATCGCGACCTGAATTGTATTTCATTCTTGGGAATATCCAGATATATGAGACATCCCTTCCATCCTGCCAGTGCAGCTCCGGATCCATATATGATAGACATCCGGGCTTCGGCTGAAGGCCTCATGCATCCGAGTTTTCCGCCGTCAAAGAAATCAGACAATTCAAGTGTGGTCCTGAAACCGAAGATGGGATCATCTCCTCCAAGAAACGGTGCCGCCAACAGGTCGACTTCATCCTGAGGCTTGATTGCAGCACTTACATTGTACCAATCTGCATGTATACCGATTGAAGACAATGCAGAATCTAACTGTTCTCTGAATGTTTCAAAAGTAATTCCTCCAAACCCATCAATGATCAATGTGCTCTCGGAACTGACACGTCTGGCAAGTGACAAATAATCGATCTTGATCCTGCCACTGCCAAGGTCATGCGCCGGATATATGTCATACTGACCGACTTTGTGTTCAGGCCGCATGACAGGCATGATATTCTGGGTTGTTTTCCTCAAATCCGACATTATTTATCAACTTTTGTATAAAGGGAACCGGGCACACATCCCGGTTCCCTGATCAAACACACACTATTTACCTGTTGTAACCTCGACAATGGGAGTATAGTTATATCTCTCCACTGAGCTGAAGTTCATTGTAGTCTTGGCACCGAAACGGAGGAAATACTTCCTCTGATATGTAGGGAATGGTGCCTTGGTGGTAAATGTGAGCACCTCGTCAAGTTTGAGGTCACCCGCTCCGATTGAAACTGAGAAATTGGGTGAATAGCAGAAATCGCCCACATAATCCGTCTCACTTACAAACAGCCAGGCCTTCTCGAGGTTCTGCTGATAATCGGGATTGGAAGTACCACGTGAAATCTTCACTTTCACGGTTACGGTTCCGTCAGAGTTGACAACAGGGTCACCAGCCCACTGAACCTTGAGGAGAGGTTCAACCTCATAGGTCTTCTCAAACGTTCCGGCAATCTTGAGTCTTTCTTCAGCAAGAGGGACGAACGCACCTTCAGGTGTAACGCCATACTCTCCCTTGAAAATCTTTGTATTCTGGAAAGTACCGTCCTGCTTTGCGTATGTGTCATACGGCTGAGGATTCTCACTCCAGCTGTATTCCATCATCCTGATACGAATACCGGTATTGCCGATTGCTGTCTGGAATGGCTCTCCGGTGACCTTTTCAACGAAAGCGCCTTTGAAAGTCTCAGCGGGTGCAGCATAATTGTCCTTGATGCAGGATACAAGAGACAACGCCACAACGGCAAGGATAATTGTATAAATCTTTCTCATAACAATAATCATTTAGACATTAATAACCAGGGTTCTGGATACAGTTGGGATTTCTTGTAACCTCAGCTGTCGGGATTCGCTGATAGTAACTTCTCTGGTTGAAGGTATAGATGTAGTTGATACCGGCTCTTGTCTCCTGATATTTGGGGTCAAGGAAATACTTGCCGTCCACAACTGAGTAGAACTGCATCAATGTGCGATACTTGGTATTGTTCTGCTCCTCATGGAGAACTCTCCATCTGATGAGGTCCCAATATGCCCTGTGCTCGAATGCAAGTTCCTTCCTTCTCTCAAGACGGACTACGTCGATACTCATGTCGCCTTCACCTGCAAGGGCTTCGGCGCCTGCGCGCTCCCTGATGGCCTTGATACAGTTGTAAGCCTCTGTCTTATATGAGCCAGCCTCGCCAAGAGAGACAAGCTCCATGGCTGCCTCAGCACGGTTGAGGAGAACCTCTGCGTAACGAAGATCGATCCAGGTCTGGGTAGAGACACTGCCCGTGTTGTTGGAACCGGCTGTTGGATTGAGGTATTTGCGCTGATAGAAGCCGCTGATGCCACCGAAGTTCCATGCATTATATACACCGCTCGCGCCGCATACAGACATCTGAGATCCATCAGGAAGAGTAACCTTGATATCCCTGCCTGTAGTTACAAGAGGCTGAGTCTCATTGGGATACTTGGAAGTGTAGTTCATTGTAAAGTTTTCCTGCTCGTTGAGGAGCGGTCCCATGGTGCTTGCAGATGCACCAGTCCAGATTCCATAATGGAGATCGATGGTCTGGCCCTTGAACTGGCTGTGAGGAAGGATTACAGTTGCCTCAAGACGAGGTTCACAGTTCTTGAAGATTTCATATGGAGTGGTGAAAAGCCTGTAGTGGCCATTATCATCAAAGCACTTGAGATGGCCGTTGGCATCCTTCTCGATTCCGTCAAACATTTCCACGAAGTCAAGCGTGGGGTTGAGTTCGGAATTGTTGTTGCCGGTAGAAGTCTGCTGAGGCTGAGCAGAATCGTCGAAGCCATGTTTTGCATTGGCATTGTCGTAGTAACGGCCGAAGATCGTTTCATTTGTCTCGTTCACGAAGATGGCGCCGAAGTTGGTAGCAATCGCAGTTCTGTCGCCGGCTTTCCAAAGGCCCTTGTAAAGACCATATTTGCCACTGTCAACCTTGAGAGAAGCCTCATAGGCAGCCTTGAAATACTCCTTTGCCTTGGCTGCAGGGATGCCGCAGACCCTGACATTACCGTCCTTGAGCTCGGATACATTGTACTTAGCGATTGATCCGGCATGGAGCATGACCCTAGACTTCATGGCAGCTGCGGCAGACTTGTCTGCGCGGCCTTTCTGGTTCTTGTCAGGAAGGAGTTCATATGCATTGTCGAGATCCTGACCGATGAAGTCCCAGATCTCCTCTTCTGATGCACGTCTCATTTTTGTCCCTTCATAGTCGACTGTTGCAGGATAATCCACAACTTTGTCGATGAGAGGAACACCACCGTATCTCTTTACAAGAGAGTAGTAAAGATATGCTCTGCAGAAGTATGCTTCGCCGAGATATGTATTAAAATCCGACTCAACGAACTTTTCCTTGTACTGAGGGAGAGTCTCAAGAAGCTTGCAGGCTGTCCTGATGCATGAATAAGGGCCGTCCCAATAGGAATTGTTCTCGCCCTCTGCACCCTGCGTATCGCGACCGATGGCCTCACCGGTAAGGCAGGACTGCTGCTTGTAGACGGTACCGGTATAGTTGAAGAGCCCGCTTTGAGCGATATAGTATTTGAAATCTTCGATAGGAAGTGTACTGTACATTCGTGCGACGTATGCGGTGACACCTTCCTTGCTTCCGAATATTTCATTTTCTCCCACGATGTTTACGGGAGGAATGTCCAGGCTTGAGCATGAGAAAACTGCTCCAACGCTGAGCACCAGAAGTATGTTTTTGAAAAGTCTCATGATCTTATGCTTTAGAATTTGATGTTGGCGCCAAGGGTGACCGTCTTGTTGATAGGATAATTGTATCCATAGCTTGACGTAGAAAGGAACTCAGGATCCTGGTATTTGAGAGGAGAGAGAGTAAGAAGGTTGTAACCGTTGACATATACTCTCAGGCTCTGGATATGAAGAGGCCTGAGCCATTTCTTGGGAAGGTTGTAGCCAAGCTCGATGTTCTTCAGACGCACGTAGCGGGCATCCTGAACGTTGAACAGTGAGTTGGAGTTGGGGTTGCTTCCTGTATATGCATGTCTTCCTTCTGTCCACTGTGTTGCCGGATTGTAGGGATTGGCTCCGACCTCGGTAGGATGCCAGCGGTCAAGGAAGTCAGTAATTGCATTGGTGTTGGCCCAAAGAGGCTGGTACATAAACTCACCGGGAGTTATGTAACGACGGCTGGCTCCCTGGAAGAGGACAGACAGATCTATGCCATGCCACTGAGCGGAGAATGTAAGACCAAAGTTCACGAGAGGAATTGAGCCCTGAAGTGCGATGGGATGAACGTCCAGATCATTGATCCAGCCATCTTCATTCCAGTCTTCATACTCGTAATCGCCAAGGACGGTTCCTCTGCCGATATATACATCGTTGTGATAGATCTCATCCCAGCTTTCGATACGGCCGTTGTCGCCATATCCCCACCAGATTCCATTGTAACGGTCATTGCATCCGTTTCTCCAGTTGAGATATGAGTTACCCTGCTCAGCCATCTCATAATAGCAGGTCTTAGCCCTGGTGAATGAGAGGTTTCCGTTGATCTGATAGAAGAAGTCACCCACATGGTTGACGTGACTCAACTCGATCTCGAAGCCCTGGTTCATATCGCTGTTGAGGTTCTCCTGAGGAAGGGATGCACCTACAATGCCGGGAAGAGTGAGGAGCTTGGTTGCAAGGAGTCCTGAACGATATCTGCGGAAAATATCACCGGAGAATCCGAGGAGGCCGTCCCATGCTTCGAAGTCGATACCGATGTTGGATGTCTCAACAGTATACCATGTTATTCCGGTATTTGCAATACCCTTGTCGTTGGTTGCGCTGACGAACTCGCCATCGAATATTGCGCCACCAGGAAGTCCTGCAGCATTGCCTGAAGAAGGATACTGATAACCTGTGATAAACTGATATGAAAGAACTGAGTCATCACCCATGATACCGTATGAAGCCCTGATCTTCAACTTGTCGATGAAGTTGAGGGATGAATTCTTCCAGAAGTTCTCCTTTGCGACGTTCCATGCAACAGATGCTGAAGGGAAGTTGCCCCAACGAGACTTGGTTGAGAACCTTGAAGAACCGTCACGACGGAATGAGAACTCAGCCATGTACCTTTCATCGTAGTTGTAATTGATTCTTGCTACGATTGCATGCCTTGAGTAATCATAGAGAGAGCCGGAAGATGAACTCTGGCTACCTTCCTGATCTGTAACGATACCAGTGAAGAGATAGTTGATAGGAAGGAGAGCCTCACGTTTTGCGTAGAAGTTGTCACCCTTGTTGTGAGTATCTTCGTAAAGCACGAATGCGCTGACATTATGCTTGCCGAAACTCTTGTCATAGCCAATGCGTGCATTCCAGAGGATGTGATCCTTGTTGTAGAAGTACCTTGAAATCTTGTAGTCTGAATTGGGCTGCTTGAGCCATGTCACTTCCTGTCCGGCAGCGGTATAGAGGTGGTAAGCCTTTGAGAATTCAGAGTTGTCATTGATCGTGGTATCGTAGCTGAACATCACTTTAGCGTAAAGGCCCTTTACAAAAGGCATGTTCCAGGTAAGAGCAGCGTTTGACTGGAACCACTTGCTTACGTAAGTGTTCTGTCCTACCAGGTCGGTGTCAAGCATTGCAACAGGGTTCTGGAGGCCGCCGTTGGTAGGCTGCCAGAGCTGCTGGGACTCCTCATTATACCATACCTGGTCCATAGGCTGCATGAGCCATGCTCCACGTACGACATCATAAGATCCGTATGAAGGCTGATTCCTGCGGTCAAGGAAACCTGCAAGGTTGAGATCAAATACAAGATCGTCGGATATCTTTGCAGAAAGGCTTGACCTTACATTGAACTTGCTATAGTTGATTGCGTTGGTCTTGAGGAAAGAGCCCTGATACTGGTAACCGGCACTTGCGTAGTATGTCACGCGGTCGTTACCACCGCTGATGTTGATGTTGTGCTGGGTCTGGGGAGCCATGCTTCTATAAACAGCATCGAGCCAGTCAGTGCTGTTCTTGACGCCGGTCCTGTACTCGTCGATCTCAGCCTCAGAATATGTCATAAGAGGATTGTCGACATTGTGCATGGACATTTCGTTATAGAGGTTCATCCATTCCACGGCACCGCAGAGTTCAGGGAAGTTAGAAGGCTTCTGGAATGTCACATTGCCATTGTATGAAATAACAGGTGCATTGTGAGTACCCTTCTTGGTTGTGATGAGGATGACACCATTTGCAGCCTGCACACCATAGATGGCAGCAGATGCGTCCTTGAGGACAGAAATGCTCTCGATGTCTTCAGGATCCAGACGGGCCATGTTTCCACGCTGAACGCCATCGATGATGACAAGAGGTGAACCGAAGCCACGGATATCCATGCTGGTGTTAAACTGTCCGGGTTCAGAAGTATTCTGAACAACGCGAAGACCGGAAACCTTACCGGTAAGCATATTCTGGACGTTCTCGTTCTTTGTGGTAACGATATCCTTGTTGGACACCGCACTGACTGATCCTGTCAATGTAGCCTTTTTCTGGACGGCATAACCGACAACGACAAGTTCCTCAAGCTCGAGAGAATTCTCGGCGAGAACAAAGTTGTAAACGTTTACGCCTTTGTCAACCGTGATCTTCTGGTCTTCGTATCCGATGCAGCTGACAACAAGTTCGTCACCAGGTTGTGCATCAAGTACGTAGAAACCGGAAGCATCAGTAACTGCACCCTTCCCTGTCCTCTGATTGATGACACCGGCGCCGATGACGGAAGCCTTGGTCTTATCAATCACAGTACCGGAGACAGAGTTAGAGCCACTCTGTGCGTAGATGTTCCCTCCTATCGTGAAGAAAACAGCGCACAGGCAAATCTTAAAAAGATTTGACAAGTGAGATAACACTTTCATACTTTGTTGATTTAGAATAAAGTTGAATAATTAAGGTTAATATGGTTAATGAATTAATGGTCTATGCCTTCATTAGGCGTATCTGACAATTCGATATGCAGTGTTCCACCTTCCATCACATCATGGTAAGGAAGCCGGATGTCCGGCTTATTCTTTCCGTTGAGGGTCATGGATGAGATGTATTCGGCTTCATGAGAGTTTCCGACAGTCTCTATTACAAATTTCTTCCCCTTGGCATACTTGCCGTTCAGGGTGATCGTTACCTTGTCGAAAAGAGGTGAGCCTATCTGGAAACTGGGATCGGGAGACGTCAGGCCTTTTGCGTCAAACAGGCCGATGGAAGCCATGACATACCACGCACCCAACTGTCCTTGATCCTCGTCCTGACCATAGCCGTAGCCATGGATACCCTCTGCACCATAAAACTCGTTGCAGATGGTCCTCATCCATTTTTGGGACAGCCATGGTTTACCGGCGAAATTGAACAGAGCCGAAATGTGGAGATTGGGCTGGTTGCCATGATTATAGTATGTATGGAGACCTGAGAAAGCATCGATGGTCTTGCCTCCGCCGAATATGCTCTCACGCGATACGATGAATGTACTGTCTAGTCTTGAGCAGAATTCTTCCCTTCCAACCATATCGGCAAGTTCTTCAATCTGATGGGGAACATAATATGTATACTGCACGGCATTACCTTCCTGAAAACCGATCCACGGAGCATACGGATCAAAATCCTTGATAAACTCACCGTCGAATCCACGGGGACGCATAAGCTTGGTCTCGCTGTCAAAAAGGTATTTCCAACCTTGAGAGAGCTTCATGAGTTGTTCATGATCAGCATCATGTCCCAAGGCCTTGGCCATCTGCGCAACTGCATAGCAGCTGAAACTGTACTCAAGAGTGTGCGATGCCGAGAAACCGGAGCCCGCTGGCGTGTTCTGCATGTAATATGACTGATCATAAGGGCTGTATCCCCTCTCGACAAAGAGCCCGACATCAAGCTTTCCGGCACCTTCAGGACGGTTTTCTGAATCGATCTCGTTCTTATATGCAGCCTCGTATCCAAGTTCGACATCAAAATTTCTTATTCCGCAGTTGTACGCAGCTGCTATGGCAAGCCCGGTAAAGTTGGTGCCTACACCGGAAACATAACGGCTGCATGCTATTCCATCTGCAAGCCAGCCGGAATCCTTATACACGAGCAACTGGCTCGATATCCAGTCGGCATAATACTCAGGCCATGCAAGGCTCCACAACTGGGTCAGATTCCAGAACCCGCCCCATATGGCATCAGTATTATAATGATTATGGAGCGGCTTCCCGTCGACACCTGAAGGGATGTGGCCTACCCCGCCATCATGCGCAGGATAATCGCCGTTGACATCGCTTGCAAGGCCGCGTCCCAGCAACGCATGATACAGACCGGTATAGAACTTGACACGGTCTTCATACTGACCGCCTTCGACCTTGATTTTCCCAAGTTCAGTTTCCCAAATCTTGTGTGCACGTTTTGCTGCTTTGTCAAATATCAGCCCGTCGGCCTCGGCAATACGGTTGGCCCTGGCATTTTCGACAGATGTGTATGAGAGTCCTACTTTCACCTCAACGGCTTTTTCAGAGGCATCATTGAATGTCATATATGCTCCGGCGCCGATACCATATTCCTCAGACTGGCCAGGATGGATCTCATCGGCAACGAAGGTACCTGTCTTTGACGGCTGTCTGTCTGTAACAGCGGAGAAATACATCGTCAAGTCAGAGCCTCTCTGGTAGTTATGGACATAGACAGGTTCGGTTTTCACCCAGCCTTCCACTGAACCGTCTTCTGTTATGGTCACTTTGGAATCGAGCACACGTCCGCTCTCTCCCATCCTGGTGCCTATATTGAAGATGAGGTTACCGTCAGTGCCCTGGGGAAATGTATATCTATGAAAGGCAACCCTTTGTGTTGCAGTAAGCTCAGCCTTGATGCCATAATCCTTCAGAATGACGGAATAATAGCCGGGGCGGGCTGTCTCCTCTGACTTGTCAAAACGTGAACGATAGCCGGAATCGGGGTTTTCGATATCGCCAGGAACGGTTTGAAGGTCTCCGGTGGTCGGAGCTATCACCACTCCGCCGACCTGGAACTCATGAAAGTTCGCAAAGCCTTCGATAGACTCATGCCTGTAATCATAACCCACAGCCTGCCATCCGGATGCATTGCCATAATGACCGTCCGTGGTCGGGGCTGGCTTTGCCATTCCGAAAGGCAGCGATGCGGGGGTGAAGAAAAACCATCTGCTATGTGCAGTACCAATTTCAGGATTGACATATGACGTCAGTTCTTCATGAGGAGAACATGACGCCATAAAGGACAGCACAAAAAATGAAAGTATAAGTCTCGAAGCTTTCATGATACTACTCTGCTGTTATCTTTATCATCATATATTCATAGGGCTGAACCCAGAAGTCTTCTGGGTCAAGTTCGTCAAGAGGCTCTTGAGTATAGTCACAGGTGCATGCCGTAACGCCCTTGACAGCATTCCATCTGAAACCGGTTCTGACAGGTCTGTTCCACAGATTCTGCAAAGTAACGACAATACCCGAGCCGTCTTTTGAAGGAACGATTGAACTGACTGAGAGTTCATTGTGTCCCACCATCGTAAATGGTGCGGCAATCTTTTCGGATCTGCCTGACCTTACCGCAAGCAATGGCTGTTCCTCTTCGAGGCCCCTCTTCTTCAACGCAGGATAGATGGGGTCAGCAGCCTGGAGAGTGTAACAGAATGTGGCCACTCCACCCTGAGATGCCTTGTAATTGGTCCGCCATGTATTATTCATCACCCACGAATAAATCTTGGGGGAAATCTGAGCTGAGGGCCACCATCCATACCCATGTCTGGGGTTGTCCCTGTAACTCTCTCCAGAGGTCGTGCCGAACTCCACGAAGGGAGCATCTACGCAAGTGAGGCATATCATGTGCTCAAGATCACCTACGGACAATCCGTTCTGAATGGAATAGTAGTGCTTGTTGACACCTGAAAGCTGCTCCCTCTCAGGGTGAACTTCACTCATGGCCATGTCCATCGAGATGTCAGGATGAGGGAAGTTGAACGGGAAGATGAATCTCACATCTTCGTAATCCCTTATATCCTTCTTGTCCAGAGTATTCCTTATAAGGACCTTTCCCAGACCTCCGATCACCGTAACGTCTCTGGTGAGGCTGTTGCATCCTGGTGCGGAGGATACAATGCGTACCGTAGTGAGCACAGGACCGTCATCGATCAGAGAAATACTTTCAACAGATTCTATTCCGCGGGGGTTGGAACCTCTGCGTCCAGAGTATAGATATTCGTTCAGCCCGTTTTCATCAGCATATTCGAAATCGTCTCCAACCTTTCTGAATGACTTGATATTACCGTTGAAGGGATTGATTTCCACCCTTACTATACCATTGTCAAGAACATTGAAGTCGTCGGACGCTGCAGCAGACTCGCCCGGGCACTTTCCATCAACGACCTTATACACTGATGAGCTCATAGCCGGGACAGAGGTGGCCAAAAATGCGAAGCTTCCGTCAGAAAGCGCCTGCACGGGAATCATCCGTCCTTCGTCGTCCAACAGGCACTTGCCGCTGAGGTCGGCATCCTTTATATATATAATGTCTGTTCTGGGCCAAAGGTTGGTGTTGATGACCTGAATGAAGTTGCCATGATCAGCGGCTACAGGAGAAACTGCGTTTTCATACGCCCTCTGTGCCCAGAAGGCAGCGCTGTCAGCATACATCTTCTTTCCTGCCCAGAGGTCTCTAGTAAACTTGGAATCCGGATTGGGGCCGCTGTCAGACGATCCCCATGTATGCTCGGAGAAGAGTCCTACGTTCTTGTATCCCCGATAATATGCCTTGCCGTCATATGCGGCTCCTGTCATGCAGCCAAGGATCGAGCTTTGAGCAAGAAGAGCAGCACTGCGTCGGTTCTCGTACGTTTCCTTTGCAGTAGATGCTGCGCCGTCTTCCCAGGTAGGTGTCATGTCGCCGCCGTAAACAGGAAGAACGTCACCATATCGCTCCTCGAAATCAGAGAAGAACTTCTTTGCCGTGGATATGTTGAAGTGAGGGGAATCATATTTCTCATTCCATTCCCTGATTATGTCAGGCATCTGTTCGTCAGCAGGTCCGTTATCTCCATGAACGGTATAGCGCAGATAGCACATCTCGTAAGGAAACTCTTCATTCTCCAACTGCTCAAGGTATTCCCAGATAGGGTCAAGGCCGCATACAGACAACCTCCCGGCGAGCCAGCCGTGGAACCATGAATAGCCCCTGCCGGCCTCCCATACAAGAACTCTGTCCGTGCCGGCTTGAGACTGCCACCAGAACGGATGGTCACCCCATTTGATATGCAATGCAGCAGCCCTGTCGTTCCCGATGCGGCCGTATAACGGAACGTAATTAGGTGCGGGAGAGAAATATCTTACACCATTCTTTGCCATTGCCGGGACGAGGCCCCAGACCTGGCCGGGCACATCGCTCATCATGGCTGTCGTGCAGTTGACTCCCGTAATTTCTTCAATCTTGTGCGCATCATCGCAGAAGTGCATGAGTTCCTCCTGACGGCTTATGCCGGTTATGACGCTTCCCTCAAATGCATCTACGCTGATGACAGTGTCACGTATGGCCTTGATTAGCCTTTCAGCCTTCTCGGTACCAGCGTATTCCTCAAGATAGCCCATGACTGACCATGTGGCTTCTGAATTCCAGCAATACCTTGAGCCTTCAGGATAGTCCCTGGTCCGTTCCGCCAATGCTATGGCGCGTTCAAGGTTACGCCATTGAAGCTTCATGACATCTGCTTGTCTGTGAGTGTAGCCGATATCCTGATGAGAATGTGAGAAGAAATGGACTTCCCACTTTCTCGCAGCCGGGACCACAAATACGGACGAACAAGTTCCCTGTGCACAGATGAGCTTGACTCCAAGATCCTGAGCTTCATTCATATATCCTGCAGGAAACAGGCCACGATAAGAACTCATTCCTTTGGGATCAGCAGGAAGGTCAACGGACCATGAACGGTCAGGCAGGCTGAATTCAATTCTTGCTGAAGAATAGACGGGCGCGTCAAAAGACAGTGTATATTCCCTGGAAGGGCCCTGCTCAGTCTTGAGGTACCCTTGTGATGGGGCCAAGGTCATGCGTTGGACGGCAGGCAGTGCACCAACGGGCACAGTTTCCTTTTGATAAAAGCGAATCTCAGCCATCCCGTAATAATCAGGATTCTGGCTCATGTCCTTCGTTTCCATGGCAACAAGAGGGTCGCTCATGTCGTAGTGGTTACCGGACTTTGAAGATGCCGTTATGCAGAGATATCGGAACTCTTTTCCAGGGATATCAAGAATATAATCGGCCTTTTCGCCGTTCTTCCCTACTGACTCAGGAATGAAGTGCCAGTCACCGTCGCCATTTCTGATGCTCGTCCAGTGCTTGCCATCTATAGAATAGTCGATATGTACTTTGTTGAGGCCACGGCGTGTATGGTCGTTCTGATTATGGTTCCAGATTCTGATCTCATCTACAGCGAGAGGTTTCTCAAACTCCGTCACGAACCAAACTGCACCGGAAGGAGTACCTTTTGAATATCTGACTGGCCTTTTTGATGGTTCTGAAAACCACATGGCCTCGCCTCCATTGTTGGAGACGTGGCCTTCACCAGTCATGCCTTCACCATTGACTGCAGCCGAGGGAGATGTTGAGCGGAAAGTACTGCTTGCGCTAGCCTTGATTACAGATGAGGGGACCATCCTGTAGACTTCGACTTCTTGCGCAGAGGCATTGCCAGCCACACTGACAAGGAGCAATGTAGCCCATAAGTACACTATAACTTTAAACATATTGACCATATGTACATACAATCACACGACAAAAATACTAATAAATGTGATAAAACAATACAATTAGCTAATTATTATTATAACTTTGTGCAAACAATCTAATAAATGTCCTATAAATGACGAAACGTCTATCACTCCTCTCACTGCTGTTCATTCTTATCGGGTGCAGCGGAAACAAAGATGCAGATCTGAACTATCTGCCCCAGACCCCGAATTCTTCTTCTTCAGTCTGCAGTTATGACCTGTATGGAAAAAGTGCAGACGAACAGCTTGCAGTGTTATCATTACAAGGCATCGCCAACAGGAATGAAGCCAGGATATATACGTATTCAAGCGGCCACAACGGCGTCATGCATCTGGAGATGTACAAAAAGAAGGGATACATCACTGAAGATGAAGTGTTCGAAGACGCCTATGAGCTGATCTACAGATTCAGGAACTGCATCAAGGGCATCGTTGTGACCGATCCCGGCTGCGGGCCCACCATCAACCTTGCAAGCAACATTGCAGGCGTGATGGACTTGGTTATAGCGTCACCGGAGAATGTGGACAGGATAAAGACTGCGACAGGCAAGGACGTAATCTATGATTTGCAGGACTTCGGATTCAAGGGGCAATATGACACTTTCATGTGGTACAAACAGAACATCTTCCCCATGCAAAGACACGACGTTCTCGCCCTCGCCCCCGACAAAGGATACCGTGACGGTCATTTCCTATGGGACATGTACAGGGACTACCTGATCGAATTCAAGATCCCTACATTCTGGCTTCCAGGTCATAATGATACCGATTATGACCCGCGCTATGAAGAAGAAATCATCAATCTTTTCAAGGAAACACCCACTAACATTCCCATCTTGGGATTCTGGCCATATAACCCGCAGGAAGGTTTCCAGGAATTCGACGGTGTAAAGCTGGCTGGGCAATACGGCAAATTCACGCTTGTAAACACACACTCAGGCAATTACAGTTATCACTCCGGTGTCAAATGCCACAACGGAGGCATTTTCCGTCAGCAAGGAAAGACCGATAAAGAGCCGATCAAATATGAAAAGGACAAGAAATATGTTGCACTAATCATGAATGAAAGCGGCGATGCCCCCTGCTATTTCATGTATGTGGGCTTCTATCCCAGACAATGGAACGACCCACAAAGAGGAGAAGTGCCTATAAGTTACGGCATATCCCCGTCAATAAGGATGCTGATTCCTGCAATACTCGAAGACATATACGACAGCGCAACGCCCAACGATTATTTCTATACTTCCATCTCGGGCGCTGGATATTGTTACCCGTTCGAAGGCTACGGATCCCTCACCCCGGATCCGGATGGAACACTTCGGGACTATTATCACAGGCTGACTGCCGGAAACATGAAACTTATGGATCATGAGATGCTCGGGATATACACACATTCAGGTGGCGGCTGGTCGGAAAACGACAGAAGGATCATGAATGAAATCATATGCAGCACTCCCGGTACCAATTCGGTCATATCCGGCATGCACAGGACAGCGATTCTTGGGCCGGCCGCGAATGAAATGTGCGGTAACGCCTCAATCCATCACACTGTGACATTCTGGTCCTACGATGACCTGATATGGGATGACACTTCGTTAGACGAGAAGGCGGCCGGTCATCTGGAAAACGAAATTCGCCAGTATGGAGCTGATTCTCAATTCATCCAGGCCATGTTCTACAGTTGGCATTATGGCCCAAGAAGATTATCTTTGTTGAAAGAGCGGTTGGAAAAGGATGGATATGTATTCGTGACGTTGGATGACTTCGACGATTTGTACAGACAATCTTTGAACATATAATAAACACTTACACAAAACCATATGAGACCCACTTCCAGATTTCTCGCTGCAGCATTGCTGTGCATATGCAGCATTTCCGTCTCAGCCAAATCCACCATCTGGTCGGTTGGCAAGTCAGACGGCACCGCTGAAGGCTTCGCCCTTGCTCCGGACGGTTTCAGAAACTTCCTCGAAGCCGATTTCGGCTACGAGGACGGCATCTACGTAATCAATCATTCATCGCCTGAGAAGGATTTCCCTTATGCCCTCCCTGGACTTACAGACGACTGGGGCGGAACGGCACCTCTTGCCGGATGGCGCCCAAATTATGTAAACATCCTTTTCTCCTTGAACAAGGCCCCGAAGGAAGATTCAGATTACACTCTTGTCATCAAGCTCGCCGACTATGCGTCGCACTTCCTGCCATATGTCAAGGTTACAGTAAACGAAAAAGACTCATATCACCAGCTTCTCCATGGAGAGCAGGACATGTCAAACCAGAAGAGGCATACACTTGGACAGTTCACGGCAGACACCCTCGGACTTGCTGGCAATCTGGAGAATGCATGGAAAGAAGATATCATCATTCCGCTCAAGGGATCAGACCTCAAGAAGGGCGGCAACTGCGTAACAATCACCATAATAGATGGATCATGGATATTGTTCGACAGTATCAGCATGGAAGGCCCTGCATTCCCGAGACCAGGTAAAGTGAGCGATGCGTTCGTCCGCTCCGTGACCGCAGCCGATTACCAGCTGAACGAGGCACAGCCTCTGATAGTTGACATAGAGCACCTTGATGGTGAACCAGTGATTGACGTCATCCTTGACGGGAAGAACATTCTAAGCAAGACACTTGAAAAAGGGCATTATTGCCTTGAAGCTCCCATGCCGGCAGTCAGCACTGAAACGAACAGCAAATACCGCATAACCTGCGACGGCAAGACTATAGCGAAAGGAACAGTAGTACGAGCCCCTCAACAGCAATACACGCTCGCCGATTATGTCGACACTAGAATGGGCACAACTCATTCCAGATGGATGATAGCACCAGGGCCTTGGATGCCTTTCAGCATGGTCAAGTTGAGCCCTGACAACCAAAACGCTTGCTGGCAGGGTGGATACCAGCCCACATTCGAAAACGTAGGCTGTTTCAGTCACATCCACGAATGGACACTTGCAGGACTTGGAATCATGGCGTCCAATGGACAGCTCAAGACCGTAGTCGGCGACGAGCAGGACCCTGACAGCGGCTACAGGTCAAGGATAGACAAGCGGTCAGAAAAAGCCGGTATCGGCATGTACAGCGTTCAGCTGACCGATTATGACATCAAGGCAGAGCTGACAGCTACAACAAGGTGCGGCTTCGAAAGGTTTACATTCCCCAAAGACGTAGAAGGCAACAGAATACTTGTCGAGCTGCGACCGGAAGCTGAATACGGACTCTTGATAATGGGAGGCTCATTCAAGCAAGTCGGAGACAACAGAATCGAAGGCTATTGCCATGAATTCTCCCCCGGTGTATGGAGCAATGATGCTGACCAGGACTACAATCTCAACTTCGTCATTGAATTCGATCAACCAATCAAGAGCATCGGATGCTGGGAAAATGACAAAGTCACTGAAAACGTCACCAGTTATACCTGGCCAGCAAGCAGACAGGCAGGTATGTTCATAACTTTCGACACCGAAGACAACAGTACAGTCCAGGTTCGTTCAGGAATCTCTCTTGTAAGCATCGCAAATGCGTCCGACAATCTTGAGAAGGAGATCAGCGAGCCATTCGGCTGGGACTTCGACAAGATCGTAAAGAACCAGAAGGACACTTGGAACGACATATTCGGCAGAGTTCAGGTCAAGTCCTGCGACAAGCTCGAAAAAGAAAGATTCTACACCCATATGTACAGGTCTGTATGCAGCAGGAACATCTGGAGCGATGCAAACGGAGAGTGGATGTCGACAGACGGCAAGGTAAGGAAGGTCGAAGATCCCGATAACGACGTCATGCTCGGCTGTGACGCATTCTGGAACACATTCTGGAACCTCAACCAGTTCTGGAATCTGGTTACCCCCGAATGGAGCAGCAAGTGGGTAAAGTCAGAACTCGCCATGTATAATGCCAACGGATGGCTCGCAAAAGGTCCCGCCGGACTGAATTACATCCCGGTAATGGTCGGAGAACATGAAATCCCGCTGATGGTCAGCGCATACCAGATGGGAATCCGCGATTTTGACGCACAGAAGGTTCTAGAGGCTGCCGTAAAGATGCAGACCACTCCTGCACAGAAGGTTTACAAAGGTTTCGCTGGCAATCGTGACATAGTATCCTATATGAAATACCACTATGTTCCATACGACCTCGGACGTTTCTCCAATTCAATGGAATACTCGTTTGACGACTGGACTGTCGGACAACTTGCAAAAGCACTCGGCAACGACAAGTTATATGACGAGTTCAACGAAAGAGGCTACTGGTGGAAGAATGCCATCAACGACAACGGATACTGTCATATGCGCGACAGCAAAGGAGAATGGATGGCGGATTTCGATCCTTTCAGAAGCGGAGCCAACAGACATTATGTAGAAGGCAACTCATGGCAGTTGACATTCTTCGTTCCTCAAGACATTCCAGCTCTCGTTGAATACATCGGCCCTGAAAGGTTCTGCGAAAGACTTCTCTGGGGCTTCAACAGAGATGAAGCCTTCAGGTACAATGCCCCTGGCGAGCAATACTGGGATCATCCGGTAGTGCAGGGCAACCAGCAGTCCATGCATTTCGCATTCATGTTCAACTATGCCGGACAGCCATGGAACACACAAAGGTGGAGCAGGTCCATCCTGGACAGATACTATGGCTACGGTGAATCCAACGCTTATCTTGGAGATGAAGACCAGGGTCAGATGAGCGCATGGGCAATCATGGCAGCTCTTGGTCTGTTCCAGATGGACGGCGGTTCATCAGCTGAACCGGTATATGAGATAGCCAGTCCTATGTTCGAAGAGGCAGTCATCAACCTTGGCGGAAGGTATGGCAGAGGCGACAAATTCGTCATCACTGCGCATAATGCGTCAAGGAAGAATATCTACGTTCAAAGTGCAGTTCTCAACGGCAAGGAATGGAACTCATTCAAGTTCGATGCCTCAGAGCTGCTCGCAGGAGGAACGCTGGAGCTTGAGATGGGTCCGGAGCCCAATACGGCATGGGGTCTCGGTAAATGACATACAGAAATAGGCTTGACTAATTGAATACGATAGTCGAGTGGATATCAACTCTTGGAACGGTGACTTCACAATAGTCACCGTTCCATTTGTATTTCAGCTTCTTGCCGTCAGGCTGCTGATAAACGGCTTTGGGGCGTTTGTCAAGTCTGATCTTGAGAACCACGTCAAGTACGGGCGGAATGAAATCTTCCGTCAGGGACTTTTCGTCATAATGGTTGCCGTTCACATTCACGAGCTGCACCATCATGCGGCCATCTTTCTCGAAATCGACTATCTCCACAAGACCTTCAGCTGACACAAGGCGGACTTCAGGGTCATAGAGAGTGAGGAGAAAATCAGAAAAATTCTTCCTGTCCCAGCTTATTCTTGCGGTCATGTATGAAGTCGACATTTCCCCGGGGTAGATAGCAACCGTTCCCTTCCCCGTCTTGAAAGCTATGGGCTCCTTCACCTCATCATAGCCATAGAGCGCCTTGGTCGAGCGGCCTGTGAGAAGTACTGAGCCGCCCGCCTCGGCATAGGCCTTCAGACGCTCCCATGTGCTGTCCTGAAGCTTCTGCAGCAGGTCGGGCACGATGATGACGGGATAGTCCTCAGCGCTGCTCAGGTCACGCTCGGAGATGAGCGATACGGAATGCCCTGCATCGCACAGGATGGAGATGAGGCCAATCAGCCTCTGATAGCCGGCACGGGTATAGATGCCGCTGTTGCCCTCCTTGGACCATTCGCCCTGCTCGGCCAGCCTCTGTTCGGTCTCCATGAGCACGGCGACCTGCTTCCTGGGATGGCCGCCGAATGTCCATTCGCGGCGGGCATGGAAGAATTCCGCCGTGGGTGCAAGATAGCGCAGCACCTTCATATTGGGAGCGCCGTTGACATCCTGAGGTACATAGAACTGGAATCCACCGCCGAGGGAGATGATTGCAGCGCCCTCCTGCATGAGCTGCACGGGAGTCTTGGTCACATTGCCCTGGACGTTCCTGAACGACCATGCCATCATGTCCCAGGGCAGGCCCTGCATCACGGCCGAGCGGCCCGAGTAGCGGCCCCACATTACGGAGTTCCTCCAGTCAAGGTCGCCGGAGATGCACTCGTTTCCTGCCGTCACCGGCCCTGCCATATGCTCGGTATAGGCCCAGTTGGAGATGACCTTGAAACCGGGATACTCCGCATGGATCTCATCTGTATAGTGCTTCAGATAGTCACGGTAGAGCTTGCGCATGTAGTTTGCGTACTCCAAATAATAGGGAGAGTCTGCATTTACAGGCAACTCGCCCTTAAGGTCTATGCCGGTCTCCTTCTCGAAGGCTGCGACTGTGCGCGGATCGAAGTCCATCTGTGCACCCCAGCAGTCGCCGTCGATCCATACTCCGTCGAGACCATAGCGACCGGCCAGTTCCTTGACCACAGGGATCAGCTTGTCGTCGGCATAGCTGCCGTTCGTGCGGGAATATTCGCCGGAACGGGTGCCATCAGCCTTCATCACAGCCTCCTCGGGATGCTTCTGACAGTAGATGGCGTCATACACGCCGGAGTGATGTGCATACAGCTGCACTCCGTTCTCCCTGGTGACCTTGCGCCAGGTCTCCATCGGGTTTCCCACTATGCCGGGAACCTCGTCGCCATATTCCGTGGGATAGGACGACCAGCCGGGATGGCCCTTGCTGTCCACCTGGATGAAATCCGGCCTGTACAGGTCGCAGATCTCCTGGATATCCGCTTCTGTTAGTGTGGAACCTATCGCCGGGCATCTCCCGGGCGATGCGTGAAAGTCAAAGTGAAGCCCGAAGTACCTGTCCTGGGCATTGGCGTTGAATGAGAGCGCAATCAGTACGACTGCTGAAATGATGGTGTGCCGGTTCATATAGCAAAGATACACAAATGTTTTTCATATATTTGCGATATGGCAAAGAAGATATTCAGACTCAATATGCTGCATTGGGTGCTCATCGCCATTGCGGCCGGTATAGTGTGTTCCCTGTTCTTCCCTGTATGGGCTGTAAGGATCTTCCTGACCTTCAATTCCATATTCGGCAATTTCCTAGGGTTGTTCATTCCAATCCTGATCATCGGCCTCATCGCGCCCGGCATCGCTGAGCTCGGAAAGGGAGCGGGGCGGCTTCTGCTCATCACCGTAGCCCTCGCATACGCCTCCACAGTGCTGGTCGGCCTGGGCACGCTGTTCACATGCAGGGCGACGTTCCCCGCACTTCTCGGCGACACCGCCTTTGCCTCAGGAACGGACATCACAAACACGCTGACGCCCTATTTCACCATCGCGATGCCCCCGTTCATGTCGGTCACTTCCGCATTGGTCCTGTCGTTTGTGATCGGCCTCGCCATAACGGGGATGGAGTCTCCCACAAGGCTCATGTTCAATATCCGGGAACTGGTGTACATGGTGATACGCAAAGTCATCGTGCCCTGCCTTCCCCTGTTCGTGTTCGGCATTTTCCTGCAGATCGGTGCAGAGGGAAAGGTGGCTCCCGTCCTTGGGCTCTTCGGCAAGGTTGTCCTGGTGATTCTTGTGCTTCATGTGCTGGTGCTCGTGCTGCAGTTCTGCATAGCGGGAGGCATTGCCCGCAAGAACCCCTTCAAGTCGCTGAAGAGCATGCTGCCGGCTTATGTGACGGCCCTTGGCACCCAGTCATCCGCTGCCACAATCCCAGTCACATTGCGCTGCGCCAAGGGGCTTGGCGTCAATGAGAGGATTGCCGACTTCACCATCCCGCTCTGTGCTACTATTCACCTGAGTTGCAGCGTCCTGAAGATCACCGCGTGCGCATTTGCCATAATCTACACCACCGGCATGGACATCAGCCTGCAGGCCCTGATAGGCTTTGTCTTCCTGCTGTCGATCACCATGGTCGCCGCCCCCGGCGTTCCGGGAGGCGCAATCATGGCGGCACTCGGCGTACTTTCCGGCTGTCTTGGCTTCAAACCCGACCAGCAGGGCCTGATGATAGCGCTGTACATCGCCCTCGACAGCTTCGGTACCGCCGGTAACGTTACCGGCGACGGTGCAATATCCCTTATTGTCGACAGGATCTGGAATGGCCGCCTGGAAGATATTCACGCACATTGAATACAACTTAAAAGCAAGCCGACCTGATTGTATTAGCCGCCCATACGATCCACCCGGCTACATACATGGTGTTAAACGTCGCGGCTAACCGCTCATCAAGCACAATACATATAGAATGAAGCCACCGAGGTATGATGGGTGGTCAATCTCTTTATGCCTCGACTTTATAGAAAACTCCGGTCTCGTACTCCTTGAAGCCCATTGAGGCATACATCTTCCTGGCAGCTACGCGGGAGGGGCGGGAGGTCAGCAAGAAGGTGCCGGAGAAGAATCTCGCGGAGGCGTCATGCATGGCGAACTCCAGCAGTCCCCTGCCGATTCCCATGCCGCGGCATTCGCTGAGAACGGCCACGTCTTCTATCCAGAGCTTATCAGAAAGCGCTGTTCTGCAGGGTATTACAGAAGTCATCCCCACAAGTTTGCCACCAACCCATGCAGAATAGAATGCAAGGCGGCCGGAGGCGATCAGATCGTTGATGCGGGCAACGTCAGGAGTCATCTCCTCCCCTGTGAGTTCACAGAAAAGCCTCGTCAGATTTGCGGATGGCTCAAGCGCCGCGACCGCTTTGTACTGTATATCCATCATTGCTCAGCCTTGCCGTATCCAACTTCTTCCTGAATAAGCCTTACGTCCACATCCTGAACGGGCTTGCGGCCGGCAACGGCGGCCGCGAAGCCGCACACCTGGCCAAGCTCGAGGAACACAGGTTCCATCCTTATAGAACCGAAGGCTATATGACTTGACGAAAGGCATACCGGTACAAAGAGATTGGTGCACTCGTCCCTTTTGGGAACCACACTCCTGTATGAGATGGGATATGGCCTTCCACCGCCCTTCTCCACATCACCCTCGTTCTTTACCATCATGAAGCCGTCCTTCTCCACAACGACACGCTCGCAATTGTGGGAATCCATAGTATAGGCGGCGTATCCAATGCCGTCCTCCACCATTCCTTTGCCGTCGCAGTCGGCCTGAGTGGCAACGTAGTCACTTATCATGCGGCGGGCTTCACGCACATACAGCTGATGTGTCCAGTTACCCGTAGCGAGGTACTCGTCCTTGGCCCAGCCCCACCCGCGGACGAAGTCCTGAAGGACCTTGGGCACTCTGGGGTCGCTTACGTAGAACCACATGAGGCCCTCGGTGTAACTCCTGTGAGCCGCGATAATCTCCTTCCTGCGCTCCCATGAGGCCTCGGGATAGTCGTGGTTCATACCTATCATGTCTGTGGAGAAAGCTCCGCGGTTGTTCACGTCCGTCTTTCCGCCGGGCATCAGCGACCAGATGAAATAATTGCCTATTACAGGATTCGGGTCAGCCTCGAAGACGCGCACAAGCAGCTCGTACATCGAAGGATCGTAGTCGTCGGGTTTGGTGAAAGGAATCTGGTTGTCTTTGTCACATGACAGGCAGAGGCGGTAGTTGTATGCCTGGATGTAGTCATCGCCGGCACCCTCTTCCTTCAGAGTCCAGTCCTGTATGCCCCAGAGCAGGCCGCTCTCCGGATTACCCTTGACGACATAGGGGTCTATTCCGTCGGCAAACTGGTGCCATTCAGAGATGTGCGAACCGTTCCACTCCTCGCCGTACACCGATGCGTCCTCGCGTCCGACGTGGTAGCTGACCCCTGCCATGGCCATGAGGTCGCCCTCATACGTGGCATCTATGAAAGAATTTGCCTTGACCGTCTGTGCATTACAGCCATACTCATCCTTGCAGGTGATGGAGACTATCCTGGTGCCTTTCTTGACCACGGAATCGAGATAGAAGCCCTTGCAGACAGAGATCTTCGGATTGTCGACATATGAGTCGATGATCGCCTGCGCCACTGAAGGCTCGAACTCCCACTTCTCCTCCTCGCCGTAGTGCTTGCCGAGGTCGCGGTAGAACTGGCGTGCCATGCCTATGATGGCCTGCTTGTTGCCGATGTCGGTGGAGCCGAGGCCACCGGTGGTCATTCCGCCGAGCACTGGGTCGGGGCAGATTATGACGACCTTGCAGCCCTGCTCGGCCGCAGCCCTGGCGGCCGTAACTGCAGCGGACGTGCCGCCATATATGCAAACGTCGGTCTTGTGCAGACCTGCAGGTGCGCATGAGGCAATGATGAACAATGCGCAGACTGCTGACAGTATTCTTTTCATATCAATATCCCATGAATTTTACGGCGTTGTCGTGATAAATCTTCTTCAGGACTTCGTCGCTGAGGCCTATGCCCTGGAGAGGCCAGTGGTAGCGGCTGTTCTCCGCTGTGAAGAAGTTGGGGTCATAGTGGTAGAAGTGCTCGTCCTCGGTCTCAAGGCAGCGCCACTGCAGGTCGAACATCTCCTGCGACGGCCCGTTGTCGGTGCCGAAGAAGATCCTGTCCTGGTACTTCTCGTAAAAGGCCTTGGTGGCTCGGGGCGTGACACAGGTCTCCACTATTCTTGCCGAATTGTCAAGATACAGGTTGGGGTACTTGTCCATTATGCCTGAAAGATACTCGTAGTCGTGGCTGATGTTCATGAAATGGCAGGCTATGAACCTCACGTCGGGGTGCTTTGCCAACGCCCTTTCCATGGTGCCCGTCAGTTCATACAGTCCCATGAGGCCTTCCTCCGGCTCTATTCTCCAGGCGTATGAGTTCATGAGGCCGTCGTTATGGTTGTCCATGGGCTCATACATCCATATGGGGTCGCCGATGTGCACGCACACGGCGAGCCCGAGTTCGCCTATCCTGTCGAATATAGGGTCGAAGCAAGGATCATCGATGTGGGCGGTTGGAACCGGCTTGCCGTATTTGCGCATCAGGCTGTAAGCCTCGCCAAAGCCTTTGTCGCCAAGTTCTCCGACGCCCTTTGCGCCCTTGCGGACACATCTCTCGAGGTCCGCGATGGCCGTCTCGACGAAATCGGGATGGCCGAACCTCTCGAGGTCCAGACCGCACCACATCTCGAACTTGTCGGACACCGACTTGAACTTGTCGTAGAGTTCCTCGAACTGGTCGCCGAACGTGTAGGTATAGATGACAACACGCTCGATATTGTTCTCCTCGAGGCGGTCCGCCCATGCCTTGATATCTTCAATGCTTTCTGCAAACTCAGGGTGCGCATGCATGTCGATGGCACGGAACTTCGCCTTGTGAGGATGATGTTCGGCGAGTTTGAAGACCGATACAGGTTCGTAATCGGTCAGAAGGAGTTCTTTTGGCTTAACGTTTCTCATAATTACAAATTTAGCAACAATATCGACAAACACGTCAAAGGCAGTTCAAATATCATGTTTCGGACAAATTTTGACAGCAGGTATCACAATAATAGTTATCTTTAAATGAATCATAAATAAACAAAGAAACATGATGTATAAAAAACTTTCTGCAATCCTCTCGGCGATGACCTTATGTACAATCGCTTTCGCAGGAGTCACAGTTAAGTCGGGAGAATTGACCCAAGGACCTGTCAAAATAATGAACGCGGTCAACAACGGCCCCATCGTCAGCGACAAGGGAGGTCAGGACAGGGACAACTTCGAAGCCTACAGGGACGCCAGGATACCATTTGCAAGAACTCATGATGCAGCATTATGCGTCCCTTATGGTGCAGAGCACACAGTGGACATCACGGCAATATTCCCGGATTTTTCAAAAGATGTCAACGATCCGGCCTCATATGATTTCGTCATGACCGACTATTATCTGGGGGTAATGAGGAAAGCCGGTACAGAGCCTTTCTTCCGCCTCGGACAAAAAATAGAGAACAACAAGAAAAAATACGGCATCTTCCCGCCTGCAGATTATCAGAAATGGGCTGAGATATGTGAGCATATCATACGCCATTACAATGAAGGCTGGGCGAACGGATTCAAATGGAATATCCAGTATTGGGAAATCTGGAACGAGGCCGACAACAATGAGAGCAACTGGAACACCCAGGCTGCAAACAGTTGGGGCGGGCCGAAGGAAGAGTTCTTCAAGTTCTTCTCGACAGCACTCAGCCATCTCAACAAATGTTTTCCTGACCTCAAGATAGGCGGCCCGGCCTTGGCGTGGAACATACCATGGGCCGAAGAATTTGTTGAATACATAGCAGCGCGCGGTCTCACTCTGGATTTCTTCTCGTATCATTGCTACACGGACAATGTAGAGACCTTTGTCAAGTTAGCAAACACGATAAGGGAAATCCTCGACAGAAACGGATATGGATATACCGAAGCCATCCTGAACGAATGGAATTACATCAAGGGCTGGAAAGAAGAGTACCAATACAGCATGGACCAGATCAGCGGCCTGAAGGGAGCTGCATTCGTCGCGGCAACATTCTGTACGCTTCAGGACCAGCCTGTCGACATGCTGATGTACTACGATGCCAGGATAGGCACAACGTTCAACGGCCTGTTTGACGCGCAGGACTTCGCTCCGACAGAAAGTTATTACGCATTCTACGCATGGGCAAAACTGTTGGACCTCGGCTCACAGATGGTAGTGGATGTGGAGGAAGATGATGTATATGCCGTAGCAGCCACGGACGGAAGCAAGAAAGCTGTCTTAATCGCAAGATACAACGATGACAACAATATTGTCGCCTCTGAATACATTTCAGTGGACTTGGGTGAAAAGGGCTGCAACAAAGCAACCGCGCACCTGACGGATCATGCACACAAATACACTGAAATCCCTCTCTATGTCGAGAACGGAGTCGCCAAGATCAAACTCGAGCCGAACTCATTCATCATGATAGAGTATTGAGACCGGGCCAGCAGGTATCACAATAATCGTTATCTTTAAGAGAATCATCAGAAGACAATGAAAAAAGAACATATTCTTATACTGGTTGTCATATCGGCATCATTGGCCGTATCATGCAAAAGCACTGATGTCCCCGCATTGGTGGATATTCCCGCAGGCACGTTCCTGATGGGCGGCACCGGTGAGGGCAAGAACTATGACGAGGCGCCCACCCATGAGGTGACGGTTTCGGCATTCCGGATGAGCGAGTGCGAGATCACCAACGCCCAATATGAAGAATTCGATCCAACGCATAAGGAATTGCGCGGTGCTCAGGGCATATCGACTGAAGACAATGACGCCGTTGTAATGGTCAGTTGGAACGATGCCACCGGATACTGCAAATGGCTCAGCAGGCGCACGGGCCGGCATTTCAGACTCCCGACCGAGGCGGAATGGGAATATGCCTGCCGGGCCGGGACCACAACGGACTATTGGACGGGAGATACCCTCCCGGCTTCAATGTACCGAAACCAAAAACGCATATGGTCAGTGGATACGGTTTCCGTTGCAGTGGGACTTTCAGAGCCTAGCCCGTTCGGCCTGAAGGACATGCACGGGAATGTCGAGGAATGGTGCCAGGACTGGTACGGGCCTTATTCTGCAGATGAGCAGACCAACCCCGGAGGCCCGGCAACCGGAGAGTTCAAGGTCACCAGAGGCGGCTGCCACAATGCAGAACTCGACTTCCTCAGAAGTGCAAACCGCAGCGCCATGATGCCTGAAGACACAACCTGCTTCATAGGCTTCAGAATAGTCGAAACGAAGACCAGACCCGTCCTCACCGACGGCAACGGCACGCTCCCCCTCAATGCACAGAACGTGTCCCAGGAAAAGGCCGTATGGACACCGATACCTGCTGACGAGCCAATCTTCCTTGAGCCCCTCACCTATGTAAAGAATCCCAAGTGGGAGCATAATCACCAACCGGACATCACCTGGTGCGACAACGGCGACCTGCTCGCCATCTGGTTCTCTTCAGACAAATGGACTGAAGACGGACGCGAGGTGTTCTACCTTGGCTCACGCCTGAGGGCCGGCAGCACCGAATGGGAGGAATCTTCCGAGTTCTTCAGGGTCCCCGACAGGAACGTCACCGGCTGCTCGCTCTTCCATGGCGAGGACGGAACTCTATACAACATAGACGGAGTCTCTCCAGGAACCGGCTGGGGCATCCAGGCAATGGTCATCAGGGAAAGCCACGACAACGGAGCCACATGGTCTCCAGCCCGCATAATCGCAGGTCACAACCCGAGGAATCAGGTCATCTGCGGAATGAAGCAGCTTGCTGACGGCAGCTTCATCCAGACCTGCGACAACAACAGGCCCGGACCGTTCGTGTGCTCCGCAGTGCATATCAGCAGCGATGGCGGCAGAACATGGAACGACCCCTGGGATGGCAGCGCGCTGCCTGAAGAACTGGTGGAAGGCGGCACAGGGCCGTCGATAGCGGGCATTCACGCGCCGGTCGTACAGCTTAAGGATGGCTCTATGATGGCCGTCGGCCGCAGTGTCTGGATGCTCGATGAAAACGGAGAGAGGAATCTCGTCAAGAGCATCTCCACAGACAGAGGAAAGAGCTGGACATACTACCGCATGGCGGGCTTCCGCCCCATTTATGGCGGTCAGAGAGCCTTGCTGATCCGTCTCCACGAGGGGCCCATCCTCTACATAGGGTTCACCGGCAACATTGGAAGGTGCAGCGAGGAAGGCATGATGTTCCAGAAAAAGGACGGCAGCTGGTTCGAAGGTCACGGCCTTTATGCGGCACTCTCATATGACGAGGGACAGACATGGCCGGTCAAAAAGCTCATGACTGACGGAAAGCACAGGAAACTCTTCGGCTGGGGTTGGACCTGGGACTTCCCCATGGATGAGACCCACGCCGAGGTTCTTGGCTATATGGCCGGGACCCAGACTCCCGACAATATGATACACATCATCAGCAGCGGCATCCATTACCGTCTGAATCTCAAGTGGATAGAGACATTACCAGAATAATCTGAAAATGAAGAAAATATTCCTGACCACAATTCTACTGGCAGTTTCAGTACTGACATTCGCCCAGACTGAGCGCAATATTCCCAGAGAAGATATTGAATGGATAGACGTATGGGGACCTCACAATAACGACAATGACCTCCCGAGAGTTCTCCTGGTCGGTGATTCCATCACAAGGCAATACAATGCCGGAGTCGAGCAGAATCTGGACGGCAAGGCATACGTGGAGCGGCTTTCAACCTCCAAGTCCCTTGGAGATCCGGCTTTCGTTGAAGAGGTCCGGACGATGCTGGAGCAGTATGACTTCGATGTCATACATTTCAACAACGGTCTTCACGGAGCAGGCTATACCAATGAACAGTACGCCTCTGCCTTGAGGGAGATATATGGCATCGTGCGTTCAGGAGCCCCCCATGCAAGACTCATCTGGGCCACCACCACTCCGGTGCGCATCGCGCCGCAGATGAGCGAGCTCGCGCCTGCAACTCAGAGGAGCATCGCCAGGAACGATATCGTCAGGGCATTCATGGCCGGCAAGGATGTGGTCATCAACGACCTCTTCGAAAGCGTGGGCAGCCATCCTGAATACTACACCGACGTGGACGGCGTTCACCTCAACCAGACTGGCATAGAGGCAGCCGCCAAGGCTGTTGCCGACTGCATTTCAGAAGTGCTTGACAGCGGCAGGAGATATACCGGCCTGCCCGTGTACTGGGATACGGACAGGTTCTATCAGGCTCCGGGAGCAACGCCACTGCCAAGATTAGACAATTTCGGAATCAAGGCCGCACTTCTTGACGGCGTGGATTTCATGGGCGACAAGACACAGTTCTTTGTGTATTACGGAGTCCCTGAAGGTGCTGACGCCGACCATCCCGCACCGGCCATGGTACTCATACACGGTGGCGGCGGCACAGCATATTGGAGTTGGGTGAAGACCTGGGTCGACCGCGGATATGCCGCAATAGCAATGAGCAACAACGGTCAGTTCCCTGTGGGCATTGAAGATAACCCATACGAAAAGGAATGGGGCAACTGGGCTCTTGTCCCGGGTGGAATACATCTCGACTGCGGCGATTTCGGACACGCATTGCGTCCTGCAGAGGAGCAGTGGGCATACTGCGCCATCGCCGACATCATGCTGGCGCATTCGTTCCTCCGCTCGCTTCCCGGCGTCGATACCGAACGCATCGGAGTCACAGGAAACTCATGGGGCGGATTCCTGACGCTTCTCAGCGCGGCCGTAGACAAGAGATACAGATTTGCCGCCCCTGTCTATGGATGCGGTTTCTACGACGAGTTTGACCTGCACGCCGGGCAGACCGGGAAGGCATGGGAAAGGTGGCTCGAACTATGGGACCCCTGCCACTATATCGGCAATATCGACATTCCCGTCTCCTGGGCATGCGGCACCAATGACTTCTACTTCTCGTTCGGGCCTCTCCAGAAGTCCATGGCTCTCGCCAAGGAGAAATACAGTGCAGTAAGATCTCCGATGATACACACCGACGGCGCGGATCCCGCAGGCCAGCCCGCCGAGACCTTCGCACTGGCTGATCATTTCTTCAAGGGAGGTCCCGACCTTCCGAAGGCATCTGCGCCTATTATGGTGAAGAACGGGAAGGCCACCGTCGAATACTGCACCGCCGGCCGCAAGGTCGAGAAGGTCGAGCTCATCTTCAGCAAAGGCGAAGACGGACGCTGGGATGAGCGCAGATGGGAAATACAGGAACTGTCATTGCCGAAAAAGGAAGGCAAGGTCACGTTCAAGGTACCGGAAGGCGCTTCGATGTTCTTTGTGAACATCACCACGGAGGGGGACATCGTAGCCTCCTCGCCATGCATCAAAGTTGCTTTCTGATCTTCTTCCAGGCCGCTTCAAGCTTGCTGTTGCCGGCAGTCACACCGTCCATCGCGGAGTCCAGCTCTTCAAGGGAATTGCAGGAAACCCATAGCGACAGTTCATCAACGACCTGCCTGCGGTAGGTCTCGACCGATCCATATATGTTGGAATCGAAGCCGTGATGGGCAGGAAGCTGGATGCTTTCACCGACGTACCTTTCAAGCAGCAGCGCAAGTTTTTCGGGGACCAGGGTTTCCGTATCGGAAAGTGAACGGTCAAGCATGTCCTTGATGAAACCGTAGTCATCGAAATAGGCCGTGCCATAGTCCACTCTGTGTGATGCGTATGCCTCAGTGGGACCGTCGTCAAAAATATCCACATTAACAAGATATTCGGGGTCGTAGGGAAGTTCGTGATAGCCTGTGTTGTCCTCTACCACCTCATATCTGGTAACGTAGCTTCCTCGCTGCAATCTCTCGACATATGACTGGCCTAGGATACCGGGAAGGTCACGGGGCAACCTCAGCAAATAGCCTTCAGGAACGCTCTCCCCTACGTCTTCGCGGGTATAGTCACGGCACAGCTGGTCCATGGGGACGAGCATGTCGGAGGTGAACTGATGGATAAGCGTCGGGGTGCTTACGCACTGTGCAAGGCCGAGCGGCGACAGGGCCTCCCATTTGGCGATGTCGTTGTCTCCGTCATAATAGTCGATGGTCGGCATGAATGAGTCATATATCATTTCAATGACGGAGAACTGGACAGGTCTGCCGGCCTGCTGCTCGGCCATGTTGAACTCATGCGCATTCCGGAAATGCACATAGAAGTTGAAGTAGCTGTTGATGAGCGGATATTGTGCGGAAGCCGCGCATACACCCATGTTGAGAGAGGACAGCATAAGTGTCATATAGCCTCCTGCGCTCTCTCCGCGGATGGCTATCCTGGTCGGGTCGACAAAGTCAAGGTTCCTCAGATACCATAATGCAGCATTGTTGAACACCAGATCGTCATCTGTCAGACAGGCGTTGGACGAGCCGTCAAGATCGTAAGGGCAGGCGAACGCAATGCCGTCCGACAGACACCTCTGCACATAGCCGTCCTTGAACCTTAGACCATAATGGGCGTCGAAGACAAGAGGCAACTTCCCTGCAGGCTTTCCAGGGGTATAGACTATTATCTGGCGCAGGCTGACCTTTTCATCCTTGGTGATGAAAGGCAGCTCGCATATGAAGCAGCTGTCGCTGAGATGCCGGATAACGCTGGCGGAAACATCACCGGAGAACAGCCTGTCATTATAATACTTTATGACCGACAGAGTGCTCGTATCCGTATCGAAAACGGAGAACTTGCCCTGCGGCTCGAAAGGAGGATCGCCGAGGAAGTCGTCGCCAAGCTCCCATACGCCGTCCTCCGAGCGTGCACGCCCGGAGCCGGCGAATGCCCAGAAATTGGCGCCGGCAAGGATATCGCCGTGCAGGGCTGAATTGGCAACCTTCTCGAAAAGCCAGGAATAGTATTCATCCCTTCCGGCCACCGGAGCGGCAGGATCAATGGATCCTTCGTCGCGGATGAGGCCGAACTCCTCGATAACGAGGGGCTTGCCAAGCTTCCTTGCAACTTCAAGATGATTGTTTATCTGTTTATCGCTGACTGCATAGAGATCGCTGAAGTGGAAATTGTCCGGCCAGATGTGGAAGGTAAGGTAGTCGATGAGAGGATCCGCATGCACGGTCTCATATTCCTCAGGCAGGCCTTCCGTTCCCTGCTGGCCTTCCATTCCGGTGGAAATCATATGGTTGGAATCGATGCCCCGGATTGTCTCAGCCGCCTCGTGCAGAAGCGCGATGAACTGGGGATGCAGTTCCTCGAAGAAGGCGCGCGGTTCGTTGGCAAGCTGCCATGAGAAGATCGTGGGATCGTCCTTGTATGCGACGCCCGTCTCGCTGTTGACGCGGCTGACGATGTTCCTTATATGGCCAAGATAGGCCTCCTGGACCTCCCTGTTCGTGAACATGGGAGCGCAATAGTCATGATAGTCCTCCCAGTCCCAGAACGAAGGAGAGTCGGCGCCGGTGACACGCTTCACATAATGGACATAACCGCCGCTCCAGTCGCAGGAATTGTTGAAGTATAGCACGGCAGTCATCCCCCTTCGGCCGAGTTCCGCCATGAAGCGGTCAAGCCCGACGAGAAGGTCCTCGTCGTATGTTCCGTCAAGCCTCTGAAGGAAGGGTTTGATGTTCTTGTTTATGGGGCAGGCCTCGTCGCCTCCGACAAGAACGCGGAGATTATCCACGCCCGCGGCCTGGAGAGCATCCAGATCATGGCTCAGTCTCTCCCAGTCGCCGCTTTCGCCCGGCGAGGCAAGGAGCGGCCCGACCCAGTAGTTGGCACCTATATAATAGTATGGCCTGCCATTCCTGATAAACTGTGTCCCCTCCCTTGTCACGAATCCGGGATCCGTGGTGCAGGATGACACAAGCGCCATCAGTGCGACAGACAGCAACAAAACAACAGTACGAACGAATCTCATAAATGCTTTCATTTTTGTGCCGGACCTATTTCATCGAACGGTATAGGTGCGAGACCGTATTGTTTCAAGACCTTGCGGCTTGTGAAGTATCTGGTATCGTGACCGTCCGAGCTGATGGAAGTATTGTTCCACATTTCATTCCGGTCAGTTCTCAGGCCGAACTCGGGAACGTCGACAGCCAGGTTGTCATAGATGAAGTTCCTGTTGTTGTTGCCATCGTGGATGTCGTTCAGCTCAGGGTACCTCTCCGTATAGACGCAGCTGAATATGTCATATTCATCTATGATCTTCTTCTGCCCTGTGAACTTTTCCGCCCAGTCTTCATCATCCCAGGGCAGGCATGTAACAGCATACGGGCAGCCGATAAACACGTTGCCGAACACCCTGTTGTCTCTGCCGCCGTGTATCTGCACACCGCCGAACCCGGTTCCGCCGCAATTCTCAATTACGTTTCCGTATACGGTCTGGCCGGAGATCATGTCGTCGAACCTTATGGCCGCCGCTCCGGCCATTATGCCGCCCGTAATATCCTTCCAATAATTGTATCTGATCACATTGCCCCTTTCTGCAAGGTCATACCAGGTGTCGAGGCCGCCCTGATCGTCACTTTCATTGACCAGGTCCTCAAAGATATTGTACTCGATGAGCAGGTCGTTCCCCTGATAGCGGAGAGCGGAGGATGAAGAACCGCGCAGCAGGCAATGGTCAAGGTGAAGCCCGGTGCCGTCAAAATGAACGGCAGGCTTGTATGTGTGCTTGTAAAGGGAGAAGTGATCGACGGTTGTCCCGGTAATACGGAGGCCGGATGGCGCCAGCGTCTTCCTGTCTCCGCCCTTCATGATGATACCGCCGCATCCGAGCTCGCGAAGATGGCAGCCGGCAATCAGGTGTTCATTGCCATTGACATTCACGGCATCATCGCCGAACATCTCCACATTGCAGTTCTCAAGTACATTGGCACGGCCGCCATCGATGCTGACGGCGCCGTTCCTGCCATATTTGAAAGTCAGGCCGTCTATGGTCACACCTTCGCAGGCGTTGACAGAGAGCATGTACTTTCCCGAGAACACCGATGCGCGGACGTCTGCAGTCTCAGGGTCAATGCCTTGCGGCGGATACCAATACAGGGTGCTGTCGCGCCTGTCAAGGTAGAACTCGCTTTCAGCATCAAGTTCGCATAGCATGTTGAGTGCATAGAACCTGGCATCTTCCCGATAGCCATACACAGAATCCGGCCCGTCAAGTTCCACAATTTCAGCTGCGGCATCAATGGCCTTGATTCTCTGATAACTTTCATACCAGTCCCAGAACCAATAGCCCAGCATCCAGCCATCGGGCTCTTCCGCCCACTTTGAAAGCCTGGCGGCTGCCTCCTTGCCGGCAAAGGATAGCAGGCCCTCATAAGAGCCCACGAAATTTGCCCAGTTTTCTGGAGTGGGAGTCGCTCCCAGTGCCGGCCCGGTATAAGAAAAATCATTGTTCGGCCAACGGGCAAGTGTCTGAAGACTGCCATTGCAGTAGAGGTCGAATCTGTTTTGAGAGCCGACTGCAACACCAAGGCCAAGGTCATTAAGGCGCACCTTCCAAACGCTGCTGCCGTCATCGCATTTCTGCCATCCTCCGATTGCGACCGAACCGTCGATTATCGGGGTCTCCCCCTTTGCAGCACAGATTGTCAGGCTGCCTTTGACGCTGTCGACAAGAAGAGGCGCATCAATTCGGTATACCCCGCCATGAAGGACAACCTTGGCTGAGACTCCTTCTGCTGCAAGGGATGATGCCTCGTCGATAACGGCCTGCAGATCTCCGGAATCCGGAGTCACATGGAAAATCCCGGACTGCGAGCATGATGATACAAGCAGAATGGCTATCGGCAATAACAGTCGCTTCATAAACTATTTGCTGAATTCGGTCTTCTTTCCGAAATATGATATGTTTTCAAAGGTAATATCGCTTATGGTATGACCTCCGTCTTCGCCGACAATGTGCACGGGGCCGGTGAACACGGACCTGTCGCCTGTGACTGAAACATTCCTGATGACAATGTTCCTTGCATCGCCTGCCTCGGCATAATGTCCGCCGTTAGGGAGCGAAGGCTGACCGCCGGGGTCACAGCTGGGCCCTACGGTATATGAAGGAATGGCATTGAGCAGAATGGCGTCATTGTCGGCCGCATTGATCCTGATGTCCTCGAAGAGGCAGTCCTCGATCATCATGTTGTTCGAGGGCTGGATCCAGAAGATGCAGTTTGCCCAGTAGTGCCCGGGATCGCGGAACTCATGACTGTAATGCAATACGTCTATGTCCTTTGCGGTGATGTTCCTCATCACCTCGCAGTCACATTCGTATCCTATGCGCCAGATGTTGGCCTTGTCGGTCCATACCTGGCAGTTCTCGCAGTGTATGTTCTCTATCTGCTGGATGGAATCATATGAGAGTCCCTTCACGGCAAAGATGTCGTCCTGAACCCTTGCAAACGAGTTTCTGATTGTGACGTTCCTTGAGTTGCAGATGTCGAAGGCGTCGTCGTTGAGGATGTTGGAGCATACAAGCTTGACGTTGTCGATGTCGACTCCGTCGCAGCCGAGCATAACTACGGACCACTCCCACGGGCTGGTGAACGTAAGGCCCTCAAGCTTGAGGTTATGACAGTCCTTTGCCTGGAAGATGTAATGGCCCGGGCCCTGGAACTTCTCGAACCTTTCGCCTGTGACGATTCCACGGCCTGCGACCGTGATATCGTCACCCTCGGCGTAAATGCCGCCGTGGAGAATCGCGCCCTCCTTCATATAGAGAGTCTGGCCGCTGGTGAGGGAATAGACTCCTTCGTACTCGCCCGGCTCGAGGACTATGACGTCCTCGGAGGGCTCGGGTGCAACTGTGGGCGCATTGGCAAAGAGGATAAGAGGATATCTCTTTCCTTCACGTTCGATAGAAATCTTGAAAGGCTGAGCAGCCTTGAAGGCTATCTCGTCACTCCCCTTGTGTCCGGGCTTGATGCCGAACTTTTCGGGAAGGACCTTGACTTCTTTGAAGTTGCCGGCAGTCTTCACCCTCACGTCGGCCTGGCCTTCGAGGTCAAACTGCGCATAATAGTATACTCCGCCGTCGTACTTGCCGTGTGCAGGATATACGGGAATGGCCTTGCCGTTCACAAAGACTTCATACTCTTTGTTTTCGATGGGCTTCGTACCCTCGAAGAAGAGGCTCTGACGCTCATTGCCCTCTTCACGGACATAACTTCTTACCCAGTCGATCTCCATCTGGTAAGGCAGGTCCTCGGCAGATACCGCGCCTACCCAGCTGCCGCCCAGCTGCATGTCAAGAAGCAGATACTGGTCCCAGAAATAAGGGAACTGCTCTTCAGCCTCAAGCTCAGGGATGCGGGCGTAGGTCATGGTCTTGACGCCGTTGATGTGCATTATGATGCTGTCCTTCTCGATATCCACACCGTAGACGTTGTACTCGCCGTCGTCGATACGCCCTGTCCTGCCGTGCGGAATCTCCTCGTGACCAAGGGTGTAAGGTGAATGAACGGTCTGGTACGCAAAGGCATCGTCGTTAAGCCTTTCCATGATGTCGATTTCGCCACCGTGCGGCCAGGGCTTGGAGGCGTCGAAGCCCATAAGCCAGAATGCCGGCCACGCGCCCCTGGCGCCGTCAAGCCTTGCGCAGACTTCGATCCTTCCGGCGGGAAGAGCCTGCTTGTCCTTTGTCCACACGCCTCCGGTGATGAACTCTGCAGGATCGTCAGGGCAATAGTTGTTGACGCGCCCCCAGAGGTGAAGTCTGCCTTCACCAACACTGACGAGATAATCAGCGGTGTCGTTCTGGGTGTTCTGCCAGTCGGGAGTACCGCGGGGAATGCGGGTCCAGGCCAAGGTATCGAGTTCATTGCCGTTGAACTCATCGGCCCAATATAGCTTCCAGGAGTTAGTGTTTGATTGAGGTGTGCATGCACAGACAAGCAGCAGGCACAAGGCCGCCATCTGCATTATGGAGAAAGTAAACTTCTTCATCTAGTATTCAGGTAATTTTTCGATGTATCCGGTCCTGTAGCTCATACCGGTTCTTTTTATGCTTTTCAGCACATTGCCCTTGAGGTCGGTGAAGACCACATACTGCGATACGGTCATTCCGAACATCAGGACAGTGTCATTCATTATCAGCTGGACGCCGCTCCTGTCAGTCGAATAATATTTCACATCAAGGGGCACGGACAATTCCACCGTAGCGGTCATATTCTGAGGGTCGACCTTGTAGATTATCGCACGGCTCCAGCCGCGCTCGCGGCCGTTGTCCATACAGAGGACCTTGTCGGGCGCAAGAGGAATCGCATTATGAAGTCCGTTTCCATATCCGCTCTCGTCCATTGCGACATTTCCGTCAGGGCCCACACGGTACAGGACTTTTCCGCTGACAGGGTCAATCTTCCACAACTGGCTGCTGTGATTGAATGTCATATAATAGTTGCCCTCGCTGTCCCAGTTGAATGAATTGCCATGCATCAGGTCAGAGGCCCTCTTCAACGGCTGGATATACGGGCATGTGGTCAGGTCGCCGAGTTCCTCAAAGGCATCCCATGTCTTCAGGACCTTGCCTTCTTCGTTGAAAATAGTATAGCCGTCGGCGTATACGAGAGCATCTGCGGCTCCGCCAATGCTTGAAAGATCCACGGTCCTGGTGAAATTGGTTACAACCACGATGTTGCCATCGGGCATCTGCCTGATCTCGTGATGCGCATATGGGATGTCGATCTCGCCATCCTTTATCGACCATCTGTGAATTTCATTTCCATACAGGTCGAGGCAGCTAATTCCGGCGCAGAATCTCTGGAAGGCACCTGTGCTTCCTTCCTTGAATCCTGTAAGGAGCCATATCCGGCCCTGTTCGAGCTGGAGGTCGAACATTCTGGCCGGAGCATCGACAGCCTGATACCAGATAACGTTTCCGTCAGTGTCGGCTATCATGATATAGCCGGCCTTTGAGATCATGGTCTGGAAGATATATCCGGGAATATCCGCCCCAGTGGATTCCTCCACCGTAAATTTAGGCATGTCAGCCGGAAGACTGAAAGTGCTGAAATCATAGACATCCGATACGACATCCTCCGCTGAATCGATGTTGACGGTCATATGGTAGGTCGTCTGCGGATACAGGAAAAGGAGTGTGACATCCTGCCTGCCGGCATCGGTCCGCCTGACTTTTGTCGTCATGGCATCGGACCTGTCGGCCCTTGCCCAATAGCATATCGAGTAATCACATGCTTTCTTGAAATCAATGGACACATTGACTCTCAGTGCATTATCCTGAATATTGGCAACCTTGATGGCGCTGAGATAATTTCCGGCGTCATCTTTCCTTTCTTCCGGTTTGCACGAGGCGAGCAACGCTGCGGCAACTGCAAGCAAGCACAGGATCTTTCTCATATTTAATAATACAATCAGTTAGCTTTGTATACCCTCACCCAGTCCACTTCCATCTGCATCGGAAGCGCTGCGGGATCGACAGGGTCTTTTTCACGGCCCCGGATAGCGAGGTTAAACTTCAAATAGTGGGGCTGCCTGAGAGGGTTCTCGCCGACATGCTTTCCACCCTGGTTGAAGGTCTGTGTAAGGTCTATGGTATTCACCAGACAGTCATCAACGTAGATCTTCATTTCATTTTCGTTCCAATCCTCTGTCCAGATGTGGAACTTGTCGGCCCACTGAGGGTCATTGTCTGTAAAGAACGACAGAGGCACGGTACCGGTGTCGTCGATCACATTCACGCCATCCTCAGCAACCCAGAAAGCGTTGCCCAGAATGGTAGGAGTCACATCCTCGCCAAAGCGGTAGAACTCCATGATATCCACTTCCCCCTGGTCGGGCCAGCCCCTGGTGGACCCGAGGGTCCAGAAAGCGGGCCATGCGCTGTTCCCCACAGGTATCCTGATGCGGGCCTGTATCTTGCCGTACAGGAAGTCAGCCTTGCCCTTCGTCTCTATTGAAGAAGAGACAAGAACACCGTCCTGATAAGACGCCTCTATGTACAGACGTCCGTTTTCACACCAGACATTGTCCTTTGCGTACAACTGTGGCTCATGGTTGCGCACATAGCCAAGTTCGTATCCCCATTTTGCCTTGTCAGGGTCTCCAGGTACATCGAACTCATCGTTCCATACAAGTTCATAACCGGGATACTGGCGGATCTCCGTTTCGATGTCGGGATAATTTGTCTGTGCCTGCGGGCGTTCCGCTTTACGATTCCCGCAAGAGACAAATATAGTCAAATTGCAAATCAATAATGCCGCAATGTGGTGTATTCTCATATCTAATTAAAAAAACAGGCCGCCACATAAGTAGCGGCCTGAAACTAACCAAAAATTAACAACTAGAAGGTACGTGCATTCTTAAGATCGGGACTGATCTCAACCTCGCGGAACGGAATGGGCCAGTAGCGACGGGCATCGTTCTCGGTAAGATCCTTGGGATAGGTCTTGTATGTACCAAGGGCCTCCTCCTCAGTGATCTTGGGATTGTTGATTGCAGTCCAGTGAGCGATTTCCTTCTTGCTCTCGATGTACTTGTCCATGCGGTCTTTCCAGAGACCCATACGGATAAGGTCAGGACGGCGCTTTGCCTCGTTGTTGAGCTCGAATGCACGCTCGTCGCAGATGAGTGAGCGGAAGTTCTCCTTGCTGCCGACACCTGAAACCGTATAGTTGTGATCGGTGTTGCCGAAAGCTCTTGTACGGATTACGTTGATTGCATCGATTGCTTCCTGAGTGGGTCCGTTAAGCTCGTTGAGAATCTCAGCCTTTGCCAGGTAGAACTCAGCTACGCGGAAGATCGGGAAGTTGTTGGGGTTCAGGTAAGAGTAGTTCCACATATCGGTGTTCGGATACTTGTTGGTACCGAGACTGCTGAGCTCGGAGCATACGATTGTAGCCCACTGGGCAACGGGAACATCATTACCCTGCTCGAGGGGATCGATGTAAGGAGTGGTTCTTTCCTTGATCAGATTATGAACGTTGGCACATTCCTCGACAGTTTCGGGTGCCTTGTAGAAGCCGGGATTGGAAGCGGTGCCATAAATGTTAGCGTACTCGGTAATGAGGAGCTTCTTGTATCTGAGGTCCTCCTTGTCGAACATCCATGCGAGTTCGAGGGAGCTGTTGATACATGCCCAGCCAAGGTTGTACTCCCAAGGAGAGAACATCAGACCGAGGTTGGATGTTCCATCCTGAGCATCACCGTTGTTCTTCTGAGCCCAGATGAGCTCCTTGTTCTCAAGACCTGCCTGAGACCAGTTACCGTAAGCGGTGCTGGGGCTGAATGCGTCACGCACGTCAGGAAGGAGTTCATACTCTGAACCTACCATTGCAAGAAGCTTGTTGCACTCGGTAAGAGCATTCTTCCAGATGTCAGTAGCATCCTTGCCCGCATTGCGGTAACGGCCTGCCTGACGCATGTAGAATTCGGTGAGGAGTGCCTCAGCGGCGCCATAGGTTGCCTTCTGGGAATTTGCAACGTCCCATGACTTGGGAAGATTCTTGACGGCCTCCTTGAGGTCGGCCTCGATAGCGGCATCAATCTCGTCGATGGTTGCGTACTGCTGCTCCCCGGCGGTATCTACCTCACTTGAGAGGATGAGGGGAACCTGATAGTAAACATCAGAAAGAGTGTAGTATGCGAAAGCCCTCATGAAATAAGCCTGGGCGATCATGACAGCCTTGGAGTCGGTATTCTCGAAGAGTGCGTCATCCATCTTGGGAAGTTCGTCGATGACGATGTTGGCGCGGGTTGCCACCTTGCACCAGCTGGAATAGATGATCCTGTTGTAGTCATGAACGAAGATCTCGTTGTCATTCATGCGGTCGAACACGGCGATCTTACCGTTGTTGAGATCCGTAGACACGTCATTGACGTCGTTCATATAGCGATAGTATACGTCACGCATAGGAGCATACATGCTGACTACGGCAGCCTCTGCATTTTCACCGGAAGTGAAAGCAAGGTCGGAAGTAAGGGTTGAGTAAACAACCTCCTGGAGAGGATCCTGTTCACAGGATACTACGGTAACAGTTACAGCCGCAAGAATTGCAATAAATGCGAATATAGCTTTTTTCATATCGTCTGGAATTAGAAGGTTACTTTAACACCGAAGTTGACTGTGCGGTAGCTGGGGTATGATGCGAAGTCAAGACCCTGGCATGCATCGCCGTTACCATATGAGCTGGTCTCGGGATCGAATCCGGAGTACTTGGTGAAAGTGAAGAGCCTCTGGCCGCCGACATATACGCGGGCTGCCCTGATGACATTGTCGATGCCAAGCTTCTTGCAAGGGAGGTTGTATCCGAGCTCGATGTTTGACAGACGGAGGAAACCGGCCTTCTCCACAAAGTTGGAGTTCACATATGAACCGTACTGGTATGTGGAAGCGGTTGTATAGTTGTCACGACCAACGGTGGTTGAAGGGTTCTTGAGAGTCCAGCGGTTCTTGTATGCGTCAACAGTTCTGTTCTGGTCCTCAAGATAGAAGCGGGTCATGTTAAGAAGGCTGTTGCCGAAGCTTCCGTCGAAGAAGAATGAGAAGTCGAAGTTTCCGATCTGGAAGTTGTTGCCCCAACCGATCTGGTAAGGTGCGATACCCTCACCGATGGTGGTGCGGTCGTCGGGAGTGATGACTCCGTCGCCGTTGACATCCTCGTACATGGGGTCGCCGGGCTGTGAGTTGGGCTGCTTGTCGTAAGTCTCACCCTGCTGGAGGATGCCGAGATACTTGTAACCGTAGATCGCACTCATGGGTTCACCCTCGGTAAGTCTTACGTAGTTCTCAGCAGCGTATGCGCCCTGGGGCCTTGCACTGTAGAATGAGGTGTAAGAGAGCTTCTCAACGCGGTTCTTGTTGTAACCGAAGTTGAATGTGGTGTTCCAGCTGAAGTTCTTCTTCTCCATCACATGAGCCTTGATGAAGAGTTCGATACCCCTGTTGCTGATGATACCGTCGTTACCGGTGGTATTCTCGAGACCCATTGTAGAATATGAGATTGCGATGGGATTGAGAAGGTCGGTGGTGATCTTCTTGTACCAGTCGAAGTTGATCTCTACGCGGCCGTTGAAGAGGTTGGCGTCGAAACCGAGGTCAGTCTGGGTAGTGGTCTCCCACTTGAGGGACGGGTTACCGGCATTGTTGACATACATCATGTTGGCGGTAGGATTTGCGCCCATGTAGTTCTTGGCGTTTGCATAGGTCTTGAGAGACTTGTACTGGCCAATGCCGTCGTTACCTGTCTTACCCCAGCTTGCACGGAGCTTGAGGGATGTGAGAGCGGGCTTTGCCCATTCCATCCAGGCCTCGTCGCCGAGGTTCCATGCTACTGATGCTGAAGGGAAGTAGCCCCACTTGTTGTTGGCACCGAAGTTTGAAGAACCGTCGGCACGGAACGAAGCGTTGAAGATATAGCGGTCAAGAAGGACGTACTCGATTCTTCCGAAATAGGAGATGTTGGTCTTGTCGGCACGGGAAGTATCCATGGCATCCATGAAGGATGCTGCACCGAACTTGTAGAATCTGTAAGCGTCGGTACCGTATCCGTGAGCCTGCATGTAAGCCCACTCGCTGGTATTGGTGGTATAAGTGGTACCTGCGATGACCTTGAGGTCGTGCTTGTCGGCAAAATTGTGATGGTAGGTCAGGAGGCCGTCGACCTGCTGGTAGTTACCATAAGAGCTGTCGTATGTTGACTGGCCGTTGAGTGAACTTCCGTAGAAGGTCTGCTGGTTGAGGTAGGTCTGGTTGACACCCTCCCAGCGGTTGAATGTGTACTGTGCACGAGCTGTAAGGTCCTTGCAGAGCTGGGCCTCGAGGAAGGCGGACATTGTGGTGTCGAAAGCATTGGAGTTGTTGTCAGATGCGTCGATCCACTCCATGAATGCAAGACGTCTTGACCTGTCGCCGGTGATCCAATTGTAGGTGGCACCGTCTTCACCGATATACATAAGTGGAGAAGCGAGGAAGAGCTGGGTAAGGATATTCTCAGCCGATGAAGCGGTGTTCATCGTAAGCCAGGTCTTCTGAGCCTTGGTGATGAATGCTGACACACCGCCGGTGAGCCACTTGGTGGGCTTGAAATTCACGGTAAGGCGGGTGTTGAAGCGGGTGTACTCGGTGTTGGGCATAATACCCTGGTTGTCCATGTAGTTGATGTTGGCGGATGCATTGATTCTCTCGCTGCCACCACCCATCATTACGTTGTGGGTCTGGGTCCAGCCTGTGCGGGCAACGTCATTGAGCCAGTCGGTTCCCTTGCCGACGAAGCTGAGCTGCTCGTCAGTATAAGGAGGATTGCCCGGTGAGCCGTTGTCGCGCCATATCTGCATTGAATAGCCCATGATATCGCTTGCATCACAGAGATGGAAAGGATTGTAGAGGATCTTTGCAGATGCATTGTAAGCGTAGTCGATTGTGAAACGGTCTGCGCTACCTTTCTTTGTGGTGATGATGATGACACCGTTTGCACCGCGGTTACCGTAGATGGCGGTAGAAGCGGCATCCTTGAGGATCTCGATGCTCTCGATATCGTCAGGGGTCACACCTGTATCGTCATCCTGCATGATACCGTCGATGACGTAGAGAGGGGTGTTGTTTGAACTGATTGAAGATGCACCGCGGATACGGATGCTGGTTGAACCGCCAGGGGTGTTGTCGTTTGTGTGGACGAACACACCGGCTGCACGGCCACGGAGCATGTCGGTGGTGTTGGAAATGACACCGGCCTTGATCTCGTCGGCCTTTACGGATGAAACAGCGCCTGCGAGGTCACGCTTACGGGTAACACCGTAACCGACCACAACAGTTTCCTCGATGAACTCCGCAGACTCCTTGAGAGTGACATTGATGTGTCCGGAAGCGGGAACCGTGACAGTCGCAGTCTCCATTCCGAGGAGAGAGACTTCGAGAGTCTGGCCTGTCTTGGCAGTGATGG
>JAZUFA010000010.1:0-114757 GCA_045640445.1 Candidatus Cryptobacteroides sp. | reverse complement strand
CGCTCGGCCATTAAATGTTTACGATTTCCCATAATTATTACTTCTTATTGTTTCCTGCGTGACCGCGGAAGTTACGTGTAGGGGCGAATTCGCCGAGTTTGTGACCTACCATCTGCTCAGTTACATAAACCGGAATAAACTTGTTTCCGTTATGCACAGCGATAGTATGGCCGATAAAGTCAGGAGAGATCATGCTGGCGCGTGACCAGGTCTTGACCACTTCCTTCTTCTTGCTACCATCATTCATAGCAAGAATTCTGTTCTCCAGAGCTTCCTGGATGTATGGACCTTTTCTAAGTGAACGACTCATAAATCTCTAAAGTTTAATTCCGATTATTTCTTTCTTCTCTCGATGATGAACTTGTTGGAAGAAGCCTTAGGATTACGTGTCTTGTATCCCTTAGCAGGCATACCCTTGCGTGAGCGGGGGTGTCCACCAGATGCGCGGCCTTCACCACCACCCATAGGGTGATCAACAGGGTTCATAACAACACCACGGTTGTGAGGGCGCTTGCCGAGCCAACGACGGCGGCCGGCCTTACCGTCACTCTCGAGGTTGTGGTCGGTATTGGATACCTGACCTACAGTTGCGCGGCAGCTTACGAGAACCATACGGGTCTCACCTGAAGGGAGACGGAGGATGGCCTGGTTGCCTTCGCGTGCTGCGAGCTGAGCGAATGTGCCGGCTGAACGTGCCATTGCGGCACCCTGGCCGGGACGGAGCTCGATGTTGTGTACGTTTGTACCAACCGGAATCTCACTCAGAGGGAGGCAGTTACCAACCTCGGGAGCGACACCGCTACCTGATGCGATAACCTGACCTACCTTGAGGTCCTTGGGGGCGATGATGTATCTCTTCTCGCCGTCCTCGTACTGAACGAGGGCGATGCGGGCGCTGCGGTTAGGATCGTACTCGATAGTGAGAACGGTTGCAGTGCACTCATCCTTGTCACGACGGAAGTCGATGATACGGTACATTCTCTTGTGGCCGCCACCGAGATAACGGACTGTCATCTGACCGGTGTTGTTGCGTCCACCTGTGCTCTTAAGGGGCTCCAGCAATGATTTCTGAGGCTTGTTTGTTGTGATTTCCTCAAAAGTGCTGATCACTTTGTTTCTCTGACCGGGAGTTACCGGTTTGAATTTTCTAACTGCCATTGTCTGTCCCTCCCTTAAATGTTAGCGTAGAAATCAATCTTATCCTCACCTGCAAGAGTTACATATGCCTTCTTGAAGTGATTTGCACGGCCGCGGAGAAGACCTGCCTTTGTGTAGCGGGTTCTCTTCTTGCCATGATAATTGACTGTATTGACAGCAGCGACATTGACGTTGTACATCTTCTCGACTGCGTCCTTGATCTGAAGTTTGTTGGCCTTACGGTCTACGATAAAGCCATAACGGTTCAACTTTTCGCCCTGATCCGTCAACTTCTCTGTTACGATTGGCTTAATGATAATTCCCATCTTCGTGTACTTTTAGCGCTGGTTTCTCTCTGCAAGGATGTCCTGAACGCCGTCGATGAGTACCAGAGTGTTGGCATTCATGATTGCGTAGGTGTTGATCTCGTCAACAGTGATGACCTTCACCTGCTCGAGGTTGCGTGATGAAAGATAGATGTTGGTTGAATTCTGGGGAAGCACGTAGAGAACCTTGCGGTCGCCTGCCTTGATGGCTGCGTTGATTGAAAGGAGCTCCTTGGTCTTGGGTGCGTCCATGGTGAAAGGCTCGAGCATGATGATTGCGTTCTCCTGTGCCTTGTAGGTGAGAGCGGACTTGCGGGCAAGAGCCTTGACCTTCTTGTTCAACTTGTTGTGATAGAAACGGGGGGTAGGTCCGAATACACGGCCACCGCCTACGTAGATATTAGACTTGAGAGAACCGTGACGTGCACCGCCGCCGCCCTTCTGGCGACCCATTTTCTTGGTGCTGTGTGCATTCTCGCTGCGATCCTTGGTGTCTGCGTTTCCGTGACGCTGGTTTGCGAGATACTGTACTACGTCAAGATAGATTGCGTGGTCATTAGGCTCGATAGCGAATACGCTGTCTGCGAGCTCGACTTCCTTACCTGACTGGGTTCCGTCGATTTTCAAAACTGCTAATTTCATACTCTTAAGCCTCCAAAACTACATAAGAACCTTTTGAACCGGGTACTGAACCCTTTACAACTACGAGGTTGTTCTCAGGGATGACCTTGACAATCTGAAGGTTGAAAACCTTAACGCGAACGTTTCCCATGTGACCGCCCATGCGCATTCCGGGGAGTACGCGTGAAGGCCATGAAGATGCGCCCATTGAACCGGGGTGACGAAGACGGTTGTGCTGACCGTGAGTCTGGCCGCCGACGCCGGCGAAACCATAACGGTGTACAACGCCCTGGAAACCCTTACCCTTAGAAGTGCCGACAACGTCACAGAACTTTACACCCTCGGTGAAGATGTCTTCGACTGTGAGCTTGTCTCCGAGCTTGAGCTCTCCCGCGAAGTCGTTCTCGAACTCGACGAGCTTTTTCATGGGAGCTGCTCCTGCCTTCTTGAAATGCCCCTGAAGAGGCGCGCTGGTGTGCTTCTCTGTTGTTTCGTCATAGGCAAGCTGCACTGCAGAATAACCGTCGGTCTCCACGGTGCGGATTTGCGTAACAACGCACGGACCAGCCTCGATGACGGTGCATGGTATGTTCTTACCATCAGCACCGAAAACGGATGTCATTCCGATTTTCTTTCCAATTAATCCAGGCATTGGTTTAATTAACTAATTGTTTATAAATACTTTAAATAATCCCGCCAATTTTTGCGGGCTGCAAAGATACAACTTATTTTTATCAATTCCAAACACTTGATTTACAATAATTTCATTGTAACTTTGCATCATGATTCTAGGAGCACTCGGATTCTTGCATCTGTCCTTTGTGGACTTCCTCGACATAGCCCTCGTGGCAGCCATCATATACGCTGCCCTGAGATGGCTGAAGGGATCGTCGGCAATGAATATCTTCATTGCCATCATCTTCCTGCTTGTGGCGCACCTTGTAGCCGATTCATTGCAGATGAAGATGGTGGGGTCGTTGCTCGGGACCTTGCTCGACGTGGGCGCGATCGCGCTCATCATCATCTTCCAGCCTGAGATCAGGCGGTTCCTCAACCGCATAGGCAGTTCGGCAGGCAAGACCATCGACAAGAGAAACTTCCTGCGCTGGCTGCTTCCGTCCAAAGCAATGGTGGAGGTCGACGGCAAGGACATCGACGAAATAGCCCAGGCCTGCATGGAAATGGGCGAGCAGAAGGTCGGTGCCCTTATTATATTACGCAAGCGCAATGAGCTGGAGGACATAATCGCCACAGGCGACAGGATAGACGCCCGCATCAGCAACCGTCTCATCCAGAACATCTTCTTCAAGAACAGTCCTCTGCACGACGGTGCCATGATAATCTCGGACGGACGCATACTGGCGGCACGCTGCACCCTTCCCATCTCGGAAAGGGGCGACCTGCCCGCAAGCTACGGAATGCGGCACAAGGCTGCCATGGGCATATCCGAGCAGACCGACGCAGACATCATCGTGGTGTCCGAGCAGACCGGACGGATCTCTTTCGTCCATGACAGCAAAGTCACGGTTGTGACCAGCATCAACGCGCTCAAACTTTTGATCAAGGGAGAAACGGAGGCTGCAAAGTGATTGACGGAATAGACAGCAGGCTGGAAGGCAAACTCGGGTTCGACAGGGTCAGGACGGCAATCTCCGACCGCTGCATGACCGACTATGCAGCCCAGCGCGTGGCTGAGGAGGAGTTCAGCACCAATCCCGACATCATCAGCACCCGTCTGGCGCTGACTGACGAGATGCGCCTGGTGCTCATGTTCGAGGAGAACTTCCCCACCACCGGATACATCGACGCCCTGCCCTTCCTGGAACCGCTCCGGAAGGAAGGCAGCTGCATCGACGCCCTGTCGCTCGCCAAGCTCAAGACGACCGTCGACACCATACGCAGGATCACCGCATTCTTCAGCAGCATCAAGGACGGCATATACCCCAACCTCAAACGCCTGGCATCCCCCGTCCGCCACTTCCCGGAAGTGCTGCGCCGCATCGAGCACATACTCGACAAGTACGGAGAAATCAAGGATTCCGCCTCCGACAAGCTCTTCGAGATACGCAAGGACATCCGCTCCAAGGAGGCGTCCATCTCCAGGAGGGCCGCGGCCATTCTGCGTCAGGCCCAGGAGGAAGGCATAGTCGAGGACGGCGCGAGCGTGAACATCAGGGACGGCAAATACCTCATCCCCGTCAACACTTCGGCAAAGCGCAAGATACAGGGATTCGTAATCGGTGAATCCGCTTCAGGCAAGACCTCGTTCGTGGAGCCCGCGGAGATACTCGAGCTCGAGAACGACATACAGGAACTCCAGTTTGCCGAAAGCAGGGAGATCGCAAGGATACTGATGGAATTCACCGAATTCGTCCGTCCTTACGTACCGGAACTGATGGCGGGGGCCGCATTCCTCGGCGAGACCGACTTCCTGATGGCGAAGGCCCAGACGGCCCTTGACTTCATCGCCGGCATGCCCGTGATATCGCAGGACGGCACCCTGGCATTGCGCAAGGCGCGCCATCCCCTGCTTGAAAAGGCCCTCCGCAAGGAAGGCAAGGAGATGGTGCCCCTCACCATAGGTCTCGACGGCAAGAAGCACATCCTCCTTATCTCCGGCCCTAACGCCGGAGGAAAATCGGTATGTCTCAAGACCCTCGGCCTGCTGCAGTACATGTTCCAGTGGGGCATGCTCATCCCCACCTCGGAAAGTTCCGAACTTCCCGTATTCGACAGGATAATGGTCAGCATCGGCGACGACCAGTCGATCGACAACGACCTCTCCACATACAGTTCCTTCCTTGCCGACATGCGCGAGATGCTCGCACACGCGGACGCGCGCACACTCGTCCTTATAGATGAATTCGGTTCAGGAACGGAACCCGCCGCAGGCGGTGCAATCGCCGAGGCGATCCTGAGTGAGATCGACAGGCGGGGCGTATACGGCCTCATCACCACCCACTACACCAACCTGAAGCTCTATGCGTCCGGGGCGGACACCGGAGTCGTGAACGGTGCGATGCTCTACGACGCTAACAGGATCGAGCCTCTTTTCAAACTGGAAGTCGGCATGCCCGGCAATTCATTCGCCTTCGAGCTCGCCAGGAAGATGCGTCTTCCCGAGAGCATCGTCAAGGATGCCGAGGCAAGGGCCGGAGAAGAGTTCGTGGGCATAGAGCGCAACCTGCGCCGCATAGCACGCGGCCGCAGGCAGCTTGACGAGAAGCTCCAGAAAGTCAAGAAGACCGACAGGAACCTCGAGGCGCTCACAGAACAGTACCAGCGGGAGCTCGAACAGATAAAGGCACAGAAGAAGCAGATACTCGACGATGCCAGGAAGGAGGCCCAGAGCATAGTGAAAGGCGCTGGCGCCCAGGTCGAGAAGACCATCAGGGACATCAAGGAGGCACAGGCGGGCAAGGAGCAGACAAAGGCCGCAAGGCAGGAGCTGCAGGGCTTCCTCGGTGCGCTCGAGAAGAAGAAGGAACAGGAGCAGAAGAACAGGGACGAATACATCGACCGCAAGATCTCCCAGCTTGAGAAGAGGAACAAAAAGAAAGGCCAGGCAGGTTCACCCGCCTCGCAGGAAACCAGACAGGCTCCTCTCAAGGTCGGCGAGAAGGTCCGCATAAAGGATAACGGCATGGTGGGCGAGGTGGCCAAGGTCTCCAACAAGCAGGTCAGCGTCATCATAGGCAACATCACCAGCAGCATGTCGCCCGACAGGGTGGAGAGGATATCCTCCAACGACTTCAGGGAAAGCTCGCGCAAGCAGTTCAAGCCCGTGGAGCAGAAGGTCGATTCCGCCATCATGGAGCGCAAGATGCAGTTCAAGCCTGAAATCGACATAAGGGGCGCAAGGCTTGCGGATGCCCTCGACGCCGTAACGCATTACATCGACGACGCAATCATGCTGAACATAGGTACCGTGAGGATCATACACGGCAAAGGCACCGGGGTCCTCAGGGAAGAGATACAGAAATACCTCCGGACGATTCCGGGCCTTACGGTAAAGGACGAGGACATACGGCAGGGAGGTACAGGAGTGACGATAGTCACCTTTGACTGACACCGACAAACCAAAGACGATAACACTGAACTGAACTACATGAAAACTCAAAGACAGAAGACAGGAAGGGCCGGAGAGGAGGAAGCCTGCAATTACCTGCAGGCACTGGGACAGGTCGTGATCGAAAGGAATCTGAGGACATCGCACCTCGAGACTGACATCGTGACCATCGACAAGGCAGGCCTGCATTTTGTAGAGGTAAAGACCCGCAGGGCACCGGTTGCGGCCGACCCGGCAGTGAACGTCGACCACAGCAAGATGCAGCACATGGTAGGAGCAGCTAGAAGATATCTGCACGCCCATGCCGCCGATCTCCCGGACGTGGAAGTGTTCTTTGACGTTGTCACTGTAGTTTTTGACAAGGATGGAACAAAACTGGAATATTATCCACAAGCATTTATACCCACATATGTATAACACTCACTACTATTGCGTAATTCTCGCCGGAGGCATAGGCAGCCGCTTCTGGCCGATAAGCAGAATCAGCCAGCCCAAGCAGTTCCTCGACTTCACGGCATCCGGGCAGTCCTTCCTGAAGATGACATACAACCGTGTCAGGAACGTGATCCCCGAAGAGAACATTCTCGTGGTCTCCCTGAGAAAATACAGGAGCATGGTCATGGAGCAGCTTCCGGAGCTGAAACCGGAAAACCTTCTTCTTGAAGAATACAACCGCAACACTGCCCCCGCACTGACATTCGCGGCCTACACCCTCCTCAAGAGGGATCCCGAAGCCGTGATGCTCGCCACTCCCGCCGACCTCGTCATCGACGGCCAGGACATCTTCGAGGATGCCCTGAGGAAGGCATTCGAGTACGCGTCAGGCTATGACGCCCTCATCACTCTCGGCGTGGTCCCCACAAGACCCGACCCCAATTTCGGATACATCCAGGCGGCAGGCGACCTCAGCGACGACAAGCCCGTCCGCGTGAAGACCTTCACCGAAAAGCCCGACCCCGAACTTGCAAAGGTCTTCATAGAAACAGGCGAGTTTCTGTGGAACTCGGGTATGTTCGTCTGGAAGGCCGACGTCATCCGCAGGGAGCTCGAACTCCACGCCCCTGAAATCACGAAATTATGGAAAGGATGGGAAGAGGCCATGGGCAGCCCTGCCGAGCAGGCGTTCCTCCAGAAGGTATACGTCTCCGACCTCCCCAGAACATCCATCGACTATGCGGTTATGGAGAAGACCGACAAGGCGTGGGTCTACCCCGCACACTTCAAATGGGCCGACATAGGTAACTGGGATTCCCTCTACGAGTATCTTGCAAACCATGATGAGAATGGCAACGCATCCAACTTCAAGGGCAAGAGCCTTCTCAAGGACAGCGAGAACAACATCCTCTATTCAGCAAAGAACGGCAAGCTGACGGCCATATGCGGTCTGGAGAACTACGTGGTCATCGACACCGACGACGTCCTTCTCATCTGCCCCCGCGACGACGACAAGTTCAAGCCTTTCCTCTCCGACCTGGCACTGCCGGATTACAAGGAATTCAAATAGCCGACAAGCTCGGCCGGGCCGGTGAGACAGACGTCCACCGCCGGGCCGGCAGGAAGGAAATCGACACACAGATCCCCACCAAGGGCATGCAGACGGTAGGTAACCCTGCCGTCTGTATCTTTTTTCCAGGGCAGGACGCCCTGCTCATGCATTGCGATCGCGCAGGCGGTGATTCCTGTGCCGCAGGCCAGAGTCTCCGCCTCGACTCCCTTCTCGAAAGTACGCACCGACAGCCAGCCGTCCTCTCCTTCCGACACGAAGTTGGCATTGGCCCCCTGCGGGGCGAATGCCGCGTTCCAACGGAAAGCCTTGCCCTCCACCTCGACGTCAACGGCTTTGACGTCAGGTACTTTTTTCACGAAGTGGCGTGTGCCGGTGTTGAGGAAAGTGCCGCCCAGGACCTCCCTGAGATCGGAAGCGTCCACCATCTTGAGGCGTATGCTGTAAATGTTGCCTTCCCTGGAAAGCACGGTGCCGGCATGCATGCCGTCAGCCGCCTTGAAAAGGTAGGTGTCGCCGCTCCGGGGTATTCCGAGGAAGTCGGCGAATGCTACTATGCAGCGGCCTCCGTTGCCGCACATCATGCCGCCGGAGCCGTCGGAGTTGTAGTACTCCATGCAGAAGTCGCAGTCTTCAGAATCCACCACGATAAGCACGCCGTCCGCTCCGATGCGGCCGTCGGGGGCGCATACGCCGGAAGTGCGGCTGCAAAGCGCGGCGATGCTCTCCGGATTCCGGAGTGCCGCAAGGTCGGCACCTCCCCTGCCGTCGGCGGCAATGAAATCATTGCCCGCTCCGGAATATTTGTAAAGCTGCGCCATTATCTCAGAGGCTTGATGGTTATGGTCCTGTCGTAGATTTCGTCTGCAACGGCCCTGTATGCACGGTATGTTCCGTTGCAGGTGTCACCCACGCCGGTGTCGTCGTAATCGAGGTTGACAGTCACGCTTCCGGAGCGCTGGAGCTGGAAGGTGTAGTCAGCCTTGGTAAGGTTGTCGGTTGTGAAGGGATATGCGTTGAAGGCGAAAGGCTCATCCATGCTGAAGCGCACGCCCTTGCCTGCTGCATCGGTGAACTCTACCCAGCGGTTGTCCATCCTGAGACCGTAGTCCTGGGGGATGAGGTAAGGCTCGTACATGTCGTCGACCGTGGTGTCGTATATGCCGATACGGTAGCCGCTCTTCCTGTCGGGATATGAACTCTCGGGGCCGCGGCCGTACCACTTCACGTTGCTGAAGGATCCGTCAAGCGACAGGGTCACGCCTATGCGGGGCAGCCAGTCGGGCATGTTGCCCTGGGGATTCAGGAAATGATGCACGGTGATTGTGCCGTCGGCATCTACGCGATACTTCCAGATGCACTCGAAACCGGCAAGGCTCCACGAGCGCAGATAAGCGGCGAGGTTGTCCCGATCGGGGTCGGTGTTGCCGCCGAAGACCACGAGCTCGCGACTTTCCAGATATACGCTGCCGCCGGCCTCATATGCGTCGCGGGATGTCTGCATATGAATGGGGTTGTGCAGCTGGGCGACATAGTACATACTGGCAATGGTCTGTTCCGCACCGGCCACGGCATAGCCGCGCTTGTCCCTGTACATGCCTCCCATGGAGACGTGTCCGTCCCAGCCGTCCACTTCGTTGGCAACCGGAGCGCGCCACAAGTTAAGCTGCAGAGGAGAGCTCAGGAGTTCCTTGCCGTCAACGACCATGGAGATGAGCGAGCCGTCCTCCACATCGAAGCGGTATGTGAATCCGTCGCCGCAGACCTCCTCATACATGTATCCGCCTTCCCCGAGCCTGACGCTTCCCCTGGGCTTGGCCTCAGGAGCGGGAGCGGCATACCATTCGGGCAGTTCGAACTGCTCCCAGGCAACCTCATGCCCTGCAGGAGCCCAGATCTCGTCCTTCTTGAGAACGGAGCTTACGGTGATGCGGTATTCCCTGCCGGGTTCGACTGACGGACGGGTATATGGGATGGTGATTATTCCTGTCTCTTCCGGGGCAAGGTTCAGCTCAAGTTCCCCGCTTGCAATCACATCGGCATCGGCATTCAGCGTCCAGGTTGTGCGGTATGCTGAAGCATTGAGGAAGCGGCTGAGGTTCGTAACCTTGAGAGTACCGTCGCGGCCGTCGATGAGGCTGAAGTCCAGCGGCTGCTGGCTCTTCTTCATCTGGTACATCTCCGGCTGGGGGGTCCTGTCGGGCCAGATGGCGCCGTAGGTGCGGGCGCCAAGACCGTATGAATAGAACTCGCCTCCGTCGGTCTCTCCTTCGAAATCGAGCCAGAGGGCGGCCTTTGAAGGATCAGCAGCATCTGAAGGACGTACTGCTGCGGCATAGACTGCAACATTGTCGATGATGGCATCGCAGATTGTTTCGGTAGTTTCCTGGCCATGGTTCTGCTCGTCCCTGCCTATACATACTGCCAGTGGCAGATTGCGTATCTTGCCGCTGACGGCCTGCGACCCGGCCTTCTTTCCGTCTATGTAAAGTTCCATTGCGCTGCCGTCATATACAGCGCTCACGCTGTGCCAGTTGTCCAGCCAGTCTGCGGGAACGGGCACTTTCAGCGACTGCACGGAGCCGTTGTCAAGATAGAACTCGAGTTCTCCGCAGGCGCGATGCACCAGTCCGTACTGGCGGCTGCCCTTGGTGAGCAGATAATTGTCCTCGCCAAGGTTTGCGCGGGGACAGACATCCATTGCTATTGTAAGCGAATCGCGGCAGATCTCGAGGGACTCGCTGCGGTAGAGCTGCACCCACTGGTCCTGCTTGTTCAGGTCGATGGCAAGGCCGCTGCGACCCTTTACAAGCTTGGCCTGACCAAAGATTGCAGACTGCACAGCAGCCGGCGACTTGTCTTCAAGCAGGCGCACTTTCTGGGTGATTCCGGGGCTCACGAAATCCCATATGGCACCTCCAAGATGGGAATCGTGCAGATAAATCTCACGCCAGAAGTCATCCATCGCGCCACCGCCATTTCCGGCAACGGATACATATTCGTCCATGAACGAAGGACGGGGATCCGAAGGATTCAGGCCATAACCGATCTCATGAGTGAGCGGAATGGGATATCTGGGGCCGACTATCTCCTCGGCGGGATTCTTGGGAGCATTGCCTCCGTACATCCAGTAACGGGTGTCGTCGTACTTCCTGCCCTCGGCTACGACCTCGCCGATGTTGAAGCCTTCACCGCTCTCGTTTCCGGCGCTCCAGAACAGCACGCAGGCGTGATTGCGGTCGCGGAGGACTATCTGGCGTGCCCTCTCACGGTACATGTCAGTGAATTCGGGAAGTTCGCTCACGAACTCGGTGGCATGGGCTTCGTCTCCGGTCTCGTCGACGATATAGATTCCGTATTCATCGGCAAGCTCGAGGTAACGGTGGGTCGGAGGATAGTGCGAAGTGCGCACGGTGTTGAAGTTGAACTGCTTGAGTATCTCCATGTCGCGGCGTATCGTGGCCTCGTCCATCGCATGGCCGAGTTCGGGATGCTGCATGTGCGAGCAGATGCCGCTGAGCTTGACCTTCTGGCCGTTAAGGTAGAACACTCCGTTACGGATTTCCGTTTCCTTGAAGCCTATCTTGCGTGTGATGCTCTCGACAACGCGGCCGGAGGCATCGGAAAGTTCCATTGTAAGGTCATACAGTTCCGGGGTCTCGGCTGTCCAGAGCTCAGGATTGAGAACCTTCGTGCTCAAATTCACTGAAGACTCCCCGTCGGCAGGTACATTGACGCTGCCGCCGTCCATCCTTGCTACCGTCACGCCATCTTTGCTGACGGTGGCGCTCACGCTGCATGCGGCAGCGGCGCCATATGAATGTACGGCAACGTTCACGCTGAGGTTACAGTCGTTGTAATCGGCGGGATCGATGTTCGCGTACTTGTGCTGGAACGCAGTTATCACCTGCCAGTCCCTCATACGGACCTGGCCGGTGGAATAGAGGGTTACATTGTCGAAGATACCTGCAAGACGCCAGTAGTCCTGGGTCTCGAGATAGTAGCCGTCGGAGTATTTGAGAACAAGGACTGCAAGGCTGTTCTTTCCGGGCTTGATGTACTTCGTGATATCGTATTCCGAAGGCTCCTGGGCACCCTCGTTATAGCCCACCTGCTGTCCGTTCACCCATACGAAGCTTGCGGAAGCGACCTTGTCGAAGCGCAGGAACACCTCCCGGCCCTTCCAGGAAGAGGGGACGTTGAACTCGGTCCTGTATGCGCCCGTAGGGTTCAGTTCCTGCGGAACGTGGGGAGGGTCGGCATGGAAAGGAGTGACGGTATTCCTGAACACCGCCTGGCCGAAACCCTGCATCTCCCAATTGGAGGGAACCTCGATGGAAGACCACTTCCTGTCGTTGAAGCCCGGCTTGAAAAAGTCGGAGGGTATTCCCTGCGGATTCTCGGCATAGAGGAACTTCCACTGTCCGTTAAGGCTTATGCTGCTCTCCGGGATATAATAGGCGCGGCCTTCTTCCTGGCCGAGTCCATACACCTCCGTATTCTCGATATAGTATGGGAGGTCCTCCATAAAGGGCTTCTCCTGAGCATTGGCCGAAAATGCAAGCAGGAGCGGCAATACCAGTGCCGCAATGAAACGTTTGTCCATAATGACGGTATCAGTATATCAGTTCAATGTCGTCGATCCAAAGCTTGCTCTGGGATGAACCTGTGAAGTAGTCGCCAAGGGCACTGGAAGCAAAGGATACGATTATGTGTGCAGGCTTTCTGTCAAAAGCCCTGTAGTCGAGAGGAATCTCAAGCTGCATCCAGCCGTCGGCTGCACTGCCGATCACCTGGGGGCAGTCGCTCCACTGGTTTGAGGAGCGGTCTTCAGAGAAGTATCCGTAGGCGATGACTGCGTCAGCCTCCGGATCGAGGAAGGTGCTCTTGTCGGTGGTGTTCACCTGGACAGGGCTCTGCGGAGTGCCACCGAACCTGCGGTAGTCCCAGTCGCCGAGAGCCACCATCATCGAGCAGAAATCAGGGTCGCCGACCTTGACAGGCCTGTCGGCGGGATAGCTGTCCACCACATCTATCTTTCCGCACTCGTATCGTGCCCAGAGCCTGATTGCGCGGGGACGGAGCACCCACGGACGGCCGAAGTTGACAAGACCGCCCTGCGTTCCCACCAGTCCGGCGAATTCGCCGGAGAAGGTGTTGCCCGCAGCGAACTTGATGACGACGTTCCTGGATACGAGCGAAGCACTGGAGGCACCTCCATGCCTGATGTCGGTGTCGGGGATGGCGATGCAGTAAGCGGAGCCTACCGTGGTCGAGCCTATGTTGCCTGAATCCCACCACTTGGTCTGCTCGCCAAGCTCGGAGGAAGCAGGATTGAACCATGAATAATAAACCGACGACTCGGCGTGGCTGAACGCCTCGAATCCGGCGTTGGGAAGCTGGTCGGCCGCCTCGGTCTCAAACTCAACGACGTCTGTGGTATCACCGCCGCTGTATGCCAGACATTCATATACGGTCTCTGGCTGCAGGCCGTCGAGGCAGACGCGGAATGTGCCGCCGTCTATTGTGACTCCTGACGCCTCCATCCACTCGCCGCTGCCCTTCTGACGCCACTGGAAACCGCTCTCGCTGCCCGCTACACCGTTGGCACACAGCCAGGCGCAGCCGGTCCAGGCATCGACTGAAGCCATCTCCACCGATACGCTGGTCTTCTCTGCATACAACTGCCAGGCCTCGGATCTGCCGCCGTAACTTACAGTTACTTCAGCGCCGTCCGTAAAGTCGTGGATCTCGGACATCTGCGGACTGTAGGAAGCGCCTGCGGGGCCAAGCTTCATGGCGGTTATGGTCATTGCCGTGAGGGAAGTCGACGACGAGACGGTGACCACCACACGATGATTGGCATCGTCGATGGTGGCTGCGCCCATCTGGCCCTTGACGGTGAAATAGCGCTCGATGTCCTGAGTGGCGGAAACGGTCCACTCGTAATCCTGATATGTCTTGAGAGTGATCTTCTTGGGCTGGGAAAGGTCGTGAACCGCCACGAGCTCAGGCTCGCTGACGGTGATGTCATGCTTGTAGGATGCACTCAGCACACGCACCTTGGAGATGTCGGCGGTCTCCTCGAGTTCCACGTTCACGGTACGCGAGGCAACGTCTATCCTGACTGCAGAAGCGCCCTCAACCTCCATCGAGGTAATCTCGGCCACCCTGACGGGATACGGGAGGTCGTTCTCGATGCAGCCGCATAGGGTAATCAGCAGAGTTATGAGCGCAAACCTTTTCTTCATGTCCTAAAAATGGAACGCCACACCGAAGTTGATGCCTGTGAGGTCGACACCGAAACGGGCCGCGAATTTTGAGCGGCCGCCCGTCTGGGCACCTTCAGTATAGCATTTTACCGTGTTGTATGATACGTTCGCCATGCTTACGGTGAGCATTGCGGAAACATTATTCATCACATAGAACACCAGACCCGGGCTGAATGCGAAATTCAGCCTGCTCGATGTCGAGTAGCCCATGCCGGGCTTGGCTTTGTCGTACTCCGTACGCCCCTCGCTGAACGAGAGGGATTCCTCGGCTATGATGCCCACCCTGCTCCTCTGGTCCAGCGCGAAGTAATTCCTGTGGAACACGGACGCACCGAAACGCTTCATATGGGTGTTGAGGTCGGAGAGGTCGAATGACAGGCCTTCGCTGAGAAGGTCTATGGTGATGTTGTCGAGGACGGCGGTACCTGAGAAATACTGTATCCTGGCGCCGAACGAGCAGTCGTCCTTGTAGGTGTACTCGAAGAAGGGGGCGAACTGGGAGATCTTGCCCTGGGCCGAAACCGGATTCACCAGCAGCATGACCTCGCTGTTGTCGCTGTCGAGCTTGAGGTGGGCGAACTGCGCGCCTACCGAGAAGTCTCCCTTGCTGACCATCACCTGGGCACTGGCGGATGCCGCCATGAGAACGGCGGCCATCGCAATTATGATAATTCTGGCTGTTCTCATCTCTTTCCCAAATAAAAGTCAAGACCGATGTTCAGTGAAGTAAGGTCGAGCATGTAGCTCATGGAGAAGGAGCCCCTGTGGCCGGCGTCCACCTGGTTGTGCACCTGGCTTACCTTGCCGTATCCCAGGCCGGCCATGCCGAGGCTGGCGAATACGGCCACATGCTTGCTGAAATAGGCCATGATGCCGGGGTTGACCACGATTCCGACCTTCCATTTGTCCTGCCAGGTTCCCACTACCGCACCCGTGTGCTCGTCACTCTCCTTGGAGTGACCCCACACGCCCTGCAGGCCGGCATCCACATACATCGCTATGCGCTCCGAATCCGCTATTGGGATGTAGTAGCGCATGAACGCGGTAAGGCCGAGGTCCTGGCTGATTGTATAGTAGTCCTTGACACCGAGCGAAATGCTGCCGAAATCGAGCGATCCGGAAGCGGCGTCGAGCATGGAGCGGCCATAGCTGACCTTTGCGCCGAAGCCCAGATTGTCCTGGAGGAACCAGCAGAACTCGGGCGCCACGGATACGTGGAAGCCGACCGAGTTGATGCCGCTGATCACGGCAAAGCTGTAATTGGCGTTGTCGTGCCCTGTGAATCCGGCGGTTCCTCCGACTATCCATGAACCTTTTGCCGCAATTACGGGGTGCACCGAATCGTCGTAGCGCACAATCTTCTCCTGGGCCATGGCAAGGGTGCCAAGGCTCAGGAGGGCAAGTGTCAGTGTCAGGCGGAGCCTCATAGATTATTCGTATACGAATTCCATTGCGTCGATCCAGAGGGATGCTGTCCTGCATCCGGTGAAGTAGTCGCCGTACATACTTGCAGCACAGGAAATCACTATGTGCGTAGGTACGGTGTCAAGATCCTTGAAATCGAGAGGAATGACATATTCCTTCCATTCATTCAGGTTATCGGATGCGCTGCTCTGGAACAGAACTTCACCGTATGCGATGGTGCTGGCATCCTTGGAATAGTCCACGAAGGTGGACTCGTCGGTGGTGTTCACCTGTATGGGGCACTCGTTGGTACCGCCATAGGTCTTCCTGTTCCATGTTCCAAGTGCAACCTGCACACGGCCGCAGTCGTAATCGCTCTTGGTCACGGGGTGGTCCTTGGGATATCCGTTGACATCGGTGATAAGGCCTCCCTTGTACTTTGCCCAGAACTTGAGTGCTGTGGGACGTGCCGTGAACGGACGGCCGAAGTTGACCATTCCACCCTCGGTTCCCACCAGACCTGCAAAGTATCCTGTGAACAGGTTTCCGGCGGCAAACTTGACAACTGCATACTGCGACTGCAGACATGCGGACTGGTTGCCTTCCACCTTTGAACCTGTATCAGGTGCGCAGATGATCTTGTATGCTGCAGAACCCGAAATGTTGTTGCTTCCGTTGCCGGAACCCCACCAGGGAGTGCGGCAGAGAGGGTCGGACGATGAAGCGTCGTACCACTCCTTGTACTTGCCGTCGAACGAGGTGGATGTGGTCTCGAATCCTCCGTTGGGGACAACGGGAGCCGCATCGGTGGTGAGTGTCATGGTGTCGCCCACATCCTCTCCTGCAATGACGAGCTTGTATGTGTATTCAGTAGAGGCGGCAAGACCTGCGAACGTTGCAGTGTAGCTGCCTTCGGCGGCTCTGGTTGCAGGAACGGAAGTCCAGTTTGTTCCGTCTGCGGTGAAAGCGAAGGCGATCGCGGAAGCATCGCTGTACTCGGTTTCGTCAACGTCGGCATAGACCGTTGCATGTGCTGCCCAGATATCCCTGTATGCTGAAGCGGAAAGACCGGTGGAAACAGGCTCGAAGATGATATTGTCCTCGATGACGTCGGTTGTGTAGTCCACGAACAGGTCGAATGTACCTATACCGTCCTTGATGGAATATTTGAGTGATAGGGCGTAGACCTTACCGGCCTCGAGGCCGCTGATGGATCCGCTCTTGCTGAACGATGAGCCATCCTTGGCAAGATTGCCGTCAAATGTCCAGGCGAACCCGGGCTCATCCTTTCCTGCAATGAGGAAGTAGCCTTCCGATCCGCTTCTGGATGCGTCATACACAAGGTTGGCATCCTCGACACCGATGGTAAGGGTATAACCTGCCGCGAAGTTCTCTGCAACGCTGGAGTCGAAGGTAACCTTCGAGATTGCGTTGCTTACTGAGGCAACCACCTCGACGGTGGTACCCTTGCGTGCCTGTATCGAGAAAGTCCTGGAACCGCTGTAACTCTTCTGCTCCCATGATGCAGGTGCGGGAGAAGCCTTGGCGGCCTCACCGGCAATCACGTCCACACGGTATTCGCCGGCAGGAAGCCAGATTTCCTCGGGAGCCTCGGAATAGACGTATGAACGCACGAGTCCTGAGAAATCGGCATAGTAGATATTTACCATGGCTGTGCTGAGAAGGTCTTCCGAACTCAGGGCAGCCTTGGTTTCGGGAACCATGACTCCAAGCCTGAGGCAGCCTTCTCCCGCCTGGTTGTCCTCGATCCTGTTGCATGAGAACAATGTGGCGGCGGCCAATGTTGCAATTATGAATGTCAGTCTCTTCATATCCGTTCCCTCCCTATTCTACTGCAAGCACAACGGGGATGCTCTTCCTGCAGCCCTGCTGGTCTGTGATTGTCATTGTGAAAGTGTGATGTCCGGGGAAAGCGTAGATGGGAGCCTGTGCGGCGCTGAGGTCGAAGACGAGTGCCGTCTGTCCGAGAAGTTCCTCGCCGTGGGGGAAGGGAACGATATCGAACACAAGGCCCTGGCTTGCCAACGGATTGATGAGGTCAAGCTGGGTGCTTCCCGTGAGCTTCACGGAATTGATGAAATCGTCGCTGTCGGAGTCGATGTCGACAATGAACTTCTTGACACCGCCGGGAACTGAGATGTCGAACCTGAGGTCCATGAGGGAAACTTCAGGGTCAGGGACCACGATGTTCATGAGGTCATCGTAAGGGCAACCTTCAGAGAAGACCATGGTGATGCCACCGTCGCCCTTGGGAGCGTTGGGATCGTCGCCGATGACGGGCTCGTTCTCAACAACAAGGCTTACCACGAGCTCCTCGTCGTCGATCAGGCTGTTGATGCTGATCTCGAAGGTGGAGTTACCCTGCGCGTCTATCCTCTTGTAGAATTTTATCTGACGCCACTGCTTGGGCTGGATGCCGGTGAGGGAGGCTGTCATCTTCTGGCTCTTTCCACCTATGCTGCCCTTGAAGACAACGGTCATGGTGGTGTTGATGCCGTTGTTTACGGCAAAATAGCCGGCTGACTTGTCGTAGCTTGCAGAGGCTGAAGTGTAATTGAGAGCATATGAAAGAGGAGCGCCTGCGGTGACCGTCACGTCGGTCTGGCAGGGGCCGGTGACATCCTTGAGGAACTCGGAGTCATACTCCACGGTAACCTTGCACTGGAGAAGCGTGCAGGTAAGGCTGCCGATCTCCGTGGTTTCGCCTGCGGCGATTGAGAATTCCTTGGTTGCACCGTATACGGGGACCTCGAATACTGATGCGGGAACCTCCTCCTCGGTGCTGCGCGCCTCGAGGGTGTAGTTACCGGCAAGCAGGGAGATGCCGTCGCTTGACACCGCCTCGGAATAGGTGGTCCTGAGGACCTGGTCGCCGGCTTCGTTGTATACGAAGATGGCGTAGTTTCCCGGAGCGGCGGTCGCCTTGGTGACCAGCTCGGTGTCGTATTCGATATAGAAGCCGGAGAACGAGAGCATGCCTTCGCCGCTCGCCTCGAGACCGTTTATCTTCCTGCAGGAAGTGAACATTGCAGCTGCCATGGCTGCTATCAGCAAAATCTTCTTCATCTCTCTACTACTCGTTAAGGTCCTGTTCAAATTCAACCGTCTGCACGGTGTCGTCAAAACTGATGGTTACAGTGACGCTGCCCACATTGGTGGCGTCAAAGACCATATTGTAGCATGTTGCAGCCTCCACATCCTTGGTAACGGGAGCCATGCTTACCGCCTTGCCGCTCTGTGCCGTGAAATTACCGGTAACAGTGAACTTGTATGCATCCATGAACACGGGGCCGGATACATTCTCGAACACGTTGCCTGCACCTGTGGTGATCGTGAAGGAATAGGAGGTGTAATAGCTCTTGAAAGCATCGGTGCAGCTGATCTTCACGATGGCGTTGCCAAGCGATACCGGGATCTGCACGTAGCATGTCTGACCGCCGGTTACTGTAAAGTCGGCCTTGCCCGCGAAGCAGGGCTTCGAGTAGCCTTCATCTTCCGCTGAACCGTAGGATACCTCCGCCGTGTATTTGCCGGCTTCGATCTCCTTCGTTCCATTCCACTCTGAAAGGAGTCCCGTCCAGAATATCGACGTACCGCTCTTCAGGGTGAGTGTGAAGTCACCCTCCGAAGGGATGGCCGCATAGTCTGAAACATTGCCCTTCGTCTGCACGTCCATCACCTCGCCTTCTTCGAGGGCGAAGCTCAGGCGGCCTGTCTGCGCTGTCTTCTGACAGCCCGGCAGGGCTATGGCCGCAAGGGCAACCATTACAATTGCGATTCTTTTCATTTGCTTGATATTTTAACTTTTACATTATCGATATACAACCACGCCGTGGTGTTGGTGGTTCCTGCCTGATGCTCGACTTCAGTCCTCCAGCTTATGCGGACGGTCTTGCCGGCAGGCACTTCCCGGATTGTGTAGCTGTCGTTGTTGGGGAGGTTGGTGTAACTTCCCGTGTATTCCTTGATGTAGAATGTGTTGACAGATCTGTCGAAGGTACCGTCGGTATCACCGCTCTCGTACTTGGTGGTGCCGGTCACATAACCTATGTAGCAGTCCTGACCCACGTTGCCGTCAAAAATGGAGATGGGGATTCCGCCGTAACTGCTGTTTGCGCCATAGTCGAATTCCACGCTTATGTCAGCAGCCTTCTTGAGGGTACCTCGCAGAGGTGCGGAATCGACGCGTGAATCGTAATCGACCGAAGTTTCGCGACGGCATGCCAGTCTGATGCACTTTCCTGCTTCTGCACCGACGCGTCCGCCACTCCAGCCGTCAAGGAAACTTATAGGGCTCTTCGAACCGGCACTTGAAGTCTTATATTCGTCGTTCGATGAGAATGTGGCAACGCCGGAGAAGTCCTCGAAGAGCAGATATGGAACATTGAGGTTCAGCACGGTGGAATACTTTCCTGTCAGATCCTCGACCGTAAGATTTTCAGAGATGGTGACATGCTCGGAGTCGTAGGTGACGGTCACCGCCTTTCCGCTCATCGTGCGGAAAGCGGACTCGTCCTCATACTCGAGCACGAATGAACGCGTGTCGGCTATGGGCCGGGCAGGCTCGTAGACGTAAACGTTTGATCCGGTATCGGCCCATTTGCATCCCTCCGGAGCCGTCATCGTAACCTTGTCGACGTTCTCGCCAAGATTGTTGGAAAGGATGTTGACGTAAATCTTGCCGCGGTTGGAAACCGCATCCGGAATGATGCGCACCGGGGTGGAATGGCCCGCCGCAAAAGTCCTCGACTTAAGAGGGATCTCCGCCCTGGCGACCTTGGTCTCGGTATAGAGCTTGACCTGCATGCTCTCACCTTCGGCAAAGGAAACAGGGATGATGGATGCGGTCAGATAGCTGCGGGCGGATGTGCCGGAAATGGCAGCGGGCTCTGCAGCCTCAACCGTGAGGATGGCTGACCCGCCGTCGCGTGCGGAAAGCGTATGCTCCGCAAGGTCGACGTCAATACCGCCGGCAACGGCCTTGGGGAAGGTGGCGACTATCCTCTGAACGGGCTCGCCTTCAAAACGGGAGTCGGTGGTATAGAAACGGAGACGGTGGAGCAGATGGTCCATTGTCATGACCATTTCTGAATGGTCGACGGCCAGCCAGTCCACCGGCCCGAGCGTGCCGTGGCGCACTGGCCCGCCTATCATCACATCCTCGCCAGCCCCGCTGCGGCCGTCCTGGACATCAGGAACTTCAAAGAAAGCGGAAAGGCCCGTATGCTGCTGAGGAACCGGATAAGCTACGTAATATGTGTACTCCCCTTCAGGCATCGCCTGAGGAATGGTGGCCGAGAAGAATGCGGCATCGTCCGTTGTTCCGTACAGATGGAAGGGAAAGGCATCAAGTATGGCACTGCCGCCGTCGGCAACAGCCCACAGGGCAAGCTCGTCGCCGGCCTGCCATTCGGTGGAAAGACCGTCCTCACCTGCCGCCGTCTTCACGGAAACTCCATATCCGCCACCTGCCACGAAGCCCACTTCGACAGGGCCTGCCGGCATTGGAGGAAGCACCGGCACCTGTCCGGAACATGCGGCCAGGAGCAGCAGAACTGCAATAACAGAGAGTTTCCTTATGAAATTATACAAGCCCATACGTGCGCGCACATACGCGAAAACGTGTAAAGTTAACCAATTTTCTCCGATATACCAATTGTGGCCCAAGTTTGCTATATTTGCGGACATGAAAACTATTAGAGTCGCAATTGTCGGTTACGGCAACATTGGCCGCCACGCGTTGCACGCGCTGGAGGCTGCTCCTGACATGGAGTGTGTGGGCATAGTACGCAGAAACCCTTCCAGGGAAGGTTTCCCCGAACTTGAGAATTATCCCGTGGTATCGGACATCAGGGACCTCGGCCAGGTGGACGTGGCAATATTGTCAACCCCTTCCCGCAAGGTGGAGGAGAATGCCACCAAGTATCTCGAGATGGGCATAAGCACCGTCGACAGCTTTGACATCCACACCGGAATCTGGGACCTGAGGTGCTCCCTCGATGCCGTCGCCGCCAGAAATGGTGCGGTGAGCGTCATCTCCGCAGGCTGGGACCCCGGCACCGACTCCATCGTGCGCACCCTCGTCGAAGGAATGGTTCCCCAGGGTGTCACATACACAAACTTCGGCCCCGGACGCTCCATGGGACATTCCGTAGCCGCCGCATCCAAACCCGGAGTCATCAAGGCCCTCAGCATGACCATACCCGAAGGCAAGGGCATCCACAGCCGCCAGGTGTTCGTGGAACTCGAGGAAGGCGCCGACTTCGCCGCCGTGGAAAAGGCTATCAAGGAGGATCCTTACTTCGTCCATGACGTCACCACCGTGCAGCAGGTTCCCAGCGTGGATGCAATAGACACACATGCCCACGGAGTCAAGCTGGAAAGATTCGGAATATCCGGAAAGACCGACGGCCAGCAGGTCGAGTTCAACATGAGCATCAACAATCCCGCCCTCACTTCACAGATACTTGTGATGGCCGCCAGAGCCGCCACAAAACAGAAACCGGGATGCTACACTATGATAGAAATCCCGGTCATCGACTATCTTGCAGGAGAGCGCGAGGCTCTTGTCAGAAAGCTTGTATGATGTCCTGCATCAGACTTACAGTAGAGGGTGAGGCTTCCGTGAGCGGGAGCCTCATTTCTTTTGTGCAGAGACCCATGAGGCTGAGGGCGGCCTTGACGGGAATGGGGTTACTCTCCACAAAACAGGCCTTGTAGAGAGGCTTCAGGCTTTCATCCACCTCACCGGCCTTGTCGAAATCGCCGGCCAGTGCGGCGTCGGTCAGAGCCTTGACCTTTTCGGGAACAACATCCGCGGCCACGGAGATGCAGCCGGCGGCGCCATGCTTCATCATATCGAGTGTCAGGTCGTCGTCGCCGCTCAGAACGGCGAAGCCTTCCGGTGCTCCGGCAAGTATCTCATAAACCTGCTCAAGCTTACCTGACGCCTCCTTGATTCCAGCGATGCCGGGAACCTCCCTTGCAAGGCGGAGACATGTTTCCGCCGTCATGTTCGCCCCCGTTCTGCCAGGTACGTTATAGATGATCACAGGCTTGTCGGTGGATTCTGCTATTGCCTTGAAATACTGATACATACCCTCCTGTGTCGGCTTATTGTAGAAAGGCACCACCACCAGCCATCCGTCAACGTTATAAGGCTCCAGGAGTTTCATGCTCGCAAGGGTTCCGGGAACGGAATTGGAGCCGCAGCCGACGAGTATGGGCCTGCCTCCTGCAAGGCCGTGGGTGAGACGGAGAAGGGCGACCTTCTCTTCAGCGGAGAGGGTCGGAGTCTCTCCCGTTGTGGCAAGCGCAACGAGGAAATCGGCCCCGCCGGTTACCTGGCGGTCAACCAGGGCGGCATATGCCTCATAGTCGACTTCACCGTCGATGAAGGGGGTAACCAGTGCGGTTCCGCAGCCTTTGAATACAGGGGTTTTCATTTCAGCATGAGTTCTTTGAAGGCATGTACGCCAACGAGCCCTTCCGTAAGGGTGGCGGCGAGCACCGCACCCTCGGCAAAGCCCTCGCGGGAGAACGCTTCGTGTGAAATCTTTATCTTGTCAACGTCCGACTTGAACTTGACCACATGGGTCCCGGGGACCTCGCCCTCCCTGATGGAAGTGATGTCGGGTCTGATTCCGAGGCTCTGCTCAACGATGGCGGCCATAGTCTTGGCCGTACCGCTGGGAGCGTCAAGTTTATGGATATGATGGGTCTCCTCGATATGAGGGACGTAGCCGTTGTCCTTCAGGATGCCGCCAACCTTTTCAAGGGCGGCGAAAACTGCATTCACCCCTATAGAGAAGTTCGACGAATAGACCATGGGTGTCCCGGCGGCATAGAAGGCCGCCACCACTTCCCCGAAGATGTCATCCCAGCCCGTGGTGCCAACGACCACGGCCTTGAAATGTTCAGCCATCCATTTGTAATTCGCCTTGAATGCGGCAGGGGTGGTGAAATCGATGCAGACGCTCTCCGCAGCCAGTGCGGGATCGACGGAGCATACATCCTCCGAGGCTTCCGCCAGTTCGAGGCCGCGGCGCAGGAGCGCCGCCTCGACCATATGGCCCATCTTTCCGTATCCGCTGATGACGATCTTCATATTATTCTATTTGAGTATGTCGTTCAAAATGCTTGCAGCAGCCTGCTGCGCTCCTTCTCCCGCGCCCTGTATCACCAGAGGATTGGGGTGGAAGGCGCTGCGGATGATTATCACATTGTCGGTACCCTTGAGCCAGTATGCAGGATGGCTCTCCGGCACTTTCTCAAGCTTGATCCTTGCCTTGTAGCCAAGGGGACTGGATTCATCCTTGACAAGCGAGGCCACGAACCTGTGGTTGGATTCGTAAACGGAATCGGCAATCACGGGCTCCACGTCCACATCCTCCTCCTCAAGGGGAACACCTGCTTCACGCGAGAGGATGAGAAGCTTGCGCAAAGCGTCACGGCCTCCGAGGTCGTTACTGGGATCCTTCTCGGTAAGACCTATCTCCTGGGCCTGCTTGAGCGCTGCCGCAAACGGACGGCCGCTGCTGAATATGTAGTTCAGCGTGCAGGAGACCACGGCCTCGATGGAGGTTATATGGTCGGAACTTGCCGTACTCCTCGATATGGTCTGCAGCATGGGAAGCGAAGTACCTACGGTGGTGCCGTACCTGAGGAAGCATCCGTTGCGCAGGGCGGCCTGCTTCATGGCGGTGTACTCCACATAGGGTACAGCCAGGGAGCGGCGGTTCGACGACACTATGTCGATGCCCGCCTCCAGAAGGGGTATGTATTTCCTGTATATGTCTTCAGAATCGGTGCAGTCGACAAAGATGGAATGGCGGGATGCATTGGCGGCCACAAAATCGGCGAAGTCGCGGTCTCTTGAAAAGCCCGCAATGCGGATTTCCTTGCCGCTTGCCACTGCTATTCCGGTGTTAATAAGATCCTTGAGGGCTGTTCCCACAGCACCGCACCCGGCAATGTAGACATCCAGCCTGGTCAGTTGCGGATGTTCGAAGAACTCCTTGTGGATGGCTGCCAGAGCCTGGCGCGAGATGGACCGGCGCACGTCGATGTACACGAAGCCGCTGCCTGTTCCGGATTCCAGCGCGCTCACGCCGGCATGCCTGAGGGCGGAAGTTGCCCTGAAGATGGCGGACTCGCTGTCGATGGGGCCGTCGGCCACGATGAAGAGCCTGTCGTCGTCTCCGGCGGGGAGGCTGCTCACTCCGACCCATTCGCAAACCTTGGGCTGCGGGATCGCACAGATAAGGGTCCCCATGTTACGGGGATCGAAAGTATTGCGTATGCGTATGCTGATTCCGGCATCCATTGCAGGGAGGACGGTGGGTGCGTAGAGCACCTTGGCACCGTGCTGAGCCATGCAGAGGGCGGAGGCATAAGACATTTCGGGAATAGTCCTGGCCAGGGGGACATCCTTGGGGTTGGCGGTCATGATGCCGGGCACATCGGTCCATATCTCCAGTGTGGAAGCATGCACGGCAGCTGCGAAAAGGGCTGCTGAATAGTCAGATCCGCCACGGCCGAGGGTTGTCACGTGGCCGTGCCCGTCGCTTGCTATGAAGCCTGGGGCAACAAATATGCTGACCTCCGGATGCTTGTCCACGGCTGTGCTGATCTTTGCAAAACTGCGCTCCTCGTCGTCCTTTATGACAACTGTGCGGGAATCTATCCAGAGTGTGCGCACACCCTCGCAGGCAAGTTTGCGGGCAATGATCCTGGTGGACAGCAGCTCGCCATAGGTCTGGCATTCGTCTGCAGGGACCGACAACAGTTCCTCGAACAGGGAGTCTATTTCGGAGATGACCGCATTGCGTTCGACTCCTGTGAAAAGACGGGTGATTATATCGTGATGCTGCGACTTCAGAGGAGCCAGGGCGGCTTCCCTCTCGTCGCCGGACAGTTTGCCGGCAGCAATGAGACCGTCGGTACAGCCGCTGATGGCGGAGCAGATGAGAATCACACGGTCCTTCCGGGATACCTGCTCGACGATGTCAAGCACCCGGGATATGTTGGTCGCACTGGCAACCGAACTTCCGCCGAATTTCAGTACCTGCATTGTCTAGCTCTTTCTTGTGATATGGGCGCCGAGGGCGTTGAGACGGTTCTCGATATCCTCGTAGCCGCGGTCTATCTGTTCGATATTGTCGATCTGGGAGGTGCCGTTAGCAGACATGGCTGCAAGCAGCAGGGCTATGCCGGCGCGGATATCGGGAGATATCATGCGGCCGGACCTCAGCTCGTGATGATGGTCATGACCTATGACCACGGCACGGTGAGGGTCGCAGAGGATGATCTGCGCACCCATGTCGATGAGCTTGTCAACGAAAAACAGGCGGCTCTCGAACATCTTCTGGTGAATGAGGACGCTGCCCTTGCACTGGGTCGCAACAACCAGCATCACCGACAGCAGGTCGGGGGTCAGGCCGGGCCAGGGAGCATCGGCGAGTGTCATGATCGAGCCGTCGATGAAAGACTCGATCTCATACGACTCCTGGGCGGGGACGTAGATGTCGTCGCCCTTCTGCTGTAGCTTTATGCCAAGACGGCGGAAGCATTCGGGGATGATGCCGAGGTTCACCCAGGAGACATCCTTGATGGTAAGCTCGCTGCGGGTTATGGCGGCCATTCCTATGAATGAGCCGACTTCGATCATGTCGGGGAGGATGCGGTGGCTGGCACCGTGGAGATGGTCAACTCCGTGTATGGTGAGAAGGTTGGAACCTATTCCGTCTATCCAGGCGCCCATGGCGACGAGGAGGCTGCAAAGCTGCTGCACATACGGTTCGCAGGCGGCATTGTAGATGGTTGTGGTGCCGGTGGTCAGCGTGGATGCCATGACGATGTTCGCCGTACCTGTGACGGACGCTTCGTCAAGAAGCATGTAACAGCCCTTGAGATAGTCCTGGGTATGCAGGTGGTAGGCCCTCTTTTCAGAATCATATTCGCAGGCGGCGCCCAGCTTCATGAAGCCGTCGATGTGGGTGTCCACCCTGCGGCGGCCGATCTTGTCGCCGCCCGGCTTGGGGAAATAGGCCTCGCCGAAGCGCGCGAGGAGCGGGCCGACTACCATGACGGAACCGCGCAGCGATGCACAGCGGCGCACGAACTCGTCGCTGCAGATGTACTCGCGGCTTACCGACTCGGCTGTGAATGTATATTCGCCCTTGGCGTGACGGACAACCTTTACGCCCATACCTTCGAGAAGGGCTATCAGGTTGCGTACATCAAGTATTTCCGGTACGTTGGTGATGGTCACCGGTTCCGGCGTGAGCAGGACGGCGCTGATTACCTGCAGGGCCTCGTTCTTGGCGCCTTGTGGGGTGATGCTGCCACTGAGCCTGTGGCCACCTTCAATAACAAACGAACTCATATCCTACAAAGATAATCAAATATGTTCAACCTCGGGACGGAGAGTCACACCGAATTTCTGCTCCACCGAACTTATCACACGTCTCTCCACGGCGAGCACATCCGCCGAGGTGGCGGTGCCGGTGGCGTTGACAATCACGAGGGGCTGCTTCTCATAGACGGCGGCACCGCCCTCGCTCATGCCCTTGAGGCCGCAGCGGTCGATGAGCCATGCTGCGGGAACCTTCACGAATCCTCCTTCAAGTATGAAGTGGGGCACCTTTACGTCCGGGCCCCATTCTGCGCGTGCTACATCTATAATATGGGCAAACTGCAAAGGACTCACGATGGGGTTCATGAAGAAGGAGCCGGCGCTGCCAATCTGTGCAGGGTCCGGCAACTTGGAATTCCTCACTCCTATGATGGCTTCGCGCACCTGTGAAGGTGTGAGGTCGGAAGGATTGTCATCAGGGCCTATTCCGAGAGCCTCGCGCACGCCCTTGTACTCCAGGCGCGGCTTGTAGGCCCTGCTCAGACGCAGCAGCAGGCTGGTGATGACGTAGCGCCCTCCGGCATGCTTGAACATGGAATCCCTGTATGCGTATTCACATTCCTGTGCCGAGAATTTCACTTTCCTGTGTTCCTTGAGGTCATAGCAGACCACTCCGCTCACGACATCCTTGAACTCGACTCCGTATGCGCCTATGTTCTGCACCGCGGCGGCGCCCATCTCTCCGGGAATCAGGGAAAGGTTCTCCATGCCCCACAGGCCATAGCCGCAGGTCTCGGCGATGAAATCGTCCACGACCACTCCGGAGCCGACCATGACAGGCACCTCCTCCAGGCCCATGTCGACATACTTCACCGTCTTAATGTCGCTGTGCAGGATAGTGCCGGGGAAATCCCGGGTGAAGAGGAGATTGCTGCCTCCGCCTATGTGCTTGACCGGCTTTGGCAGGGAGTCGAAATCGATGAACTCCAGCTCGTTCACTGAGGAATATTGTATATATACGGCACAATATACATCCATTCCGAACGTATTATGCGCTTTGAGGTTAAAATTCTCCTTTTTTATCATAAAACAAAGGTAACTGATATAGTACAAAAGACAAAAAATTTATAAATTTGTCTATCATGAAAAAGTTAGTAGCGTTCTTAGGCCTGGGGGCCCTTCTCTGCCTCGCAGCCTGCAATCCTGAGATCTCCAGCAATGATCCCAAGAAGTTTACAGTATCCCCTGCGTCAAGCAATATTTCAGCCTTTTCCCAAACGCTGGAATACACTGTTGACTGCGACCGTTCATGGACCGTCAACATGGGCAAGTCAACATGGGCAAAGATAACCGAGGCCGACATCCAGAACGGCAAGGTCAGCGTATCCGCAGCAATGAACGACACCCCTGATGTCAGGACGGATACCCTGTACGTAAAGTCAGGCACCAAGAGCCTCAAGGTGCCCATCGTACAGAACAGCTTCTCGACCATTCTCTCAAGTTCCGACATAACCCTCGTGGGAACGGTTGCACAGACCATCACCGTCCACGCAAACGGACCCTGGTCGGCCGAACTCACCAACACCCTGGATTCAAGCTGGCTCACCATGGAGCCCAAGTCAGGCAAGGTCGGCGATACAACCATCACCCTGCAGGCAAATGACGAGAACGTGAACGTGGGCGACAGGAACCTCATCATCAGGTTCACCATGGGCAGCGACAAGTTCACCGCCACCGTAACCCAGAAGCAGAAGGACGCCCTTCTGAAAGACAAGGACAAGGTCGAGCTCAGCAACGGTGCACAGAACTTCGACCTTACCCTTCAGACCAACGTGAACTACAGCGTCAGCATCGACTGCGACTGGATCGAAAGGGTTGACACCAAGGGCCTCAACACAATGAAGGAATCCTTCTACGTCCATGCCAATCCCGACATGGAGACCCGTGAGGCCGACATCACATTCACAGGTGGCGACGTGGTCGAGACCGTACACGTCTTCCAGGCAGAATGCGACGTGCTCATCATCGGCGGCCAGGGCTTCGGTGACACCTACACCGTAGGTCCCGAGGGCGGCAAGCAGGAAGTCGAGCTCAAATCGAACATCGAGTACGAAATCATATGGCCCGACGCCGACTGGCTCGGTCCCGTAAAAGCTTCGCTCGGCATCTCTCCCTGCACAATCAGAAGCGATGTCCTGGCATTTACCGTCCAGCCCAACCTGGGCCTGACGGAAAGAAGCGCGACCATCGTGGTCAAGGACAAGAATTCAGACATGAACGCATCGCTTACCGTACGCCAGATGGAGACCGTTCCCGAATTCATCAACTCGGACGTATACGGAGCATATGACAAGAATGGCGAGGCCATCTTCGCCTACACGCCTTTTATTGACCAGATCGCCGTATTCAAGGGTGCAAAGGACAATTCGTTCCGTATCCAGAACGCACCTACAGGCACATATTTCCTCATCGAGGGAATCCCCGCAGACATGACTGACAAATTCGGTATCAGCATCCGCCACAACATGGATGTTCCCATTGTTTCAAGCAGCAGATATGAAGTCGTCGTAGCAAAGACGGAGAACCGCAAGGTATGGCTCTACAGCGAGGACGGAACCGGATTCATCATCAAAAAGTAAAAGGAAATGAAAAAGTCAGCAATCATAATATCCATAATTGCACTCTGCCTCTCATGCTTCGAGGCCAGCGCAATCAAGGCATCAAAGGAGTATGTCAACTATACACAGCCAGACGGCAGCGTAATCAGGATCCAGCTCCACGGCGATGAGTTCAACCACTGGGCCACCACCACCGACGGCAAGATAATGACCCTCGATAAGGACAACTTCTACAGGGTTACCAACCATATTCCCGTCGAGTCACAACTCTCGAAGCTGAACAGGCAGAAGGCCCAGCAACAGTACAGGGCGGCAGCGGACTCCCGCCTCTCCATCGGCTCGCACAAGTTCCTCGTCATCCTCGTCGAATTCTCCGACATAACCTTCACGGTCACAGATCCCATCAATGCATTCCACAATCTGCTGAACGAGCCCGGATACAGCCTCAACGGAGGCACCGGTTCCGCATACGACTTCTATTATGAGAACGGCCACGGCCTGTTCGATCCTTCATTCGACGTCTACGGACCTTACCAGCTTTCCGGCACATGTGCCGATTATGGTGGAAACGACAACTGGGGAAACGACGCCAACCCTGACGGAGGCTTCTACGAGGCCTGCCAGCTCGCCGACGCCGACATCGACTTCTCGGAATACGACCAGGACCACGACGGCTATGTTGACAACATCTTCTTCTACTACGCCGGTCACAACGAGGCTGAAGGTGCAGGCGCCAGCACCATCTGGCCCCACCAGTATTCATTCTACTACTACACCGGAAAGCTTGACGGCGTAAGGCTCGGAAGCTACGCATGTACTTCAGAGTACAAGAGCAGCTACGGCAAGTACATGTGCGGTATCGGTACTTTCTGCCATGAGTTCGGCCACGTGCTCGGTCTGCCCGACTTCTACGACACCGACTACGAGCAGAACGGCTACTGCGATCCTCTTGGAAACTTCTCCATGATGGACAACGGCAGCTACAACAACGGCGGCTGTACTCCTCCCTACCTCAGTGCAATGGAAAGGAACATCATCGGATGGATGGACGAACCTGAGGAGATCATAGCCAACGGCAACTACACCATAGCGCCTATACGCGAAAATGAGGCGTACACCATCCAGACGGAGAACAGTGGTGAATACTTCCAGCTCGAATGCCGCGACGGATCCGGCTGGGACAAGTACATCCCCTCCGGCATGCTCGTATACCACGTGGACAAGTCCAACAACAACGCTGGCGGACAAACAGCCAAGAGCCGTTGGACCAGCGGAAACAAGATCAATGCCTATGGCGCCCACCCCTGCTACTATCTTGTACGCGCCAAGGAATCTTACAGTTCAAGCGGTACACCTTACCCCGGTTCTGGCAACGTGAAGACCTTCAGGGGAACATCATGGGCCGGCGTACAGTCCGACATCGCACTCAACAACATAACCTATTCAGGAGGACATTCATCATTCATCGTCTCCACGTCAATAGTAAAGATTCTTTCAGGTAAGGTAACCGATGTCTGGGGCGATCCTCTGCAGAACGCCCAGATCACCATCTCACACGAAAGCGACGGATCGTTTGTCACATCCACCATGACTGATGCAGGCGGCAACTACTACGCCGACCTCACAGAGGACGAGGAGACCCGGTTCATTGTCCATGTTGAATGCGAGGACTTCTTCTTCCAGACCAAGGACGTTACCGTGCAGCGCAACACCGTGACCCTCGACTTCACTCTTTACTGCGAATGGGACGGTTCTCCCGAGGACCACTTCAAGTGCGGTGACTTCTCAGGCAACGGCTTCGGCTGGGGCAAGGGCATAGGCATCATGGGTGCAGTACAGTATGCTGCCGAGGAGATAACCGACGAATTCGTAGGTGCATCCATCAGCGCCATCTCATTCATCGTATCCGACACAGGCGCTTCCAACGTATACGCAATCGTCGAGATAGGAGGCCAGAGGGTGCTTACACAGGAAGTTTCCTCAGTCAATTACGGAGGCTGGACAACCGTCGACCTCGGCAATAACAGCGTAATAATCCCTAAGGACAAGGACGTATATGTAGGATACGCCGTTCTCGCTCCAGAGACAGGTTATCCCCTTGCACTGGACAACGGCCCCAAGGTTGCCGGAGGCGGCTTCTCAGCACGTTACACAAGCGGTGCGGGAAACTGGCAGAGCACCAAGGCCAACCTCATGATCAAGGTTACCGTAACACCCGCCAACAACGCTCTCCGCGGCCAGGGATTCAGCTTCATCCGCAAGGAGAAGAACGGCGACTTCACCGTTGTTCCCGGCAAGTCCCTCAAGATCAAGTCAGTGAACTGGACCAACACCGGCGACTGCATCACCGCCGACGTAAGTTACACCGACGGTACCTCAGAAACCATAGAGATGGAGCTCTAAAGCTCCTTCTCTCTCTCACTCTCAACCAGGCCTCCCCGGCCTGGTTTTTTTGTGCCTATACACCCCCTCCAACATATGTCAGGACGGGCGGTGTACCCCCTGATACCCTAAGCATGCATGCGCATGCGTGCTTCTACGTTACCCCCTGGCACTATGTGCCTTCCCCCCGGGGGATATTGCTTGATAGCGGGAGGGGCCTGCCGACGTATGTCGGTGGGAGGGATGAGCCGAAGGCGAAGGTTGAAGGAGGCACACTGCCCGTCCTGACTACCCAGACACCCCACTATGACAGACTAAAAAAAGAACTCCGGTCGGAAGTGTCCGACCGGAGTTGATTTATTTGTAAAAGCTGTTTGGCTTATTTGTGGAGGATGAAAGGAACCTTGACGGCGGTGCCGTTCTTCTTTGCCTTTGCAGCATTGGCCTTTGCCTTCATCTGCTGAGGAGTGTCAACCTTGTCGAGGTTGTGGATTCCCTTGATCTTGCCGGTGTCTGCACCAAGCTTTACTTCGAAATTGTCGCTGATGTCATAGGTTACAGGACCTCTGTATTCGAATCCCCAGTCCTCTCCGTAGTATGAATCATAGAACTCGCCGGAGATGTAGAATCCGTCAGCGGTCTCCTCGATGACGAGAGAACCCTCATCGGCAGCATCCCAGCAAATGCCTGACTTGTACCAGTATGTGAAGTCTTCACCTGCAACAACAGTGTTGGGAGCATAGTCATCGGCTACTTCGAAGATGCCTTCGGGAAGTGTGGTCTGTCCTGCCTCACCGAGAACCTCGATGATATAGGTGCCGTCTGAAGGGTTGTTTGCATCTGAAAGCTCGATATGCCAGTTGGTGGTTTCCTCTGAGAACCAGTCGCCGTAATTGGTAACGATTACGTCGGTGATCTGATGAGGCTGGGGACGATGGTCCTCGGTCTCGATCTCACCATCATAGGTGAAGAACCACTCATCGTCGACGGTGATGAGGTCAAACTTCACTGAATACTGTGAACCGCTTACAGTGATCTCGACTGTACCTTCGGTAACACCGTAATCCTCATAGGTCTCGTCAGCGAACTGATGGTAGAGTTCGGCGCCTGAGCCATACTGAAGGGCATCAAGATCCTCTACAGAGTATCCGAGCATTTCAGCAAGTTCCTCGACTGTGCTGATGCCATAGAACAGCTGGTAGATCCAGAGATCTTCCTCGAGCATCTCCCTGAGAGTTACGTTGATACCTCTGGTGAAGGTGAAGGGAGCGTAATCGTCAGCTGCGGTGAACTTGCCGGCAGGGATAGCCATTGCCTCTGCAATGGGAGTCCAGAAGTCGAAGAGCAGGCTGTAAGCCTCACCCACGAAGTAGTTGTCCGCATCAACCTCACCCTTGTAGAACTGGGTGTAGTAGTTGTCGACGCCTGCAACCTCTGTGTCGCCGTAGTATCCTGAATATGAGCCTTCAAGAGCAATGGGAGCACGGGGACCTGAAATGACGGTGAAGTACCTCTCGCATACGCGGCCGTCTGAATTGCGGATAGCGCGTACAAGGAAGTCATTCTCGCCCTGACGTCCTGAAGCCTGGATTGTGATCACCTTGGCATCCTCGTCGACTGCGATCACCTTGCCGCCGGCAAGGGGCTTCACGGTTACGTGGATTGAAGGGTCATCTGCAGTGAAGCTGTACTTTACTTCAGCCTCTGAACCACCGGGAACCTCGACTGTCTCAGGATCGAATATGATAGAGAAGGTCATATCAACGCTGATGACGTCACCGTTGCCGAAGTCGAATGTATAGTAAGTACCTCCGTCAACAACACTGATCTTGTCTTCACCGTTCTTGATGATATAACTCTGTCCGTTGCTGAAAGCGATCTGGAGACCGGCATCAGTTTCCTTGATTGAATCGATGGTAACCTGTGCAGCCTTAGCGTTTGCAAGGACCTCCATAGCCTCAATCTTGGTGAGGAGCGTAGCCTGTGCATTCTCGACGGCATCCAACCTGTTGTTGAAGTCGTCAATTGCGTTGCCGTACTTGTTGCAGCTGCATACAAGAGCCACGGCAGCACATATCAATATAAAATATCTTTTCATGACAGGAGTCCTTTATTACTTTGAAATAAGTTCGATACCTTTCTTTGCAAAGTTGTTCTTTGCTACCCTGTTGTTGTTTGCAGGGTTCAGGCACTTGCAGTCTGCGGCCTTGATGCCACTTGCCTCAGGCATGATGATTGAGAATGAACCGTCCTCATTCATGTCATCCCAAGGGCTGGTGGGATTGTACTTTGAAAGTGATGTGTAGAGAGCGCCGGAGAATGAGATCATACCGTCAGCATAAACACCTGCTGAGAGCTCTTCACCTTCGAAGATAGAACCTGCGGACATCCAGCCGTATGTTGAGTTGCAGCATACACCGAGATCCTGCATGTCGAATGTAACGTGGTCGGGATCTGTTGCATCCATCATGATGACAGCGGGACGCCAGTTGCCGTCGTACTGCTCCATATCCTCGGGAGTGGTGTTGTACCACTGAGCCTGGTTTACATAGTTGTAAGGTGAATCGAAGTAGAAGATTCCGGGAGTAGCATTGTCCTCGTAAACATCGACGGGAAGGTCGAAGTTGCAGTCAGGATTTGACATGTTGAAGACACCGCTTACGAATACATCGTGCCAGATACCTACGCCAAGATATGTTGCATCGAGAGCCTCCTCTTCAGGAGTTGAGAACTCGGTTCTGCAAACGTCTGTAGATACGGGGTTGAGGTCATCGTCAACTGCGAATGCATAAGCTACATATTCGGTGCCGGCCTTAAGATATCCGACATAGTCGGCGTCAGCCTCACCAACGACGCAGAGACCTTCGAGGAAGAGCTCCTCATATGAGCTGAAGCCATATTCGGCATAGCTCTCACCATACTGCTCGAACCAGAAGTCCATATCGGCTGCGATAAGCTCAGCATCTGTTGTGAACTGGTCGGTGTATGACTTCTTCTCGATGGCTGCGAGATAGTGTACATTAGTGTTGGAAGGCTTTACGTGAGCGATGGCACCTGTCTTGGTGATATCGGTAACCTCGATCTCGAATGTTACATTGCCGACAGCCTGCTTGACAACAGTGATTACAATTGCGCTGTTTGCACCGTCGGTGTTGCGGATTGCCTTGAGGACGAACTTGCCGTTTGTGACCTTGTCGGCAGAGATTGTGAATTCGCCATCACCGATCTTGACATTGTAAGCGCAGTCCTCTACGATAACCTTTGTAGTGTTGTCGCCACCGATTACGGTGAAGGGAACTGAAACGGGCTCGCCGGGTGCAAGACCGATAACGTCGTTGTCAACCTTGAGACCGAATGCACCTGTCTTTGAAACAGCGACCTTGTTGCCGTCGCCGAAATCGAAGTAGTAGCAGAGGTTGTCCTCGGTGAATGATACGATTGAATCCTCACCGTTTACTACTGTGAATGAAGAACCGTCGCTGAAAGCAACCTTGAAACCGCCTTCTACGGCAGTTACTGATGTAATTACGACACCTTCCTGAAGGTTGGAGATAATTTTCTCGAGGGCATCGACTCTGGATACAAGATCATCAATAGACTTTTCTGACTTGTACACGCGCTTTTCAAGATCTGAAATCGCGTCATCGTACTTGTTACATGCGCACACAAGCGATGCAACTGCTAAGAGAATGACTGCTAACTTTTTCATAAGCTATAAATTAAGATGAATTATTATCCACTTATATTACATATAAACGGACCATAAAAAACACAAAAATATGGTGGGATTTACACGTAATACACACTAACTATCCGCAAGGTAATTAATCTTCCCAGAAAAAACAAGAAATCCGCCAATAAAATGACGGATTTCCACTGAATATACAGTTGTTGTATAATTATTCCTTAACTGTGCTGGCAAGGAAAAGTTCGTCCATCTGGACCTGGTCGATCTTGCTGGGAGAGTCGATCATGACGTCGCGTCCCTGGTTGTTCTTGGGGAATGCAATGTAGTCACGGATGGTCTCCTGACCGCCGAAGAGGGCACATACACGGTCGAAGCCGAATGCAAGGCCTCCGTGAGGAGGTGCACCGAACTTGAATGCGTTGATGATGAAGCCGAACTTGTATTCTGCGTCTTCCTTGCTGATGCCGAGAACCTCGAACATCCTGCTCTGCATCTGTGCATCGTGTATACGGATGGAACCGCCACCGAGCTCTGTACCATTCAATACAAAATCGTACGCGTTCGCGCACACGCGTTCGAGGTCTTCCTTCTTATCGGAATAGAACCACTGCTCGTGCTCGGGCTTGGGAGCTGTGAACGGATGGTGCATTGCGTAGAAGCGCTGGTCCTCCTCGCTCCACTCGAGCAGAGGGAAGTCGACGATCCAGAGGGGTGCGAACACACTGGGATCCCTGAAGCCAAGACGGTTGCCCATCTCGATACGGAGAACACCGAGCTGGGTCTGAGTCTTGCGCTTGGGGCCGCAGAGAATCAGGACGAGGTCGCCCTCCTTTGCTCCGGCAGCCTCGGCAACGGCCTTGACCTGCTCGGGAGTATAGAACTTGTCAACGCTTGACTTGACTGTTCCGTCGGCGTTGAACTTGATGTATACAAGGCCCTTTGCTCCAACCTGGGGACGCTTTACCCATTCGGTAAGTTCGTCAAGTTGCTTGCGGGTGTACTCTGCGCAACCGGGAACGGCGATGGCACCTATGTACTCACTGCCGTCGAACACGCTGAAGCCGCAGCCCTTCACGAGCTCTGAAACCTCATGTATCTTCATGCCGAAGCGGATATCGGGCTTGTCGGAACCGTAATTGTCCATTGCGTCATACCAGCTCATCCTGGGGATGGGGTTGGCTATCTCCACGCCAATGGCATTCTTGAACATCTGGCGCATCATGCCCTCGAAGGTGTTGAGCACATCCTCCTGCTCGACGAACGACATCTCGCAGTCAATCTGGGTGAACTCGGGCTGACGGTCGGCGCGGAGGTCCTCGTCGCGGAAGCAGCGGACGATCTGGAAGTAGCGGTCATAGCCGGCAACCATGAGGAGCTGCTTGAATGTCTGGGGGCTCTGAGGGAGGGCGTAGAATGTTCCGGGGTTCATGCGTGAAGGCACGACGAAGTCGCGGGCGCCTTCAGGAGTCGACTTGATGAGGTAAGGAGTCTCGATCTCCATGAATCCCTGGCCGTCAAGGTATGTACGGATTTCCTGTGCAAGACGGTGACGCAGAGCGAGTGCGCGCTGGAGGGGCGCACGGCGCAGATCGAGATAGCGGTACTTGGCCCTGAGGTCCTCGCCGCCGTCAGAATTCTCCTCGATTGTGAAAGGAGGGGTCTGGGCCTTGTTGAGGATGTTCACTTTCTCTATCTTGACCTCGATGTCGCCTGTGGGCATCTTGGCGTTCTTGCTCTGGCGCTCTACTACCTGTCCGGTAACCTGGATCACCCATTCGCGGCCCACACCGGGATCCTCCTCGGTGACGAGCTGGGTTATGCCATAACGGTCGCGGAGGTCGATGAAGGTCATGCCTCCAAGTTTACGGGCTTTCTGAACCCAGCCCGCAAGGGTCACAGTCTTTCCTGCATCGGCGAGTCTGAGTTCGCCGCAAGTGTTGGTTCTGTACATATATATCTTATAATTAACTGACGGACTGCAAAGATAATGATTTATTTGACTAGATGCATTTCGTCGAGCAGATATCCTGCACCGCCGAATTTATCCATCATCATCAGGACGTAGCGTATGTCGACGCATATGCACCTCTGGAGTTCGGGCTCGAACATGACATCGCTGCTCATGGCCTCCCAGTTGCCGTCGAAGGCAAGGCCTATGAGGGCACCGTCGGCATCGAGCACGGGGCTGCCGGAGTTACCGCCCGTGATGTCAAGATTGGTAAGGAAGCATGCGGGCATCTCACCCTTCTCATTTGCATACTGGCCGAAATCCTTGCTGGTGTATATCTCCTTGAGACGCTCCGGAACCCTGAATTCATAATTGCCGGGCTCCTCCTTCTCCATGACACCCTTGAGGGTGGTGTAGTAATTGTAAATCACACCGTCCTTGGGAGAATAACTGAGCACGTTGCCGTAAGTCAGGCGGCAGGTCATGTTCGCGTCGGGATATGAAGGCTCGTCCTTCTTCCATTCGAGAAGGCCGGCGGTGAATGCCTTCCTTGCGGCATCCGCCTCTGTGCGGTCGGGAATGCGTGAGTTGATTTCCCTGTATTTCTCAACTATCTTCCTGAGGAGCACCGCTGCAGGGTCGGCGGAGAGGTCGGCTCCGAGAGCAATGGCAGCATCCCTGCGCTCGAGGGTGGTATAGACGCTGTTCTCGAATGCATTCTCGAGTTCCTCCGGAGTGATGTCGACCTTGTCTCCGGGCTTGACATTGGCAAGATAATGGCCGAGGAGGGCAAAAGCCACCTTCCTGTCCACTTCCGCATCGTAATCCTTGTATAGCCTGTCTGACATCCTGTCCACAAGACCCAGAAGCTCTATGTTGCCAAGGGTTTCGGTAAGGAGATATCCCGCCAGCTGTGCGGGAAGAGTCTCAGCCGTATATGCATCAATCTTCTCAATGGCGCCGGAATACTTCTTTACACGGCTTGCCTTAGCGTTGACCCAGGTTGTGAAATCGCTCTCCTTCTGCTTTTCGCGGGCAATGATCCCGAGCTTGCCGAAGGACTGCTTCTCGCCCTGCCACTTCTTCCAGCCGTTGGACGATGAAGCATACTTGCTGGCATACTGCAGGCTGACCTTCTCATCTGCTCGCATCTCCGCCCAGAGCACCTCCTGACGGACGGTGCGGGCCGCTATGCGCACGTCGTTACGGTCAATCATGGCCTGCAGCTCATCTGCAGTCATGAACCGCTGCGTGCTGCCGGGATAGCCCATGATCATGGCGAAGTCACCCTCATGCACTCCGCGGAGGGAGACCTTGAGCGACTGACGGGGAGCCATGGGAACGTTAGAGGGTGAGTAGTCGGCAGGCTGGTTGTCCTTGCCTGCATAAACCCTGAACATGGAGAAGTCGCAGGTGTGGCGGGGCCACATCCAGTTGTCCGTCTCGCCGCCGAACTTGCCCTGGGATGCAGGGGGTGCGCCCACGAAGCGCACGTCGCGGTATATCTTGGAGACGATTATGTACCAGACATTGCTGTTGTAGAAGCTGGTAAGCTGGACCTTGCAGTAAGGATTGACCGCCTCATACTTCTTGATGAGAGCCTCGCGGCCGGCCTCCAGGGCCTCCGGGCCCTTCTTCTCCAGCTTCTCGATCTCGTCGGTCACGTCGGTCATGCTCTGGAGGAAGCGGACGGTGAGACCCGGAACGGGTATCTCCTCCGCATAGTTCATGGCCCAGTAACCGTTCTCAAGGTAATTGTGCTCGGGTGTGGAGAGGGACTGTATGCTGCCGTAACCGCAATGATGGTTGGTTACGAGGAGTCCCCGGTCCGAGATGATCTCTCCGGTGCAGCCGCCGCCGAACTGGACGACTGCATCCTTGATGGAAGAATGGTTGATGCTGTATATCTCATCGACGCTCAGGCGGCAGCCCAGGCTCGAGATTACATCGGAGTTCATCTTCTCGAGAAGAGGGAGGAGCCACATGCCTTCGTCGGCGCGGACGGGAACAAGGAAAAGTGCAAGGGCGGCAAGCGTTAAGGCTATCCTTTTCATATTTTCAAGTTTATTAATTGAGAAAAGGCGGCCCTTTCGAGCCACCTTTTTATCATAGACAGGAATTGATTAGTCTTCTTCCTGCTCCTGAGCTGCGTATTCAGCAAGAAGCTTGGTCTGAACATCACCGGGAACGGGCTGGTAGTCGGCATATTCCATTGTGAATGTTGCAGAACCTGCAGTGATGGAGCTGAGGGTTGTAGAGTAACGGTAGAGCTCTGCGAGAGGAACGCGTGCCTTGAGGATTGCGAAGCCCTTGTCTGCACCCATGTCACCGAGCATACCGCGACGGTTCTGGAGATCTGACATTACGGCACCCTGATACTCTGCGGGAGTCATGACCTCAACGTTGTAAATAGGCTCGAGGATCTTCGGACCTGCGTTGCGGAAGGCCTCCTTGAAGGCGTTGCGGCCGGCGATGATGAAGGCGATTTCCTTTGAATCAACCGGGTGCATCTTACCGTCGTAAACGAATACGCGGATGTCGCGTGCGTATGAACCGGTGAGAGGGCCTTCAACCATTCTCTCCTTGATACCCTTGAGGATTGCGGGCATGAATCCGAGGTCGATTGCACCACCGACTACGCAGTTGTAGAACTCGAGCTTGCCGCCCCACTCCATCTCGGAGATATCCTGGGTCTTGATGTTGAGCTGAGTCTCCTTGCCGTCGATCTTGAACTTGGTGTTGAGCTCACCCTCTGCAGGGCAGACGAGGAGATGAACCTCACCGAACTGGCCGGCACCACCTGACTGCTTCTTGTGACGATACTGTGCGGTTGCCACCTTGGTGATGGTCTCACGGTAGGGAACCTTGGGTGCGAAGAGCTCGACGTCAAGCTTGTACTCGTTGTTGAGGAGCCACTTCACGATGTTGATATGCTGCTCACCGTTACCGCTGAGGATGGTCTGGCGGAGTTCCTTTGAGTATTCTACTATAACGGTAGGATCGGTTGAAGAGATCTTCTTGAGGGCGTCGCCGAGCTTCTGCTCATCCTGCTGAACCTTTGCCTTGATAGCGCAGCGGTACTTGGGTGCAGGGTAAGAGATCTTGCCATGGTTGATGCCTGAACCGGGAGCTGCGAGGGTGGTGCCTGACTTGCTGCACTTGAGCTTGACTGCACAACCGAAGTCGCCTGCCTTGAGAACATTGACAGCCTCCTTCTTTGAACCTGCTACAGCGTAGATTGCAGAAAGACGCTCCTTGTTGCCTGAAGCTGCATCCTCGAGGTCGATACCTGTGGTGATGCTGCCGCTCATTACCTTGAAGAATGAAACCTCACCGAGGTGCTGCTCCACGTCGTTCTTGTAGATGAACAGGGATGCGGGACCGTTCTCCTGGCATGCAGGAACGGGTGCGGCGCTGCAGATGAAGTCCATGATGCGGTTGATACCCATGTCCTTCTTTGAGCATGCGCAGAATACAGGGTAAGCCTCACCTGAGATGATACCCTTGTTGAGACCGCCTACGATCTCCTCCTCTGAAAGGGTGCCTTCCTCGAAGAACTTCTCCATGAGAGCGTCGTCGAACTCGGCTGCCTTCTCGATGAGGGCTTCGCGTGCCATCTCGGCGTCGTCGGCATACTGTGCGGGGATGTCGGTGATCTCGCATGTGCCCTTGTCATCCTTGAAGTGATAGTACTTCATGGTGAGGACGTCGACGATTCCGTCGAAAGCAACACCTGCGTTTACAGGGAACTGAACGTTGACGAGCTTGCCTCCGAAGGCTTCCTTCATGCTGTTCTGGATGTTGTCCCAGTCTGCCTTCTCTGAATCAAGCTGGTTGACTGCGATTACAAGGGGAAGCTTGATTTCCTCTGCACGGCGGATGGCAGCCTCTGTGCCAACCTCGACACCCTGCTGGGCATTGATGAGGAGGATACCGCTCTCGCAGACCTTGAATGCTGAATATGCGCCGCCGATGAAATCATCTGCGCCGGGGGCGTCGATGAAGTTGATCTTCTTGCCGTTGAACTCAGCGTAAAGCGGAGTAGCGTAGATTGAGCGCTGGTTGAGCTTCTCAAGCTCGTCGTTGTCTGACACTGTGTTCTTGTCCTCGACGGTGCCTCGTCTGTCGATCACTTTGCCCTCATAGAGCATAGCTTCAGCGAATGTGGTCTTGCCTGACTTGGTTGCGCCGAGGAGAACCACATTACGGATGTCTTTGGTTGAATACTCTTTCATTTTTATATCGGATTATTTTTTGTTGCTTAGTGTAGCTCGCAAAATTAACAAAAAAGCATCCAAAAGCAAAATAAAGAATGAGGCGATTTCAATTTTTCCCGCGATATCTTTCAAGTATGGCATCGCCGTCCATTCCGAACTGATTCATAAGTTGTTCGTTAAGGTCGGAGGGGCTGCAGCGGAGCATGCGGCAGATATCGTTGAAATCGATTCCGGGATCCTTGTAGACCTCGTCTTCATCAATGAGCTTTTCAAAACGCTCGAACAGTTTCAATAATGTACACATAACGTTGTCATTTGTCTGCAAAACTCAACACTTCAAACTGTAATAGCAACTGCTTTCGTGGCAAAAAATGAGGGTATTTATGATTCTTTAGTCACATGTGTAGAAAATCTGTACATGTGTCAAGTAAACGTATACACGTATTTTCATTTTTCTTTTCGTTTTTCGCGTAAATCACACCAAAAACAATGAACAATTTTTCTATTAGAGCAAGGATAAAATCCCTGCGCGAGGACTCGGGAATCACACAGTCCGAAATGGCAGACCGACTGGGCGTCTGCAGAACCAGCGTCATCAACATCGAAACCAAGTCGAAACTGGTAAGTCCCAGGCTGGCTGAAATTGCAAAGGCCCTGGACACCACTGAAGAGTATCTCCTCTTCGGCAACAAGACTGAAGAGGAGAAGATGAGGCTCTACGAATCCTACGCCGACACCATGTTCAAGGAACAGAAGAAGCAGATCATCGACGACTACGAAAGACGCCTGGCCGAGCTCCAGCGGCAGCTTCAGGAATTCGGCGAGATATGCCATGAGCAGCGGGACCACATAAACACCCTGAAACAGATAATTCAGAGGCTCGAACTCAACTCAAGCAATTAATGATTAACTTTGTGGCGAAATGCCACGGGTTATCAATCTTGCAAATTGTCTTGAGCACGGCCGGATCGAGGCCGGGTGCGACGAGGCGGGCCGGGGTCCGCTCGCCGGGCCGGTCTACGCCGCAGCCGTAATTCTCCCGGAAGACTTCTTCCATCCCCTGCTGGACGACTCCAAGAAAATGACCCAAAAGGCCAGGGAAACCCTGCGTGAGGTCATTGAAAAGGAAGCGGTAGCATGGGCCGTGGAAGCAGTTTCTCCGGAGGAGATCGACAAGTTGAACATCCTTTGGGCAAGCGTTACGGGCATGCAGAGAGCAGTGGCCCGGCTTGCCGTGCGTCCTGAATTCCTGCTCATCGACGGAAACAGGTTCCGCCCCTTTGAAGACATACCCTATGGCACATTCGTACACGGAGACGCACGCTTTGCGAGCATAGCGGCGGCGTCCGTGCTTGCAAAGACATACAGGGACGAGAAGATGCGCGAACTAGCGCTCGAATACCCGCAGTACGGCTGGGACAGGAACATGGGATACCCTACCCCGGAACATATAGAGGCCATAAGGAAATACGGCTACACCCCTTACCACAGGAAGAGCTTCCATCCGGCGGCCCTCGAGCCCACTTTATTTTAACACACAATCGATTATGGATAAGAAAGCGATACTTGAATCCCTCTCGACAGTTCACCATCCCGCCAGGCAGGACCGCAGCATAGTGGAACTCGGCATGGTGCAGTCGGTCGACATCTCCGGCAAAAAGGTCACCGTGACCCTCTCATTCCCCAAGAAAAGAGACCCCCTCTCCGAATATCTGATCGGTGCCACCAGAGCGGCGCTGATCCGCGACTTCGGCGTGGAGGCCGAAGTCAGGACCGTTGTGGTCGAAGAGGCAAAACCAGCAAAGAGAACCCTCAACCTTGACCAGGAGCAGGTCAAGGACATAAAGCATATCATAGGCATAGCCTCCGGAAAGGGCGGAGTCGGCAAGAGCACCGTTGCAGTTAACCTCGCATGCGCCCTCGCCCGCCTCGGTTACCGCGTGGGCCTCGCCGACGCCGATGTATACGGGCCTTCAGTGCCCGTGATGACCGGCACCGAAGGCGAGCAGCCCGAGGCTGTACAGGAGGGAGAGCAGGAACTCATAATCCCTCTGCAGAAATATGGTGTGGAGTGGATGAGCATAGGATATTTCGCCGAGAAGGGACAGGCCCTGATCTGGCGCGGACCCATGGCATGCAATGCCTTGAAGCAGATGATACTGCAGGTTGCATGGGGTCCTCTCGACTTCCTCCTCATCGACATGCCTCCCGGAACAGGCGACATCCATATCAGCCTCGTTCAGGAAATACCCATGGAAGGCGCTGTGATAGTCACCACTCCCCAGGCAGTCGCCCTGGCAGACGTCGAAAAGGGCGTGAACATGTTCCGCAACAAGAGCATAGACCGTCCCATCTTCGGTCTCGTGGAGAACATGGCATGGTTCACTCCTGAAGAGCATCCTGACGAGAAGTATTTCATCTTCGGCAGAAACGGTGGCGCGGAGATGGCCGCAGAACTCGGAGTTGAACTGCTCGGCCAGATTCCCCTCGTGCAGAGCATACGCGAATGCGGCGACGCAGGCGAACCCGCCGCTCTATCGAACCGCCCCGACGGCCTGGCATTCATACAGCTCGCAACCAGGCTTGCGGAAAAACTCGGATAACATATGGAAGTACGTGCAAAGAAGGCCCTCGGCCAGCATTTCCTGACTGACCAGAGCATAGCCAGGACAATCGTGGACTCACTCACCGTAAGCCCGGTCCGGGACGTGCTCGAGATCGGTCCGGGAATGGGTGTCCTCACACAGTATCTCATAGGCCGTGACGACATCGACCTCAAGATGGTGGAGGTCGATTCCGAAAGCGTCGAATACCTTCTCACCCATCTTCCGGGAATGGAGGGCAAGCTCATGGAGGCCGACTACCTGCGCCTCAACATGAGGAAGGTCTTCCCCGGCGAATACAGGGTCATAGGCAATTTCCCATACAACATATCCTCCCAGATATTCTTCAAGATACTCGAGGACAAGGACCTGGTTCCTGAAGTGGTGTGCATGATCCAGAAGGAGGTTGCGGAGCGCATAGCCGAGAAGCCCGGCAGCAAGACCTATGGCATACTCAGCGTCCTGCTCCAGGCATGGTACGACATCGACTACATCATTTCCGTAGGCTCAGGCGCTTTCTGCCCCCCTCCCAAGGTCCAGTCGGCCGTCATCAGGCTGCGCCGTAACGGCCGCACCTCCCTCGGCTGCGACGAAAAGCTGTTCAAGACAGTCGTCAAGACAGCATTCAACCAGCGCAGGAAAACCCTCAGGAACGCCCTCAAGCCCCTCATTAAGGAAGGCATGGACACAAGCGACCCCGTGTTCGACCTCAGGGCCGAACGTCTGGGAGTGGAGGACTTCGTAGCCCTCACCTTGAGATTCCAGGATTAATCTTTCTTGAATACCAGCGCTCCGGCAACGGCGAGCAGCACAAGCAGCAGCAGAGCTATGCTGCTGGCCCTCGATACGTTCTCACCCACAGTATATGACCTGGGCTCGAAGCGCATCTCGAGCGTATGGTCGCCGGCGGGCACATCTGCGCAGCGCAGGAGCCCGGCAGGCGTCTTTTCATCGCCGCCATAGACATCCAGAGGCACTTCGGCCGCACCGTCGACGGTCAGCGTCCAGCCCTCGGGATAGTAGACCTCACTGAAGACTATCTTTCCGCCAGTCTCCGAAGAATAACTGTATTTCAAACAGTTAGGTGCATAACTGGTAAGCTCGGCAGCATCTTCGCCCGAGCTGAACCATGCGTTGCCGCGTGCATACTTGTACTCGAGAGGATAAGAATCCTCAGCCACTATGATATAGCGGCAGTTCATCGATGCCAGGCCGGGGCAGTAAGGCAGCGCCTCCTCGGCCTCTCCGATCGTGCTTGCCGAACCGAGGGATGAATAGAGAGAATTGATCTCATCTATAAGGCTGGCATTTATGAACTCCTGGTACCGCTGGAGCTTTGCAGGAGAATATCCGCCTATGTTCTTGTGCCAGTACGAAGGATGTGAATCGTTGAATACGTTCACAGTAAGGTCGAGGACACGGTATGAAGGGTCCTCGTCCTGGAGTATGATCTCGTCCACCGGACGTTTCTCAAACTGGCTGTGGAATGTGCGGGGGCTGACAAAATGGTCCGCATTCAGGTATCTCTTGCCAACGGTGAAGGTGTCAAGAAGCACCAGCAGGCAGACAAGTACAGCCGCTGTAGTGCGTCTGCTTCTGCCGAATGCCGCATCTGAATTGAAAGTCTCCTTCGCCGTCTTCGGGACGCTCACGCCCCAGAACAGGATGGCACATGAGGCTGCCACGAGCAGCAGGGTACGCCAGGTGTCCGCCCAGAGCAGACTGACGCGGTCGGCTGCGAGCGCATCGGAAAGGACTTCGGGCTGGCCGGCATCAGCCGCACCTGTGAAGTTGCCGAACATGGCCTGCAGCAGCGCCAGCAGCAGGCAGAGACCTGCAGAAACGCCGCCGGCTGTCAGGACCTCACGGCGCAGTACCCGGGCATCCTTTTCAGCCTTTACTATCTGGTCGAGCATCAGGAAGCCGAGCACGGGCAGCGTGAACTGCAGCACGATGAGCGACATCGATACTGTCCTGAACTTATTGTATAACGGCACGTAGTCGTAGAACAGCGTGGTGAACCACAGGAAGTGGGAGCCGAGGCCGAGCAGTACGGCAAGCACCGTTGCGGCTAGGATCCACCAGCGCTCCTTCCTGCCCTTGTAGTACATCAGGCCGAAGATGAACAGGAAGATGGTAACTGCACCCATATACATGGGACCTGCGGTGAACGGCTGGGGTCCCCAATATAGAGGGAGGTTCTTCGAAACCTCACGCAGGTTGGTCTGGCCTGCCTGCTTGAGCAGCGCGATGGTCTCTGATTTCTTGGGATTGACCGCCCCTGCGGACGCTCCGCCGTTATAGTTGGGGATGAACATGTTGGGAAGTTCCTCCCAGCCGTATGACCATGCCGTTGCATAGTCGATGTCCAGTCCCTTGCTCTCCTTGGTGCCGTCGGCAGCGGCAGTTGCGCCACCGCGCATCGAATATGGAGTATATTCGTAAGTGGGAAGAAGCTTTATTGCATTGGTGCCTATTCCACAGCATCCCATGACAAGAAGCAGTGCCGATGCAACCACGAAACGCTTCCACAGAGCCTTTCTGCGGGCTGCGTTCTTCAGCATCCACACCAGCATGACCACGGCGTAGATGAAAATCACGATCGCCAGATAATAGGTGATCTGCGGGTGGTTGGCCTTGACCTGGAAGCTGATGGCAAGGCCGAACAGGGCGGCACCGAGAGCCGTGGCGGGAAGCCACCGTCCATGCCCTTTTGCCTTGGACTCCGCTCCCAAAGCCAAAGCCTTGCGGTATGTGAAGATGAGCGCCGCCAGCGCCCATGGCAGGAATGCTATGGCCTGCATCTTTGTGTTATGACCCACCTGGATGATCTGCATGTTGTAGGCGCAGAAGGTCACGGCTATGGCGCCGCCGGCGGCCAGGATGGGGCTGATGCCCAGCGAGAGCATCAGCAGGAAGGCGCCGAGCAGCGAGATGAAAAGATAGGTCGCAGGGCGCTTGCCTGTAAGAAGAAGATCGTATATGGACTGAGTCCAGTCGCCCTTGGTGGAGGCATGGATGGTGGTGGTGGGCATACCGCCGAACATCGATTCCGTCCACGCAGTCTGGTCATCGGGATGCGCAGCGTTCCACTCCATCATCTCATGCGACATGCCCTGCCAACCGGAAATGTCGCTCTGGTTCACCATCTTGCCGCTGAGGACCTGAGGTACAAAACCATATGCCAGCAGCAGGAAAGCCAGCACGATGCCGGCAAAAACGATTATCTTCTTTTTCATAAAATCTTAACGAGTTCGGCCGTAAGGGCCTTTCTTGAATAACGGGCGATATCTTCACCCACGGGGGCCGTCTTTCCTTCAAGGAAGTTATACCACTCGGTGTCTATGAAGGCTCGAAGGTCAGCTATGTTGTCCCAGTCGAACATGTCGCCGACCTTTGTGTCATGAAGCACTTTGGCAGCGGCGCCGTCCGGCTGGCCTATGCCCGCCACAGGACGCCGTGCGGCAAGATACTCGAAGATCTTGCCGGGAAGGACCTTGCGGTATTCGGGCTCCTGGCGCAGAGGAAGCATCAGCACGGATGCTGAACGCTGCAATGCAACCGTCTCCTTATGAGGAAGGTATCCCAGGAGTTCAAGATTGTCAGCCAGTATGGAATTGCGGATGGACTCCACTACCGGAGCGTCCACCTTGCCGGCAAGGCGGATGCGCAGGCGGCGGCGGAACTCCTCGTCCTTCTCACACTTGGAGGCCAGCACATCCCAGAGGTTCACCGGATTGCCGTCGCTGGCAAAGAGGCCGGTGTGAACTATGTCGAAAGTCTCAGCGGAGGGTTCGGCGCTGCAGGCGAAATCATCTTCATCGAAACCGTTGGTGATCAGGTGCACCGGCGTAGCGGTCCTCTTCCTGAAGTCGGCCTGCACGAGCGGTGTGACGCTGATTATCGCGTCCGCATTGTCGAGGACCTTCTGCTCCAGGCGCTTATGGCGCCACTTCGCAAGCGGCCAGAGACCGAGATGCTTGAAGTAGAACATCTCCGTCCACGGGTCACGGAAGTCGACTATCCACTTTATGCCCGTGGCTTTCTTGAGTCCCAGGCCTATCAGATGCATGCTCTGAGGCGGCCCGGTGGTTACCACTGCATCTACCGGGTGCTCCTGAAGGTACTTCTTCAGGTATTTTACCGACGGACGCACCCAGCCCACGCGGGGGTCGGGCACGAAGAAGTTGCCACGCACCCAGACGCCGATCTTCTGCTTGAAGCTTTTCTTCTGCGCGTTCAGCGGGTTGATCTCCGCCTTGGCCTTTCCTCCGGTAAGCCTGCGGTATATGTCGTAAGGCTCTGAAATGTGCGTCTTGACTACCTCGGCGCACTCCGGGATGTCGGCAAGCAGGCTCTCGTCGCGCGCGAGCTGCTCCGGATTCTCGGGAGTGTAGACGACCGGCTGCCAGCCGAATTCCGGAAGGTACTTGCTGAACTTCACCCAGCGCTGCACTCCGGAACCGCCGGTGGGCGGCCAATAGTAGCTGATTATCAGTAGACGCTTCATTGCCTGCTAGAAGTCTGACATTCTTGATACAGGGGCCACATCAAGCGATGCGCGCTCCCCTGCGAGATAATGGTAGTATCCGGCAATGGCGATCATCGCAGCATTGTCGGTGGTGAACTTGAATTCGGGCAGATAGGTGTTCCAGCCGCGCTTCCTGCCTTCTTCCTCTATCCTGTTACGCAGGCCGCTGTTGGCGGATACGCCGCCGCCTATTGCAACCTCCTTGATGCCCGTCTGCTTTGCAGCCTTGATGAGCTTGTCCATAAGGATGTCGATGAGGGTCTTCTGGAAAGAGGCGCATATGTCCTCCTTGTTCTTTTCCATGAAGTCGGGGTCCTTGGCCATCTCGTCGCGCACAAAGTACAGCAGCGAAGTCTTGATGCCGCTGAAACTGTAGTCGAGACCCTCTATATGGGGCTTGGCGAACTTGAAGCGGTTCGGATCACCCTGCTTTGCGAGCCTGTCGATGATGGGGCCGCCGGGATAGCCGAGGCCCATCATCTTCGAGCATTTGTCGAAGGCCTCGCCCACGGCGTCGTCGATGGTCTGGCCGAGGATCTCGAAGTGCAGGGGGTCATCGACCCTTACAATCTGGGAGTTTCCACCGCTTACCAGAAGGCACAGATACGGGAACGAAGGTTCGCGCACGGGTTTGTCAAGTTGTTTGACAAAGCCGGCAAGAATATGGCCCTGGAGATGATTGACCATGACGATGGGGATGTTCAGGGCTATGCCGAGCGACTTTGCGAACGATGTGCCCACAAGCAGCGAACCGAGGAGGCCGGGGCCTCTGGTGAATGCTATTGCAGTAAGGTCCGAGGCGCTCACGCCGGCACGGCTCAGCGCCTCGCTCACTACGGGAACGATATTCAACTCATGTGCGCGCGATGCCAGCTCGGGCACGACACCGCCGTAGCAACGGTGCACGTCCTGGGAGGCTATGACGTTGGAAAGAAGATATCCGTCCTTGATGACGGCTGCCGAAGTGTCGTCGCAGGAGGATTCTATGCCCAATATGATATCTGCCATTTCTTTTGCGAATTATACAATCTACAAATGTACAAATATTTGCTGAAAATGGTTCTGCAGAAAATGTCAGGGCGGGCCCTCAACGGACCCGCCCTGACGGATTGTACATATTTATTGATAGGTTAAGTAGACTTCTTGACAGCATTCAGGTAGTTCATCAGCTCCACTGCGTTGTTGATACCGAGCTTGCGGTAGATGGCATTACGGTGGAACTCGACCGTTCTGACACTGATGTTCAGGTGGCTGGCTATCTCCTTGTTGAGAAGGCCGTCGGCTATCAGCGCGGCCACCTCGCTTTCACGCTTTGTCAGCTTGACATTGGCGTCAACGCCCAATTCCGATGCAATACGTGACACTTCGCCGCGCACACGTTCGTCGGCTATGGCCTTGGATACTTCCAGCAACTCGTCCTTATGCTCGTTGGCAATGCGGAGATTCTCGTTCCTCTCCTCGAGCATGGCGGCAATCCGTTTGAGGTCCTTGTTGCGGAGCAGGAGGGTTATTACAAGAACACAAAGGAACACAAGTATGCAAAGTACCAGTATCAGACGGAGACGCTGGTTCCTGATGACCTGCTCACGTTCCTTGCGCGGGAAGTCGATGTTGTACAGGGCAAGCTTTGATGCCAGGCTCTTGAGGTCGGGATGGAAATTCAGCGAATCGGCCTTGGCTGCATACATTGCGCTGAGTTCAGCATCCTTTTCCGCATATATTTCTGACAACGCCAGGCAGGCATCTGCAACGTTCGACAGATCAAGCACACGTATCATATCCGTCTCGAGGATCCTCTTATAGTACACCTCTGCCGAATCTACTTTTTCCTGAGCCAGCGCGTATGATGCCAGCTTGGAAAGGTATACAGGCGCATAGATGCCGTCACTCTTGCCGGCCTTGACTATATCCACCGCCTTTCTGAACTGCGTCTCCGCTTTCACCGAATCGCCAAGGGCCTCGAAGCAGAGTCCGGAGTTATAGTACTGCAACGAAGCGATACGCTGATGGGACTCCGTGAAATACTGCTTCGAAGTATCGATAGCGGCTAGCGCTTCCTGATATTTGCCTTGTGCAATCAGGTTTTCCGTAAGGACAACGTAATTGGTGGCTATTGTCCCCATGCGGCCCAGAACCTTTTCGATCCGGATGCTGCGCCGCAGGTACTTGGCAGCCTCATCATACTCTCCGTTTTCCTTATAGATCTTTGCGGTTGATGACAGACTGGTGCTGAGCAGGTTGATATTGGGCAGAGCCGTAGCTTCCTTTCCGGCAGCAATATAGGCATAGCACTTGCAGCACAGATCACTTGCCTTTTCTTCTTCTCCGGTGTGGAAATAGGCCTCGGCCATTATGTACCATGCCTTCAGGAGCGTGGTCCCATCTCCGGCAGCTTCCGCTTCGGATGCTATGGTACCGGCCATCGCCAGAGCTTCCAGGTAGCGTCCTTCATGCAGCAGGGAATGAGCCACGGGTATCGATGCATTCTGTGCTACAAGCATGGAACACAACAGGAGTCCGACCAACGATACCAACAGCTTCTTCATATACAAGGAAAAAAGGGCACAAGCAGCACTGTAATTTTCTTGACCACGACCACCTGACCTGAGTGGCAGCCACACCTCTGCAACTACAGGCATGATGACCTTCAGTTATCACTTGTGCCCATAAATTAATACCAAGTGTCTGCGTTTACCTTTCGTAAAATTAGACAAAAACAATGAATACTTATTCATCAAATATGGCTCAAGCGGGCAAATCAAGTACTTTTACCTAATTTTTTCAGTACATTTGCACCATATGGCGAATGCTGTAATCATAGGTGCCGGCGCTGCCGGATGCTTCTGTGCAATCGAGTTGAAGCGCAGAAGACCGGACCTGCAGGTAACTGTCCTCGAGGCCGGGCCAAAGGCCCTGGCCAAGGTTGCCGTGACCGGTGGCGGACGGTGCAACTTCACCAACACCTTCGAAAATATCGGACGCCTCGAGGAAGCCTATCCGCGCGGAGCCCGGCTCATGAAGCGGGCCTTGCGGGTATTCGGCAACGAGGACACGATGGCATGGTTCCAGTGTGAAGGCATACCGTACGTGATTCAGGAGGACCAGTGCGTATTCCCAAAAAGCCAGGACGCCATGCAGATAGTGCGCACATTCGAAACCCTGATGCGCCGCCTGGGCGTGGAACTGCGCTGCTCCGTGAGGGTGAATTCGATATCTCAGGCAGACGGCGGATTCAGCCTCGACACTTCCGCAGGCATGATCGGCGCGGATTCGGTGATTGTAACCACGGGCGGCGGTGCGCTGAAGCTGCTCGAGCCGCTGGCGCTGCAGATCGAGAAGCCCGTACCGTCCCTTTTCACACTGAAGATACATAACGAAGGGCTGTGCTCCCTGATGGGCGCACTGGCTCCCGACGCCGTCCTTTCACTTGCGGGCACTCCGTTCAAGTCGGGCGGCACACTTCTGGTCACCGACTGGGGTGTAAGCGGGCCCGCAACCCTCAAGCTCAGTTCCTACGCTGCACGGCATCTTGCCGAAAACGGATACAAGGGCACGCTCCTCATCAACTGGACAGGCTGGAGCGAAGACAAGGCGCGCGGGTTCATCTCTGCGGCAGCCGGGCGGAACGGAAAGAAGAAGGTCGCCAACGTGGCTCCCGACGGCATCAGCGCCCGCCTGTGGCAGCATATTGCAGGCCGGGCAGGCCTGCGCGAGGACATCACCTGGGCCGAGCTTGGCAGCAAGGGCGCCAACAGGCTGGTGGGCGCCATTACGGGGGATGCCTATGAGATTGCAGGCCGCTGCCACTTCAAGGCGGAGTTCGTGACCTGCGGCGGCGTCTCCCTCCAGGAACTCGACCTGAACACGCTCGGGAGCAAAAAATACCCCGGACTCTATTTCGCCGGGGAAGTTCTTGACGTAGACGCAATCACGGGAGGGTTCAATCTCCAGGCGGCCTGGAGCTGCGCCATGGTGGTTGCGCGTAATTTCTAGAGGAATTTCTTCAGTTCTTCAGCCACACGGTGCACAGGGAAGCCCATCACATTGAAGTATGAGCCTTCTATTCCCGTGATTCCCACATAACCTATCCATTCCTGGATCGCATACGCACCCGCCTTGTCGTACGGTTCGTATGTGTCCACATAGTACTCGAGTTCGGACTCTGACATCTCCCTGAAAGTAACCTTTGTCACATCGGAGAAGGTCTCCTCCCTGTGGGCGTCGCGGATCGTGACGGCGCTGATCACCTCGTGGGTTTTGCCGGACAGGGCCGCGAGCATGCCGAGGGCCTCCTCGCGGGAATGGGGCTTGCCCATGATGGTCTTGTCGAGGAGCACCATGGTGTCGGACGTTATGAGGATCTCATCCTCCTCGAGAGGACGGTGGAACCCGTGGGACTTGCCGGTTGACATAAGGGCGGGCACTTCTTCGTGGGGAGTGTCGGGAGCGAATGCCTCGACGAAGTTGTTGCCGGTGTCGACAGTGAATTCGAGGTCAAGGCCCTTCATGAGTTCCCTGCGGCGGGGAGAGTTGCTTGCGAGTATGATTCTTTTTGCCATAGCGGCTGCAAAGATAATCTAATTTAACCTATCTTTGTACGGTATGCAGCAGTACTGGGACCCGCTTAGGAAGAAAATGGTCACCGCCACACCGGAAGAAAAGGTGCGGCAGTGGTTCATCGGCATACTGCGCGATTCAGCCGGCGTGCCGGAACACCTCATGATGAGTGAGGCCGCCATGGAATTCGGGCAGAAGAAATACCGCGCCGACATCCTCATCTGGGACCGCAGCGGGCAGCCTCTCGCCATAGTGGAATGCAAACGCCCCGAGGTGGAGCTTACCGCCACCGTCCTCGAGCAGGCCATGCGCTACAACATGGTGCTCGGCGTCAGGTGGCTGTTCATCACCAACGGCACCAGAACATATCTCTACAAGAAGGAAAACGGCATCTTCCAGCCACAGCAGGCTATGCCTGCCTACGAAGATCTTTAGGCAGATAGCAAACTGAATCTTCTGTGTCTGTACGCTCGCACAGCCCCGATGCAGCGAACATACCCTCAAAGCTGAGATCCTCATCCAACTGAGGCCAATGGATTCCTGTATATGACAAGTAGAACTCGCTTCTCTCGTCCGGACTGGCCTTTGACAGCCTTTCCCATTCACAAAAAGCATAACAAGCCACCAGGCCGTCTTCGGTCTGAGCATAAACCTTTTCTGAATCGATCCAGACTTTTGAGATATACCTTTTCATCTACTTGTTGAAATACTCAACCCACCTGCTTTTGATAATGTCGACATTTTCTTCAATAATACTCTCTATCATCGATATTTCGTGCTTTTTGAATCCGTGATTGAAAACCTGAAGCACTATCGGATCCACGTTATACTTTGCTTCACAACCATCTTTTATGATGTGAACATGTATCGGGTCGTGGTCATCTGAATAGAATTTGAAAATAAATCCAAATACAATAAAAATAGTCGGCATTTCATATAAGTTTAAGGTTACTGCAAAAATAAAGACTTTTTTCAGATTCAACAACTACTTCGCCTGAAGTATCTTTACGACCAGCAGAGGATTCATGTCGGGGTGGGAGGCAATGAAGTCTTCCACGATTCTTTGTGCCTCGGGGTTGTCGTGCTGGTTCGCCAGCAGGGTCCGGCACCATGATGCCGGGAAGAAGATATCGCCTGTCAGCTGGATTTCAGGAAGAGCCTCCAGTGCCGGTAGAATGTAGGCTGTGGCCTCTTCGGTGCGGGTCCTGTGACAGAGCAGGCCCAAAGCGCTGAGCACCCTGGATTCAGGGCGGCGGTTCTGCGGGGCGGCAAGCAGGAAATCGAAGAGTTCCTGCCGTACGGCCGCATCCGGAGAAGCCGCACGGCTGACGAAGTCGAAGGTCTTGAGACGGTCAGGGTTGGAGATTCTCGAACGCTGGAGAGCGGCTATTTCTTCAGCCTTTTCGGGATAGTCCAGCATCAGCGCGTATGCCATGCCTGTATAGTCGGTCTCGCCAAGCACGAGCCCGGGATAAGGCTGCTGCGCGTTCCATATCGCAAATACCTCAGACTTCTGCTCATCGGTGCAGGCCTTGCCGTAATACTGCCTGAAGGCCAGAAGCCTCTGCTCGGGTGAACGGGCTCCGTCTGCGGCCAGGGTCCTCAACGCCTCACAGAACGCTTCAACTGGAGTGTCCAGACGGTCGTTTTCCGAGCCGACATATGAGAGAAGGGAATTCAGCACAAGAGGATTCGGCTCATGAAGTAACCTTGACGTTCCCCACTCCACAAAGCGCCTTCGGTCAAGGGTCCCGTGCCATGAATTCTCATACAGCGTCATGAGCAGCGACATCCTGCCGGTGTCGTCGAAGCCACTCCAGTGCTCCATGATATAGTCCATGCTCGGCGCGTCCGGGCGGTACCATCCGTAGCCCTTTCCGTCAAGGTTCGGAACCCAGTACCTGCCATCCACCAGTTCATCTCCCGGTCCGGCAGTATACTCCGGCATGCCGGCCTCCTTGACCCAGCGGTCGGACCATTCGGAAAGGTTCTCCTCCGACGCGGCATCAAAGATGGAAATCAGGTCATCCCAGGTCGCGTTGCCGTATGCAAAGCGGCGCAGATACTCCTGCAGGCAAGCGCGGAACTTCTCAGGGCCCAGCTTTCCGGCAAGCATCTCCATCACTACAGGCGCCTTGTCGTAGATGGTGTTGCAGTAGATGAGGCCGGCGTTCTGCAGGTTGTCAAGGGGCCTCTGGATTGCGCAGCGGCCCTCGGTGCGGTCCTCGTCATACGCCGGAGCGTAAAGGCTGCGGAGGTCGGAAAGTGTGTGGTTCACTTCGGGGAACTGCGGCCGTATCATCTTGCTGGCAAACCAGTTGGCAAACACTTCCTTGGTCCACACATCATTGAACCACTCCATTGTGACGTAGTCGCCGAACCACATATGTGCCGTTTCATGGGCAATGAGGGATGCACGGTTCAGTATCTCGTTCGTGGTGGGCGAAGGACCCAGGAAGATGCGCCTGTCGTTATATAGTGTTGCTCCGGCATGCTCCATCCCACCATATTGGAAGTCCGGCAGGACTATGAAGTCATACTTTGCAAAGGGATACTTCACACCCGTGTATTCTTCCATCCAGTCGAGAGAGTCGAAAACCAGATTGAAGATATCGTCCGCCTGTGCCAGCCTTGCAGGATCGTTCTCGCGATGATACATCGCAACTGTCCTTCCATCCCTGCTGGATTCCAGGCGCTCGAACTTCCCGGCAACGAACGAGAACAGGTAGGTGCTGAGAGGCTCTGTAGGGTTACCGGCCGTGGTGTTTGACACCACCACCCAATTTTGTGGAACATCGAGATCGAGATTGAACACAGCCTTCATATCAGGCTGGTCGAAGCACGGGAAAAGGGTCCTCGCCCTGTCGGGGACCAGCAAGGTATAGACGAACTCGCCCCGGTTGTTCAGTGACTGAGTCCCGGCCATGAAGTGTATCACAAGCTCGTTTTTACCCTTCAGCACCTTCTCCCGAGGAATAACCAGATGTTCATTCATGACGTCCACGTCGACTGTGTCGCCATTTGCAATCACGCAGAGCAGGCTGCCCTCCGGAGCCTTGAAATCAAGGACGACATCCGCCCTTTTCCTGACCATGAAGCTCAGTTCTTCACAAGACTTCACGTGGTCAGGCAAGCCTGTCAGGTCAAACCTCAATCCGTAATTGACATCGCTGATGTTCGCCGCGCGTTCCCTGGCAAGAGACTGCGAGACACCCGGCTCCGGGGTCACGGCTGAGCATGACACCATGAAGGCACAGCAGAATATGAAGAAAAAGCGCCTCATCTTTTTAAATCGACCAAAATCGTGTACGGAACGCCGTTGAGTACGTCGAGGCGGCCGGAATACTGGGTACCGTAGGCCGTCTCCTGAGAGTCGACGGTGGTATCGCAGCATACACCGATATAATATCTGCCCGGTTTGGGAGAATCCACCGTAATCTGCCTGTCTATCCCTTCGCCCTGAGAGCGCCAGCGCGCCGCGTCGGAGAAGGCGAATCCGCCGTCAGAGACATAAAGTGAGAACTCGAAGTTCCTCCACCCCTTGAGCGATTTGAGGCTGACCGTGAGCTGTCTGCATCCCTTGGGAACATCCACGGCAAAATGATGGTACTGCCTGTCGCCTATCATGGTGAAGGCCGGGTCATCATCAGAAGTCCGCCTGTCCATGACACGCTCCTTGCCCGGCTCCAGCACGGCCTTCAGCTTCGGACTTCCGTTGCCGTCGAGGGCGTATCTGACCATGGCGCACATGAGGTCGAGCCGCTCGCCGGACTTTGCGTCCTCAGGATGGGATCCGCAGGAAACCACCCTTCCGGAAGCGTCGGATTCCTTGAGCGACCAGATTACGGGAAGGCCCGTCAGGTCAAGCTTGAGCCCCTCGCGCCCGCGAGTGTCGTAACAGGCAAGTATTTCGGTTCCTTCAGGCCACATATGTTCAGTATCGGCAAAGTTGCCGCCGTTGTGCCGCACGCTGTCAACCTGCCGGTCGCCCCCGAAATCATAGTACCTCAGCAACGGTGAATCCTTGTCAAGAGTGACGTCCGTCCATGAATTATCAAGCTGGCAGCTGCGGGTGCATCCCGGCCAGAGGGCAAGATATCTGTAATTCTCTGTGCGCAAGGCAAGGGAATCCTTTTTTGCAATATAAGTGTATTTGCAGGCCAGATACGCGCCGGCGCAGGACCCCACATAGCTTCCGCCGTTGCGGATAAAGGTCTGGAAATTACGCCTCGCGGCATCGCCGAGCGAGCGGCCGTGGTTCGCGGCCTTGCCACCGTTCATATAGACCATCCTGAAACGTGGAGCACCGTCAGGATAAAGCAGAACACCGTTCTCGTCCAGAGGATACCCTCCAAGAAGCATGGTCTGCAGAACCGTATCCACCTGTGTTATCCTGGTACTGTCGGCAGCCTTGTGCGAGGCGGAGACGAACTTCTCCATCGAAAGACCGAGCGCCTCTGCAGCAGGAAGCTCCCTGCGGGACGTCAGATAGATGCCGCTGTCCATAAAAAGGTCCTTGTAATAGCCCTGCTGGGCGTCTGCCATGGCCATTGTGGTTACGGTGAACAGGATTGTAAGGATAGTCTTTTTCAATTCAGATGTCAGTTTAACGGGTCAATTGCAAATTTGGTCATTTTCGTTTAAAAATGGTACACGGAAACCGAATTAGGGTTATCTTTGCGGCCCTGATGACGTTATTCATTACTGGCAGCCCCTGCAGGAAAGGGCAGGGTTGGTTTACGGAGGACAACGGCTTTGCACAGGCGGTGCGGAGCCGTCTGCCCAAGAATCCCGCAATCCTTCTTGTCAGTGCTGACCCCGATGACCCGGAATACAACAAGTGGGTGAAGGAATCGATGCAGGAATGTGTCGACAACTCCTTTATCAAGTACCGGAGCTTCACAATGCTCGACAGGGCTCTGGCGCCCAGGGCGAAGGAATTTGTGGACGGCGCTGACCTGATATTCCTGTGCGGCGGTCATGTACCCACTCAGAACAGGTTCTTCCATGACCTGGGTCTCAAGGTACTCATAAAGGACTTCGGCGGAGTCGTCATAGGCTGCAGCGCAGGTTCGATGAACTGCGCCGGCAGGGTGTATTCCCACCCCGAACTCCCCGGCGAGAGCATCGACCCCGCTTATGAAAGGGAGCTTCAGGGCCTCGGACTTACCGGCATAAACATAGTCCCCCACCTCGAGGACATCAGCGGCGCCATGCTCGACGGGCGCAGGCTGCTTGATGACATAATCATTCCCGAAAGCCGCCAGAGGGCCTTCTACACCTTCCGGGACGGAACATACATACTCTGCGAAAACGGCCGCGAGACCATCTTCGGCGAGGCATATATAATAGAGAACTGCCGCATGCGCAAGATATGCGACGACGGCCAGACATACAACTTCATGAACTTCATTTTCATTTCCCCCCACTTCCCCAAAACCTATTCAGCATTCTGCAAGAACCTTAGGAACAACGGCGTGAATGTACTTGGAATAGCAGACGCACCTTATGATGAAATCAGCGACGAGCTCAGGAACTCACTCACCGAATACTACAGGGTCGAGAACCTCGAGGACTATGACCAGGTCTACAGGGCCGTGGCCTTCTTCGCCTTCAAGTACGGAAAGATCGACTGGATAGAATCCAACAACGAATACTGGCTCGAGCAGGACGCCAGACTCAGGACCGACTTCAACGTCAACACCGGCATCAAGACCGACAGGATCACCTCCATCAAGGAGAAATCCGAGATGAAGAAGTACTATGCCCTCGGCGGTATCCCCACAGCCCGCCAGATAAAGGCGGCCGAAGGCCTTGAAAAGGTAAGGGTGTTCGCCGGACTCACCGGGTACCCCATAATTGCAAAGCCGGACAACGGAGTAGGAGCGGACGGAACGTTCAAGATCTGCAACGACTCGGAGCTCGAGGACTTCTTCGCCTCACACCCCACAAACTGGAATCTTTTCGTGGTAGAGGAGTTCATAACCGGCGAACTCACATCATACGACGCCATCATCAACTCCAAGGGCGAACCCATATTCGAGAATTCCTGCATCTTCCCCACTCCAATCATGGATGTCGTGCACGGCAACCTCGACAACTGCTATTACGCTGACAAGAAGGTTCCCGCCAAGCTTTCTGAAATAGGAAGGCGCACGGTGAAAGCCTTCGGCATCACCTGCAGATACGTGCATCTCGAATTCTTCAAGCTTGACCGCGACCGCGAGGGCCTGGGAGCAAAGGGCGACTATGTCGGCCTGGAGGTCAACATGCGTCCTGCAGGCGGCTACACGCCCGACATGATGGACTTCGCTCACAGCACCGACGTGTATAAGATCTGGGCCGACATGGTAGCGTTCGACGAATGCCGCACAAGCCAGGGAGAACAGAATTACTGCGCATATGTCGGCAGAAGGGATGTCCACACATACAGGCACACCCATGAGGAGATCACGGCAAAGTACAGCGGCAGCCTTGTGATGTGCGACCGCATGCCCGAGGCGCTGTCATCAGCCCTTGGCGACACCGTCTATATGGCAAAGTGCGGAACGAAGGCGGAACTGAAGGAGTTCTTCGACTTCGTCACTGCAGCCAGGTAAGAAATTCATCAACACGGGAACGGGCGACGACCATCGGGACTCCGAGGGAAGGATGGACTTCCACGGAGTACCGGCCTGCCGTTACCACGGCGCTGTCGATGCATGACAGCGAAAGGATGCAGCCTCTGCCTATCCTGAAGAAAGTCTTGGGGTCAAGTTCCCCCATGATGGCATCCATTGTAGAATCCACGACATACTTGCCGCCGTCGAAGGTGACGAGGTAATTCGACTTGTCTTCAGAGAAGAAGTAGGCTATCTGTTCCGTCTTGACGGGAACTATCCTGTCGTTCACGCGCACCACCCAGCGGTGCTTGAAATCATGCTGCTCCGCCCCGGCTTCATGTTCGGCCCTGCGGGACTTGAAGAAGATGTCGGCGGCCAGCTCGAAGATTACGCCCAGGACCAGGGTCGTGAATGTTGTGGTGAACACATTTATCCAGAGGCTCTGGCCGAACAGAGGAATGAACGCAAGAGGGATTGCGTTCCCCATCAGATAGGCCAGCACGTTCAGGAGGATTATGGCGGCGATGACGAAATATATCTTCAATCCGCGCTGGTATCCCAGTATGAACACCATGGCGATCGTGAGGAGTGTGAGCACCCAGGAGTCCTCTATGCCCAAAGTGCGGCAGCAGAAGCAGCACAGGCCATGCAAAACCGCGAAGACCAGAATTACAATGATACTTTTCTTAAGTCGGTTCATCCTTATATCACCTTTATCAGGTTACAAATATAAAAATTCGTCGGCAAAAACTGCAATTTCGTCCAAAAATTCTTACCAGCCGTCGCCCGCGCACACGCAAAACAAAATTTAATTTCTACATTGCAGCCGTTATAACACTAAAGATGGCCAAAAACAACCTTTCGCTCGGACAACTCATCAATCTGAGTTTCGGATTCTTCGGAGTCCAGATCGCCTATGCACTGCAGAGTGCGAACATCAGCCGTATCTTCGCGACGCTCGGTGCCGACCCGCACCAGCTCAGCTTCTTCTGGATACTGCCGCCCCTCATGGGAATGATAATCCAGCCGCTCATCGGAAAATGGTCCGACAGGACCTGGTGCCGCATGGGCCGCCGCAAGCCGTACCTGCTTGCCGGCGCCCTGATCGCCGTGCTGGTGATGCTGTTCCTCCCCAACGCAGGAAGCCTGAAGTTCTCTTCCAGGCTGTTGCTCGGTCTGAACGGCGCCATGTGGTTCGGCCTCTTCAGCCTCATGTTCCTCGACACCAGCATCAACGTCGCAATGCAGCCGTTCAAGATGATGGTCGGCGACATGGTGAATGAGGAGCAGAAGACAAAGGCGTACAGCATCCAGAGCCTGCTCTGCAATGCCGGCTCCTTCGTGGCATACCTGTTCCCGATATTCTTCACATGGATAGGCCTTGCCAACACGGCACCTGAAGGAATGATTCCCGACTCCGTAATATGGAGCTTCTATGTGGGAGCCGCTATCCTCATCGCCTGCGTCCTTTATACTTTCATCAAAGTAAAGGAACTCAATCCCCAGGAATATGCCGAATTCCACGGCATCGACCCCAAGACGGCCGAACAGCCCCGCAAGGAAGGTCTGTTCAAACTCCTTGCACATGCCCCCAAGGCATTCTGGACAGTCGGTCTTGTACAGTTCTTCTGCTGGGCGGCATTCCTGTTCATGTGGACATATACCAACGGCGCCGTTGCCCAGAACTGCTGGAATACGGTTGATGCCGCCTCAGAAGGCTATCAGGCAGCCGGCAACTGGGTGGGCGTCCTGTTCGCCGTACAGTCGGTGGGCTCCATCATATGGGCCGCATTCATACCCAAGTTCAAGAACATCAGGTCAGCCTATATAGTCAGCCTCCTCATCGGAGCCGTGGGCTTCATCTCAGTATTCTTCATCCACAACCAGTGGCTTCTGTTCGGTTCTTACCTTCTGATCGGCGCCGCATGGGCTGCGATGCTCGCCATTCCGTTCACCATACTCACCAACTCCCTCACCGGAGAACACATGGGTGAATACCTCGGACTCTTCAACTGCACAATCTGCCTGCCCCAGATAATAGCCGCCCTCCTCGGAGGCGTCCTCATCAAGTGCATGGGCGGCAACCAGGCCGGAATGCTCTTGGCAGCGGGCGTTCTGCTCATACTCGGTGCAGCATCGGTCATCCTGACAAAGGACAACAAGCAAACTCAATTATAACAACATTTTCAACCACTTATGAAAAGAATCCTAACCATCCTCGCCGGCATTGCGGCTTCTGTCGCAATGTCTGCCAACGTATCCGCCCAGGGCGCATACGAGGTTAAGGGTGTGGTTACCGATCAGGTCGGCCCCGTTATCGGAGCCGCCGTCGTAGAGCAGGGAACTGCCAACGGCGCCGTCACAGACCTGGACGGTAGATACACTCTCAAGGTATCTTCTGCAGACGCGGTCGTAGAGATCAGCTGCATAGGATACGCAACAGTTTCTTTCAAGGCTTCAGAGGTTCCCGCAACCATCGTCCTCACAGACGACACCACCTTCCTCGATGAGGTTGTGGTCATCGGTTACGGTACCGTCAAGAAGGGCGACATGACCGGCAGCGTGTCAGCAGTCAAGGCTGACCAGCTGAACAAGGGTATCGCAACATCTCCCACCGACCTGCTCCAGGGCAAGTCTGCAGGTGTAGTCATCACAACAGGTGACGGTGCTCCCGGCTCAGCTTCCACCATCAGAATCCGTGGCGGCTCATCCCTCAACGCATCCAACGACCCTCTCGTAGTCATCGACGGACTCCCCGTTTCAAATGACGGTATCAGCGGAACAAGCAACGCTCTCGCATCAATCAACCCCAACGACATCGAGAGCTTCACAGTCCTCAAGGACGCTTCCGCAACTGCAATCTACGGTTCACGCGCTTCCAACGGTGTCATCATGATCACCACCAAGAAGGGCCAGAGCAGCGGCAAGGTTCCTCACATCGACGCAGACTTCACAGCATCCCTGAGCCAGAACACCAAGTATGTGGATGTTCTTACCGGAGACCAGCTCCGCAGCCTCGTAGGCAAGATCTACGGCGAGGACAGCGACAACTTCAGGACCCTCGGCACCGCCAACACAGACTGGCAGAAGGAGATTTTCCAGCTCGCAGAGACCTATGAAGGAAACGTGGCAATCTCAGGAAAGGCAGGCAACGACAAGTTCACCCTTCCTTACCGCGTGGCTCTGGGCTACCTCGACAACGACGGTACCCTCAAGACCTCGAACATGACACGTGAGACCATCGCAGTCAACCTCAATCCTACATTCTTCGACAACCATCTCACCATCAACCTCAACGGCAAGGGCATGAACATGGAAACCCGCTTCGCCAACACCGGCGCCATTACCCAGGCAGTCCAGTATGACCCTACCCGTCCCGTTTACGACCCCAACGGTCTTAACGGATACAGCTGGTGGAACTACGGCAAGACAGGCGACGAGCAGTTCACAGTCAGCAACTGCAACACCATGGCCAACCAGAACCCTGTTGCCCTCATCAACGACAAGGTTGACGTCAGCAATGCAAAGCGCTTCCTCGGAAACGCACAGTTCGACTATAAGATCCACGGTTTCGAGGACCTCCGCATCAACCTCAACCTCGGTATGGACTTCACCTACTCCAACGGTACCGTTGACGTAGCACCCGACACCGAGCAGAGTATGCACTCAACCAACCAGCAGGCCAACAACCACGCTTCAGGTTACCATACCAACTACGAACAGACCAAGCTCGACCAGACTCTCGAACTCTATGCCGACTACAATCACACATGGGCAGAGAAGCACAACCTCGACGCTATGGCAGGTTACAGCTGGCAGCACTTCTACAGCGAGTCGTTCAACGAGACCTTCAAGGCCGACAACACTCCTTCCACAGACGCAAGCTACTACCTCAGCAACCCGAACACCGGCAAGGGAGAACTCTTCCTCGTCTCATTCTTCGGACGTCTGAACTACGGCTTCGACAACCGCTATCTCCTCACCGCCACCTTCCGTGCGGACGGTACCTCACGCTTCGCAAACAACAAGTGGGGTCTGTTCCCTTCATTCGCATTCGGTTGGAACGCCAAGAACGAGGAGTTCCTCAAGTATGTGGAGCCCGTATCTGCATTGAAGGTACGTCTCTCTTACGGTCAGACCGGTCAGCAGGACCTCGGCAGCGGTTACTACCCGACCCTCGCGACATACATCTATAACCAGAACGCATGTATGTACCCCTTCGGTACAGGCTTCGTCACTCCTATCACTGCCAAGGGTTACAACGCTGACCTCAAGTGGGAGACCACCATCACCTGGAACGCAGGTCTCGACTACGGCTTCCTCGGCGACAGGATCTTCGGTAGCATCGACGTTTACAAGCGTTTCACCAAGGACCTCCTCAACTACACCCCCGTTGCAGCAGGCGCCAACCTTTCCAACTATCTGAACGCCAATATCGGCGACCTCGAGAACACCGGTGTCGAGTTTGAAATCAACGCCATTCCCGTACAGACACGCGACTGGTCATGGACCCTCGGCTTCAACGCAGCGTGGAACAAGACCCTCATCACCCGCCTCACCAACGAGGACGAGAGCGAGAACTACCACGGAGTTGACGTAGGCGGCATCAGCGGCGGTACCGGCAACACCATCCAGGTACACCAGAGCGGCCAGGCCCCCAACTCATTCTTCGTATACCAGCAGGTTTATGACACCGACGGCAAGCCCATGGAGGGTGTTTACGTTGACCGCAACGGCGACGGTGTCATCAACACAAACGACAAGTACTGCTTCCACAAGGCTGCACCCGACTGGACCTTCGGTTTCAACACCAGGGTTTCCTACAAGGCTCTCACCTTCGCCATGAGCGGACACGCAAACGTCGGCAACTACATCTACAACAACGTGATGAGCAACGGTGACCTTCTGACCGACCTCAGCACCAACAGCTTCATCAACAACCGCTACGCCACCGCAGAGGAGCACAACTTCAAGAACTTCGCACAGTACTGGTCAGACATGTATGTTACCGACGCTTCATTCCTGAAGATCGACAACATCACAGTCAGCTACCGCTTCAAGCTTGCAGAGGTTATCGGACGTGAGATGAACCTCAACGTATTCGGAACCATCCAGAACGTCGCCACCCTTACAGGATACAGGGGAATCGACCCCGAGGTATTCTCAGGCATCGACAACAACATGTACCCCAGACCCCGCACCTACATCGTTGGTGTGAAGTACAATTTCTAATTTAACACTGCAGAGATATGAAAAAGATTAAATTTATTGCATCAGCCCTCGTGGCAGTAATGGTTGCAGGCTTCACATCCTCTTGTGTTAAAGACCTCGACGTTACCCCTATCGACCCCAATACGGTTCTTCCCGAAGACGTCCTCAACTCAGACGAGGCATTCGGCCAGTTCCTTGCCAAGTGCTATCAGGGTCTCTGCTCTTCAAGCTCATACGGTCAGGACGGCTCTCCCGACATCGACGGTGTAGACGGTGGCTACGGCCAGTACTTCCGCGCAATCGTCAACATGCAGGAGGTTACCACCGACGTCATGACATGCTGCTGGAACGACGGTACCCTCTTCGACCTCCACAACCTCTGCTGGAACTCTTCAAATGAGTTCGTATTCAGTATGTACATGCGCATATTCTTCCAGATAAGCCAGTGCAACGAGTTCATCCGCAGGTCGAACAATACAACCATCAGCGACTATCCTCACAAGGAGGAGTACATTTCAGAGGCACGCGCCCTCAGGCTCCTCAGCTACTACCACGCCATCGACATGTTCGGCAACGTTCCCTTCTCAACCGAGGAGAACACCGTCGGCTCACAGGGCCCCGAGCAGAAGACACGCGCAGAACTCTTCGACTGGATGGTTGACGAGTGCAACGACCTTCTCGAGAACGGATTCCTCCGCGGAGCCGGTGCAGCAGAGTACGGCCGTGCAGACAAGGGCGTTGTCCTCATGATCCTCGCGAAGCTCTACCTCAACGCAGAGGTATGGAAGGGCGAGGCAATGTATGACAAGTGCGCAAAGGTCTGCGAGGAGATCATACCCTTCTACGCTCTCCACGAGAACTACAAGGACCTCTTCTGTGCAGACAACCATCTCTGCACCAGCAACTCAACCTTCTTCGGTGACGAGATCATCTTCGTGGCACCCCAGGACGGCAACATGCTGCATTCATACGGTTCAACCAACTTCCTCGTATTCGCAAGCACATGGTCAGTTACCGGCAAGCCCGAGAAGACCATGGACGTTGCAGAGGTAGGTATCTCTTCAGGATGGTCAGGCCTCAGCCTCACCGGAACCTTCACAAGCAAGTTTGAGGACAACGACGCACGCGCAATGTTCTTCAAGGGCGGCTTCAAGCAGTACATCGACGCTCTTCGCGACGCTGACGGCGCTTCAGAAGGCTGGAAGTCAATGAAGTTCTCCAACATCAACCATGACGGCAGCGCAGCACAGGCACAGGGCTTCGTCGACACCGACTTCCCCGTATTCCGTTTTGCTGACGTCCTCCTCATGTATGCAGAGTGTGCAGCACGCGGTGCAGCCAACGCTTCAGAAGGCCAGAAGTACTTCGACGAGGTACGTGCACGCGCAGGTCTCGACCACCTTGCACTCACCCTCGACAACATCATCGACGAGCGCGGACGCGAGCTCTACATGGAAGGCTTCCGCCGCCAGGACCTCATCCGCTTCGGCCTCTTCACAACCGACAAGTATCTTTGGGAATTCAAGGGCGGCGTACAGGAAGGAACAGCCGTTGACAGCAAGTTCAACCTCTTCTCAATCCCTTCAGCCGACCTCAACTCAAACGGTAACCTTAAACAGAACCCCGGTTATTAGCAGAAGAATATGAAAAAGTTATTTCTTACATCTCTCATAGCTCTCGCAGGCCTGTTCGCAACATCCTGCGTACAGGAGCATATCGAGGTTATCTACGATCCCGACAATGTGTCCGCACAGACCCTCGGTGAATTCACCGGAGGCGCACTCTCAGAGGACGGATCGCCTATAACAGCACATTACAACGAGGCCGACTTCAATATTGAAGTTCCCGTTTCCTATACCCTCCTCGCAAATGCTGCAGGAGCAGGTTTCGACAGCGCAAAGAAGGTTGACGCCACCATCGCCGACGGTACCATCACCATCGAGCAGGCCAAGCTCAACAAGCTTCTCGGCAACCTCGGCGCAGCTCCCGACGTGGAGTTCGCAGTTGACTTCAGGCTCGATGCGTTCCTCATGAACGAGAAGGGCGCAGTCGAGAGCACAAGGCAGAGTTCCAATGTAGTTACAGCCATCTTCACTCCTTACGAGACAGAGAAGGTTCTCGACGTCTGCGACGTTCCCGGCGACTATCAGGGCTGGGCACCTTCAGATTACCCGAAGCTGTTCAACTACTCAGGCGACGGCACCATCTACCGTGGCGTGATCGACTTCCAGTGCACAAAGGAGGACGGCTCAGCTGCCAACGGCTTCAAGATTACCTACGGCGGTAACTGGGATGACGACTCAGGTAACTGGGGCGTAGGCACAGCACCCGCAGCAGAGGCGGACGCAGTCCAGCTTGCCAACGGATCAGGCGACAACATCATGTGCTACGGCGCAAAGAGGTACTACCTGTTCTCATTCAACAAGGACCAGCTCGTGCTCAGCAAGATCATGTCATTCGACAAGGTCGGCGTCATCGGTCTCAACGGAGACTGGGACAACGACATCGTGATGAGCTACAACATGTACAAGGGACGCTTCTGGGCAGACGTTGACGCAGCCAGCGCAACCGAGTTCAAGTTCCGCCTCGACGGTGCATGGGACAACAACTGGGGCGGCAGCCTCGACAAGCTTGAAGGCGGCGGTGCCAACATCGCAATCGACGCAGGTCAGTACCGTGTATACTTCTACATGAACGACGAAGTCATGACCGCTGAGATCGATGCCACCATGTACGGCCAGGAAGAGCCCACAATCGACCAGCCCATCGACCCCGTTGACCCTGTCCTCTACGAAGGCTGGGGCATCATCGGCGTTGGCGGCGACTGGGAGAACGATATCGCCATGACCGAGAACGGCGGCGTATGGACCGGTTATGCAAACCTCACTGCAGCTGACGAATGGAAGTTCCGCAAGGATGCAGGCTGGGACGAGAACTTCGGTGGAACATTCACCAAGCTCGGCGAGCCCTTCGAGGCAGTGGCAGGCGGCGACAACATCAAGGTCGGCGCAGACGGATTCTTCAAGATCGAGCTTAACACCAATGACAACACCATCACCGTTTCCGACGGCGACGTATGGGGTCTCATCGGTGACTTCAACGAGTGGGGCGGCGACATCGACATGACCCTCACCGACGGCAAGTGGGTAAGCCCTGCCGTAAGCCTGAAGGGTGGCTGGAAGATCCGCCACAACCATGCATGGGATGCCGACTTCGGCGGCACCTTCGAGGCACTTGACAAGCCGTTCGAGGCAGTAGCTGGTGGCAGCAACATCGATTGCGGCGAAGGTGAGTTCATCATAACCTACGATCCCGCTGCCGGTACCATCTGCGTAAGCACCGCATTCCCCGAGAATATCTGGTCAGTAATCGGCAGCTTCGCAGCAAGCGGCTGGAACAATGACGTGAAGATGACTCTCCAGGACGGTGCCTACAGGATGTGGGTCAGCGATCCGATCGAGATGAAGGCTGACGACGAGTTCAAGGTACGCTTCAACCGCAGCTGGGACGTCAACTGCGGATCAGACTGCGGAACCCTCGAGTACGACATGGCCGCTGACGCCATCCCCGGTGGCGGCAACATCAAGGTCGGCGCAGACGGAACCTATGTAGTCATCTACAGCGAAACAGCCAACCTCATCTTCTTCCAGGGCTGGTCAGTCATCGGCGAGATCGGCGGCAGCAGCTGGGACAAGGACTTCTTCATGGCTCCCATGTGGGATCCCAAGGACGGCTGCATCGGCTGGGTGAGCGACGCATTCGCTTACGAGGCAGGCAAGGGCTTCAAGATCCGCTACCAGAGCAACTGGGACATCAACAGAGGCGGCACCTTCGGCGACTGGTGCACGAACTTCCCCGTAACGAACAACGGCGACAATATCGTTGCCGGTGATGCAAAATACATCTTCGTAGCTTACTCTACCCTGGATGAGTCCATTTATGTGGGCCATGCAGACTGGAGTATCATCGGCGGATTCAACAACTGGAGCGGCGACGTTCCCATGCTTGAGACCGAGGCCGGCATCTACGATGGCGCACTCACTCTCGAGGAAGCAGGCGAAATCAAGATCCGCAAGAATCGCGATTGGGGCGAGGACCGCGGCGGTGATTTCGCTGCACTGGACACTCCTTTCACAGCAGTTCCCGGCGGTAGCAACATCAAGCTCGATGCAGGTTCATACACAATCGAGTATGACTCGGTAGGCGAGACAATCTGCATCATCAGCAACAGTGACCCCGAATAATTCACTTTAATCGGATGCATCGGCACTCAAGGCGGTGCCGGTGCATCCTTTTTTCTTTTTTATGAAACGATATCTGGCATTGTTTGCTGCGGCCCTGCTGCTGTTTGCAGGCTGCACGCCCAAGGATCCCGACCCCAAGCCGGTTCCCGATCCTGATCCTCCAATCGAGGAAGTGAAATCCTCCGGCATCACATATCAGCTGCTGGTATACTCCTTCTGCGACTCGAATGGCGACGGCATAGGCGACCTTGCCGGAATAACTTCCAAACTTGACTATCTGAAAAGCCTCGGCGCGAGCGCCCTCTGGCTCTCGCCCATCCATCCGGCATCGTCCTATCACGGATACGATGTCCTGGACTACTCTTCCGTGAACCCCGAGTACGGCACTGAAGCCGATCTCAGGAACCTCATCGAAAAGGCACATGCCAAGGGAATCAAGATTTACCTCGACTTCGTGCTCAACCATACATCCAAGGACCACCCCTGGTTCCTGGATGCAAAGAAGGGGGCCGACAGCCCCTTCAGGGACTACTACATCTTCTCAGACGACCCGCAGACTGACATCAAGGCAGGAAAGATAGCGATGATAGAGAAGACCGGCTACGACGCAGGCCAGTGGTTCCAGTGCGTCAGCGGCGGCGATGTACTGAAGGTGAAGTTTACCCTTACATGCGACACATCAGGCAAACCCAAGACCCTGAAGATCGAGAAGACGGACGACCTGACCAATACCGGAAGCACCGGTACAGGCAAGTATCTCTGGTGGGGTGATCCTGGCAGGAATACCGAATTCTACGGCGCAGGGAACAACACATATACACTTGCCCTCGAACTCGACTCCCCCTGGGGCGTTCTGGTACGCACCAGTGCAACACAGTGGGATTCATATAAATACGGTGCACCCAGCGGCAAGAACAAGCTCAGTTGGGACACTCCCCTGGGCCTGTCGAACACCGACGCACAGGACATCATGCTGCCCGACATGACAGGCACATGGTACCACAGCCACATGTGGACCTCATACTTCGCCGACCTCAATTACGGTGCGGCGGCAACATGCGAGAACTCCCCGGCCTTCAAGGCCGTGACCGAGGCCGCAGACAAATGGATAAAACTGGGCGTGGACGGCTTCCGCCTCGACGCCATCAAACATATATACCACAACGCTTCAAGCGACGAGAACCCCACCTTCCTGAGGAAGTTCTACGAGCACTGCAACGCCACATTCAAGGCGGAGGGGCACGCCGACGACATATACATGGTCGGTGAACACTTCTCCGAAGCATCCGAGGTGGCGCCCTACTACAAGGGTCTCCCCGCCTTCTTCGAATTCTCATTCTGGTGGAGGCTCAAGGATGCCATAAACAATGGCAGGGGAAGCGATTTCGTGGGCCAGATACAGAGCTACCAGAAGATGTACGCGCAGTACCGCAAGGACTACATCGAGGCCACAAAGCTCAGCAACCATGACGAGGACAGGGCAGGCAACGACCTCATGCGCAGCACCGAAAAGATGAAGCTCGCCGGCGCCGTTCTCCTGAGCTGTTCCGGACAGCCCTACATCTACCAGGGCGAGGAACTCGGCTACTGGGGCAACAAATCGAACGGCGACGAATATGTGCGCACTCCCATCAAATGGACTAAGGGCGGCAATGTGGCCTCAGCAAAGCTGGGCGGCAAGATAGACAACGCCATGCTCTCCGATGCGATCAGCGTCGAGGCGCAGGAGGCGGCTGCCAGCTCTGTGCTCAAGGTCTACGAGACCTTCGGCCAGGCAAGGGCAAAGCATCCCGCGCTCGCATATGGAGATCTTGTCTATTGTTCGAACGCCTCGCAGGTTCCCCAGCTTTCAGCCTGGTACCTGCAGGGTGGCGGTGAGAAGGTGCTTGTAGTGCACAACTTCGGCGGCAGCCCTGCCAGCGTCGATTTCAGCAATGCAAAGCTTGACAAGCAGATCTGCGCCAACGGAAAGGTTACCGTAAAGGACAGCAAACTCACATTAGGAGCATATTCATCAGTAATATTCGCGCAATGAGAAGATTCCTGACCATACTCGGCCTGTTCGCAGTCCTGACGGCCTGCGACCCCGTGAAGTACTTCAATAGGGACGACGAGCCTGAAGAGGAGAAAGATAAGGAGCAGAAGGAATACCCCGTTCCCGACCTGCCTTTCGTCAAGGGTGCCGACATAAGCTGGGTGACCGAGATGGAAGCTGGCGGATACAAGTTCTACAACGCAGCAGGAAAGGAGACTGAACTTACCGCCCTGATGAAGGAACTCGGATGCGATGCGGTGCGTTACCGCGTATGGGTGGACCCCACCGACAAGTGGTGCGGCAAGGAGGATGTGCTGAAGAAGGCTCTCAGGGCCAAGGCTCTGGGAATGAAGATAATGATAGACTTCCACTATTCCGACTGGTGGGCCGATCCCGGCAAGCAGAACATCCCCGCAGCGTGGAAGAACCATGACCTCGATGCCATGGCAAAGGCGCTGGCCGACCACACCAGGGAAACCCTCAAGCTTCTGAAGGACAACGGAATCGACGTAACCTGGGTGCAGGTGGGCAATGAGACCAACACTGGAATGCTGTGGAACGTGGGCCTGCTGTCAAGCAACGAATACAGTAACTTCGCGACCCTCGCCAACGCCGGTTACGACGCCGTCAAGAGTGTTTACCCTAATGCTGTCGTGATCCTCCATCACTCGAACGGCCACCAGTACCTCGACAACGAGTGGTTCTTCGACCTCGTGAAGAAAGGTGGCGTCAGATACGACATGATAGGCCTCTCGCTGTACCCTTCGTACTGGGACAACAGCGCAGGCAGGTATCCCGACTGGCAGGAGCCGGCAAAGGCTCTGCTTTCGAATATCGTAAAACTGCACAACCGTTATTCAAAGCCCGTGATGCTGGTGGAGTTCGGCATGCCGGCAAGCCAGCCGCACGAGAGCGCGGAATGCCTGAAGTACCTGCTTGACGGCAGTACCGGGTATGATTGGTTCAAGGGTATCTTCTACTGGGAGCCCGAGGCGGAGCACAGCCGTAACAACTATGACTACGGAGCATTCAAGGACGGTATGAGCACAGGCGCGCTAAACCCCTTTCTGGGGCTGCCGAGCCCCGGAAAATACGGCTACAAACCGGACGAGACGGATCCTTACGCCCTCTGCGATCTGGAAAAATACGGAGTAAACTACGTATACGACCGGAGCGTTCTGCCTGAACTGCACCTGAAGGTCACCGAGGAGCAATGGAACGAACTGCTCGCCGCATTCGACAACTTCGCCGGCACCATCAAGCAGATCAAGGCGGACGCGGTTTATGTAAAGGGAGACGAAGTCACGGAGATTTCCGACATCGGCCTCAGACTCAAGGGCAACACCTATTCCCGCAGGCGTCCCATGGACGCAGGCGGGCATCTGCACCACTGCCACTACCAGGTCAACTTCCGCAAATGGGTGAAGGACGACGAGCACACCCTGAACGGATGCCGCAAGATATACCTCAAATGGTTCAAGGACGACCCGACATATGTGCGCGAGATCCTTGCCTATGACACCTTCAAGGCGGCAAAGATCTGGACTGCATCGTTCAACACCTACTGCAGGCTCTACCTCCAGAGGGAGGGCCACAGCGAGAAGTACCTCGGCATCTACAACATGATAGAGCATCTTGACGAGGAGTACCTGAAGACGAGGAAGGCCCTCTTCGGCAACGCCAAGGGCAATCTTTGGAAGTGCCGCTCGGGGGCCTCATTCAGGAGCACCTCCGGCAACTTCGGCCCCGACAGGAACATCGACGGGGTGGAATACACGTACGAGCTCAAGACAAACCAGGACACCGACGAAGGATACAACGCGGCCAAGGCCCAGATCGACGACTTCATAACCAACTACAACAAGCTTCAGGGCGACGAGTTCCACGACTGGGTAAGCTCCCATATGGACGTGCCTCTCTTCCTGCGCACCTATGCGTCGTTCGTGGCGGTGGGATTCTGGGACGACTACTGGAATAACAACAACAATCTCTACGTCTATTTCAACTCCACCGACGAGAAGGACTACAAGTTCTTCATCATCCCCTACGACTGCGACAACACCTTCGGCATAGGCAACAGCGACTGCCAGCCGGCCGGAACCGACCCTGCCGACACAGACCCCTACAACTGGGGCAAGGCCGACAACCCACTGGTTGTCAAGCTGTTGAAATATGAGGACTTCCGTGAGATATACACCGCCGAGCTGCGCCGTACCGTCAATGAGGAGAACGGCATTGCCGATTACAAGCATGAAGTTCAGAGAGTGAAGGACCTCCAGGCAATGATTACAGGAAAGACGGCCAACGATACCGGCGAGGACCAGACAATATCCGACAACGTCCCCGACTGGAGCTCCGTAAAGAAGTACAAACTCCTGTCCGGCTCCGCCGGCACCAATTTCTTCCTCACGAAAGAAGCAAGCATAAACGAAAAATACTGCAAATGAAAAGGATCCTGACACTTGCCATCCTTGCGCTCGCAGCGCTCGGATGCACCCGGCAGCAGGCCTGCCAGACTGACGCGACCGACTTCCGCAGCAGCGTGATTTACGAGATGAACGTGCGTCAGATCACCCCCGAAGGCACCTTCGCCGCAGCCGCAGAGCAGCTGCCGCGGCTCAAGGAACTCGGCGTGGACATTGTCTGGCTCATGCCCATACACCCCATCGGAATACTTGAGAGGAAGGGAACCCTCGGTTCCTACTATGCCCCGAGGGATTACAGGGATGTCAATCCCGAATACGGTACTCTCGAAGACTTCGACGCCTTCGTGGAAAAGGCCCACGGTCTCGGCCTCAAGGTCGTCCTCGACTGGGTGGCCAACCACACCTCCCCCGACTCGGTATGGGCTCAGGAACACCCCGACTGGTTCCGCAGGGACGAAAACGGCAACTTTGTGGTTCAGTATGACTGGACCGACATCGCTCCCATGGACCTCACAAGGGAGGACATGAGGGACGCGATGCGCGACAACTTCCGCTTCTGGTTCGACCGCGGCGTCGACGGCTTCCGCTGCGACGTTGCCGGCGAGATGCCCCTGGACTACTGGGAGTCGATGATCACCCCTCTCCGTAAGGAGTACCCCGGCAAATACTGGCTCGCTGAAGGCGAGAAGCCCGGACTGCACACGGAGTCCGGCTTCGACGCCACATACGCCTGGAAACTCCATCACATGCTCAATGACATCGCACAGGGCAAGGCCGGCGTGAACGAACTTGCAGCATATATAGAGGAGGACGCAAAGGACTATCCCCAGGACGCTTTCCGCATGGCTTTCACATCCAATCATGACGAGAACTCATGGGCAGGCACCGAATTCGAGCGCATGGGCGACGCATGGCAGGCGATGACCATACTCTGCTGGACACTCCCGAATACCCAGCCCCTTATCTACACAGGCCAGGAAATAGGAATGCATCACAGGTTCCAGTTCTTCGAGAAGGATCCCATGCCGCAGAATATCGACAACCACTACACCGACTTCTACCGCTACCTGACCAATCTCAAGCATACCCACCCCGCCCTCAATGCGGGCGACGGCGGCAGCTTCGAACTTGTATCAACCGAAAACAATACCATTGTATTCACACGTGCGTGCGACAACGACAAACTTACTGTCAGCGTGCAGTTGGAGGCCCCCTGGAGCTGGTCGATAAGCACCGACGGGGACCGCATCAGCCACATCGAGCCCCTCTGCTGGTGGACGGGCATGAAGCAGCCTCTTCAGATCATGGTGAACGCTGAAGGAATCGGTGAGTACACAGCCAGGTTCGAGGAGAAAGGCCTCTCCGTCAAGGGCGTCTCCAAGGCGGACAGCCCCAACTATCTCTTCATCGATGTCGACATCGCAGCTAACGCTGCTCCCGGAACCTATCACCTCGTGCTCGGCAAGGACGGTGACTCCATACGCATCCCCTATCAGATCCTCGAGCGCCGCGAAGGCTCCGCCGGGAGAAAGGGCTTCGGCAACGCCGACCTCATCTATCTTATCATGCCCGACCGCTTTGCGAACGGCGATCCCGACAACGACAACACCTGCGACACTGCCGACAAGCTCGACCGTGCCCTGCTGCCCGGCCGTCACGGCGGCGACCTGCAGGGAATCAGGAACCACCTCGACTATCTTGAGGAGCTTGGCGTGACTGCCATATGGAACACCCCCGCTCTGCTCGACAACGAGCCCCGCGAATCCTACCATGGCTACGCCTGCGCCGACTACTACCATATCGACCCCCGCTTCGGCTCGAACGAGCAGTACAGGTCGCTTGTTGCCGACGGCCACGCCCGCGGAATAAAGATGATCATGGACTTCGTTACAAACCATTGCGGCGGAGCCCACTGGTGGATGCAGGACCTCCCGTTCGCCGACTGGGTGCACCTCTGGCCTGAATACACTCACTCCAACTGCGACTTTGCAATGCAGAACGACCCCCACGCATCCGAGTTCGACAAGACCAACATGGTGGGCGGATGGTTCGACACCTCGATGCCCGACATGAACATGCAGAACCCGTATCTGCTCAAATACTTCACCCAGGCAGCCATCTGGTGGATAGAATGGGCCGACCTCGACGGTCTGCGCGTGGACACCTATCCTTACAACGACAAGGAGCCCATGGCCAAATGGGTTCAGGCCATAATGGACGAATACCCTGAAATCAACGTGGTGGGCGAGGTCTTCACCTCTCATGTGGCACAGCTGGCCTACTGGCAGGACGGCGCCCTCAACAGGGACGGATTCGACTCCAACCTGCCGAGCATCATGGACTTCCCTCTGCATGGCGCATTGTGCCAGGGTGTCCCCTGCGACCATGTAAACTGGGACGAAGGCCTTGTAAAGGTCTATGAAGCCATTGCCAACGACGTCTACTATGCGGATCCCATGAACATGATGGTGTTCTGTTCCAACCATGACACGGCCCGCGTGGGCGACATCGTGGGCCGCGATCCCCAGCGCCAGAAGATGATACTCACAATAGTGGGAACCGTCAGAGGCTACCCCCAGATATTCTCCGGCGACGAGCAGATGTTCATAACCAAGGGCGGCTGGCACCGTGACGGTGCCCTGCGTGTCGACTTCCCCGGAGGATGGGAAGGCGACACGTTCGACCTCTTCACTCCCGAGGGAAGACAGGCCTGCAACGTCGACTTCGACGGCTCCGCCCTCGAGCCCGGAACCCGCGCCGACGTATTCGACTATGCAAGCAGACTCTTCCAGTGGAGAAAAGGCTCGGACGCAGTGCATAACGGCAAGACCAGACATTTCCTCACCAGGGACAACACTTACGCATACTTCCGCTACACCGACACCGACAAGGTATTCGTATACCTCAACAACTCTTCTGAAGACAAGGTCATCCCCTGGAGCAACTACGCGGAAATCAATTCCGGTCTCACTTCAGGTACGGATGTGATAACCGGGGAGACCATTTGTCCGGAAGGCTATGTGGTACCCTCCCATTCATCTCTCGTAGTGGATTTTTAAGTATCTTTGTACAAAATTCAGCATATGAACGCAACATTCAGGATTAACTATCAGACCAAGTGGGGCGAGAGCCTCTGCCTCATTTCAAGGGACGTGAAGTACCCCATGGAATGGAATGAAGGCGGCAACTGGACGGTGAATCTGCCCAAGTTCACGGCTGCAGACCTCAAGGACTATACATATGTGGTGATGGTGGACGGACTCATCCGCCGCACCGAATGGAAGCATCACAGCCGCAAGGCTGAAACAGGCGCAAAGGAGATTTTCTGCGACGACGCCTGGCTGGACTGCCCCATCGACGGCTGCCCCTTCCCCAGGGAGCATCAGGCAGCGATGTTCGACCGTCCCGGCTTCCGTGGAGCGGGCACGGCTGTTCCCGTCTTCTCACTCAGGACCGACAAGGACTTCGGCATCGGCGAGTTCACCGACCTCCGTCCTCTCGTCGACTGGGCTGCAGCAACCGGCCAGTGCATGATCCAGCTTCTCCCCATCAACGACACCACCCGCAAGGGCGGATGGGCCGACTCCTACCCTTACAGCCCGGTATCCACCTTCGCACTGCACCCCCTGTATATCAACCTGCAGGGCATAGGCATAAAGGAGACCGCCGCCTTCAAGAAGGAGCGCAAGGAGATCAACGCACTGAAGGAACTCGACTACCCCCTGGTTTTCGAGAAGAAGATGGCATACATCCGCAAGGCTTTCGAGGCAAACGGCGCAAAGGACCTTGCAAGCGCAGCGTACCGCAAGTTCTATAAGGAGAATGCAGAATGGCTCGGCGAATACTGCGAGTTCTGTGCGAGAAGGGACGGCCTCGAGACCGAATACTACGCATGGATGCAGTTCCACCTCGACAAGCAGCTCTCCGAAGTGGTAGCCTACGCCCGTGCCAAGGGTATCTCCTTCAAGGGAGACCTCCCCATCGGCGTAAGTGCCGACAGCGCCGAGGCCTACTGGCACCCCGAACTGTTCAACCTCGACTCGAGCACCGGAGCACCCCCCGATTTCTTCAGTGTCGACGGCCAGAACTGGGGCTTCCCCACATACAACTGGGAGGAGATGGCAAAGGATGACTACGCTTGGTGGAAGACCCGCCTGCGCAAGATGAGCCAGTATTTCGACGCATTCCGCATCGACCATATACTCGGATTCTTCCGCATCTGGGAGATTCCTGCAGAATGCTCCAGCGGCCTTCACGGCCACTTCAACCCGGCAATGCCCTACAGCAAGGAGGAGATCTCCGGCCGCGGCCTGCCCCTGGAGGGCCTCTTCCATGAAGACCCCCGCCACCCCGGCATGTTCCAGCCTCTCATCACCCCCGACAAGACCGGCCTTGCAAAGTGGCAGGAAGAGAGCTACGACGAACTGTACACCGACTTCTTCTACCACCGTCACGAGGCGTTCTGGAAGCGCAATGCAGAGCATAAGCTGCCCGAACTGCTCGGCGCAACAGGCATGCTGGCCTGCGGCGAGGACCTCGGAATGGTTCCGGACTGCGTACCGGTGGTTATGGACCACGAGAAGATACTCTCATTCGAGATGGCGAACATGGACAAGGGACGTCCCTGGCCTTATCTGAGCGTATGCGCAAGCTCCAACCACGACATGCCCACCCTGAGAATGCAGCAGGTGGAGGACGGCAACGGCGACCCCGAGCCATGGGTGATCCGCCGCATCCTGTGGGACCATCTCAAATCGGCTTCCATGCTGGCAATCTTCCCCCTTCAGGACTGGGTTGCCCTCGATGGAGAATTCAGGAACAGCGACTGCATGTGCGAGCGCATCAACTTCCCTGCAGATCCCCACAACCACTGGAAGTTCCGCATCCACTTCAATCTCGACGAACTTATGGCCGACGGCAGGTCCGACCTCCGCGTCAAGATAGAAAGTATGATAAAGGACTCCGACAGATACTGCAGATAGACAGATATCAAGAGACCCGAAGCATTTGCTCCGGGTCTCGCTTTTAATATACCATGGAATAACTTACAGGTTGTTCAACCCATATCAGCTTGCCGGTGTCATAGCCCCGGTCGGATGCCGAAGTCAGAATTTTCTTCAGGCTTTCGCTGTCCAGGTCAGGGGTGCGTGAGAGTATCCACAGGTACTTCGAGCTCCTTGATCCCACAAGGGCATAGTTGTAATACTCGTCCAGCATCATAACCCTGTAGTCAGAGTAGAATGGTCCGAAGAAGGAGACGCGCAGCCGGCCGGGCGTGTCGGTGAATTTCGCCTTCCCCACGGCCGTCTTTCCCCTGCCGTTCCTGATGCCGCTGTTTATTACCGTCAAAGTACCGTCTGCATTGAGCGAATAAGAAGCCTTGGCACATGTGAGGCCGCGCTCGAAACTATGGTCGAAGCGGGCTATTTCGTACCAGTCTCCAAGAAACCGGTCCGCATTCAGCGTCTTGACGGTCGAGTTATTCACCTTCTTCCCACTGCAGGAACAGGCTGCAAGGCAGATAATGGATGCCATAACGATACTCATGACGCTTTTCATAATACTTTGCAGCTGTGGGTCTTGCAAGGGTCCTCGATGTCCTTCATCCAGAGGCCGTGGATGTTGCAATATGCATATACTGCAACAGGTTTGTCTCCGCAGACATCGAATATTACCTCAGGAGCATCATCGGGGGTGAGATATCTTATCTGTCCGCCATGCTCGGTTTCAAGATAGATGAATGAAATGTAGTGCTCCGGGGTCATCGGATGCGGCATGGAGCCCACCTTGACCCTGATTGTACCGTCCCGTCTGCATTCGATCTCGGGGAGGTGCTTCTCCCTGACCGAATCTTCCGCGGAGGGAATAAGTTCCTGCATCTGACTGCCGCAACACACAAGGTCGACACCGCTGTCGATGCATTTTAAAACGACATTTCCGCATTTTCTGCAGATGTAAAATACAGTTGCCATAACTAAATAAATATTAAAGTTGAACTTATGTCGTAACATGGCCCTCGAGCAGCCGCCGTTCCGACAATGCAAAGGTGCAACACAGAAACAGCATTTATTATTGATGATATTACAATTTTTCAATATCAGTTATTGAATATTTCAATATATTTACGGGGTAATTCTGGCAATATGGAACTCAGGCATTTAAAGTATTTCGTGATGGTCGCAAAGACCTTGAACTTTTCCGAGGCGGCCGACCGCCTCTGCATCACCCAGGGCACCCTTTCCCAGCAGATCCAGCAGCTTGAAGGCGAAATCGGAGCCCGGCTGTTCGACAGGACCAGGCATTCCGTGGTCCTGACGGAAGCAGGCGAAGAACTGCTTCCTCTGGCAATGCAGACAATCGAGGATTCCGAGGTTTGTGCGAACAGGATGAGGGACCTGAAAGGCGCATTGACGGGAAACCTGCGCATAGGCACGACCCCCTCTTTCAGCGCCCTGCTTACAGATACCGTAAAAAAGTTCATCAAGGAGCACCCGGGAGTCAAGCTTACCATACAGTCGGAAACGGCAGCCGAGCTTATTGACATGCTCAGGGAAAAGGAACTCGACCTGGCGCTCTCGTTCAAACCGACCATGGCCTATGATGAGCTGGAGTCCGAGCCGCTGTTCACGAACAGGCTCAGTGCAGTCATGAGGAGCGACCACCCTCTGGCCTCACGCAAGGTGCTGACAATGGAGGACCTCGAGAACCACAGGATAGTCCTGCCTGGCAAGGGCCTGCAGGCCAGACGGGCCTTCGACCGTTTCCTTGGTCTCGACACCAGGAAGTTGAACGTAACTGTGGAGGTCAACGACCCCAATCTTATAATGGATATAGTACAAAGCACAAACCTGATCACAGTACTCTCATCCCTGGCTTCGTACTATCGGCAGAACCTTGTAGCCATCCCCCTGGAGGGCGGCAACTATTCGATGCTCGGCTGCATACACAGGCACAAGGACGTCTATCGCAAGCGCTCAGCCGACATATTCATCGACATGCTCCGCGATTCCGCCCAGATCGAAAAGATAAGCAAGGGCCTTGAATAAGGCCGCTATTCCACTATCCTGAGAGTATCTCCGGTATCCTCGAGGGTGAAGAGCTTCGCTCTCTCCAAACCTCCGCCGTTGGGAGAATGAAGGACAAGGCGCAGCTTTCCGTCAAGATCCTTGAAGATCATTGCGTGGCCGCCGTCCTGCTTGAAGAGCGGCTCGCTCTGCTGGCGCCAGGGACCGGCCAGCCTGCCGGTAAGCGACTCAGCTATGCATTCGGCATAGCCGTCGGGGCCGAAGCTGGCCCATATCATAAGAAGTTTGCCTGACCTGGTGCGGTACATGAAGCACCCGTCGGTCACATAATTCACATTATCAGGCTCAGCCACGGGGCATGCGGATCCGTAGAACATCCTGACGGGGGCGGTCACGGCCTTTGACATCTTCCTGTCAAGCTTCACGTATTCAACGGTTCCGTCCACCGTCTGCACCCATTCGTGGCAGAACACCATGTATGGTTCGCCATCCTCAACGAAGAACGTGCCGTCCAGCGCCATATAGTCGATGGGCGTCTGGGGGAAGGTCGACGTGGGAACAAAAGGCCCCATGGGCGACTTCGAGCAGAATATCTGGGTTGCCCTGTATATGTAATCCGGCCAATCCTCCTTGCTCATCTTCCACTTCGTGGGTTCGTTGACGGTGGCGAACATATAGTACTTTCCCTTGTACTTGTGAACCTCCGGTGCCCAGATGCCGCCCCGGGACCAGTTGCCCTCCGGCAGGGTCATCACCTGCACCTTGTCGTTCCATGACTTGAGATCCCTGCTTGTATATACAGCCACGCCGCCGGCTCCGTCAACACCGGAAGAGGCATACATATAGTACATGCCATCATCAACAAGTATGAAAGGGTCACGGATATATATATCCTGTAAAGAAAGACTCTGCGCCCCGGCCACAGCCGCAGCCAGAAGGAAAACAATTGACGATAATATTCTTTTCATATCCACAAAGGTAAGCTTTTACCGGCTGAATTCCATTGCTACCGACAGACCTTTGGTGCAGTCGAGCAGGTCGCCAAGGGGTGCTATGTGTTTCCGGCCCGCAGGGGTGCACAGGAAACGCATTATCATGAAGAGGTTCGGCCTGGTATACGCCAGCACTATTCTGTCGCCCTTTTTGACAAGGTATCCCTTGATTGTGAAAAGGCCGACCGTGGCCTTGAACTCCTTTGTTGCCGGATTCAGCTGCCAGTCGATGTCAAAGGAATTTTCGCCAAGCCTGAGATTGGCCTTGTGTCCCTCGCTGAAAGAGAGGACAAGATTGCTGTGGGTCGCTCCCATTGCCTTGAGATGGGAGTCGGTCTCGCTCTTTGAAGGAGTCTCCACGCCATCGGTGGAGGAACCTTCCATGAGGACAAAGGTGTTGTCTGAATAGCCCCAGGTGCCGATAAGTTCCTTTTCGGAAGGGGCGGTGCCCGAATTCAGAAGCCCGCCGAGAAGGCAGGTAAGGATAGTCATTATGATCATGACCGCAAATTTAGCAATTATCCTGCCATTACGGACCGGTTAATTTTTGTACGATTTAAACGATTTGTTCAAAAATTCAAAAAGTCTTGCTACCTTTGCGGCCGGAAAAAACATCGTATGAAGGATATAGAAAAAGTAAGACAGTCCATAAAGACGGCTGCATCGGAACTGTTCGAGCATTTCGGCTATGACAAGACAACACTCGAGGACATAGCCTTCAGGGCCCACAAGGCAAAGACATCGGTTTATTACCATTTCGGTGGAAAGATCGACGTCCTCAACGCCAACCTGGAGGATGAATTCAACACCATCGTTGAAAAGCTTCAGCTTATTCGTGACAAGCACAGGACGGAGATACTCCCCCAGTTCTCCGAATATCTGAAGGCCAGGATGGACCTGATCTGCCAGGCCCGCCTTTACAGACGCTTCGCCTTCGACACCCTGATGGGCAGAGGGGAGGTCGCCCGGGTGGTCAAGGCCCAGCGGGCCCGCTTCGACAAATGGGAGTCGGAGTACTTCACAGGAGTATGCAACCTCGCGCTGGACAAGGGAGTATTCTCCAGCGCGGTGAGCCCGTCCACCTTCGGCGACATGATGATCATGCTCCTGAAGGGCCTGGAATTCCAGTTCTTCAACACCGATGATCCTGAAGCGTCCCGCGCCACATACGACGAAGTGCTGGAGCGTCTTCTTTCCGGTTTCTGCAAATAAAACAAATAAGATATGAAAATTAAGGTAATAACAGCAATTGTCATGCTCTCTGCGGTCCTCTGCTCCTGCAGCAAGGAGGGACCCGCGCTGTTCAAGGGCAACTATTCCTTCAAGACCAGCGGTTCAATCTGCGCAAGGCAGATCTCCGAGCCGGCCGATACCCTCCTTCCGAGCGACGTCACCATCAAGCTCGTCACCGAAAGCGGCCAGATGGACATCACACCGCGCGACGGCGATGCAATGCTCGTAACGATGAACGTGACGGGCGGCGACATGATCGTCTATGACTCCAAGGTCAGTGGCGGGGATCTGGTCATCACTCCGGACACACGCAGCATGGTCCTGACCTTCCCCGGCGGTGAGGAATCCCAGATCATATCCTCTGTCCGTACGGATATCGACGTATCAGGTACAGGCCGCCGCTATGACAATATCATCCTGTTCAAATTCAACTACGGAGGCGTGTTCCAGGTTGGCGACACCGAGTATGAAATCTACGCAAGCGACATAGACTGCCGCGCAAAACTCAACGAATAACATGAAGAGATTCATCTTAGCAATATGCACCATGCTTGTTCTGGCGTCATGCGGCGGAAATCATGACAAGCTGGTCCAGAAGCACCGGACCCCTGGCTCCGACCCCGTCACGGTCAGGGTCATTCCCGTATCGGACTCCAAGACAACGGGGATGTCGTCCTATGTGGGAACGGTTGAATCGTCGCGCAGCAGCGTTATCACCTGTCCCACTTCAGGAACCGTGGTCCAGGTGTACGTGTCTGAAGGCCGCAGGGTGAAAGCCGGCGACAATCTCGCGCGCATAGAGTCACAGACGCTTGTAAGCGCCTACGAAATGGCGAAGGCCACGCTGGAACAGGCGAAGGACGCCATGGAGAGGCTCGAGAAGGTATACGACAGCGGAAGTGTCCCTGAGATCAAGATGGTGGAGATGCGCACCAACCTCCAGAAGGCCATCGCTTCCGAGAATGCTGCAGCCAAGGCTCTCGAGGACTGCATCCTCAAGGCACCCTTCTCCGGAGTCGTCGAGGGTCTGGATGTAAGTGCCGGAGAAGATGCCGAATTTGCACGCGTTCTCATGCGCATCGTCGACCCGTCATCGGTGGAGATACATTTTCCCCTGCCTGAGAACGAGTACCGCAATGTGGCTGTGGGCGACACCGCAACGGTTGTCGTGCCCGCCATCGAGGCCCGCTTCGATACGAAGATCCTTACCAAGGGCGCCGTTGCATCCGTCCTGTCGCACAGCTACGACTGCACTCTCGGCAGTTCAGCTTCGGCAAGCGGAATAATGCCTGGTATGGTCTGCAAGGTCTATCTGAAGCATGGGGACGGATCCGGCACCGTGATTCCCTCCAGCTCCGTAATGACAGATGGGAACGGCCGCTACGTATGGATAGTCCATGAGGGCGTGGTCGGCAAGTCCTACATAAAGGTCGGCGGCTACAGCGGCAATGGAATAATAGCGTCCGAAGGCCTTCAGGAAGGTGACTTCGTAATAATCGAAGGCGCAAGGAAGGTATCCACGGGCATGTCAGTCAAGATAGTCGAGTAATGGAGATAAACAAGCATTTCAAGGGTATCGGAGCCTGGGTCAGATGGGCGGTGCGCGAGCGGAAACTCGTGTACCTCTTCGTCGCCGCCATCAGCATCAGCGGTCTGGTATGCCTGAAATTCATGAACAAGGACGAGTTCCCCACCTTCGACATCAAGCAGGGCCTTGTTGCCGGAGTCTACCCCGGAGCCACCGCTGCGGAGGTTGAGGAGCAGCTCGCCAAGCCCCTTGAGGAGACCCTGTTCTCATTCAAGGAAGTCGACCGCGGAAGCCTCAAGACGGTTTGCAAGGACGGCATATGCTACATGTATGTCGACCTCAACTGCCACCAGTCGATGAAGGACGAGGTCTGGGCCAAGATAAAGCTCGGCCTGCAGGCCCGCAAGATGACCCTTCCCATGGGCGTGCTTGCCGTTGCCGTACTCGATGACTTCAGCAACACCAGCGCAATGCTGATATCGCTGGAATCGTCCGACAAAAGCTATGGGGAACTGCAGGATTACGCCGACGAGCTCTGCACCATGCTCAGGGCCCTGCCAAAACTGGCCAAGGTGTCCGTGGTCGGCGAGCAGAGCGAGGAGATAGCCGTGACCCTCGACAGGGAGAAGATATCCTCCTACGGCATCGACCCCGCCTCACTTATGCTGGGTTACACTGCATCCACCATGGATGTCCCTTCCGGCAGCTTCAGGACGGACTACGTCAATGCACCCATCCACGTCATCGACGGAGCTTCGAGCGAGCGCGAGATATTCGAGAAGATAGTATATTCCGATCCTGCAGGAAACATCGTCAGACTGGGCGACATAGCCACCGTCACACGCCGCTGCAAGGATCCTGAGAGCATCGTGTCGTTCAACGGCCATAACTGCCTCATCCTCTCTGTCGAGATGCGGCCCGGCAACAATATCGTCGCCTTCGGCGAGGATGTCGAAGTCATTCTCGGCCGCTTCGAAGCCGGTCTGCCGGACAGCGTCACCGTAAGCCGCGTGACCGACCAGCCCAAGGTTGTGGAGAAGTCGGTCTACGCCTTCCTGAGGGACCTGCTCATCTCCATGCTGGTGGTCATCCTGGTGATGGTCATCCTCTTCCCCATCAGGTCGGCGCTCATAGCGAGCTCCGGCGTGCCGGTCTGCACCGCCGTCGCCCTCGCGGTAATGTACTTCACGAAGATCGACCTCAACACCGTGACACTGGGCGCCCTCATCACCTGCCTTGGAATGATAGTCGACGACTCCATCATCACCATCGACGGCTATATGGACAAGCTCCAGCGCGGGTACAGGAAGTTAGATGCCGCCTGTGCCAGCGCCAAGGAACTGTTCCTCCCCACGTTCATAGCCACTGCGGCCATCTGCATGATGTTCTTCCCCATGACGCACATCATCACCGGCTACCTGGGCGACTTCGTCAAACTGTTCCCCTGGGTGATCCTCATGGCGCTGATGATGTCGCTGTTCTATGCCGTATCCGTTGTCCCGTCGATGGAGATCAAGTTCATCCAGGCTGACGGTGAGCGCAAGAAAAGTGCGATATCCCGCATTCAGGAGCATTTCTTCAACTTCATCCAGCGGGTTTATGAGACGGCGGAAGGCTGGTGCTTCAAGCACCCGAAGGCCACCCTCTGCGGCGGACTCTGCGCCGTCGCCCTCGGCCTCCTGATGTTCAGCCGCACCAACATCCAGATGATGCCCATGGCGGCACGCGACTTCTTCGTGGTCGAACTCGAGGTCGAGAACGGCGCCGACATCTCAAGGACGGCCTTCTATGCCGATTCGCTCGAGGCGATGTTCCTTGCCGACAGCAGGGTGGAGTCCGTGACTTCGTTCGTAGGCACAAGCGCACCCCGTTTCAGCGCCACCTATGCTCCCAAGCTGCCGTCTCCCTCCATCGCCCAGATGCTGGTGAACACCAAGTCCAACAGGGACACCGAGGAGATGCTCCGCCACTTCGAGGAGAACTACGAGAATATCTTCCCCGGCGTATCAGTAAGATACAAGCAGATGGACTACAACGGCGCGGAGGCCGCCATAGTCATCAGCCTGTGCGGCGATGACAGGCAGGCCCTGCTGGATGCGGCCTCGAAGATCAAGACCCGCATGTACGGGATGGACAAGGAACTGAAGTGGGTGCACAGCAGCTGCGACAACTTCATCAGTTCCGTCAATGTGGAACTGGATCCTGACGAAGCGTCAAGGCTCGGCGTCAACAAGCCGATGGTGGCCCTTTCGCTTGCCGGAACGTTCAACGGACAGACTGTCTGCTCCATCTGGGAAGGCTCAAATGAGATTCCTGTCAACCTGTACAGCGAGGGGCTGGACCCGTCGATGCCGTATGAGACCATCGCCAACCAGATGGTCGCCACATCGGTTCCCGGTGTCAGCGTACCTCTGCGCCAGGTAGCCGGCATAAATCCCGACTGGTCACTGTCGCAACTTGACCGCATTGGCGGAAGGGAGTCGGTGAGCATATACGCCGACATGAGGTTCGGCCGTAGCCAGCCTGCTGCCATGAAGACCCTCAAGTCTTACATTAACAAAGAGATAGCACCGGAGCTTCCCGCCGGTACCGACATCAGTTACGGCGGCCTCTCCGCCACAAACGAGGAGATATTCCCCCAGATTGCATGGTCGTTCTTTGCGGCGGTGATGGTGCTGTTCATCTTCCTGCTTATACATTTCAAGAAGACTTCCCTTGCCCTGCTCACCCTCGTGATGAGCCTGCTGTGCCTGTTCGGAGCATTCTTCGGCCTGTGGATATTCGACATGGACTTCACGATAACGGCCGTGCTCGGACTCGTGAGCCTGGTCGGAATCATAGTCCGGAACGGTATCCTGATGTTCGAGTATGCTGAGGACGAACGCTTCAAGAAAGGTGTCGACGTCAAAACTGCAGCCATGGAGGCTGGAAAGCGCCGCATGCGCCCCATCTTCCTGACTTCATGCACAACCGCCCTGGGCGTGCTGCCCATGATCCTCAGCGGCGACTTCCTGTGGATGCCCATGGGTATAGTCATCTGCTTCGGAACCATGCTGTCGATATTCCTGATAGTGCTTATCATGCCCGTTTCATACTGGCAGCTGTTCCGTAACGCCCCCGTGGTGCAGGCGGACCAGAACAACGAAATAGAATAATGAAAAGACTGACAATCATATTGCTTGCCGTTTTCGGCGGCTGCTTCGCCTGCGGAGCCCAGGAGCTGGTCCTGACCCTCGAGGGCTGCAAGGAACTTGCCCGCGAAAACGACCCGTACCTGAAGAACGCAAAGCTCGACGCGGTGTCTGCGCGTGCGCAGAAGAGCGAGGCTCTGGCCGAGTATTTCCCCACGGTCCAGGCCACCGTCATGGGATTCCATGCACTCAATCCCATGATTGACCTGGGAGTCGTCGACATCCTTGGCAGGTCCGATGCTGCATGGAACATCAGCAACACCTACGATGACTTCGCATACTCCAACGGACTGCCTGACCGCTACAGAGCCCTGCAGTACGGTTATGGGGCAGGTGTAAGCGTGATGCAGCCCCTGTTTGCCGGCGGACGTATCGTAAGCGGCAACAGGCTGGCCGAGCTCGGCGTACGGGCCGCCGACCTGAAGTCCAGCCTCCAGGCCAGGGAGACCGACACCGAAGTGGAACGCAAGTTCTGGCAGGTAGTGTCGCTCGTCGAGAAGATGAAGGTGCTGGAAGCCGCTATGGAGATGGTCGGCTCCTTGGAGAAGGATGTCGAGGCGGCGTATTCGGCAGGCCTCGTGACCGAGTCCGACAAACTGCAGCTAAAGCTTAAGAAGAGCGAACTCAAATCGACGAGGCTGCAGCTCCTCGGCGGTATCAGGCTCGCAAAGATGGATCTGTTCAACGAACTTGGCCTTGCCTATTCAGCCGTGAGTTCAAATGCAAGTGCCGACAGGCCGTACATCGACGCGATTTCGTTCGACTCAGGGGACGGTGAGCTGAGCAGCCCCCAGAGCGTGCGCATACCCGAAGAGGAACTGGCTGCGTCGATGGAGGAGGCAAGGCTGCTCGACCTCCAGGTCGAAGCAAAGAAGCTGGAGAAGCGCATGGTTCTCGGAAGCGTGCTGCCCCAGGTGGCGCTCGGAGGTGTATACGGCTACGGGCATTATGTCGGGGACGGCAAACTTAACGGTACCGTCTTCGCCATGGTTTCAGTGCCTCTTTCCGACTGGGGAAAGACATCGCGCAAGCTTAAACGCTACGACAACGAGGTGCAGAAGGCCGAGAACGAGAAGAGTTATCTCGACTCACAGCTCCTTCTGCGCGCAAGACAGCTGTGGATAGAGCTTGAGACTTCATGGGAGCGCATGGCTGTGGCTGACGAGGCATCGGAGCTCGCGCGCGACAGCTTTGCACGGCAGCGCGCCGCTTACGACGCCGGCATGGCCACAATGTCCGAGCTCCTTCAATCCCAGACCGACCTTCTCAGTTGCGAGGAATCCGGTGCGGAATGCCGCATTGCCTACAGGATGGCCCTGGATTCCTATCTGGCATTCAAATAGCCTTATCCAAACGCTTATTTTGAAAAATGCCTCCCCGAGCTGGGGAGGCATTTTCAAGATATGGTTTCCGATCCGTTATTTTGCGATGTTCTCGCGCATGTCGGTGTCGGCCTGGATGTTCTTCATCCTGTAGTAGTCCATGATACCGAGGTTGCCTGACCTGAAGGCTTCCGCCATGGCAAGGGGAACCTGGGCCTCCGCCTCGATAACCCTTGCGCGGGCCTCCTGGGCCTTTGCCTTCATTTCCTGCTCCTGTGCGACTGCCATTGCGCGGCGCTCCTCCGCACGTGCCTGTGCGATGTTCTTGTCGGCATCGGCCTGGTCCATCTGAAGCACAGCACCGATGTTCTTGCCCACGTCGATATCGGCGATATCGATTGAGAGAATCTCGAATGCGGTACCTGCGTCAAGGCCCTTGTGGAGCACAAGCTTGGAGATGCTGTCGGGATTCTCGAGAACGAGCTTGTGGCTCTCTGCGGAGCCGATCGAAGACACGATACCCTCGCCTACTCGGGCGATCACGGTCTCCTCACCTGCACCACCGACGAGCTGCTTGATGTTGGTACGTACGGTGACACGGGCCTTTGCAATAAGCTGGATACCATCCTTTGCCACAGCTGTTACGGGAGGGGTGTCGATTACCTTGGGATTGACCGACATCTGAACAGCCTCAAGCACGTCACGTCCTGCAAGGTCGATTGCAGTGGCGCTCTGGAAGTCGAGGTTGATGTTGGCCTTGTTTGCAGAAATGAGGGCCATCACTACTTTGTTCACATTACCCTTTGCCAGATAATGCGCCTCAAGCTCGTTCGAACGGAGCTTGAGTCCGGCCTTTGTTCCTGTAATCATGGCCATGACGATGGTCTTGGGGTTCACGCCCCTCCAGCGCATGAGCACGAGCTGGATAAGTGAAATATGAACACCTGAAAGGATTGCCTGGAACCAAAGGGCTACAGGGAAAAACCAGAGAATGATGATCAGAGCGACTACTCCGATAGCGATCCAGATTGCTAGTTCCATATGTTATTGTTCTATTGGTTTGACTATTACCTTGTTGTCTTCCGTCTCGACAACTTCGATGGGGGTGCCTGCGGCTATCATCGCATTAGTGACGCTCTTGACCTCGCAGTACACACCGCCGAACTTGCCTGTACCCATGGGGGCAAGGCGGGTCTGTGCGATGCCCTGGTCGCCGACCTTGACCTTTTCGGTCTCGACGTTGACCTTGGAATCGACCTCGGTCTTGAGCTCGAAGCGCTTCCATGTCTTTCCCCTGAGGATGATGATGATCAGGATGATCAGGATTATGGATGCTATGATGGTCGTGATTATTCCGGCCGCGCGGCCGATGAAGTTGAATGCATACCAGCAAGCCGCACCGAAGGATGCGAATGAAAGAATGCCGGCGATGCCCACTCCCGGAATCAGGAGCATTTCAACGAACATGAGTACAATGCCCGTAATAAGCAGGGCTGCTATGATCCACCACATATGAATATTGGTTTTAGTTATCTACAAATATAAGGATTTCCCGACTAATTTTCCTCGTCTTTATTCTTACGCCTTGCGTTTGGCCTGGGCTTCAAACTTGAGGATATCAGCAGGATGAGGGTGGCAACCGTGCAGACGACGCCTGTAAGTATCATTCCGCATCCTACGGCCAGGCCTATCACAGCAGTGGTGAAGATGCAGGCCGCAGTGGTCAGGCCCGTGATTCCGTCCTCGTTCTTGATGATGAGTCCGGCACCTATGAAGCCGATTCCGGTAAGCACCTGTGCGGCTATTCGGCCGGGGTCGCCGTTGTGCAGGCCCATGTTGGTCTGGCAGATATATATCGATACCAGCATGGCCAGCGTGGATCCCACACAGATGAGGGTGAATGTCCTCAGGCCGGCGGCATGTTTGTGAACCTGTCTTTCTATGCCTATGCTGATGCCCAGCAGAAGGCTTATCCCAAGTCTTGTCAGTGCTATAGTTTCTGTTATTTCCATATTATTGCGCTTTCTACAAATATACATATTTGTCCGGCATTTTTGGCTTTATGGGTTATTTTATCTAATTTTGAAAAGCATTTACAGTATTATAATAACCAATTAATATCGTCTATGAAAAGATTTTTGCTTGTTTTGGCTGTACTCAGCCTCGGTCTTCCGTCTTTCGCCCAGGAAGAGGAAGAGGTCCAGTACAATCAGTACGGAGTCAAGGTCGACTCCAAGAAACTCCAGGCTGAAGCACAGGATGGTATCCTTGTCATCCGTTCCAAGGACAACAACTACAAGATCTGGTTCGACAACCGTGTCCAGGCCGACGCCGCTGTATTCTGGGGCGCTCCCGACTATGCCGACAAGATCGGCAACGGACTCCAGATCCGCCGCGCCCGCTTTGCCGTAAAGGCACAGATCACCCCCAACTGGTACGGCGAGGTCGATATGGACATGGCCAACGGTGTATTCGAACTCAAGGACGCAATCATCCGTTACGACGGCATCCCTTACACCGAGATCCAGGTAGGTAACTTCAAGGAGTTCTTCTCACTCCAGCGCAACAACTCATCACGCTACCTCCAGTTCATGGAGCGTCCTATGGTTGCACAGGCCCTTGCTCCTTCACGCCACATCGGCGCAAACATCAAGTTCGCAAAGGACTGGCTGTGGCTCTCCGGAGGCGCCTTCTTCCAGACAATCGACAACCTCGAGACCCGCACTTTCGTTGAGGACGCCAACAAGGACTTCGGCGTTAACCCCGGCGTAAGCTACACAGGCAAAATCGTAGTCATGCCCGGCTGGGACAAGCAGGACTGGGGCATGCACTTCGCTGCTGCAGGTTCTTACCGCACCCCCAAGGCTGACGACGAGGCCGTTGCCACAACCGGCAAGCCTTCCGTACGCTTCAGCACCCGCAACTCAAACGGCATGAACCGCAAGAAATACATCGACACCGACGAAATCACCAACACCGACCATGACCTCCTCTACACCGCAGAGTTCGCAGGTTACTGGAAGGGTCTCCGCTGGGAGGCCGCCTACATGGCGGACGACAACTTCGTAGTCGGTGCAGAAAACCCTTCTCACCTCTGGGGATGGTACGCACAGGCCGGCTGGCTGCTCTTCGGCGGCCGCCAGCGCTACGACAGCAACGGCGCCAAGTTCACCCGCGTACAGCGCGGCAAGAGCTGGGGCGACATCGAACTCTGCGCCCGTTATGAGTTCATCGACTTCAACGGACTCCAGAGCGGCCCTGCAGGTGCAGCCGAGGCTTATGCCCTTGGTCTGAACTACTACATCAACAACCATTGCAAGATTATGGTCAACTACCAGTACAACAACAACGACCGCTATGCTAACGGCAAGGGCAACAAGTTCTATGTAGGAACCGATGCAGCCGGCCAGCCCACCAAGGACTTCACAAAGGTTGCAAACGGCAGCGGCAAGTCAGGTGTTGACTACAGCATGATGTCCCTCCGTATGGAAATTGACTTCTAATCAGGAAAGATATGAAAAAGATATTTGCAGTATTGGCTCTGGCACTCCCCCTCCTGCTCTCTTCCTGCCTTAAGGACGAGGTTTACGGCGGCGCGACCATCAGCGACATAAAGAACACGGTGGCCTATACCGAGACCACCCCCGTGACAGTTACGGCAACCGTATCCTCACTCGTGGCAGTGAAGGAGGTGAACCTCATCTACAGCGCCGGTTCGGCATCGGCACAGACTCTGGCGATGGCCGGCAGCGGCGACAAGTACACGGCAACCATTCCCGCCCAGCCCCTGAACACTGAAGTAAGCTACTACATCGAGGCAAAGACGGCAACCGCAACCGCAACCTCTCCGACCGTGAAATATGTAGTGGGCGCAACACCCATCAACTACAGCGGTCTCATCCTCAACGAGCTCAACGGTAACGACAAGTTCATCGAGCTCTACAACAAGGGCACAGAGACCATTCCTCTCGCAGGCGTCTACATCGCAAAGGACGTAGAGGACAACATCACCTGGACCTGCGACGCACGCGACATCGCTCCCGGCCAGTACCTCCTCCTCTACAGCGAGGATGTATGCGTAAGCGGCGGTGCACAGGAAGGATACGAGGAGGCTCTCATCTTCCACAGCGGACTTTCTGCAAAGAAGGCCGTCAGGATCATCCTCTTCAGCCCCGCAAGCGCAGTGATCGACGACTTCAACCTCAAGGACTGCAAGAAGGTCGCTCCCGCATCATACAGCCGCAACGCCGACGGCAAGTGGTACCATGCCGATGCAACTCCCGGTGCAGTCAACGTCGAAGGCACGGAGGAAGTCGAAGGCCTGGTGGCAGGTGACGTACCCGAAGAACCCGAACAGCCCGATGAGCCCGATCAGCCTGAAGAGCCTGCAGTAACCGCCTATAAGGTTTACATCAACGAAATCAGCTGCGGCGAGAAGAAGATCGAGATCTACAACTCAGAAAGCAAGGATATCGACATTGCCGGCTATGTATTCACCAAGGACGGCACCGACACCTGGACCGTTCCCGCAGGAATGGGCAACATCCCCGCAGGCGGCTTCGTGGTATATAACGCAAAACAGGCCGATCCTTCCACCGGCCCCATGTTCGGAATCAGCGGCACCAAGGGCTTCACTCTCGAGCTCGCTGCCGGCGAAACAGTTGTGGATGCTATTGACAACAAGACGGAAATCACCGTCATCGAGGACACCGAGACCTTCGGACGCAAGGCTGACGGCGGTGCCACTTGGGTGATCTTCTCCGAGGGCACCATCGGCGCAAGCAACGCTGGCGGTACAGTGAAGGACGCCGGAGAGGCTCCCGAAGTGAAGGTTTTCATCAACGAGATCAGCTGCGGCGACAAGAAGATCGAGATCTTCAATGCAGGCGAGTCTGACGTCGACATAGCAGGTTACGTCTTCACGAAGGACGGCTCCGACACCTGGGAGGTACCCGCAGGTATGGGCAACATCCCCGCAGGTGGATTCGTGGTATACACGGCCAAGCAGTCCGACCCCGCAAACGGCCCCACCTTCGGTATCAGCGGCACCAAGGGATTCGACCTCGTGCTCGCAAATGCTGACGGCGAGGAGATGGACCATATCGACAACAAGACTGCGGTTACCGTCGTAGAGGATTCCGAGACCTACGGCCGCAAGACCGACGGCGCCGACGAGTGGGTTCTCTTCTCTGAAGGCACCATCGGCGCCAGCAACGCAGGCGGCACCGTAAAGGCCGAGCCCCAGGGCGTCATCATCCTCAACGAGCTCAACGGCAACGACAAGTTCATCGAACTCTACAACTGCGGCGAAGCAGCCATCGACCTTACCGGTTACAGGATCCAGAAGGACGGCACCGACGTGTGGACCGGCAGCCAGAAGGTCGAGGCCGGCGCATTCCTGCTTCTCTACAGCGAGGACGTCGTTGTAGAAGGCGGTGCACAGGAAGGCTATGACGAGGCTCTCGTATTCCACAGCGGACTTTCTGCAAAGAAGAACGTAAAGGTTGAGATTCTCGACGCCGAGGGTGCATCCGTCGAGGCATTCAACCTCACGGCAATCGCAAAGACGGCTCCCGCTTCCTACAGCAAGAACGCCGACGGCAAGTGGTATCACGCAGAGGCTACTCCCGGCGCAGCGAATGCCGAGGGTACTGAACTCGTCGAAGGACTTGAATAACAGTTAACATAACTATATCTGAAAATGGCAAAAGAAGAAATGAAGATCGGCGAGATCAGCAAGCCTCGCTTCGAATTCCGCAGCTTCGGTCAGTGCTTCTGCGAAGCTCACAAACGCATGGCACGTCTCTCTGTCCCCGTTCCTGAAAAGGTATGGGAGCGCAGCAGCGATGAAATCTATATCATCTCCCGCAAGAATGATATCAACAACACCAAGATACGTAACGGCAAGATGGACATCAAGACCTACGTCCAGACTGTCGACGGCCTCGAGCAGTGGAATCCCCTCATGAAGGGCGAGTTCCCCATCAGCCGCGAGGTTCTCGAGAAGGAAGTCTTCCCTGCATTCATGGTGGAGATGCCCGCCCTCACAAAGGACGAGTACACATACGACGAATTCATCGCCATGGTGAAGGCCAACCCCGACCTCGCTGCAGTGCGCGTGCACAAGCAGCGCTTCGGCTACATGGTCAACGACACCATCTGCGAGGTGGGCAACGTGCTCATCAACGGCGCCAAGGTCGTTACCATCAACTCTGAATCAACAGAAATAGAGGATATCAAGAAGACCATCGCCGACTGCGGACTCGAGGGTGTCGAGAACATCAACTACCTCCAGGCAATCAAGCGCGTGATCGGCATGTCTGACAAACCTCTTGCAAACGAATAGTCCATGGCACAGGAAATCGAGAAAAAGTTCCTCGTGAAGGGCGACTTCAAGGAGGCCGCCTTCAAGGCAACCCGCATCACCCAGGGTTATCTTTCATCAGTACCTGAGCGCACCGTGCGCATCCGCGTAAAGGGCGACAAGGGATACATCACCATAAAGGGAATAGGCAACGCATCAGGCTCAGCCCGCTTCGAATGGGAGAAGGAGATTCCCGTCGAGGACGTACAGGCTCTGCTTGAAATCGCCGAGCCCGGCGTGATCGACAAGACCCGCTACCTCGTAAAGAACACCGACGGTGTGCACACCTGGGAGGTCGACGAGTTCTACGGCGACAACGACGGACTCACCGTCGCCGAGATCGAGCTTGCCGACGAGAACGAGCCCTTCGACAAGCCCGAATGGCTTGGCGAAGAGGTTACCGGCGATCCCAAGTACTTCAACTCGATGTTGATGAAGAACCCTTACAAGAATTGGAAATAATATCCAGAATATCCTTACTGTCTTCAGTGGCAGCCGCAGCGCTTCTGTGCTGCGGCTGTGTTGAAGACAATGCTTTCACCGATGTCCCCGAACAGGAACAGGAGGAGGAACAGCCCCAGGGGGTCAAGGTATACACGATTTCGGAATACCAGACCTTCAGGACTGAAGTGGGTGAGCTTTCAAGCATCTGCTTCAACGCAAAGGCCGACGGCTTCTACGCTGTCGGCGACGAAGGGACCGTTTATGAAATCGGTCCCGACGGCAAGACCCGGTCACTGCTGTACGATCAGGGCGATCACGACTGGGAAGGTGTGGAGATGTACGGAAATTCGATTCTCCTTATAGATGAAAGCGAAAGTACTCTCTACAGCCTTGACGGAGGCACCCTCAAGAAAATATCCGTCATAGAAATCCCCGACGGGGGTGCTTCGGGCAAGGGCCCCGAAGGCATCATGTGCGTCGGAGACGAACTGTATGTGGGCAACCAGGCGTCGCCCACGCGGATAGTCAGATTCAACCTGAAGGAAAAGGCTTCCAAGGGCTGGTTCGACATCACTTTCGTAAAGAAGAACATATCGGACCTCTTTTACGACAAAACCGACAACACCATGTGGCTGGTCGACAGCAAGGGCCCAGCATTCCATCACAGCACCCTTGACGGAAAGCTGATAGCCACATACAAGATACCTTTTGTGAACCAGGCCGAGGCCATAGCGATTGACCATAAGAACGGCATCGCATGGATAGGCTGCGACACAAGTTCCAACCTTTACAAGATTAACATCAAACTTTGAGACGATGAAAGCAGAACAGACATTCGATCCGCTCGATATGAACAACTACCGCATCGAGAAGTTGCCGAAGATGAAAAAGTCGAAGTTCGAGACATGGATGGCGCGCCTCGGAGGCCCTATAGCCATCATCGTCTTCGTCTGGATCAACTGGTTCTGCCATATAGGGTTCATCGACAACTTCAATCCCGACGGCCTGGCCGCCACGGCCGCAAAGCGCCTCGGCGCCATCGGCCCCGAAGCCTTCATCAGGGCCTGCTATTCGATGCTTGCCATATTCGCGGCCAGCCTCATACTCTGGATAACGGAGTCCATACCCAACTATCTTACGTCGCTGCTCGTCATACTCGGCATCGTCCTCTTCAATGTAACCACCCAGAAGGAGGCCCTCGCCCAGCTCGGACATCCCGTGATGTGGCTCAACATCCTCAGCTTCGTCCTGGCGAGCATGCTTGTGAAGACGCAGTTCGCAAAACGCCTTGCCCTGGCCTTTGTGATCAAGTTCGGAAAATCCGCCAAGGGAGTTCTCTGGAGCTTCCTGGTAATCAACCTTGTGCTCTCGGCATTCATATCAGCCACCACAGTCAAGGCAACCATAATGCTCCCCATCTTCATGGTGGTCTGCGCCATCTACGGCGCATCTGACGGCAACCGCAACAACTTCGGACGCAACCTCGTCATCCAGAACCTCTTCCAGGTCAACATAGGTGCCAACGCATTCTATACCGGCTCCGGAGCCCACCTCCTCGCCATCTCGCTCATACTCGGCTATCTCGGTTCATGCGACTTCGGCTATTCAAGCTGGCTCGTGGCCGTGGGCCCGATGAGTATCGTGATACTCGTCGTCGGCCTCCTGCTCGGCATGTACGTGTTCTTCCCCATGAAGAAGGAGGAGCAGGTGCCGCAGATCGAGGGCGGTCTCGACAGGCTCAGGACCGAGCTGGACGCAATGGGAAAGATGACGGCACAGGAATGGAAGGCCGTAGGCATCTTCGTGCTCGTGCTCGTTCTGTGGGTCACCAAGGGAACCTTCCATGACATCGATGAGACAATCGTCGCCCTGATAGGCGCAATCCTGGCGCTGATGCCCGGAATAGGAGTGGTCAAGTGGAACGATGTCGACATCCCCTGGCATCTGATGCTCTTCTCGGCGGGTGCATACACCCTCGGCAGCGGCCTCAACGCCACCGACCTCCCCAACACGATGGTCAACGCCGCATTCGACGCCATGGGTGTCACGGCCGACACCCCCTTCTGGGTTCTCTATGTCGTGCTCACCGCACTGATGATGTTCTCCGGCCTCGTGTTCCAGAGCAAGACGATACGCACCATGGTGTTCGTACCTATAGCCCTTGGTGTGGAGACACGCTTCAAGTTCCCTCCCATGAGCATCGCGCTCCCCGTTTCGATGCTGATCGAACACGTGTATGTGCTGCCCTTCAACAGCAAGCCTGCAGCCCTGCTCTACAACACCAACCAGTACAGCCAGACCGACGCCTTCAAATACGGCATCACCATGATGGTATTCTCGTGGGTGCTCATTCTTGTCTGGGGCGACACCGTGCTCAAGTGGCTCGGCATAACACCGGGCGTCTTCTTCTAGGTCACAGATAGCCAAAATAATGTAAATAAAGGCAGGAAAGGGTGCATTTTCCTGCCTAAAGTTTCTTTATTCTGATAAAAATACTAACTTTGCGAACTATTTTGGTAAATAAATTTTAATATCCATAATTATGCAAAGTAAAGGTGCTATCAGACTTGTGGCTATCTGCCTTATTCTGGCCTGCCTTTGGCAGCTCTCCTTCACTCTTGTAACAGGCATTCAGAACAAGAAGGCCGCCAAGAGAGCAGAAGCAGCTGTTGAGGCCATCCAGAGCACTCCGGCTTTCGCCAAGGTGGCAGATGCAGACAAGGCTTTCTTCCTGGACTCTCTCAGAAAGAACGAGACTCTCAGGTACACAGATTCTATCTCAGCAGAGAAGGTTTATTTCGGTTACACATTCAAGGACGTCATCGCCAAGGAGATCAACCTCGGCCTTGACCTCAAGGGTGGTATGAACGTCATGCTGCAGGTGCAGCTCGAGGACCTCGTAAAGGCTCTCGCAGGCAACAACTCAACCCCTGAATTCCTTAAGGCTGTGGATCTTGCAAAGACCCGCATGGTCAACTCCCAGTCAGACTTCATCACCCTCTTCGCAGAGGCTTGGAAGGAAGTTGGAAACGGCCAGAGGCTCTCTCAGATCTTCGGTACATATGAAATGCGCGAGCGCATCCGTCCCGAGTCAACCGACGAGGATGTCATCAAGGTCATCCGCGAGGACGCCGAGGCAGCCATCGCCAACTCATTCAACGTGCTCCGTAACCGTATCGACCGTTTCGGTGTAACCCAGCCCAGCATCCAGAAGATCGGCAATACCGGCCGTATCCTCGTCGAGCTCCCTGGTGTAAAGGAGCCTGAGCGTGTCCGCAAGCTGCTCCAGGGAACAGCATCCCTCGAGTTCTGGCCCACCTTCGACAATCAGGAAATCGAGCCCTACCTCATCGAGGCCAACAGCATCCTCGCTCAGATCAGCGAAGATGAGGTTGCAGAAGAGGCTCCCGCAACCGACGTTGCAGAAGAGAGCAAGGACATCGTAGCAGAGGAGATCGCAGCCAACGCTGAAGAGGCCGACGACGCAGCAGCAAGAAAGGCCAACCCTCTCTTCTCAGTCCTCACTCCTTCACAGGCACGCGGCAACGCATGCATCGGTTACGCAATGGCAGCCGATACCGCAGCAGTCAACAAGATGCTCCGTGACCCTCACGTTGCAAATATCTTCCCCGCAGAGTTCCGCCCCATGTGGAGCGTGAAGCCCAGCGAGTACTTCGAGGGTTCCAACATCTATGAACTCATCGCCATCAAGGCTTCAAGCCGCGACGGCAAGGCACCCCTCGACGGTGGCGTCGTAACTGACGCACGCGTATCATACGACAACCGCCGCAACGGTGAGCCTACCGTTTCAATGACAATGAACGCAGAAGGCGCAAACGTTTGGGCACGCCTCACCAAGGAGAACATCGGCAAGCAGGTTGCCATCGTTCTCGACGGTACCGTTTATTCATATCCTACAGTCAACACAGAGATCACCGGCGGTTCTTCAGAAATCTCAGGTCACTTCGATGTAGAAGAGGCTACCGACCTTACCAACGTCCTCAAGTCAGGTAAGCTCCCCGCACCTGCAACAATCGTTCAGGAGCAGGTAGTAGGTCCTTCACTCGGTGCAGAGTCAATCCGCGCAGGTCTCATCTCATTCCTCATCGCGTTCCTCCTCGTGCTCGTTTACATGGTATTCTTCTACCAGGGCGCAGGTCTCGCAGCTGACGTAGCACTTCTTACCAACGTCGTTCTCCTCTTCGGTACCCTCGCAAGCTTCGGTGCAGTCCTCACATTGCCCGGTATCGCAGGTCTCGTCCTCACCCTCGGTATGGCGGTCGACGCCAACGTGATCATCTACGAGCGTATCAAGGAAGAGCTCAAGGCAGGCAAGGGCCTCGGCAAGGCAGTTGCTGACGGTTACAGGAATGCATACTCCGCAATCATCGACGGTCAGGTGACCACCCTCCTTACCGGTATCGTTCTGTTCCTCTTCGGTTCAGGCCCTATCAAGGGATTCGCCACCACCCTCATCATCGGTATCATCACCTCAGTTCTTACCTCTATCTTCATTACCCGTCTCATCTTCGAAGACCGTATCGCAAAGGGCAAGAACATCACATTCGAGAACAACCTCACAAAGAACTTCCTCAAGAACACCCATATCGATTTCATCGGTGCACGCAAGTTCTCTTACATTATCTCAGGTGCCCTCATCCTCATCGCTATCGGTTCAATCTGCTTCAAGGGCTTCACCTATGGTGTCGACTTCACCGGTGGCCGTACCTATGTAGTACGCTTCGACAAGCCTGTTACAGCTGAGGAAGTACGCGCAGCCGCTGAGAAGATCTTCAACGCTGCAGATCCCGAGTCTTCAGTCGAGGTAAAGCAGTTCGGTGGTGAATCACAGATGAAGATCACAACCTCTTACAAGTATCAGGACGAGGCTTCATCAGTCGATGCAGAAATCGAAAGCATGCTCTTCGAAGGTCTCAAGGGCCTCTTCGCAGACGATCTCACCCTCACAGACTTCACATCAACACTCGACAACCCCAACGGTATCATTTCTTCCGACAAGGTAGGTGCGTCTATCGCAAACGATATCAAGCGTTCAGCCATCATATCAGTGATCCTCGCACTCCTCATCATCTTCGCCTACATCGCATGGCGATTCAAGGGATGGAACTGGGGTCTCGGCGGTGTTGTATCACTTGCTCATACAGCACTCATCGTCATCGGCTTCTTCTCTCTGTTCAGTGGCATCCTGCCCTTCAACCTTGACGTCGACCAGACGTTCATCGCGGCCATCCTTACAATCATCGGTTACGCAATCAACGATAACGTGGTTATCTTCGACCGTATCCGTGAGAACCTCGGCCTGCACCCGAACGACGACTTCAAGACCCAGGTCAACAAGTCACTCAACCAGACCCTTACACGTACAGTCAACACCTCAGTATCAACCCTCCTTCCTATGATCGCTATCGCAATCTGGGGTGGTGAGTCAATCAGAGGTCTCTCAGTTGCACTCTGTGTAGGTATCATCATCGGTACATATGCATCTATCATGATCGGTACTCCTATCATGTACGATTCAACCATCGCTTCAAGAAAGAAGAAAGCTGCAAAGAAGTAATCGACTACTCTGCATAAAAGTTCAGGGCGGCCCCGAAAAGGGTCGCCCTGATTCGTTAGATTTTGCATATCTTTACATCGTGAACGACAACACCCGGCAAAGAATCATAAACTCCGTGAAGGATGTGCTCCCAGGCACCGTCAGGACATGTGTCTGGATGGTGAAGATAACCGTGGGCGTATCCTTTGCCATGATGCTGCTCAAGTACTTCAACATCCTTCCCTGGATATCGGATTTCATCAGCCCGGTCTTCAAGTACTTCGGCCTGCCCGGATCGGCTGCACTGGCGTATCTTTCAGGATACTTCGTCAATGTGTATTCCGCCGTCGCGGTGTTCTCCACGCTCGAGCTTGACTGGAGAGCCACCACCATCATAGCGACCATGGTCCTCTGTTCACATTCCATGGTGCTGGAGACTGCCGTGCTCAGGAAGACTGGAGCGTCCGCGACAAGGATGGTTGTCGTGAGAACGCTCGGCGCCCTGGTGCTCGGCTTCATCCTCAACCTGGTTCTTCCCGGTGCCGGGGAGCAGATGGCTGACGCTGCCGCCGGAACCTGGACCCTGCCTTTCGGCAGAACGCTCCTTGACTGGTTCCTGTCGACACTCAAACTCGTGGCCATAATGACGGCCGTCATCTTCTCCCTCAACATTCTGCAGAGGATACTCTCCGAATTCGGAATCATGGACGTCATAGCCAGACTGTTCAAGCCTCTCATGTACGTTCTTGGCCTGCCCGCAAACACGGCCTTCCTGTGGCTGGTGGCCAACATTGTCGGGCTCGGATACGGAGCCGCCGTCATGCTCGACGAGATCGGCCGGGGACGGCTCTCCGACAGGGATGTGAAACTGCTTGACACCCATATCTGCATGAGCCACAGCAATGTGGAGGACCTCACCATCATGACCGCCATGGGCGGTTCATGGTGGATAATGCTCACAATACGTGTGATTGCGGCTGTAATTCTGGTTTGGGAAATGAGATTGGAGTTTTGGCTTCGTGACCGTTTTTCTCTTGGGAGAAAGCCAAAAGATGACTAACTTTACAATCCTTATCTCATCCTGAATACAATATGGCTTTCGTACACCTTCACGTCCACACACAATATTCGATCCTTGACGGTCTGAGCAACATCAGCGCGCTCTTCTCGCGTGCGCGAGAGCTCGGCATGCCCGCCCTCGCCATCACCGACCACGGTAACATGTACGGCGTGAAGGAGTTCTTCAAGGCCGCCTTCGACAAAAAGAACCTCGATGCGGACAAGAAGCCCATCGTCAAGCCCCTCATCGGATGTGAGGTATATGTAACCCGCCATTACGACCACCATCTCAAGGACAACGAACATCGCGGTTACTACCATCTGATTCTTCTTGCCAAGAATTACGACGGATACAAGAACCTGATGAAGATCTGTTCCACCGGCCATATCGAAGGCAAGTACTACGACAAGCCCCGTGTGACCCACGAGATCATCGAGAAATACCACGAAAACCTCATATGCTGCTCCGCATGTCTGGCAGGCGAGATTCCCAAGAACATAGTCGCAGGCGACATGGACGGCGCCAGAAAGGCCATCGAATGGCACAAACGTGTCTTCGGCGAGGACTACTACCTCGAGGTCATGCTCCACAAGACAGAACTGACCGACCTTCCTGCAGAAGCATACAACAAGATATACGAAGTCTACGAATACCAGAAGATAGCCAACGAAGGCATCTTCCAGCTCGCTCAGGAAATGGGGGTCAAGGTTGTGGCCACCAACGACGCCCACTTCGTGCGCAAGGAGGACGGTCCCGTTCACGACCGCCTCATCTGTCTTACCACCAACGCCAACATCAGCGACCCCGGACGCCTCCGCTACACCCAGCAGGAATACCTCAAGAGCGAGGAGGAGATGGCCGAGCTGTTTCCCGACCATCCCGAAGTGCTCGCCAACACCCTCGAGATTGCCGGCAAGATCGAGCTCTACAAGATCGACCGCGGCCACGTGCTGCCCAAATACGACATAGACCCCAAGTTCCTCGCCGAAATCGAATCCTATCTCGAAGAGTACAAGGATGTCATCGACACCGGCCGCAACGACAAGGAAGGCAACTACCGCGGCGACGACTTCTGCACCTCGGTGGCCTACCTCTGCCACCTCACCTACGAAGGTGCGGCAAAACGGTATGGCAGCCAGCTTAATGCAGAACAGCAGGAGCGAATCGATTTCGAGCTCAAGACCATCTGCCGAATGGGATTCCCCGACTACTTCCTCATAGTGCAGGACTACATCAGGGCCTGCCGCGACGCAGGCACGATGGTCGGCCCCGGACGAGGTTCCGCAGCCGGCTCGGTAGTGGCCTACTGCCTCGGTATCACAAACCTCGACCCTATCAGATACAACCTCCTGTTCGAGCGTTTCCTCAACCCGGACCGTATCAGCATGCCTGATATCGACGTCGACTTCGAGGACCTCATCCTCGCGCACAAGTATGTAGAGGAACGTTACGGCTCCGACCATGTAGCAAGAGCCATCACCTTCGGTAGCATGGCGGCCAAGAGCGCCATCAAGGATGTGGCGCGAATCAGCCAGGTTACAATAGAGGAGAGCAACCGCCTCACCAAGATGGTGCCCGACCGCCTCAGCGAGAAGGTGGAAAAAGAATACCCCTTCAATCCCAAGCTCGATGAACTGAAGACCGGATTCAAGTCGTTCGAGAAGGACGTCGAAGAGGATGATCCCGACAACCCGGGCCAGAAGAGAACCGTGAAAAAATGGTTCCAGAAGGGTATGGAGGAGGTTGACGCGAAGATCACCCTCAAGAACTGCTACCGCCTGGTTCCCGAGTTCCAGGAAGAGCTCAGGAACGGCACCGAGCTCAACAAGGAAGTGCTGAACTACGCACTCCAGCTGGAGGGCTGCATACGTCAGGTGGGCGTGCACGCCTGCGCCACCATCATTGGCCGCGGCGACCTCACCGACTACATACCCATCTGTCTCTCGAAGGATAAGGATACCGGCAAGGATGTGTGGACCTCTCAGTACGACGGCCACTACATCGAGGACGTGGGCATGCTCAAGATGGACTTCCTCGGGCTCATCACCCTGAGCATCATCCACAACGCTCTGGACATGATCAAGGAGCGCTTCGGGACCGACATCGACATCGAGGCCATACAGATCGACGACAAGGCGACATACGAGCAGATATACGGCCACGGCGACACCACGAGCGTGTTCCAGTTTGAATCCGGTGGCATGCGCGAGTGGCTGCAGAAGCTGCACCCCGAGCGCTTCGAGGACCTCATCGCGATGAACGCCCTCTACCGTCCGGGCCCTATGGACTACATCCCGTCGTTCGTAGCCCGAAAGCTGGGTCAGGAGCCCATTGAATACGACCTCCCCGAAATGGAGGAATACCTTGCCGAGACGTACGGAGTCACGGTTTATCAGGAGCAGGTCATGCTTCTCAGCCGCAAGCTTGCAAACTTCACCAAGGGTGAAGCCGACAAGCTCCGCAAGGCCATGGGTAAGAAGCAGATCGCGGTCATGCAGGAACTCAAGGAGAAGTTCATGAAGAACGGCATGGCCAACGGCCACCCGGAAAAGGCCCTCGACAAGATATGGAAAGACTGGGAGAAGTTCGCCCAGTATGCATTCAACAAATCCCACGCAACCTGCTACGCCTGGGTAAGTTACCAGACCGGATGGCTCAAGTGCCACTATCCGTCTGAGTTCTTCGCCGCCAACCTCAACTGCAACCTCTCGAACATGTCGGAATTGCAGAAGATCATGGCGGACTGCAAGATGCACGGCATCAAAGTCCTCAACCCCGATGTGAACGAATCGGTGAACAAGTTCTCCGTCAACAGGAAGGGCGACATCCGCTTCGGCCTGGGCGGACTCAAGGGCTTCGGAGCCAACGTGGTGGAAAGCATCATAAACGAGCGCAATGCAAACGGCCCGTTCTCGGACGTATGGGACTTCATCGAACGCCTCACGAACGTCAACCGCAAGTCGCTGGAGACCCTGGTATGCGCAGGAGCCTTCGACTCGTTCGGATATAAACGGCAGCAGTTCTTCACACCATGCCAGAACGGAAACCTCTTCATCGACGAGCTCACACACTACGCCGACGGATTCCACTCCGACACCGTCTCCGCCGAGACCTCCCTCTTCGGCGACATGGACGAGCTGAAGCCCGTACGCCCGACGATGCCCGAAGCCGCCGAAGATGAGGACATACTCGCCAAACTCCAGAAAGAGAAGGAATTCGTGGGAATGTACCTCAGCGCACACCCCCTTGACCGCTATGCGTTCGAGATAGAGACCTTCACGACCTGCAAGCTGGCCGACATGCCCGGCATGATCGAAGAATGCGAGAACACAAAGAAATCCTCCAAGATTACCATTGCAGGCATTGTGATGGATGTCAAGGCCCGAACCACAAAGACCGGCGCCCAGGGCGCCATAGTCACAATAGAGGATTATACCGGATCTTATGAAATAGCCCTCTTCGGCAAGGACTACGAGAAGTATCTGCCCTACATGCAGATGCATTCACAGCTGTTCATCTCAGGAGAGATTACCGAGAAATACATGCTCAAGCCTGAAGACCGCGCGCAGGGTAAGACAGCCCCGTTCGTATTCAGGATCAAGGGCATGTCGCTGCTCGGAAACGTGGCTTCAGACCACCTTACCAGCATCTCCATAAATATCTCCACCGACCGCCTGGACCAGGACTTCCGCAAATGGCTCACCAAAACGCTCAAGACCAACCGCGGAACAACGCCTCTCAATATCACCCTTACCGACAAGGCCACAGGCTATGTCCTCGACTTCCACTCCAAAAAGTACAACGTGGCAGTCACCCAGGAATTCATCGGAGCACTGCAGATGATGGGCCTGAGTTACAGGATCAGCAAGAAATAACAACAAATCACCATATGAGAAAATTCCTTACCCTGACCATTATGTTGGCTGTGAGTATGACAGTCATCGCTAAGAATTCAATCAACAGTGACAAGATGTATATGCTGGTTTCCCCTGCAGGATACGCTGTCGACAACGGCAACTCCACACAGGACGAATCCAACTTCACATTGCAGCAGCCCGACAAGAAGAGCAACGCCCAGCGTTTCCGCCTCAAGGGCGACGAAACCGGCTGGGCAATATGGAGCCCGTACTCCGGCCAGGCATTCGACATCCTCGACCCCGGCGAGCACGGCTGTCCCCTTGCAAGCTGGGTCTACAACAACTGCGACAACCAGCGCTGGGAGGTGACCTTCGTGGGCGACGACCAGGTAACCATACGCCACAAGACCAGCCAGCACGCAGTCCTTCTGGAATCCGACGACGCGCAGGGCACTCTGCTCCGCCTCGGCCGTGACGGCGAGGAGCCCACAGTATGGACCCTCGTTGCCATAAAAGGCAAGATTCCCGCAGACGTCATCCACGGCGAGGACGACTGGGAGAACGAGAAGATCATAGGCAGGAACAAACTTCCCGGCCACGTCACAATGGTTCCCTATCCCGATGTGGCATCGCTCAAGGCCGATGTGGCATACTTCGAAAAGCCCTGGGAGACACCTTCATCTGCAGACTATCTCTGCCTCGACGGCAACTGGAAGTTCAACTGGGTCAAGGAACCTTCCCTGCGTCCCAAGGACTTCTACAAGGAGAACTATGATGTCAGCGGCTGGGCTGAGATCCCCGTTCCTTCATGCTGGGAGCAGTACGGCTACGGCACCCCCATCTACTCCAACGTCACCTATCCCTTCAACGGCAAGCCCAGCAGGATAGTCCCCGTTCCCGGATACACGTCCGAGAACGAGCCCAACCCTACAGGATCATACCGCCGCGAGTTCACCCTGCCCGACAATTGGGACAAGAAGAGTGTATTCCTGCACTTCGACGGCGTATACAGCGCATTCAGCGTATGGGTGAACGGAAAGTACGTGGGCTACAGCCAGGGTCCCAACAACGACAGCGAGTTCAACGTGACCAAAATGGTGCGTCCGGGCACGAACACCATTGCAGTGGAGGTTCTCAGATGGTCGGACGGCAGTTTCATCGAAGACCAGGACATGTACCGCGTGGCAGGCATACACAAGGATGTCTGGATGTATGCAGCCAACAATAACAGCATCGCCGACTTCAACCTTTCATCCGACGACTTTGCCGACGACTTCAGCTCCGCTACTTTCTGTGCCAAGACATGGATAAGGAACACCGGAGGAAAGAAGGCAAAGCATACCGTAAGCATCGAGCTGATCGACCCCGAAGGCAACACCGTATTCTGCCAGGATGCCGGCTCTGTAAAGGCGGGCAAGCGCAGGAACGCCCTCGTCGAGTTCAGCACAAAGGTGGAGAACCTCAAGCTCTGGAGCGCCGAGACCCCTGAACTCTATACCGTAGTCATCGCCCTCAAGGACAAGGACGGCAATGAAGTGCAGGCCGTATCCAACCGCTTCGGATTCAGGAAAGTGGAGATCAAAGACAGCCGCGTCTTCGTGAACGGCAAGCCTGTCATGTTCCAGGGCATCAACCGCCACGAGACACATCCCAGATACAGCAAGGCCATTCCCAACGAGATCACCATCAATGACATAAAGATGATGAAGCAGAACAACATCAACGCAATACGCACCAGCCACTATCCCCACAGGGCTTCCGCCTTTGCGCTGTATGACTACTACGGAATGTACCTTATGGACGAGGCCGACATCGAATGCCACGGCAATAACGGCATCAGCAACACGCCTGCATTCAAGGACGCTTACGTCGACCGCGGCACCCGCATGGTGCAGCGCGACCGCAACCATCCCTGCATCATCTTCTGGTCGCTCGGTAACGAGAGCGCGGGCGGCTGCAACATCGTTGCTGAAAGAGATGCCATAAAGGCTCTCGATCCGTCACGCCCCATCCACTATGAAGGCGACGACACCGTGGCCGATGTGGATTCCAACATGTACCCGTCAGTTCCCAATATGGCAGTCAAGGACAGGAACGGCTCAAGCAAGCCCTACATCCTCTGCGAATACAGCAAGGATGAAGGCATCGCAGAAACCTGGGAATACATGCGCCACTCTGAACGAATGATAGGCGCATTCTACTGGGAATGGTGCGACCACGGCCTCTACAAGTTCGGCGACGATTCAGGATACATCTACCGCTCCGGAGAGTTCGGAGAGCAGCCCACATCAGTCACCGCAGGCAGAAAAGGCATAGTCACAGCCGACCGCAAGCCTTATCCGCTCCTCGCCGTAATCAAGGATACTTACGAACCGGTGACTGTAGTGAAGGGTGACAATCCCGGCACAGTTACTATCACGAACAGATACGATTTCATCGACCTGAGCAACCTGAGGATCAACTGGAAGGCCGTGCGCGGCGGCAAAGCCGTAGCAGAAGGCAGCATCGATCCCATCCCTGTAGGTCCGGGAGAGGAATACAGCCTCAAGCTTGACCCCAGAACTGCAGGCTGCAATGTCATAATGGAGTTCATCCTCGCAGAGGAGACCATCTGGGCCCCCGCCGGCCACGTAGTCGCCACCTGCGAACTGTAAAACCCTACCGGTAAACGGTTAAGGTTATGAAAAAAATACTGATCCTTTCAGCCATTATTACATTAGTGTTGTCCTGCAAGGGTGTATCCATGAAAAATGACATGGCATATTCCCATGCAAAAGACGAAGCCGGACTCTGGACAGCCGAACTGCAGAAAATCACCCCTCTCGAAGGCAAGAAGCTGAAAGTGTCGTTCAAATATGACCCGTCAATGGAGGAGCTGGGCCAGTTCGCCTACAGCTTTGACGAATCGCACAGGCTCACCCTTACTTCCTCCGATGCCACCGGCATCATGGATGCCCTGTACACTTTCTGCGAAAGTCTGGGCATCACCTACGATATCACAGGAGCCATGATGCCTGAAAAGGTGGATTGGGACAAGGCGGTAGGCACCGACAGCCTGATCACGCCCCATGTAAGATGGAGGGGCATACGCCAGCATGTCAACTTCTGCATGGACATTTCGGCCTACCCCATGCCGCTCGCCAAGGAATACTTGCAGAACCTTGCCCGGATGCGCTTCAACAAACTTGTCATCCACAGCTATCCCTTCCAGTGGTATGAGGAAGACATTACCGGCGAGACCAACTATGCTGGCAGTTTCTTTTACGGAGACGTGCCGCGTACTGACGGGTGGGATCTCCTCGACAGCCTGTGCAAACCCACGAACGATTCCATATTCTGCATCCCAGGCGTCGAACCCTTGTTCGGCGATGAAGCAAAGCGCAGCGAGTTTGCCATGGAGTGGATGCGCGAGCTGGTAACAGCCGCAAAGGAAACGGGTCTGCGCGTACAGTTCAGCTGTGAGAACCGCACCTTTGATGTGGAGCAGACAAAGCAGCTTGCATACCGCATCACCGATCTGTATCCCATCGACGACCTTGAGTTCATAACAGAAGAGATGGGAGGCTGGAATGATGATGTGGAGTATGCTACACGTGAAATAGACACGGCGGCCCGGGCCATCAGGGACCTTGAGGCGGATCCTGATTTCAAGGGCCGCGTGGACAATCTCAAGCTGGGCATCTACTGTGTTGTTGGCGAAAGGATTGGCGGGTTGTACAGTCATGCACGCGAAGTTCTCCCGGGCCACAGCATCTGCGTGCTGTCGCAGTATGCAAGCCAGCGGGTCGCAAGCGCCTATCCCCTGTTCATCACCAACGAAGAGGACCTCAAGTGGACCGAACTATACTCGTGGACCGAGTTCGACGGTCAGATGTTCATCCAGCAGAACCATGTGACGGGCATAGATGACCTTCTCTCGCAAATGGACGCCACAGCACCCGGCGTACAGCACAGAAGCCTGCTCTTCAACCATTGGAGGACCTCGGAAAACCGCACTTCCATCCGCTATGCAGCAGAGGCGACGCTCATGGGTGGCCGCCACCGCGAGGAATTCTACCGCGACTACGCCTCCAGGCTGTGCATAAAGGATGCAGATGCTTTCCTGGCAATTCAGGATTCCCTGGAAGCAGTCCACAGCTTCAACCTTGAGCATCATGGCAACGTCGGCTTTCCTCCTGCATTTTTCTGGGACAGACTCAGTCAGCACGTCAGTTACCGGGCAGATTGCCTCAGGCATTCATCCGAGGCATATCTCAGGATAGGCGAAATGATCACCGACCTGTACGAAAAAGAGGATGCCGGATACGCAAAGGAATATCTTGTCCTTTTGGGAAATCGCGTACTGTGCTCCAAGCTCTATCTTGACACCCTCGCCGACGTGGTGGCACTCGGCGACATCCCTGATATCGAGGATGGCAACATAAGTTCCTCTGACCGGAAGAAGGTCAATGCCATATGCGAGAAATGCATAGCACAGTACAAGCAAGTCCTCGGGATATTTGCGAATCAGTTGCCTGACCGCGGCTGCCTGGGAACCATGGCAGCCATCTGGAACGGTCCGGTGCGCGGCCTGATGTATCAGAACTATAAGTACGGAGGAGTTCCCATGGAACAGTCTTCAGGCAACGACTTGCACCTGGACCTTCCTCCCCTTCCTTCCATTGTAAAATAGCCAAACACGAAAGAAATGAGAAGAGCAATTATTTCAAAGATGTGCATTGCTGCTCTTGTGCTTGCTGCATCGTGCAGCAAGATCGAGGAGAGCACTCCTTCAGTTGAACGTGATGGAAAAACCGTGATCAACGGTGTTGCCGGAAGCATCGGTACAGGAACCAAGGCGGACATGACATATTGTTATGATGTCATCTGGCGTGAAGGTGACCGGATTTATGTCACGGACGGCAAGACGGATGACACCTTTACCCTTTCCGGAGGAGCCGGGAGCAACAAGGGGCAGTTCACCGAGGATAATACGAAGGGCGTCAGCGGAGACATCGAGGCATTCTATCCCGCTTCGATCAAGACCGGCGACGGCTATGTGTGGCCGGCAACGCAGAGCAACAGCCAGGCTGTTCCTATGTATGCAGAACAGATGATAACGGGAGATGGAAACGATGTGATCAGCTTCTCCAGCCTCGGAGCCATGCTGCAGATTGTGTTCAGCACCATGGAGGAAGGCATCACCATAACATCCGTCACCCTTAAGGATTCCAGCAAGCCGCTCAGCGGAACGTTCACCGTAGATGGCGGTCAGGCAATAATGGACGAGAACCCGGAGAATCCTGGTGTGACGCTGGACCTTGGTGACGACGGTGTGCCAGTAGGCGTTGCAGCCAGGTATTTCTACCTTGCCGTCCCTGCAGGAAACTATTATGGCGACAATCTCACCCTCACCTTTATTGACGATATCCACAACAAGGTATGCGTGATGAACTCCACCACCTTCCCGGATATCGAGCGCAATACGGTGGGCAGAATCACCCTGGCAGGCAAGAAGTTCAAGTCTCATGTCCAGGAAACCAGAGGCACGGCCATGAGGACAGGCGAAGTCGAGGTTAACTGGGTTCAGCTATGGGACGGCGGCCCCAGGTTCGCTGAATATAATGTCGGAGCAGAAAATAACAGGGCTGAAGATTATGGCAGCTATTATTGTTGGGGTAAGACCACAGACAAGGACGCAAGTGAAACTTACTACAACGGTTACAGTTCTCTCGCGGGCAATGACGATACAGCCATCAACCTTTGGGGATCAAACTGGCGCATGTCGACAGCAGAAGAATTTACGGCACTCTTGGAAAACTGCACATGCACATGGACAACAGACTATAATGGCACAGGCATCAACGGCATTCTCTGTACAGGCAAAGACGGTACTGCCTTTGCATCCAACAGCATATTCTTTCCTGCCGCCGGCTGCTGGAGCAACGGTGAAGTCAAAAGCTATGGCAACTACGGCTACTACTGGTCTTCCACGGCTTATCGCAGCACCGGCGCGTCTGCACTTACCTTCTATACGGGCGAGTATCCGAGCTATCTGGACGTGAGCAACCGCTATCGCGGCCTTGGCTGCTCTATCCGAGCAGTGCTGAATGAATAGGTGAGGTGCCTCGGCAGAATCCTTATACGTGTCTGTATTCCGTGTTCTGCCACTTGCCTCCGACGAACCGATGCAGTTCCTCCACAAGATGGTCCCAACGCAATGCATCACGTTTATCGGGGTAAAATTCAATGAATTCACCTTTGATGAAGGTGTAGAAGCGGCTTATGTCGGTACACATTCCAAAGGTGGGAAGCGATGCCGGATGAATGTCAAAACTCAAAGGACTTCCATCCTGGCATCCTTCGAAATGCAGACCATTGATATCCAAAGAGAGCGTTCCCTCTCCGCAAATGCGGGATGTCTTCCCGAGCCCCAGTTTCTTGAATTCCGGAAGCCGTCCGATGCGCACGTGCCCGGAATAGCTGAATCCGGGCTGTTTTACATCTTCTGAAGCTTTCGCCCGTTCCATGATGGTCCAGTCCGTGACAAGTGGCGGGCAGACGGAGTCTTCTCCTACAGCGGAAATGTTATATTTATTGTCAATCGAGATAGTGTTTCCGCACTCTGTGCATCTCATGGTGTTTCCTTCGCACAGCATTTTGTGCATAGCCCCGCATTTCGGGCACATATAAAGGAGAGTGTCCAGTTCCGCGGCCATCCCGTCACCATTGTCATCGTATGAATATTGCCTCTCCTTGTTCCAGATGTAGTCGTCGTGGGCAAGCAGACGGTTCATCCTGTCCTCGATCTCCTGAGGGCTTAACTCAGAAAACTCACTGGCCGAAAACATCTGATCCACGACCACCTCCGTTTTCCCGTTCCTTTGCTTGAGATAATGCTTTGTGTTCGCAAGATATCCGCCCGAGATTTTAGTATAATAGACATTGACGCCAAGTTTTTTCAGAAGTGCTCCGCCTCCCGGCATTACAGGCTGTGCCATACCCGTGATGCTGCTCATCCCTTCCGGCATTATACAGATGCAGCCGCCCTGGCTGATTATGTTCATAATCTGCTTGATACTGTGCACGTCCGGCGTAAAATTCTTTTTGGGGATAACGCCGACGGCATTAAGAAGAACGCTGGTCGGCCAGAGGAAGAATTCATTGTAGCCTACAACGTAGTTAAGCTTGCGCGGCCAGCACACGGGGGCTGTGTACAGGTAGTCGATTCTGCTTACATGGTTGCTGATAAGCACGAAAGGGCCTTCATCTTTCCCGGGGAATGCCTTGTAGGTGAAAGTCGGTGATAACTTTTTACTGAGGATCGGCATCACAAGCTTGACCATCAAGCTATATATAAGTCCTGGAGCATGGGCCTGACGTCCAGCCAGTTTCTGGGCGATGGTTGTTCTCATATTTTTTGTCCTGATATATCCCGCAATATACAAATAATTCAAAATTAATTGACCGTTGAGTTATAGGGTACCTGTCCTCACCACCTCCCTCGCTCCATTCATCCAGCAACATAGTAATATAACAACAACCGCTGTCATATAGGGACGGTCAGTTTGCCTTCTTACGCTGTTCCCAGGAAACAGAAGGGCCTCTCACGAGCTCGGAATCATCGCCGGGTTCACTCTTGACCAAGCCATCGGGATATGCAGTGCCATTGAGGGTTACACCTTTGAATTCCAGGCCGTTGCAACCTTTGACGATGATGGGGTCGCCCGGTTCGCTCATCAAATTCAACGCCACTGCAGGTACGACCACATCAATCACAAAATAAGGGTCTTATAGCCGTAAGTTCAAAGAACCTACGGCTTTAACTCTGATGGCCTCGTAGCGCAATTCACGTAATTCACATCTGCAGCAAAAGTTAACAGCACTTTACAAACCGGAACTCAATGACTTGGGTGCGGCAACTGGAAAGATGAATTTCTGATGCTAGAAAATAAACGTTACCTTTGTCCTAAGTTATGAAAAGATTTCTCGTATTCATCCTTATATTCCTGGTTTGCATTCCCTCCTTTGCTCAGTCAAAAGTCATTTCAGGCATAGTCAGAGACAAAGCCGGAGAGCCGGTCCCGTATGTCAGCGTTGTTCTGGCCCGTGACGGCGCGATTGTTACCGGCGGGATGACTGATGACAACGGCAGGTTTCAAATAAAGGCAGATGCCGGCAGATACACGCTGACCGCCGAATTCATCGGGTACAGCAAAGAAACAATGCAAGTGGAAGTGAAGGCTTCCCGTCTGGACATAGGCACAATAGTCCTCGAGGAATCCGTCCAAACGCTCAGTGGAGCCGTCGTTTCCGCAAAACAGGAAGCAAAGAAATCATCTGTTGAACATACGACAATTAACGCAGACTCAAATATCTCCGGAGCGAAGGGCTCCGTTCTCGATATCCTGCGCACGGCTTCATCTGTCAGCA
>JAZUFA010000009.1:0-12502 GCA_045640445.1 Candidatus Cryptobacteroides sp. | reverse complement strand
CGTTGTGCTGGACGTCCCAGCGGTATACCCAGCCGTTGTTCTCGTCGTAGTATTCCCTCGAGCCCATTCCGCCGGGGAAGTTGTAGTCGAACGGCTCGATGAACCTGCCGTCCTTGTCCTTCGGGTGGAAGAATCCGGTCTTCTTGTTGAAGAGGTTGCGGTAGTCGAACGAGTGCCCAAAGAAATACTCCGACTCGTCGAGGTACTCCTTGTTGCCGGTCTTGTCGAATGCACCTCTGAGGAGCTTGGAAGCAGCCCAGCAGTCGAATGAGGTACCGGTTGTAACGGGGATGGGCTGGCGCTTCTCGAAGCTGTGCACGTTGGGGTCGGTCTCCTTCTCGCCGTCCTTGAGGGCGGGCATGTAGCCGTTCTCCCAGTAGAACTTGTCGAGCTGGCCGGCCTCGGCGTTGCTCCAGGGGCACACCGTGCGGCCCTTGAGGCTCGTAGCTGCGGCCACGGCCACCTTCTCCACGTCGATGTCGAGACCCTTGATGTATGCGTCCGCGAACGAACCGATGCCGTGGCAGCAGTTCATACCTCTGCCTGCGCCTGCAACTCCGGGGAAGCAGGGCAGCCAGCCGTGTGCGTTCTCCTCCGACATGCGGAGATATGACTTGAGGATGGCCTCCTCGAGGGGCACGTCGACGATGGTGCGCAGGGGATGTGCGCTGTGGTAGGTGTCCCAGAGCCAGTCGTCGGTGTAGTATGCGACCCCGCCGTCCTCGTGTACCTGGTTGTCCTCGCCGCTCCAGTACCTGCCGTCCTCGCTCATGCATATGGGGCGCTCGAGGGTGCGGTAGTATGAGGTGTAGAAGACCGTGAGGTCCTCCTCGCTGCCGCCGCTGACCTCGAGGCGGCCGAGGGCCTCGTTCCAGATCCTTCGGCCCTGTGCCATGAGGGCGTCCACGTTGTAGTCGCTGATCTCACGTGCGAGGTTCTTCGCAGCCTGCTCGGTGCTGATGAACGACACACCGTAGCGTATGCGGAGCTCGGGTGTGTTGAAGGTGAGTGCCACATGGCTCTTCCCGACGTTCTCCGCAGCCTCGGGTGCGGTCTCGAACTCTACGTATACATATGCCTTTGTCTGCCCGCCGCAGTACTGGAAGCCCTTGACGATGTTGCCCTCTGCACTCATCTCGCCGTTATGGGCGTTGACTGTGAGAGTGACGGGGCCCCCGCTGCGGAACTTGAGGTCGTAGATTGCAGACTGGTGCGATGCAGAATACCTTACGCCGATGGTGGAACCTGCGAGCTCGGTCTCGTAGCTGTACGGGGTCACGTGCTCGTTGTCCCAGTCAAGCCTCTGGCCGGGGAACCCGATCGTGAGGGGAGCCTCTGAACGGTGTCCGGTCACCCAGAGAGGAAGTCCGTTCACCAGCTCGGTGGTGTACTCACGCCTGCAGGGGAACACCCTCAGCATGGAGTGGGGCATTGATACGGTAGGGTAACAGGGAACCAGCATGTGGCTTACATGGCCGATGTATGTGTTAACATAGTCAACAGGTTCGGTCTTGGTTGTCTGCTGTGCGCAGGACGCCATCAGCGCGGCTGCACAGATGAGGATCAGGGCTTTAGCTATGAGTCTGTTCTTCATTTTAGAATTTGTTTATGACCGCCTTGGCATCCTTTACTGCCTTGGCTGCATTTATGGATTCGTCTGTGATTACGGGGATGAAAGGTTCGAGGGCCTTGTCAAGTGCTGCATTTACTGCAGGGTTGCCTTCAGCGCGCAGGATGCGCACCTTCTCGAAGTCCTGGATTCCGGCGCGCAGACGCTCGAAGCGTATGCTGCTGCCCTCGGGATAGAGAAGCCAGGTGTCGCCGCTGACCCAGCCGCCGAAGCGGCTGTCGTGGATAGGATCCTCTGGCCAGCTGTTGAGAGCCCAGCGGAGATATCCGTCATAGTTCCTTGCAGATATTGCAAGACCAAGGAATTCAGCCTCGGCAAGAGGTGAGAAGGTGAAGGTGTTCGGGTGTTCGGGTCCACAGCAGGTGTAGAGGGTAGTGTAGTGCTTCTGAGCCTTGCGCTGCAGGACTGCCTCCTCGGGGAAGCCCTTGGAATGGTCGTAGCCTATGCTGATGTCGTGCATGATATCGACCACCTCGGGTGAATAGTTAACAGCGCCTTCGAGCCTGAAGTCGGGGTCGGCCTTCTTTATGATGTTGCGTGCTGCGACCATCTGGTCGGTAGGACGCTCGTCCATTGCTATGCAGGTGATGTCGAACCAGCCCTTGTCCTTGAGGTGCTTTGCGAAGTCCTTCAGGAAGGGCAGCCAGAATGCCTCGTACTCGGGTGCGCCGGGCTCACATTCGATGTTCTTCACGTTTGCCGTGGCAAGGTCGATGTATGCGAAGGTGTATCCCCAGGGAACCATGGTGTAGCAGTCGATCTGTTCGGTGATTCCGCATGAGAACATGAACTCGATCCACTTGTCGAATACGGTGTAGTCGTAGCTCCACTTGCCGTCGATGCCCTTCATCTTCACGATCATGTCCTCGAAGGGGTCGTAGGTCTGGCAGTTCCAGGGGTGCTGGATGATGGATGCGGTGATGACCTTGCCACCGGCCTCGGCATAGCGCCTGTAAATGGGGCGCATGCGCTCGAAGTGCTTGTTGCTCCACAGGGGAACGTCGAACCAGCGGGCAACTGCATAGGGATTCTGCCAGAGGTCGAGATGGAATGCCCACTCTTCGGGCTTGGGAAGCTCGCGGTCGACTACTGTGACGCTGATGGGGAGCTTGAACTCCTGGCTTCCGGCCTTGAGCGTGATGGTGCCTTTGTATGTTCCGGCTGCGGCGTAGCGGGGGATGTTCACGCTTACCCACACGGGGCAGGTCTTGCCGGCCTGGACCTTGAATTTGCTGGCATTTACCAGCCTGTCGGGCTGCATGGAGATGTCCTGGCCAATCATTTCGTAGAAGTCAGCCTTGACATAGTCGACGGCAAAGCACTCCACGCAATTTGCAGGAATCTGGTTCTTGCCGCTCCTGAGCTCGCTGGAGCTTACGCTGATGATGGACTCGGGGCCTGCCTTGAACACGGCCTGGGCATTAAGGCGCTCACCCTTCCAACCCTTGAGGACGGGGGCCTTGACGATAGGGGCGGTAAAGGAACCGGCGCCTGCGGTGTATATGGTGCCGTCCTGCATGTAGCGCAGGTCTTCCGAACCCCACTTGAAACTTGATGCGTTCTGTGCCGCCGCGCCAAAGCAGAGGGCGGCAAGGATGATGGATGCCAGTATTCTCTTCATGCTAAAGCTTGATCTGTGCCATTACGGGGCAGTGGTCTGAAATGAAACGGCCGTCCTTCTTCTGAGGCATCATCTCGTAGTATGAGCATGAACCCTCGCTTATGAAGATATAGTCGATGATGTTGGGCTGGAGTTCGAGGGGGATCCTTGCAGCTATTTCGCTGTAGTCATGATAACCGTGGTAGCTTGAAGGATTGAGCTTCTTTTCTGTTGCGATGTCGTATGCATGGATGAGTCCGAGACCCTTTACGTACATGATATCGTCAGATTCCTTAGAATTGTTGAAGTCGCCGGTGATGATCATGGGGCAGTCTCCACCGATCTCCTGTGCTTTCTTGCAGAGGAGCTTCACGCCCTCGCGGCGTGCAACTACACCTACATGGTCAAGATGGGTGTTGACGAAGAAGAAGCGCTTGCCTGTTGCCTTCTCCTCGAGGAATGCCCATGTTGCGATTCGTATGCAGGCTGCATCCCAGCCGAGGCTGGGTACGTCGGGTGTCTCGCTGAGCCAGAAGTTGCCGCACTTGATAGCCTTGAAGCGGTCCTTGCGGTAGAAGATGGCAGAGTATTCGCCGTCCTTCTTGCCGTCCTCGCGTGCAACGCCCACTGACTTGTAGCCCTTGAGCTTCTTGCAGAGGAACTTCTTCTGGAAGCTGAGAGCCTCCTGTGTGCCTATGATGTCTGCTTCCGTTTCCACGAGGGTTGCGGCGTAGATCTCCTTTCTGTACTCCCAGCTGTTTTCGCCGTCGTCGGCTTTGCCGTAGCGGACATTGGTGGTGAGAACCTTGAGGTCGAGGTCAAGAGCCTCTTTCTTTGTTTCCTGAGCCGGTGCAGAAACCTGGCTGAAAAGAAGTGCTGCAAGTGCAGCGAGTGTGTAGAATCTTTTCATGATTGGTTATTTATCTATTTATTGTTTATTTTTGTTCCGTTATACCTCAAATCCCGAAACTATGGCACGCGTAATTCTGATGACCGACTTTGCCGAGGCATATGCCCGAAGGCTTCTTCATGGCATTGCACAGTTCGCAAAGAACGAGCATAAGGCATGGAGTCTCTCCCGTCTTCCCGTCTCCGTGAAGGAGAAAGTGGGCATACAGGGCCTTGTGGACTATGCCGTTGCAACCCATACCGATGCAATAATCGGCCAGTTCGAACTGTCCGACGACCTCGACCTCTTCAAGGAGGCCGGCATCATCGTCATCGCCCAGGACTTCAGGCAGCGCTTCATCGACATTCCCAACATCACCGCCAACCATTTTGAGGCGGGCAAGATTGCGGCCGAGTACTTCCTTAAGAAAGGTTTCAACAGTTTTGCCTTCTACGGCCCCAAGGGTGTCGTCTTCTCGGAAGAGCGCTGTGAGGGTTTCAGGGAAACCATCAAGCGCCTGCGTCCTGATGCAACGGTGTCGTCGCTGCTCGTCACAGGAAACGGAATCTGGGGCTACGACATGGATGAACTCCAGGCATGGCTGAACTATCTTCCGAAGCCCGTCGCCATCATGGCGAGCGACGACAGCTGGGCCTGTTACATCACCGAGCTGTGCCAGATGATGCGCTATGGCAATCCCAGGGCCGCATTCAGGATTCCGGAGGACATTGCCGTGATCGGAGTCGACAACGACGAATCCTTCTGCAAGCTCTCCGACCCCAACCTGTCTTCGATCGACCAGGATGTCGAGAAGGCCGGCTACAAAGTCGCCAAGATGATCTCGGCGATGATTCAGAACCCCCGCATGGCCGTTGACAACGTGTATGTCAAGCCGGGCAACGTCATCACCCGTCAGTCTTCCGATATCTTCGTCAACGATGACCCGTATATTGCGCGCGTGCTCAAGTACATCCACGAGAACCTCAACCAGAAACTGTACGTCGACGATATCGTCAGCCAGGTGCCTCTTTCAAGGCGCCTGCTCGAGACCCGTTTCCGTGCCAAGATGGGCACATCCATCTACAACTACATCAAGAATGTGAGGGTGGAGAAGATGGCCGAACTTCTGAAGAACGGAATGTCGGTGTCTGAGGCGGCATTCGACCTCGGCTTCGGGGATGTCAAGAATATTTCAAGGATCTTCAAAAGCGTCAAAGGGGTTGCCCCCTCTGACTTCTGTAAATAATTTCTAGTATGTGAATTCGTAGTCGAAGTCGGCTCCGCCGGCTCCGATTCTGAATGTGTGCACCTCGTTCTTTGCGGGCTTCACTGCAATAACGTCGCAGCAGAGGCTCTCGGTGAGGTTCACGTCTGCGCGCCTTGTGCCGGGCATAAGCTGCTCAGGTGTGCAGAATCCCATGCTCTGGGTGATGAAGTAGTTGACGTTCCTGTCGACCTCGTGCATGTTGAAGTGGCTGTCGCCGCAGAAGAGACCTATGATGTTGTGGCCTTTCTTGAGCTCGGCGAGCACGTCCATCATCCTCTCGTTGCTCTGGAGGTTGTAGGGAGCGGGAGTGTTGTGCCAGCGTCCGCTGGGGTGCGGCATGTAGTGGCATGCAACGAGTATGCTCATCTCCTTGGGAGTTTCGTTCACGATGTCCTTGAACCACTCGACCTGCTCGTCGTCGAAGATGTAGTATCTGTCCTGCTGGGTGCCGGTTCCGCAGCTGTTGAGAAGAATAATGCGGAAGTTCTTCTCAGGAATGTCGTAGTAGTGGTATACCTTGCCCTCGGTGAGGTGGAGGTTGCCGTTAGCCTTCTCGAGTCCGGGCTTCTGGAAGAGTTCCTGGAAGCGCTCCTCGCTGGTGAAGCTGCCTTCGCCGCCGTCCCAGTCATGGTTGCCGGGGGTGTAGAGGAAGAGGCCGGGGAATTTCTTCATCTCGTCGCTGACCCTGGTCAGGATGGTATTGGTGATATCCTTGCTGATGTGTGCTGGGCCGAGGTTTACGCCTACGTCGCCCAGGCAGAGCATGAAGTCGTAGCCCCAGATGTCGCTGGTCTCACCGACATAGCCTATGTGCTGGAATCTGTAGTCGGTATGCGAGTGGACGTCGGTGAAGATGGGGAAGATGACGGTCTCGTCATCGCCCTTCCACTCCATATAGCGGTTGTGGGCTTCGGTGACCTGGGGCACAACGAAGTCGGGAATCTGATATTCGGGAACCGTGGTGCCATAGTCGCGGGGCAGCTCGCCCTCCGTGCAAAGATAGAGGTCGAGGCCCTGACCGTTGATGTATTCCTGATACTGGATCTTCAGCTCGTGCTTTCCCTTTGCAAGGGTCTGCTTTGCGAGCGTGTATGTTCCGGTGGAATTGAGTTCGATTATAGGCTTTCCATCGATGATGAACCTTGAGTTGTCGTCAGAGTAGAGCATGAAGGAGTATTCCTTCTGCTCGGGCACTGTGAAGGTGGATGTGAATTCGGCTACGAAGTGGTCCTTTGCGGGATCCACATAGTCGCCGAGCTGGAAACAGCTTCCGGTGCCCGTTACTGTGGGCTCTCCGAGTGCGGTGAAGTCATCGGGGAGGGCGTAACCGTCATAGTTCTCCCAGATTTTGTAGCTGACCTCACCCTCGCTGTATTTCGGGGTGCAGGCGCAGACGGCTGCGATGGCAGCTGCGGTGAAGAGAAGGTTTTTCATTTTTATTTGATGAAGTAGTTTTCAGCAGGGATGATCTCCCATTTGCCGTCGCGCTCCCAGAATATCCTGAGTTCCTGGCCCTCATAGCTTTCGAGGTACTTGAGAGTGAAGGGGTGGATTCCGGCCTCGAGAGGAATGAAGCCTCTCATCATCGTTGCGGAGTGGGTTCCGTCGTTGTCTACGGCGTCCTTGCCGTCGATCTGCAGCAGACCGCCGTCGTCACACAGGAGTCCGAACTTCCACACGTCGGTGGCGGGAACGTTGATGTAGCCTGTGTAGATGAATCCGTAGTAGTCCTCCTGCTCTGCAGGGCTGAGGTCGGGTGTTGCAAGGGTTCCTTCCTTGACGAAGGTGCCGAGCTTCAGGATATCGTCGGTGCATGAGAAGTCGCCGGTGTAGTACTTGTAGTTCACGCCGTTCTGGGTGAAATTGCCGGCTGTGGCCTCGATGTAGTGGCACTTCTGTGCTGTGGTGTTGAATTCAATGCTCTCCTTGCCGTCCTTGAATGCCTTTGCGCGCACGTTGGTGGTCTCGGTCATTGTGAAGGGCTCGGTATACAGAGGCGAGTCGATTGTAGGCTCGCTGCCGTCGAGAGTGTAGTGGACCTCAGCGCCCTCTGTGCGTGTGCCGAGGGTCATTGTGAGATGCTCGAGGAAGAGGTCGATCCTGCCGCCTTCGATGGTGTACCATACGGGAGAGATGAGAGGGTTCTCATCGCTTGTGATAGAGTAGGGACGTGCCTCCTTTGCTGTCCAGAGGTTCTTGTTGGGCTTCTTGCCGAGGGTGAAGTGGAGCTCGCCGCCCTCAAGGATCTCGATATATTTCAGATATGACTTGTCGATGGTCCTGCCGTTGAGTTCTACGCTCTGGATATAGGGATTGTGTGCGGGATCGTCGGCAGTGATGCTGAGCTGCTTTCCGTTGGGAAGCACTATGGTGACCTTGTCGAAGAGGGGAGTGGTGAGCAGGAACTCGAGCGAGCCGGGGCAAGCCTCATACAGGCCGAGTGCCGTCATTATGTACCATGCGCTCATCTGGCCGCAGTCCTCGTTGCCGGAGATTCCCTCGGGGGTGTCCTGATACATCTCGCTCATCATCCTGCGGGTGAGTTCCTGGGTCTTCCAGGGCTGGCCGAGCCAGTTGTAGATGTATGTGATGTGGTGGCTGGGCTCGTTGCCGTGCACGTACTGGCCTACGAAGCCTGTCATGTCTGAAACGTGTCCTGCTGTCTCTGAAGATACTGTGAAGATGCTGTCGAGTGCGGCGATGAACTGCTCCTCGCCACCGAGAAGGTCGCCCAGTCCCTTGAAGTCCTGGGGTGCGAAGAACCTGTACTGCCATGCGTTGGCCTCGGTGTACTCGCGGCTGGTCTCAACGGGGTTGAAGGGCTCCACCATGCTGCCGTCGAGGTTGCGTCCGCGCAGGAATCCTGTGCTGCCGTCGAATACGTTCTGGAAGCTCTGTGCGCGCTTGTAGTACTCAGCTGCAACTTCTTCGTTGCCGAGAACCTCTGCGAATCTTGCGATGCACCAGTCGTCATAAGCATACTCGAGAGCGGCTGAGACGGCCTCGCGGCACTTGTTTGCGGGTATGTAATAGAGATCCTTGTAGTAGTTTGATCCCTTGGCGTTCTTGTTTGAGGACTCTACCATTGCCTCGAGTGCGAATGCGGGGTCAAGGTCGGGAACCAGCCCCTTGAACCATGCGTCAACGATGAAGGGTACGCTGTGGTAGCCGATCATGCAGTCGGTCTCGCCTGAAGCGAGGGGCCAGATGGGCAGTTCGCCGGTTGCCTGGTACATGTCAAGGCAGCTGAACACTATGTCGTGAAGCTGGCCGGGGTAGATGAGCGATGAAAGGGGCAGCCATGCGCGGAAGGTATCCCACAATGAGAGAGTTGAATATGTCTTGCCGAAGCGGGCGTTGGATATTTCACCATTGTTGCGGCGGAAGTCTCCACCGATGTCCGATGTGATGTTGGGCACGATGGCAGTGTGGTAGAGTGCGGTGTAGAATGTTCTCTTCTGGGCCATGGTGCCTCCCTCGACCTGGATGCTTCCGAAGAAGTTTGCCCACTCGGCCTTCGTGTCATTGCAGATTGCGTCGAAGTCGAATGCGTATGAGCCGCCCTCGACGTCAAGGTTGTATCTTGCATTTTCGTATGAGACCTGGGATACGCCAACCTTGGCGATTACCTGACCCTCACCGTCCTTGAAATTGAGGACGATCTGGCGGTTGCTGCTTGAGCACTCCTCTGCGCTGGCGGCGAACTTGTGGTCATCGACGTACTGGACGCCGTTGAACTCCTGGTTGAACTGGGCAACGAAGTATATGTACTCGTCGGGAGTCCAAGCTGTGGAGCGGCGCATACCGCAGATCTCGGCGGGGCCGGACTGGAAGAGCTCGACCTCATGGATGGTCTCGTCGGTGATGCCGTGGTTCATATCGATGATGAGGGTATGGGGCTTGCCCTTTGCCCAGGCGTAGCGGTGCCAGCCTGTATGTGCTGTGGCTGTGAGCTCGGCCTTGATGCCTTCGTCCTTGAAGAGGATGGAATAGTATCCGGGAGTAGCGCTCTCGTCCTTGTGGCTGTACTTGAGGTGCTCGTAGATATCTCCTTCGCGGCTGGGGTCCACTGCCTTTGTGGTGGGGTGGAAGAGGATGTCGGCGAGGTCGGCGCAGCCTGTACCGCTGAGGTGGTTGTGTGAGAAGCCGATGATGGAGTCACGGTCGTAGTGGTATCCTGAGCAGGCGTCCCATACTCCGCGGTAGTTGTCGGGGCTCAGCTGAACTGCTCCGAAGGGAGTGGTGGCACCGGGATATGTGTGGCCGTGGAAGCCGGTTCCGATGAAAGGATCAACGTAGTCTACGGGACTTGTAACTGTAGGTTTGCACGCTGCGATGAGGGTAGCGGCTGCTGCAAGGGCAAGAAATAATTTTTTCATTGAAGCTTTGTATGTATATCATACAAAGATAGCAATATTCCCGCAGAAAAGAATAAAAAAACAGGGTGGCCGGAAGCCACCCTGTTCATTTTGTATGAGTTATCTATTAATAACCCTTGTTCTGCTTAAGCAAGCCGGCTGACTTTGCAACCTGCTGTGAAGGATAAGGATAAACTGCAAGATGATCATCCCACTTACCCTCGTTGCCTACGTAGTCCTTGTAGCCGGCTACACCTGCAGGCTGACCAGGCTCGAGCTGAGTGGTGATTGTCTGGTAGTCAAGACCCTTGAGCATTGCAGGTTTACCGTCGCCCATGACTGTAGGCTGCATAACCTCGCCAAGTTCGATGGTTGCGTCTGAACCGTCTGCGTTCTTCTTAGGATCTGAACCCTGTCCAACAGGTGAATCAGGCCATGCGCGCCATACGTGGAAGAGTGCGCGGGGATGGCTCTCAAGCTCCTTGATAGCAAGAGCCTTGATCTCGGGATCACCGCTGACTGCCCAACGACGGAGATCTCCACCGTGGTCTGCCATAGGCTCGTAAGCGAGCTCGCAGTAACGCTCGTGATAGAGCTCTGTCCAGGTACCCTTGCAGGTCTCTGCAAGGCCTGCACGCTTGCGGATAGCGTTGAGGTCCTTTGCTGCAGCAGCTGCATTGCCGTTTGCGAGGTTAGCCTCGGCACGGAGAAGCATACAGTCTGCGAAACGGATTACATGATAGTTGATACGTGCGCTGGGCCATGAACCACCGGCCTCGTTTACATAACCTGCATTTACGAAGTCAGCATGCTCGAAAGGCTTCATCCACTTGTTGATCTGGAAACCAGTCTCAACGTCCTGAGCGCCATAGTACTTCATGGTCTGGCCTGAGTATTCGAACTCTACGCCGTACTCGAGGATGGTACGTGCAAGACGCTCGTTGACTGTGCGGTCACCGTCCTTGCTGAACTCCTCATATGCGTCATAGGTAGGCTTGCACTGGCCCCAGCCATTGTAAACGCCCCAACCCTTGTTCTCAAGTACGAGTCCGGGGAACTCAGCACCTACGCGGTCGCCGTAACCACCGTTTGAAGGAACTGACCAGCAGTACTCGCTGTTCCACCAAGTAGAGATCTCGTCGTTGAAGTTGTCAGAGAAGCTGGGAAGAAGTGCGCGATGGCAGTCGTTCTCAAGCATGTTGACAACATTGATGACGTTGTTCCACTGTGACTTGTCCCAAGTTGCCCAGTGTGCGTATACACGAGCTTCCAGTGCGAGTGCACCTTCGAAGCATGCACGGCCTCTCTCGCTCTCTGAATATTCATTGATGCTGGGGAGGTAACGGAGCGCAGCCTCAAGGTCCTCGATGATCATCTGGTAGTTGTCGCAAACACTGGCTGCCTGAGGAGGAATTGAGTAGTCATAGTGCTCGGGAAGGAAGCTCTCGTACTTAACCTGAGGAACACCCTGATCCTTGGTACCGTAGCGGTATGCTACATAGTCAGCGAAGAATGCTCTCATGAAGTAAGCCTCACCGAGAGTTCTGTTCTCTACATAGGTGAGCTCTGTCTTCTGGGACTTCTCGATAAGTGCGCAGATAATCCAGTTTGCACGAGCCTGGAATTTGTAAAGGTAGTTCCAAACTGAGCGGAGAGGGCTCTCGTCTCCATTCCACTTGAGGCAGAACAGATCAGGCCAGTCACGGGTACGACCCGGAACCATCTGTGTACCAAGGCACTGCTCCCAAACGGCGTCACGGCCGAAGCAGTCATCACCGTCGATCATAGGTGAGTACAGAGACTTCATTGCGTTCTCTGCCTGAGCGTCGTTGGTGAAGTAGGTATCTGTTGAAGGAGTTCCCTCAGGCTTGACATCGAGGAAATCCTGGCAAGCAGTCAATGTAAGAGTTGCGAGAGCAATAGTAAGAATTATACTCTTTTTCATATTGTTTCTCTTTTAGTAAGTAAGTTTAACACCGAATGAAAGTACGCGGGTAACAGGGTACTTGAGACCGTCCCAACCGCCGCACTCAGGATCCATTCCGGAGTACTTGGTGAAGGTGAAGAGGTTCTCACCTGAGAAGTAGATCATGCATGAGCTGTTGCGCTCTGCGAAGTGGTTGACCTTGCGAAGTGCGTTGGTGAGATCGTAACCGATGGTCACGTTCTTGATACGGAGGTATGAAGCGTCCTCAAGATACCAGGTAGAAGCAGTAGCGAAGTTGTTGTTGTTGTCGTTCTTGCTGAGACGAGGGATGTTGGAGCCCTTGTTGTTCTCGCTCCATGCGTCGAGGATGCCGACTGCCTTGTTGTAGTCCTGCTCCATATCTGAATAGATGGAGTACTTGCCTACGTAAGCTGCCTGTGCGCCGAGCACACCCTGGAGCATCATGCTGAAGGTGAAGCCCTTCCAGTCGAAGCCGCCTGTGAGTGCGTATGTCCAGTCAGGAACTGCGTTGCCGAAGTACTGACGGTCGCCGTCGTCGATCTTGCCGTCGCCGTTGAAGTCCTCGAACTTGAGGTCGCCGGGCTTTGCGTTGGGCTGGATGAGCTTGCCATCCTTGCTGTGAGCCTGAACTTCTGCTTCGCTCTGGAAGATGCCGAGGCAATTGATCATGTAGTATGAATCAAGAGGCTGGCCTTCCTCTGTCCTGTAGATGTAAGGGATCATACGGTAGCCGCCGCCACCTGCCCAGATGCCCTTTGAACCATCTTCATTAAGAACACCGATGTCGCTGACCCAGTTCTTGTTGTATGC
>JAZUFA010000008.1:0-11517 GCA_045640445.1 Candidatus Cryptobacteroides sp. | reverse complement strand
TCGTCTGCAGCGTAGTTGAGGATGACCTGCTGAGGGTTGTCGATACCCTCGGTACCTGCTACGTTGGAAAGGAAGTTTACATACATGTCCGCACGTGCAGCCTCGGCGTCAGCGTCGGATGCGTAGAAATTGTCATAGCTGACAACACCCTTCTGGGGGATCTCAAGCTTGTCCTGGCATGAAACAGCCACAAGACCGAGTCCAAGAAGTATAGGGAGTATAATCTTTTTCATAATGCTGTGCGTTTTTAGAATGTGATATTGACACCGAAGAGACACTTCTGCATTGTAGGATATGAACCCCAGTCGAGGCCGACACCTGAAGTATTGTTGGAAACTGCTGTTTCAGGATCGAGACCAGGATACTTGGTGAATGTGAAGAAGTCGTCGAGAGATACGTAGAACCTCAGGTTGCTGATCTTTGCCTTCTGTGTGAGCTGTGTGGGCAGGGTGTAACCGAGCTGGAGCTGCTTGATACGGAAGAATGCGCCTGAGAAGAGGTTGTGGGTAGATGAGCAGTACTCAAGGTTACCATAGGTCTTTGCAGGGTCGGGAGCGTTGCCGGCCTTGTAGTCCTCGAGATACCACTTGAGGTTGTTCTTGAAACCGGTGCGGAGGAGGACGGGCATGATAGAGTTACCTGCTACACCTGCGCCGTACATTGCGAAGTCGATACCCTTCCACTCGAGGTTGATGTTAAGACCGTAGTTGATTGTAGGCATACCTACACCGATGTACTTGAGGTCGTTTGAAGTAACGGTATCAACAACCTTACCGTTTGCGTCATAGAACTGAGCCTGTCCCTCGGGACCTACGCCTGCGTATTCGTAACCACGGAGGTACCATACAGGGTAACCGGTCTCGATGGCGGTCTGAACCTGATAGTTGGTTGAGCTTGCATCAGCTGCTGTGATACGTGCTGCTGCTGCAGGGAGGTCAAGAACCTCGTTGTGGTTGTGAGTGAAGTTGGCGTTGATAGAGTAGTTGAAGTCACCTACGTGATCTCTCCAACCAAGCTCGAGCTCGATACCGCGGTTGAGAACCTTACCTGCGTTGATGGTGGTGTTACCGAAACCAAGTTCAGCGGGGATGGTTACGCCGATGAGCCAGTCCTTGGTGACCTTGTTGTAGAAGTCTGCACCAAAGGTGAGGCGGTTGTTGAGGAAGCGTGCGTCAAGACCGAGGTCGAACTGCTCTGAGGTCTCCCATGTAAGGTTCGGGTTAGGAAGCTTGCTAGGGCCTGAAGCGAGGACTGCGCCTGTGCCGGCAACGTTGTACTGGTACCAGTTGTTACCGAGGTCGATTGTAGAAGCGTAAGGATAGTTGGCAAGCACGGAGATGTTACCGTTGCGACCCCATGATGCGCGGAGCTTGAGGAAGTTCACTGCATTTGCGGGAACGTTGTTGCGGAACCAAGGCTCGTTGCTTACTGTCCAACCTGCAGAGAATGAAGGGAAGTAACCCCAACGGTGAGCTGCGGGAAGCTTTGAAGAGTCGAATGCATCAGCACGGAAGTTTGCCTGGATGCTGTAACGGTTGTCGTAAGAGTAGATCAGACGTCCGAAGTATGAGAGGGATGCTGACTGACCGGGAGCGTTGTTTACCTGCTTTGTAGCGTCAGCCTTCAGATAATTGATGTAAAGGAAGTTGGGCTCGTATGATGAGAGGATGTCTCCACCGTTTGAGCTTACGCTTGTGTTATCTGAGTAGCTCTCCTTGTATGCCATACCGGCCATTGCGGTGATGGTGTGCTTCTGAGCGAATGTGTTGGTGTAGTTAGCGAAGTTCTCCCACTGGTAGTAGTAACCGTAGTTGGTAGAAGCGCTGATAGAGTAGTTGTCGTTGTTACCACGGTCACCGTAGCAGTAAGGAGCGGTGTATGAGTGGCTTGCGCTTGCATTGATACGATAACCGAAGCGAGAGGTGAATGTGAAGCCCTTGAAAGGCATGAAGTTCAGGAACATTGTTCCGTTAACGTTGATACCGCCGTTTGAAGAGTCGGTAGCGTCACGCTTTGCAAGAGGGTTACCCTCGGTGTCTGCATACTTGGTGTTTGCGAACCAGCCATGGTCGTCGCCAAGGAAGCGGTAGGGAACTGCTGAAGTTCCGTTCTGAACTGCATCCCATCTTGTCTTTGCACCTACTGAGAACTCAGAAGGATCAAGCCAGTAAACAGGAGTGATAGGATCCATCATCCACATGGTCTCGAATGATGAAGAGTAGCCACGCTGTGAAACGCTGTTGGTTGACCACTTCTCGATAGAGTTGTTGGTACCTACCTGCAACCATTTGAAGAGCTGGTAGTCAGCGTTAACCTGAGCGGTGAGACGCTTGTAAACGTCCTTGTCACCCTTGATCACACCATTGTTGTTAACATAGTTGATGGATGTGAAGAAGTGACCCTTGTTGTTACCACCCTGGAAGCTGACAGAGTGCTGCTGGCTCCATGAAGGCTCGATGTATGCACCGATCCAGTCGGTATCGATGACGCCACCCTCATAGTCCTTATGCTTGTAGTCGAATGTTGCAAGCTGAACGTCTACGTCGGTGAACTTTTCGAGTCTCATCCACTCGAGGAACTCTGCACGGTTCATGAGAGGACGACGGTGATAGTTCTGGAGAGTAGCCTTGCCGCTGTAGGATACGGATGCTGTTCCTGTCTCACCCTTCTTGGTGGTGACGAGGATGACACCGTTACCTGCCTCAGCACCGTAGATGGCTGCAGATGCAGCGTCCTTGAGGACCTCCATTGACTCGATCATTGAAGGATCGAGGTACTGGATGCTTGAAACCTCAAGACCATCGACGATGAACAGAGGAGAGAGGTTACCTGAGTTTGAAGATGTACCACGAACGCGGATGTTTGCACCTGAACCAGGAGCACCGTCGGTAATAACGTGTACACCGGCAACCTTACCCTGGAGAGCTGCAGCTGCATCAGTGGTTGACTGCTTCTTGAGCTCGTCGCCACGGAGTGAACCTACAGAACCTGTGAGGTCGCTCTTCTTCTGGACGCCGTAACCGATTACGACTGTCTCTTCGAGCAATTCTGCATCCTCTTCGAGAACAACGTTGATGTTGCTCTGGCCTGCTACAGCAATAGTCTGCTCTACGTAGCCGATTGAAGAGAACTGAAGTGTTGCGTTGGCAGGAACGTTGATGGAGTAGTTACCATCGAGGTCGGTGATAACTCCATTGCTGGTACCCTGCTGGATTACGCTTGCGCCGATCACAGCCAGTCCGGCTGCATCCTTCACATTACCTTTGACGGTAATGGTCTGTGCGCTGGCGTACAGAGGCATTGCGATAAGGAGCGCAATGCTGAGGATTTTTGACAATACCTTCATAAGTTAATTAAAAGTTATTAAAGAAAAATAGTGTTATTTCTTTCGTATGGACAGACAGTCTGCCCAATGCAAAATTAGTTAACAATTAAGCCTTACTTATTATATATTGGTACAACGGCTTGCACCGGTGTTCCAAATTAAAGGATTTGTAACAATTGCTTACTGATTTGAAACAATTGGGGTAATTACCCTGTAATTTCCGCTCAGATGCATGAATGCGAACAGCCTCAGGATGCCGTCATAGTAGGCATCGAAGTAGCCGTCCTCGTAAGGGACGTTCTCGCTGTCCCACAGTCTTTGTACGAACTCCTTCGAAATCTCGTTGTCCGCTGCGAGGCTTGCTGCCGCAAGGGTTGCAACGAGGCCTACGGAGTGGCGCAGGGCCTGTACCTTCATCTCCTCGTTGCCTGCGGGGAGGATGTCGTTTACGTCGCTTCCATCCACACAGTACTGGTCGACGAAGGTGTCGATTCCCTTGCTGTAGAAGAACGACTGGATCGTGTTGGCGTAGTTTGTCTGCCATTCGCGATCGCAGTTTGACCATGAGAAGTCAAGGGCGATGTTCATGGGCACACGCCATGAGTCGTAGCGGAAGGCGGGGGTGAACCAACGGTTTCCGGGGAACATCGAGCCGTCGTACTGGTTGGTGTCGGGGTTGAGGCCCGTCTCCGGATTGATGCTCTTGTGGAGATATTCGCGGCTTGCCTCGGCGCACTGGCGGTAGAAGTCGGCACGTCCGTCGTCAGCCCATCTTGCCCAGACCTCATAGAAGGAGGCGAGGTGGTATGAAGGGTCTGTGAAGTTTGCACCGAAGCCTTCCGGAACGAACGTGATGAGGTGGTTCTCCGTGTTTATGAACGGGAGGACACCTTCCGATCCGTCCTTCTCAAAGGCGCAGTTCAGGATGTTCTGAGCTTCTGCCAGATAGTTGATGTCGCCGTCGTTGCCCCAGCGGTTGGATGCAAAGATGAGGGAGGTGACGAAGTAGAGCTCGCCGTCGGAAGCGGGGCCTTCGGCCTTGCGTGTTCCGTCGGTGTTCATACTCCATGCGAAGTAGCCCTTCAGGCGGCCTTCCTGGTGCTGCATGTATGTCTTGCTCCAGCGCCAGAGACGGTCGAATATCTCCTTGCGGTCCATCTGCACGGCTATCATCATTCCGTATGACATGCCCTCGGTGCGGACGTCGTGGTTCTTTATGTCGCTGATGTAGCCCATGTCGTCACCAACAGGGAAATATACCTTGTCGGGGCCGAAGAAGACCTCGTAGAAGATCTTCTGCAACTTTGCGTCGATCTCGTCCTGAGCGTATCCCATCTCGGCGAACACGTTGCGGTACTGACCGGTTTCGAACCCTCCCTTGTCCCAGGGTTTGAGGTTCTTCTCTTCTGTGCAGCTGCACAGAATGGTGATGACTGCCGCCATCATCAAAGCGATTCTTTTCATATGCGTATTTTTTGTCCTTTCCTGGTGTCGAATTCGCGCTCCTCACCATTGCAGCGTACACGGAGTTTTCCGCCCAGTGTCGATGTGATCGTGGCGCCCGTGAGTTTTCCTGCGCTCCACTCCATGTCAACGACGAATCCGCCTCTTGCGCGCAGGCCTCGCACGCTGCCTTCCGGCCAGGCCGAAGGCAGTGCGGGCAGCAGTTCAACAACGCCTGTGTGGCTCTGCAGCAGCATTTCAGCAATGCCTGCACATGCTCCGAAGTTTCCGTCGATCTGGAAAGGCGGATGTGCGTCGAAGAGGTTGGGATATGTCCTGCCTTCGTGCCAGCCCTGGTAGTGAGGCTTCTGGGTGCCGAAGGGATCGATGAGTGTGAACATGTTGCTGTGGATCTTGAATGCGTGGTCGCCGTCCTTCATCCTTGCCCAGAAGTTGGTCTTCCAGCCAAGGCTCCAGCCTGTGGCCATGTCGCCGCGCTGCAGGAGCGTGTTCCTTGCACCCTCGAAGAGTTCCGGGGTGAGCACGGGGTCTATCTGGTTCGACGGGTACAGGCCATACAGATGGGAGATGTGCCTGTGGTCGTCGTTGGGGTCGTCCCAGTCCTCTATCCATTCCTGAAGCTGGCCGTGCTTGCCGACCTTCATGGGAGGGAGCTTGGCGATCGCTTCGCTTGCCTCTGCCTGGAAGTCCTCGTCCACGCCAAGTATCTTTGCTGCTTCAACAGCGCTGGAGAGTGCGTCGAAGGCGATCTGGTTGTCCATTGTGCATCCGGCGGTGACGGCGGTGTTCTTGCCAAGTCCGCCATGCTCGGGGCTCACTGAAGGAACCACGACAAGATAGCCGTGAGGGTCGGGCTGCATGTAGTCGAGATAGAACTCGGCAGCGCCCTTGAGAACAGGGTACCACTCCTTCAGGAATGCCTCGTCGGGAGAATACAGGTAGTGCTGCCAGATGTGCGTTGCGAGCCATGCTCCGCCGTTGGGGAACATACCCCAGTTGGCGCCGTCGACGGGGCCTGCGATTCGCCAGAGGTCGGTGTTGTGGTGCGTTACCCAGCCGCGGCAGTCATACATCTTCCTGGCTGTTTCTGCACCGGTGACGCTGAGGTCGCGGACCATCTCGAAGAGAGGCTCCACGCACTCGGTAAGGCCGCATACTTCTGCAGGCCAGTAGTTCATCTCGGTGTTGATGTTGATGGTATACTTGCTGTCCCAGGGAGCCATGAACTCGTTGTTCCATACACCTTGCAGGTTTGCGGGCTGTCCGCCGGGCTGTGAGCTGCTGATGAGCAGGTAGCGGCCGTAGTTGAACATCAGCTCGACCATGCCCATGTCGTCGCTGCCGGTGAACTTGTCGAGGCGCTGGTCGGTGGGAAGGCCGGCGTTGCCGCCTGCGGGCAGGTTGATGGCGCAGCGGTTATATTGCTCGCGGTATGCGCTGACATGACGCCCGCGGAGGGTGTCGAATGACATTCCTGCCGCTGCGGCGAGACGCTCTGCATTGATTGCGTCAGGGTCGCCGCTTACATCATGGTAGTTTATATAATTGGTTGCAGCGGAAATCAGTACGGTCGAATTGGTGCTGCCGGTAACCTTGAGCGTACCTTCCTCAGCTTCCACCTTGCCGTCGCCTTTTACCATGACTGCTATCTTGGCTGTGAGGGCGGGGGCGATCCCTTCATGTTCCACACCCTGGACGGCTGCTATGAGGGTGCTGCCTTCGGCTGCGGTCTCGAACTGCAGGTCGGATGCGAATGAGATCTTGAAATCAGAGGGCTTGCTGCTGCCTAGCTTCATTACGACAACCTTTTCAGGAAGGGAGGCGAACAACTCACGGGTGTAATCCACTCCGTCGGCTGAGAAACTGCTCTGTGCCACCGCATTGTGGAGGTCGAGGCTGCGCCTGTAGTTCTGCTCCTCGCCAATTCCTTCAAAGTCGATTAAAAGGCTTCCGGCGTCGAGGTAGCGCATGCCGTGCGGGCCTACGATGAAGGCTTCGTTGATGACTCTGTCCGCTTCATCCTCCTTTCCGTCGAAGATGAGCTGGCGTACCTCGTCGAGCCGTTCAAGAGCACGGTCGCTGTTGTTGCTGTGGGGGCCGCCGCTCCAGAAGGTCTCTTCGTTGATCTGGATTTCCTCGCGTGCCGTGCCGCCATAGACCATGGCTCCGATGTTGGAGTTGCCTATGGGCAGGCCTTCCAGCCATGCCGTTGCCGGGTAGTCGTACCATAGCAGTTCATTGGAACCGGCCTGCTCCATCGGCTTGGAGCAGGCGGCCAATGCGGTTAGCATAGTTAAAAGAATTAAGGTTCTTTTCATATGGGTCAGTTAAATAGTATGTATGTCTTTGTCTTGCCGTTGTATGTGCATTTTACCGTCACTTTGCCGGGAGCGGAGTGGAGGTCGATATCAACGGGGGTGTCGGAGTCGCTCTCGACGTCGACCTTGGCGCCGTCCGGGAGCATTCCGTGAATCTCATATATGTCCTGGGATACGTATCCGTTTTCGTTGGTGGACCTGGTGGGTATCTCAGGCAGTTCGATTGACTTGCCGTCAACCAGTATGCGTACTGTGGGTACAGGGGGAATCTGCATGTCGTCGGTTCCGCGGGTGAAACCGAAGCCCTGCACGTCCATGAGGGCGTCCTTGCCGCGTGCGATCAGATATATTGCGTGCTTGCGGTCAAGTTTGTCGGCGATCTTGCCTACGCCTTTGCTGAATTTGGTTGCCGACCGGCTGGAGCCGGCGGGAACGTCGAAGGTGCAGAGGACGGTGCCGTCGTAAGGATTGTCGAGCCTTACTTCGACGCTGAAGGCCTTGTCTGTCCTCGGTGTGATGAAGAGGTTGAATACCGAATGGTTGCGCTTGCGGGTATGGTTGAAGTCAAAGTACTTGTAACCAAGTATTTCGCCGTCCTGCATACCTTTTACGTCCATTGCGTTTGCCCAGACGTCCCACGAATCGGACTGTGTCTGGGTGTTGCTCATGAAGCAGGCATAGCCTGCGCTGTAGTACCTGTAAGGGTCGAGACCGTAGATGCTGAAGCCCTCTGAAGTGACTTCTGCGCCCTTGTACTCGTTGCCGTTCCTGTCCTTTACGGTGAAACCACCCTTGTAAGGGTCATATGCTGTGATGCGCACCGCGCCGCCATCGGCTACGGATTTCTCGTCCCAGCTGATGCTGACAGGTGCGACCATGGGCTGGCGCGCGAAGCCGAAGCCGCGCGGTGCCCTGTGGTAGAACACGTACCACTGGCCGTTCACATACTGCAGGCTGCCGTGTGTGTTATGGCCTGAATAGGAAACTCCCATGCTGCCGTCTTCGTTCAGCACGGGGCCGCGTGCGTCAACAAGCACGCCGCCGTTCTTCCAGGGACCCATTGGGCTGTCTGAAAAAGCATAGCGCAGTGTGGCGTTGGAACTCTCCAGACCATAGTCGGGGCCGGAGTGTCCGCTGAACACCCATACGTACTTGTTGCCGACCTGGCGGATCGAGGATGCCTCGAAGAAGTTGAAGTTCCCCACATCCTCTCCCTCGTAGATCGCATACTTGGCGTCGGGAATCTTATGTACGATTCCATAACGGAAGCTGGCAGGGATGAAGTAGGGGACTATCTCCGTTCCGGGACGGGCCGACCACATGGTGTTCTGGTCGAGCTGGGCCGCGCTGGAGCGCTGGAAGCCCCAGTAGCCGTAAGCGCGGAATCCAGTTTCATAGTCGGGGTCGGCAGGATCGGTGACGGGCTCGACGAACACTGAAGGGTCGAAGCCGAAGATGCTGCCTTCCACCGTTGAACGGCCGTCCTCACGGAGGTTGAGAGGTGTGAAGGGTCCGTCAGGGCGCGAGCCCTTGCAGACCATGGCCTCCCTTCCCCATCCACGTGAGTGAGGATACAGGTAATATACCTTTTCGCCGTTCTTAGTGGGGACTTCGACCAGGTCGGGAGCGAACATCACGTCCCACTGGCCGTCTATTTTGTAAGTAAAGATGGCACCCTCGTCCCTCCAGTTTGACAGGTCCTCCACAGGAGCCGACCAGGCGTGGATGTCCGGGCCGCAGTAATCCTTGAAGCGCACGTCGTGCGATCCGATGATGTACACCCTCTGCTTTCCGGGGTTGTCAGGATCGTCGAATACGCGGGGCTCTCCGTCGGGAAGATGTTCCCACAGTGGAAGATAGGGGTTCTGTGCGCCTGCGAGGAGGCAGAGCAGCAGTGCTGCAGAAACTGAAAGTGCCTTTCTCATAATACTACTTCTTGAAGAGGAGCTGGGCCATTGTGTAGAGCGCCCTTCTCCATGTAAGGAATTCGTGTGCGGTGCCCTCTGAGACGTGGCCCACTGCATTGTAGCCTGCGTCCTGGAGAGACTTGACACTCTTGTTAATCATGTCGGGAGACTCCTTGCTGCCGCAGCTGAGGAAGATGAGGTCGACCTTGCGGCCGTCAAGCTCCTCGGGAGTGTAGACGCCGCCGCTGAGCAGTCCGTATGAACCGAAGGTCTCGGGACGTGCCAGGGTGATGTTGTGTGTCTCCATGCCTCCCATGGAGAGGCCTGCCATTGCGCGGTACTTCTTGTCGGTCTTTGTGCGGAAGTGTGAGTCGACGTAAGGAACGAGTTCATCCACGAGAACCTTCTCGAAGATTGTGAAGTCGAAGCTGAAGAGGCCGCCGAACTTGACGTCGTTGGTCATGCCGTAGGTCATCACGATAATGAAGGGCTCGATCTTGCCGTCGGCGATGAGGTTGTCCATGATGAGGCCTGCGTGGCCCTGGTTCCACCATGCGTACTCGTTCTCACCCCAGCCATGCTGGAGGTAGAGTACGGGGTACTTGGTCTTCTTGTCCTTGCCGTACTGGGGAGGAGTATAGACGTATGCCTGACGTACGGTTCCGGTGCTGGGTGATTCGAAGAGCACCTGCTGTACGTTTCCGTGGGGAACGTTGCGCAGGGCGTAGAAGTCCTTGTCGTGTGCGGGGATCTCGATACCGCTCTCCCAGCGGCATGAACCGAAGTAGTTCTCTGTGCCGGGATCGTTGAAGGTGCCGCCGTCGATGTTGAGGTGATAGTAGTGGAAACCTTCGTCCATGGGACCTTCTGTGGTTCCATACCAGAATCCGTCCTCACCCTTCTCGAGAATGGTGCCACCGTGTCCGCCGAGGCCGAGGGTAACGGTTACTCTCTCTGCCTCAGGGGCTTCGATGCGGAAGCGTGCGTAGCCCTGGGAGTTGACCTGGGGATACTCCTGGCCGGGCTGGTTGAGCTCGTTGGGAACGAAGTCGTCCTTGATGCTTGCAAGGTGCTGTACCTTTGCCTCCTTTGCCTCAGCGAGGAATTCGACCATTCTGCCGAGATTCTCCTTGGTGTACATGTTCCAGCCGTGTCCGCCGCCCTCCACAAGGTGGAGTTCGGTCTTCACGCCGGCCTTGTCAAGCTGCTCGTAGAAGTATACGCCTACACAGCCGGGAACAACAGGGTCTGCATTGCCGTGGAACACGATGATGGGAGGATCGTTGGCATCGATGTAATTGGTGGCGTTGAGGGCTGCGAAACGGCGCTCGTTACCCTTCATGGGGAATCCCATGACTGCCTCCTCGGGGCCGGTGGCGCCCTCGGCGCGCTCGCCGGCGCAGTTCATATGGAAGAGGTCGACGGGACCAGACCAGTCACATGCGGCATCGACGTTGCTGCTGAAACCGAGGTTTCCGCCAACGTTGCCTTCAAGCTGGCCCACGCCGCCCGAAGTGGCGGCGAGTGATGCCAGGTGACCGCCTGATGAGAATCCGGAAGCCACGATGAAACTTGTGTCGAACTTATATTCCTTTGCGTGTGCGCGCGCCCAGCGTACAACGGCCTTGATGTCGTTGATCTGTGCGGGGAACTTTGCGTCAGCGCTTGAACGGTGGTTCGGAGTGATTACAGCGTATCCTGCATCCAGGAGGGCCTGCACGATAGTGCCGAGGTCAGCTGCACCCTTGGAGTTGTTGCTGAACCAGGCGCTGCCGTAGATGTGGATTGCAACAGGGTAGGATGCCTTCTCGACAGCGGGAATGTAGATGTCCATGTTGTGGAACACCTCGCCGTCGCCGGCATAGTTCACGTCGGCGAACTTCTGGCCGTAGTTCATCTCGACCTTGGGCATCTGCCAGCCGCCAAAGTCCTGTGCGGCAAGGCCGAAGCATGCGAGAGCCACGCCTATTGAAAGTATCAGTTTCTTCATTCTCCGTCTGTTTTATTTTGTCTCAACGGTCTTGAATCCCCACTTGCAGTTGTCATTGTTAAAGTCGAATGCTGCGAGTGTAGGGGTGCAGTCGGCGATGGAAACGAGGCAGAGAGGCTCGCTGCAGCCGGGAACTGCCTTGGGCATGATGCGGTATGTGCCGTCGGTGAGCTGGTCGATGCGCCAGAGCTGCTCAGGAGCGCCCGTGAATTCAGGAACTGTAGTGACATCCTTGTCGGCTGTTGCGGTGAGGGTGCGGTTCGTACCATTGATGGTGATCTTGAACCAAGGGCCTCCGAGGTATCCGCCTGCATCGGGAACTGCAGTGATGTCCCAACGCTGGTGAGGACGGTTCATATAGTCGCAGATGCGTACTCCGGTATTGCCTTCGGGCCAACCTGCCACTACGTCCTCAAGCTTCTGATTCTCAACAACTACGATAGGCTGATCCTTGCTCATCCACCAGCCGCGCATTGCGCCGGCCTCGCGGATGAAGTCAACCTCGAGTTCAAG
>JAZUFA010000007.1:0-52759 GCA_045640445.1 Candidatus Cryptobacteroides sp. | reverse complement strand
TACTCAGGCATGGTCTGGTGGTATGCGGTGTCGAAGGTGGCTACCTGAGGCACTGAAGGGAGTACCTGCTGGACGGCGCGGATGCCAAGGATGTGTGCAGGGTTGTGGAGCGGTGCGAAGTCGCAGCAGATGCCGATCTTCTCGAGAACATCGTCGTCCACGAGGACAGACTTGTCAAAGAAGTCTGCACCCTGCACGATGCGGTGGCCTACAGCCTGGATGTCGTCAAAGCTCTTGAGGACTCCGTATACAGGATCGACGAGGGTCTCCATTACCACCTGCATGCCGAGTTTGTGGTCGGCGATGGGGCTGATGCGTGAGAACCCTTCCTTGCCGGTAGGCTTGTGCTTCAACTTTGTGTCGGGAAGGCCGATCTTCTCGAGTATACCCTTTGCAAGTACGCTGTACTCGTCATCGTTCTTCATATCGAACAGCTGATATTTGATAGAAGAACTTCCGCAATTGATTACCAGAATTATCATATCTCTATTGTTCAAAAAAGTCCACAAAATTAAGATTAAAAAGCTATATTCGCAATCAAATGGACCTAAACGGGTAAAACTATATGCAAGTGGAGAGAGGTATGGGGGTGGAAAGTGCCGCGATCGTGGCTCTTTCCATCCCTTTTGCGTTGGGTGTGGCGGCTGCGGCAGCCACTTCGAAGGTGATCGGGGGATACGGCTACCTTGCAGCATCCCTCTGCATGGCGGCGGTGGCAGGGCTTATGGTGCTATGCTGCTCACAAGGTAACAGGAGGACCGGCATCTACGCCCTCTATGCCATGCTCGGATACCTGTGCTGGCTCGGCAGCGCCCTCTGCGGCACGCCCTCGGCCGCGCTGCCGCAGTTCACAGGCGCATGGTTGGACCGCCTGTCCGGCCTGATCGACGAAACCGGTTTTTCCGACGGGCGGACCACCGCCCTGCTCAAGGCCCTCCTCACCGGCCGCAAGGGCGGTCTGGAGCAATCGACGCTACAGGCCTTCAGGGTCAGCGGGGCGTCCCACATCCTCGCCCTGAGCGGCCTGCATCTTGGAATAATCTACTCCTGCATCGCCACCTGCCTCAGGATACTGGGGAACAGCAGGCCTGCGGCGATAGTAAGAAGCACCGTCACTGTCACCGCCTGCGGCCTGTATACTCTCATCACAGGCGCAGGGCCGTCGACGGTCAGGGCTTTCCTCTTTATCATCTTCACGGAAATCTCGCGTCTGCAGCCCGGCAGGCGCAGGAGTCCGCTGGCAATACTCTGCACGGCCCTGATGATACAGCTCTGCATTGCTCCAAACGTCATAAGTTCAGTGGGATTCCAGCTTTCCTACCTGGCGATGCTGGGCATCTTCGTGATATTCCCGTCACTCGACGGCTGGTACCCGTCAGATGCCGTATGGGACCCCATGAAGAGGATATGGACGAGCATCGCCCTTACCGTAAGTTGCCAGATATTCACGGCGCCGGTCGTATGGATACACTTCCACACATTCCCGAAGTACTTCCTGCTCACCAACCTGCTGGCCCTGCCGGTTACGGAAGCCTTGATGGTGTCCGCCGTTCTCACGCTCACGCTGAGCGCATTGGGATGCTGTCCTGAAACAGCGAAGGCCCTGGTCGATTTCCTCGCCGGGGCCCTCATATTCTGTCTCGATGTGATATCGGGTATGTGACTACTTTATGCAGCGGATTGGAGCGGCAAAGCCTTTCTTGCTGCCAAGACCGTACATGAGGATGTCCTGGTCCTCGTAGATGTAGCGGTACACTCCCCTGTCGTCCTTCTCGCTTGAGGTCCAGAATACAGAATACGATTCCATCTCGCTGAAGAGATACATGGAACCGTCCATGACTGCGTATCCGGAAGGAATGAGATAAAGGGAAACGGTGTTTTTTATCTTCACAGAAGGCCAGTAGGGCCAAAGTGATGTGCCGTTGAAATAGAGGTCGGCCATGAGGTCGCCTGCAACGCCTACGAAGCCTCCGTTCTCATCCTCAGTTGCACCGAGACCAATGGCAAGGGCCTTGACGTCCTCGTCGGAAGGAAGGCGCCAGCCTTCAGGGCAGGCTGTTTGCGCGGCCTCCCATGAATAGTACTGACCGAGCACGTTAGCCATAACCTCCGAATTGTAGTAAGGTGCACCTGCACCACGCCAGCCGAGGTTCTGGCTCATCCATGACGTTCCGTCAATGTCGATGGCCCAGTACTGCTTGCCGTCGCGGCTGTCGGTGAAGGTGTATTCCTGCTCGGAACGCTTGAACCCGGTAAGCGATCCCGTTCCGTCCATTGCAGGGTCGACGATATTGTAGTCTACGGGAGCTGTGACGGTATAATAGTCCTTTGATGAGAATGCTATAAGACTCAGCTGCTCCACACCGATCTCCGTTCCGGCGGTGTAGTGATAGATGCCATCAGGGTATTTGGGATTATACTGGCCGTCGCGTCTGAGGACGGTGTCCCTTGTCTTTGTGACAGGGTTGTTGAAATAATAACCTACGCTGGATCCGTCAGGAGCAGTGATTGTCGCAAGAGTGTCTATCTTGAACTGCTTGGTAAAGCCTTTGGTGACGTACTTGGGCATCGAGAGCGTCAGACTTCCCTCAAGGTAATCCTTGGTGTCGTCATCATCCTTCTTGCATCCTGACAGAATACAGGCGGCAAAAACGATTGCCAGTACTGGGATATATCTCCTAATTTTCATCATAATCTTTTTACAACTTACAAATATGCACAATTTGCACGAAAAATCAGCTAACTTTGTACAAATACTTTGCCGCCACATGTCGCGAATCAGAATATTTGCATTGTTTTTTACAGCTGCCGTCCTATGCTCCTGCAGCAGGGACAGATACGTTGTCATATCAGGCTACGCCCAAGGCGGCACGTACAGCGTCAAGGCCAACATCGGAGGAACGGGGGTGTCGCAGCGCAAGGCCGCCGCGGAAATCGAGAAGCTGCTGATACAGATCGACACCACCCTCTCGGGATACAACAAGGCTTCGATGCTCAGCCGCTTCAACGCAGGCGAAGACATCACGCCAAGCCCGATGTTCTCCGACATACTCGCCAGGGCCGAAGCATTCGGAGAGGAGACCGGCGGCGCCTTCGACGTCTGGGGAGCACCCCTCTTCGACATATGGGGGTTCGGTTTCAAGAACGACAGCCTGCCCGACGCTCCGGCAATAGCTGCCGCCATGGCTCTGACAAAGGAACATAAAGTACTGAATTTCAATGCTATCGCGCAAGGATACAGTTGCGATGTCATTGCCGGATACCTTCACTCCATCGGCGTCAAGGACATGCTTGTCGACATAGGAGAGATATACTGCGAGGGCCTCAACCCAAAGGGCAAGGGATGGAGCATAGGCATCGACACCCCCATCGACGGCAACAACTTCCCCGGAGCCAGCCTGAGCGGCATATGGGAGTCGGACGGAGGGGCCCACGGGATAGTCACTTCCGGAAACTACCGCAAATTCTATATCAAGGACGGGCAGAAGTACGCGCACACCATAGACCCGAGAACGGGATATCCGGTGAACCACACACTGCTGAGCGCCACGGTGGTGGCTCCCACGGCAACGGAAGCCGATGCCCTCGCCACCTATTTCATGGTCATAGGCTTCGATGAAGCCAGGGAATACATTGAGGCACACCCCGGAATCGAAGCGTGCCTCATATGTTCGGACTCTGTCTGGACTTCAGAAAAATTCTGATCACCTCAAATCAGTAACCACCCAGCTGCTGTCAAGCTTGGACACATCGAAGACGAACATTTCAAGGTCGTCAGAGATGGGAGAGCTGACAAGGTCGGACAGTTTGAGGTCTTCGATGTCGAGAAGATATTTGAGATAATCATCGGGACCTTCCGCATTCTCGATGTAGACTTCCTTGCTTTCGGGATCGACGGTCCAGCGGCTGATGCCGTCGGAATACACGTCTATACCGTTGCCGCTTGCCTTGAAGCAGGGTATCTGCACCGTGATTGTTCCGCTGCAATGCACCTTCTGCATCACGAAACTGTAGTTGACCCTCACCCGTGATACGTCAAGCTTCTTGCGTACTGTGTCAAGGTCCTGTGCTCCTGCCAACAGGCAGAAGAAGGAAAGGATTACGATGATTACTGATCTTTTCATTTTCCGTAGGTTTCAAGCAATGCTTCGAGAGCGTCGAGGTCACCGATGAGCACCTGACGGGGCTTGCTGCCCTCCTGTGCTCCAACGATACCCGCAGCCTCAAGCTGATCCATTACACGACCTGCTTTTGCATAACCCATGCCTAACTTGCGCTGAAGATCGGATGTGGAGCCTTTTTGTGTGGTAACGACCATCCTTGCAGCCTCTGCGAAACGTTCGTCGAGGTTCTTGACGTCGAGGCTGCCGCCGCCACCCTCACCGCCTTCAGCTGCAGGATCGGCAGGTGAAGGAAGATAATAAGGCGTGTTATAGCTCTTGCCCCAGCCCTTCTGCTCACCGATGAACCCGGTGATGGAGTCGATCTCCTCGGAACTGATATAGCCGCACTGGATACGCTCGGTGTCGATTCCGGCGCTGAACAGCATGTCGCCCTTTCCGATGAGCTTCTCTGCTCCGGGGGCGTCAAGAATGGTCATGGAGTCGATGCGGGAAGCTACACGGAATGCGATTCGCATAGGGAAGTTGCTCTTGATGATTCCGGAAATGACATCCACTGAAGGACGCTGGGTGGCAAGTATCACATGGAGACCTGCTGCACGTCCCTTCTGTGCAAGACGGATGATGGAGTTCGTGATGCTGCGGCTTGCCGCCCTGGCCTCGGGAGAGGCTCCGGTGGTCATGGTAAGGTCGGCATACTCGTCGACTACCACTACAAGGTAAGGAAGGAACCTGTGGCCATTGTTGGGGTTGAGCTTGCGCTCCTTGTACTTTGCGTTGTAGTTCTTGATGTTGTTCGCGCCGGCCTTGGCCAGGAGCTCGTATCTGTCATCCATCTCGATGCAGAGGGAGCGGAGTATCCTCTCGGCATCCTTGGGTTTCTTGACGATTGCATTCTCGGCTTCCTCCTGCTCGTCGGCTGCGTCGGGAAGTACGGCAAGATAGTGGTGGAGCAGCTGTGCATATGCGCTGAACTCGACCATCTTGGGATCGATGAACACGAACCTGAGCTCTGAAGGATGGCGGCTGTAGAGCAGAGAGTTGATGATGACGTTCAAGCCCACCGACTTACCCTGCTTGGTGGCGCCGGCCACGAGGAGGTGGGGTGCATCTGCAAGGTCGAACACCTTGACCTTCTGCTGGATAGTGTATCCTATGGCAACCGGGAGGTCATACTTGCTGTTACGGAACGAATCGTCGTTCAGCAGGGACTTCAGGGCAACTATGCTGGAACGGTCATTGGCCACCTCGATGCCGACTGAGTCGGACAGCGTGATGACGCGCACGCCCTTGGCATTGAGGCTGACCGCAATATCCTCCTGAAGGCGCTTGATCTGGGCGATCTGGACACCGGGGGCGGGATAAACCTTGTAAAGTGTGACCGTAGGACCCATGACAGCCTTGACATCGTTGACCTGGATCTTATAGTTCGCGAGGGTTGCACGTATCTTGTTGTTGTTCCTTGCAAGTTCTTCATTGGAGACCTCCACCCTGGCGGAAGCATAAGCCTCGAGCAGGTCGATGGAAGGGAACTTGTATTTGGGAAGACCGTCAGGCGGGTCAAGCCGGTTGTCAATTGGCTTGAGCTCTTCCTGGACTTCCTTTGAAAGGGTGTCGTCGGTTATAACCTCGAAGCTTTCATCAGCATCCGGCGTCTCGGGGGGTGTCGGAAGCAATGCGTCCGGCTTGGGTTTCGGCTCCGGCTTTGGTTCCGGCTTTGGTGCTGGCGCAGGAGCGGGGGCCGGTGCTGGAGCAGGGGCGGGCGCAGGGGCAGGCTCTGGCTCACGCTTCAATCCCGGTACGGCCTGCTTGTCCGAACTGCAGCTTTCTTCCTTCCCGGGATCGGATGCCCCCAGACCGGTGAACCAGTTCGTGAAACGTCTGGATGAGAACACCAGCCAGGCGGCAAGAAGGATCAGTATAAGGAGCCCCGTCACGAACACGCCCACGAGGGAGTTGCTCCAACTGACAACGTCTGATCCGAGCCTTCCGCCCAGGCCGCCGCCGAAGACATAATCAAGGCCGGCGAGCTTGCCCGCAAAGGCGAAGAGAAGCGAAGTGACGAATGCACCCGTCAAGGCGACGATGGTGGTCTTTGCAAGGGAGTATTGCCATTTGTCGGCAATGAGACGTACGCTCACTGCGGCAAGTATGACAGGCAGTGCAAGGCTGCCGAGGCCGAACAGCGTACAGACAAGGAAATGGCCGGTACGGCAGCCGAGCTTCGCGGCAGCGTTGGCAGCGTCACCGGCAGACGCGCCGGCAAGCAGGCTCATGTCCTGCCTCCAGTGGAAGAGATAGGACACGATTGCTATCAGGGTGAAGACGGTAAGCGCGGCAAAGCACAGACCGGCTATGCGTATGGCGGCCTTCTTCTCGTTCTCGTCCCAGTTATTGATGGTTTCCTTGATTCTCATTTTTTCTTGCCTCCCCTGGACCTGTTGTTCTTGTGATTGCGGTTTCTCTGGCCCCCCTGGCCTACGTTCATACCCATTCCCGGACGCATGAAGCTGGCGTCCGCCGAAATCTTGCTGAGGCTGATTCCTTCAGGAACCTTGAGCCTGTAGTCGGAAAGCTTCTCGATGTCGGCGAAGATGGTCTCGTCAGCCACGCTGTCCTTGTTCCATATAAGGTACTGCTGGCGCATATAGATGGCAAGGGAACGTATCATCTCCGTCTTTGTCTCGCCATCGGGCTCGTTGCAGAGAAGTTCGATGATCTTCTCGATGTTGCGGCCATAGTGGGTTGCCTTGATCTTCGTGCCCTTCATGGGAATGGGCACGGGCTTGGTCGCGAACTCGGCCGCAACCGGACACGGATACGGCGAATCGACGTCGAGGTCATACCCGGCTATCATGTATAGATGGTCCCATAACTTCTGTTCATAATTCTCCTGGCCGTGGACCTGGGGATTGAGAATCTCCATGGTCTTCACCACAGCCCTGGCCTGCTCGCTGCGTTTTTCACGGTCTTCGATGGAACGGAGCTGCTCAACCATATGGAGCACGTTCCTGCCATATTCGGGCATTACAAGTTTTTCTCTGAGAGTGTTGTAATCCAGACCGCGGATTTCATCTGTCCCTTCCATAATCTTTACTGTTTTGTTTAACAGGCAAATATAACGAATTCAAACGAATTATCACTATCTTTGTATGATTCAAGAATCAGCGAGATGACAAAATCCTACAAAGTAGCAGAACATATCTTCAACCTCTCCATCCCCGACGGAAGCGTGCTCTGGCAGCACCTCGGCCAATATGAGCCCTTCCTCCAGGATGAGGTATGTCCGGCACCCCTCTTCAGCCTTGAGCTGGTACCCGAACTCCCCTCCGGAGAGCTCACCACCGTTTTGGAACCTGAAACCGAGGACGGCGAGACCGTAATCAAACTGTACCATCAGGGCGAAGACTGGTGGTTCGACGCCAGTCCCGACCGCCGCATCCCCACCGTAGCACAGACATGGGCGAGCGCCGATTTCAAGAAAGGCCTGGTGAAGATACCCGGCCGCAAGGTCAGCGAGGCCATCTTCGGCATCAACAATTCCCTGATGCTCCTCTACGCATTCAACACGGCGACCCTCGGCACGCTGGAGATGCATGCATCCATGGTCAGCAACAGCGGAAAGGCCTTCCTCTTCATAGCAAAGAGCGGCACAGGAAAGAGCACCCACAGCCAGCAGTGGCTCAATTACATTCCCGGGACCGAACTCATGAACGACGACAACCCCATCCTCCGCATATGGCCGGACGGACGCGTCATCGCATACGGTTCTCCCTGGAGCGGCAAGACCCCCTGCTACCGCAACGTGGAGGCTCCGGTCGGAGCCATCGTACGCATCAGGCGCTGCGCGGAGAACAGGATCACAAGGTTCGGCGTGCTTGAATCCTACGCCTCGGTATATTCATCATGTTCCGGTTTCAAGGCTCACAGGGGCATGGCCGACGGCCTGCATGCGAGCCTGGAGGCCATAGCAACAGGTGTCCCCTGCTACGTCCTTGACTGCAGGCCGGACCGCGAAGCCGCAGAAGTATGCAGCAAGGAGGTGCTTGCATGAAGATGGTCCTCCCCAACGAGATCCTGCTGACAGAGGTCAGGGCCATGCTCCTTGAAGGTCACCAGGTCATCATCATGACCAAGGGGAACAGCATGCTCCCATTCATATTCGGCGACAAGGACTGCGTGAAGCTTGTGTTGCCGGAGAATCCCCGCATCGGCGACATCGCCCTGTGCGAGATCGCTCCCGGCCATTTCGTGCTGCACCGCATCATCGGCATCGACGGTGACAGAGTCACCCTGAAGGGCGACGGAAACCTCAAGGGCACGGAACACTGCAGGATGGAGGACATATGCGGCACAGTTACCGCAATAATAAAGAAAGATGGAAAGGAGATACTATGCAGTTCTCCTTCCTTCATAAGGCATAGCCGCATCTGGGCAAGGATGCCCTATATCATCAGACGTTTCACCCTCGCAATAATCAGGAGAGTCCAATGAAGAACTTCCGCACATGTCATAGAGCGCTGATGGCATCGGCCAGGCCGATGTCGGGCAAGATAGCGGTCAGTTGCCTGCTGGGCGTGCTCACAGTCCTGTCCTCCATGGCTTTCGTATGGAGCAGCAAGCGTGTGACCGACATCGCCACAGGTGCGGTCCACCAGGAACTGTGGCCCAAGGTATGGGTCCTTCTCGGCATCATGCTCGCCCAGGTCATCATCGCAACGGCGAGCCGCTACTGGGAAGGCTACACGGTGGTCAAGGCGCAGAACGGCAGACGCAGGAACATATTCGAGAAAGTGATGTGCAGCACCTGGGCGGGCCGCGAGAAGTATCACAGCGGCGACGCCATCAACCGTCTTGAAGAAGACGTCAGGGTAAGCACCGACTTCATATGCGTGAGCATACCCGGCATATTCGTAACCCTGTTCCAGTTGCTCGCCGCTTCGGCATACCTGTTCTTCCTGTCGCCCAACCTGGCATGGATCCTTCTGTTCATCATGCCCGTGGCCGTCCTGGGAAGCAGGCTGTTCTTCCGCAAGTTGCGCCAGCTCACAGGAGAGATCCGCGCAACCGACGGAAAGATCCAGGGCCACATGCAGGAGAACCTGCAGCACAGAGTCCTCGTCAAGACTCTCGGATGCACGGCCGACGTGCTTGCCAAACTTGGCGGCATGCAGGACAGGGTCAAGGACCTCACCATAACACGCCTCAACTACAACGCCATATCCAGGGGATTCATGAGACTCGGTTTCTCAGCAGGTTACGCCCTGGTATTCCTCTGGGGTGTGTTCGGCCTGCAGGACGGCACGGTCACATATGGTATGATGGTGGCCTTCCTCCAGCTTGTAGGCCAGGTCCAGAGGCCGGTTGCCTCCATAGCCCTGCAGATTCCAGCATACATAAGGGCGCTCAGCTCCGAGGAAAGGATCATGGACCTCGAGGCCCTGGTCCAGGAAGACGAGAGCAACCCCATAGTGATCGACGGAGTCCCCGGAGTCCTTGCGGAGTGCGTTGGATTCCAGTACGAAGACGGTAACGAGAACGTCGTATCCCAGCTGGACTTCGACTTCAAACCAGGCACCACCACTGTCATCCTCGGTCCTACAGGAGCAGGAAAATCAACCCTTATACGAATGATACTGGCTTTGCTCAAGCCGACAGAAGGCAGGATCAGCCTCTACAACAGCGGCTGTAAGGTTGAAGTGTCACCCAGGACAAGGACCAACTTCATGTATGTTCCCCAGGGTAACAGCCTGATGAGCGGCACAATCAGGGAGAACCTACTCATGGCCGCCCCTGACGCCACCGACGACATGATGAAGGAGGCCCTGCATCTTGCCGCCGCCGACTTTGTCATGGATCTTGCCGAAGGGCTGAACACCTCCTGCGCCGAAATTGGCTCGGGTCTGTCCGAGGGCCAGGCACAGAGAATCGCCATAGCAAGGTCGCTGCTCCGCCCCGGAGGAGTCCTCATCCTCGACGAAGCGACCTCCGCCCTCGACGCCGACACCGAGCAGCAGCTGCTCGAACGTCTTGCCGGGCGCTACAAGGGCAGTAAAACGATAATCTGCATAACCCACCGCCCTGCAGCGACGAATTATGCAGACTCAGTACTCAGAATCAACTGATAACTGTCAAGGAATGATGATCCTGTAGGAAGTGCCGGAAGGATTGTCAAGTTTGTCGTCGCGAAGCCAGAGGTTCGCGGCCTTGAGTTTTGCATAGGTTGTTCCGTGCTCTTCCGCAAAAGTCACCAGGGACGATATGGAAGTTGTGACGGTGACGACTTCGGAAGGCTGGCGGTATTTGTATTTTTCGGCTTCAGAAACATCGAAGCCGAATTGTTCCGGAGCTTCGAACATCATCTTTGCCGCAAGTATACGATACATGTACCGGGCTGTCTCCTCGACGGTCCAAAGGTCGAGGGCGCAGCTCTGATGCTGCTGTTCGATGCGTCTGGCGATTCCACCCTGGCCTGCATTGTAGCTGGCTGCAACAGTCATCCAGTCGCCGAACTTCGCATATGCCTTCTTGAGGAACTTGCATGCGGCAACTGTCTCCTTCTCGATATTGAAGCGCTCATCGACTCCGTCCCGGATCTCAAGCCCGTATTCCTTGGCGGTCGCCTTGGTAAACTGCCAAAGGCCGGCGGCGCCGGCGGATGAAACCGACTTGGGTTCGAGATTGCTCTCGATGACCATCATATACTTGAGGTCATCAGGTATCCCGTACTGCTTCAGGATAGGCTCTATTATGGGGAAATACTTGGGCGCACGCTTGAGCATCAGGGTCGATGTGGTGTGCATGTATGTGAACGTCATAAGTTCACGGTCCATCCTCTCGTACCTGTCGGGGTCGGAAAGATCGACCCTCTGGCCGGCAAACGTCACAGCAACCGGTACGGCCGGAGACTTGGGATGCATCACGTAGGACTCATTCATAAGGGACTGCGCCTGCGACATCTGTAATGATGCGGCCAGGACTGCAATCAGCAAAAACAATCTCTTCATCTTCAATCTACATTTATTACTTTGTCTTCACGGACATACCATACGGCGCCCGAAACGTTCCTGTACCCCATCCTGCGGTACAGATCCATGTACCGGGCAACCTGCTCGGTATACTTCTTCTTCTCTTCTCCGAACTTATAGTCGACAACCACCACGCCGTCGGAGGTGAACACCACCCTGTCGGGGCGGTGGCACTGTCCGTCCTCGGCGAACAGCGACACTTCGTTGCGGGCTTCGGTCCGAGTGCCGAACCACTCCGGATGGGCGGCTACCCTGGCTTTCAGCTCCGCCAGCGCCGACTTGCCCTCCTCCTCGGAGAGGATGCAGTCCGTCACAGCCGCGCTGACTTCCTTCTCAAGGTCGTCCGGGCTCTGCACGCCTGAAAGAATCTTGTGCATGGCTATGCCCATGAGCCTCGCGGAGGCTTCCGTGCCTGCAGTGCCGTCAGCCCCGAAATAGTCGATGGCATCCTGAGATGCACTGAGGCGTCCGGCCAGAGGGATGGACGGATACGAAGACGCAAAGTCCTTCTCACCGGTACCCGGCTTCCTCACCATCTTCTTGAAATCGTACATGCTTCCCATGGTCCACTCGGCAGAATTGCAGAATGCATATAGTATCTGGGACATGTTCGTAAAGGCGTACTTGGTCTTGTCCTTCTTATCAAGGAACGTCTTGCCAGGCAGCTGAGATATTATATGGAGATACTTCCCCGCCCTTGTGAACGCCACGTAGAAGAGGTTGATATTGTCAACTGCCTGCATTCCCCGTTCACGGTGGTAATCGTCCTCGAACAGGGTATGCTCCGATGAGGAGCTCAGGTCTACAGGATACGGGCCTGAAAGTTCCTCCCCAAGCGAAGTGCCGGAAGCATCGAGCCAGCACCAGTGGATGCCATGCCTGAAGAGCTCGACCTCCTCCGCAAATGCGAATATGGTGTACGGGAACTCCAGCCCCTTCGACTTGTGGATCGTCAGGATGCGGACTGCGCCCGAATTCGCCGGAGAGCCGATGAAAAGTTCAGTGCTGTCCCAATGTTCGAGATAGTACCTGAGGTTGTTTCCATTGACCTGCACCCAGCTCTGGAGATCATCCATGAATGCCTGGATGAACAGGGTCTCCCCATCGAACGACTTGGGATCATAGTCGCGCAGAGAACGCAGAAGATCCTCGCACATGTCGATGAGTGAATGATAAGTACTGGGGAAGCTGACGCCCATGGAGGATGCCGCATAGCCAGCTATCGTATCGTTCGGATTCTCGAAACTGTGCAGGAGTGACACAAGGCGGCGGACAACAAGGGACGATTTGAGGGAAAGTGAGTCATCCGAGATCACGGGGATGCCCTTCTCTATAAGCTTGGAGGCAATTTCGGCACCCCGGTCCTTGTACCTCACAAGTATTGCGATGTCGCTCCACTCCGCCCCGGCTGCACGTGCATCCTGTACGGATTCATACACAGCTTCAAGCTGGTCTTCCACAAAGCTGGCACGCACGCCGCCGCGTTGGGGATCATCGCTGCGCACCTTCTGCCTGACATCGGAGTAGATATCGGACGTACCGACAAGGTTTGCGGCAAATTTGAAGAAATCGCTGTTGAAGTCGACGACGTTACGGACGCTGCGCCAGTTGCAGTCAAGAGGCTCCAGGTCCGCACAGGGAAACTGACGGAGCACCTCTTCGCCCAGAAGGCGCCAGTCGGAGTCGCGCCAGCGGTAGATGCTCTGCTTGACATCGCCCACTATGAGATTGGCGCTGTCCTTGGACTCGCATTCCTTGAGAAGCGGAAGGAAGTTCTGCCACTGAATGTTGGAAGTGTCCTGGAACTCGTCCAGCAGGAAACTTGTATACTTGACTCCAAGTTTCTCGTACACGAAAGGGGCGTCAGAGCCGTCGATGATATCCCTGAGGATCGTGTTGGAATCTTCAAGGGGCATCACGTTCTTCTCCCTGACAAGAGCGTTGAACTCGGCAATGAATTCGCCGGAAAGTCCGAGGCTGTACAGCATTTTCTTGATCAGAAGAGCCGTGTTGTACTCCGCGAACCTCTTTCCGAAAAGGTCGCAGAAAGCGCTCCCGGCGCATGCCTTCTCAAGCCTCTTTTTAAGCGCGGGCACGACATCCCAGCGCTTGAATTCCTTCGAATAGGCGGCAAAGTCCTTCAGGACGTTATCGTCCGCGCCGGCCAGCGAAGGGGCAACCGCCTTCGCGGTGGCGGATATTTCGGCATGGAACGCATCGATGACTTCATCGCACCTTTCAGCAATGCGTTTGAGCCTCTCCTTGCTGAAGAGGGTCTCATCACTGGCCCCATGCTCTTCCCATAAGGCACGGTGCTCATCATTCTTTATGCGCTGCCCCATATCCTCGAGGCCTTTGTCGAGAGCGAACGTAGTGCCCTGCTCGATTGCAGCCTCAGCGTTCTTCCTCAACCAGTCGACAAGCTCGGGCTTGTCATCCGTAAGGCCGTCGAGAATACGGTCCGTCGCCTCCTTGATGAGCGACTTCCTGTCGAGTTCTATCTGGTACGCGGAGAACTGGCCTATCTCCCTGGAAAAAGCCCTGAGGGCCTGCTGGAAGAACTTGTCGATGGTGCTGACATAGAATGCACTGTAATCGTGGAGTATGTCGGTCAATATACGCCTGGCCTTGTTGTCGGTAGCCGACAACTCGTACAGGTCCTTAAGGATCCTGCCTTTCATCTCCGCAGTCGCCTTGTTGGTGAACGTCACCGCGAGAAGATGACGGTACTCATATCTGTCTTCCGAGGAAAGAAGCCTGTCGATGAATGCCTTCGACAGTCTGTATGTCTTTCCCGAACCTGCGCTTGCCTTCAATACTTTCATCGCCCACAGATCATTTTGAAATCACAATACTTGCATGTATTTTTCGTATCATTCGTCTTCCGCCATGGCTTCGAGGTATCGGATATCTCCCCGAGCAGGGTTGAAAGGCGTTCCTTCATCAGGTCGCAGAACTTTTCGTTGAGCGAGATGTTCTCGACATCCCTGATGAACAACCTGGAAGGTTGATAGATGGAGTTGACAATGTCCGTTCCCTCAAACTCCTTGCTGCTTGAGACGAAGCGGTCATAAAGATACAGCTGGAGAGCAATCTTGGGACGCTTGGAGTTGTCTTTGCCGAAAAGGGCGCCGACAACCTTCTCCGCGTTGGCACCGTCTATTATGAAATCATCATCGGAAACCTTGCCCGTCTTGTAATCGACCACCCTGGTCTCGCCGGGGATGAACCTGTCGATGCGGTCAAGCTTGCCGACGAACTTGTATCCGTCGATATCCATTTCCATCTGCCGCTCGACGCCCAGGATTTCGAACTCCTTCAGGCCTTTGGCATCCAGCAGTTTGATGTCGCTTTCAATAACCTTTCTGACATACTTGCATATTATGTCACGGAAGATGATGTTGCGCCCGGCGATCTCGAAGGTATGGAGTTCGTCCATTATCAGACTTTCAACCTTTGACCTGATGGCATGGCCGTCTTTCAGGATGCTCTCGAGATCCTCCCGCCTTACAACCTTATAGGGTTTGAAGAGGTTCTCCATCATTTTGTGGAAGACATTGCCCAGCATGCCGGCATCCAGGGAATCCGCAGCTTCGTCCTCGTCTTTCAGACGGAGTACAGAACGGAAATAGAACTGCGCGGGGCAGTTGAGATAGTTCTGCAGGGCGCTCGCGGAAAGATGCCATTTCTTCAGGGCGTCGACATGTTCCGCAGTCTTCGTATACTCATCACCCCTGGCAGGTTCTATGGGCACGGAGACCACATAGCGGTTCAGCTTGAAGCCGAAGTCGAGCTCGAGCTGCTTGATGTAGCGGCTCTCCTCCCCGGAGCGGGTGCCTTCGGAGCGCGAATCCATGATCAGCCACACATTCGTCGCACGCTGTATGAGCCTGTAGAAATAATATGCCCATACAGAATCCTGATACTCATATGTGGGCAGCCCGAAGCCTTTGCGCAACTCGGGCGGTATGAACGAGGAGCTCACACTCTTTCTCGGGAACACGCCCTCGTTGCAGCCAAGTATCACCAGGTTGTCGAAGTCCAGGGCCCTGGTCTCGAGGGGACCCATTATCTGAAGACCGTTGAGCGGTTCGCCATGGAACGGTACCGACGCCGTGCCGACCATCTGGTTCAGCAGGCGGAAATACGTTGCGGGAAGGACGGGCAGGCCATAACGCGAAAGCCTTGTTATCGCATTATGGTAAACCTTGGCGAAATCGAGTTCCAGCGTCATGTCCGGCACTGCGCCGATGAACGGTGCAAGGCCGATGACCAGAGTTGAAAGGTACTCCCCTATGCCGGCAATCTGCGCAGCATCGGTCGAAGACGGGTCCGTCACCGCCGGGCTGAAGACAAGGTCGAGCACCTTGTCGCCGGAGAGGTCGGCCAGGGGGATGTAGCATCGTCCGGAAGATATGGCCCGGTTCAGCACATCCCTTGCCTCGTCGGAAAGGACGGACTTCATTATGCTGTTCGACAATATGGCCCGGAGCTGCTTGTGGTATACCATCCATCTGCCACCATGGTTGCGCAGGTGCATCTGCATGGCGGCCACATCATTCATCAGGTTCCAGAATTCACTGCCGCCCATGGGGTATCCCATGGTAACGTTGAACTGGGAAATGTCGGCAGGGATGGTGTTCAGGACGGGAATGAGAAGGTTCTCGTCAGGAAGCACTATGGCAGTTTCGATACCGGGTACACTGTCCGCCTTGCGGAACTTGTCGAGAACGGCGGGTATCTGCTTGGCCTGGCCCACGGAACTGGGCACGCTCAGCACATTGACTTCGGGCCTCGAAAGGCCGTCAGCATCAAGCTTGAACGCCTGGGGGAAGCGGACGACATTCTCCGAAAGGAAGAACGACGAGCGGTTCCTGTCGGCACGTATTTCGGGGGTGCTCCAGTCCCAGCAGAACTCTGCGACCTTCGCGTCCCTCATCTTCGTCATGACCTTCTTCTCGCACTCGTTCAGCGCATTGAGGCCGACGAAGACGAACTTCTTCACCTCCGGATAAGCGGCGGAAAGGATGTCGGCTATGGATTCCGTCTCCAGACGGGATGCCAGGGCACGGTAGACCTGGCCCTCATAGCTGCACCCCTTTGCACTGAGGGAGGCTCCGAAGTTGCGGTACAGAGGAAGAAGGATGTCCCAGATTTTCAGGAAACGGGCCTTGTAGTTCCCATTGTCCTCGATGTCGACTGTAAGTTTGCCGTTCCCGTGGAAATGCTCCAGGAAACGTTTGATTGCATCACGCTGATTTTCCGTGAGATATGAGAACGAGTCCTGCATGCCCTTGAACTCGGCAACGTTTGCGAACAGATGCTCCGGATTGACGAGATACTTGTCGACGTCGTCGAAATCAGAAAGGATCACATCCCCCCAGAACATGAAGTCATCAAGGCTCTCCGCCTTGGGGTTCAACGCCTTGTACTGGTTGTAAAGTTCAAGCAGGAGGTTGACCTTGTCGGTGGGCGACGCGCCCTGGATGTGGTAGAAGAAGTCGTTCATGGTCGTCATCACGGGAGCCGTGATGACTATGCGCTGCCGGGCGACCTCCTCACCAAGATACTTGCTGAAGAACGACCTGGCACGCCGGTTAGGGAATATGAAGCATGCGTGCTCCAAGTCCCCTGCCGTAAAATAATGGCTGGCTGTCTGTTTAAGAAAAGGTGTCATATGCACGATTTATTCTTCGCCAAGGAACATGGGGTCCCATGCGGGCAGCTTGACGGGGGTCTGCCCGAGCATCTCCATCACGTCAGCGGGAACGAACCTCTTCTCGACCACGAGACGGAACATATATTCATCGAACCATTCGTCGGTCATGATTATGTTGCCCTTGTAGCCTGACTTCTCACCCCAGCTGTTCTCCACCATCCACTTCACCGGCTTTCCGTCCTTGAGGTCGACGGCGATGAGGGTCATTGCGTGGGACGAGCCGCTGGCATGTGTCATGACGCGGGCCTTCTTGTCCATGGTGAAGTTCACTCCGAGCAGGGAATCATAATCGAAGTTGGCAAGGTCGGCAACGCCCTTGTCCCTGTTGAGGAACTTGCTCACATCGCATGAGAAGTACATTGCAGTACCGTCCTTGATGGACGCGATGGCCATTTCCTTGATACGCTCGACGGGCAGGTTGACATAGAGCCAGTTGTCGCCGTCATAAACATGGCGGTCGTACTCTATCTCGTATACCTTGCCGTATTCGCGGCTGGGATCGTTCATAAGCATCACATAGTTGTTCTCGAGGTCGTAACCGAGAAGCTCCTTATAGTATTCTACCGGAGTGCACGTCCTGTCTTTCCAACAAAATTCAGTCGGAGGGACGCCGAGGCATATGCAAAGCACATGGTACACCTCGGAAAGCATCTGAACCTTCTGCTGCTGCAGATACCCGGGCAGTGCCTTGGGCTTGACTCCCGCAGGGGTCTCCCTCAACTTGAGGCCGTCCTGCCTGAGCAGGTTCTTGAGATGGGTGGACATCTGGGATGTGCTGTTCGCAACCAGGGTTTCGGGCATTGCAGATGCGGGCACCACGCCGTACTTGGTCACAAGGTTGGCCACTCCGGTGAATGTGCCGCCGTCACTGATGGGATGCTGGAAGAGCCAGTCGACCTCACGGTCGTCGAAGGGCTTGTCGCGGGTGTCGATCACTGCCTGAAGGAAGAGATTGGCCTTCTCAAGCTGGTCCCAGAAGAAGCAGTAGTTCTGGGAGAACTGGAATTCGTCAAGACCGTACTTTTCTATGACTGCAGCACGGAGCACGTTCAAGCCGGTGAAGAGCCAGCAGCGGCCGCTGGACTTCTGGTCGGTGATGCCTTTGGTCTTCACGCGGTCGGAGAAATGCGTGTCGATCATCGCAGCATTCTCCGCATTGGCGCTGAGGACGTTGATGGCAGTGGTGTTCACTGCGTTACGGATTGCCTTGTCGGCAGGTGTCCCTTCATAGCCCTTCTGGATTTCGGCGAGCATTTCAGCGGTGATGCCGCCGGCATTGGTCTGTGCAGCCATGCTTGCGGATGCCAGCACGGCGATGAGAATTGCAATCTTCTTCATATATGATTATTTGTTGGTTATTATCCTCTCTATGCGCCTGGGCACGGAAGTGAGTATCTCGTAAGGTATCGTACCCAGTATGTCCGCCAGCTCGCATATGGTGGGGTCCTCCCCGAATATCGTCACGGTATCGCCCACCTTGCAGGGAATGCCGGTGACATCGATCATGCACATGTCCATGCATATGTTGCCGATGGTCGGGGCCCGGTGGCCGGCAACGCTGAAGCTTGCGTGGCCGCGGCCGAGATGCCTGTCGAGACCGTCGGCATAGCCGCAGGGTATGGTGGCGATGGTGGTGCCTTCCGGAGCGACCTTGCCCCAGCGGCCGTAACCTATTGTTCCATCCTCCGGCTGCAGGTGCTTGATCTGAAGTATCTTCACCTTGAGGCTTGCCACAGGCGCCAGCTTCACGTCAGGAAGGGCGCTTATGCCATAGATGCCGATTCCCAGGCGCACCATGTCGAACTGATACTGGGGGAACCGCTCTATTCCGGCGGAATTGAGGATATGCCACATGGGCTTGTACCCTATGCTGCGGCTTATCGTGTCCGCATTTGCCTGGAACATCGATATCTGTCCCAGGGTGAAATCATCCTCCCCGGGATCCTCGGAAACGGCAAGATGGGAATATATCGACTTGACCCGCACTTCGTGATGGACAGAAAGGAATTCACAGAGGGCTGCAAGCTCCGAGGTCATGAATCCAAGACGGTGCATGCCGGTGTCAAGTTTGATGTGGACCGGGTAGTCCTTGATGCCGCGGGCCGCCAGCTCGTCGCAGAAGGCTCCGAGGGTTTCGAGATTGGGCATTCCCGGTTCAAGCTGATGTCTGATGATTTCAGGGAAGAAATCCGTACCGGCAGTAAGGACGAGTATCGGCAGGGAGATACCGTTCCTGCGCAGCTCGACACCCTCGACAGGCAGGGCCACTGCAAGATAATCGGCTCCCTGGGCCTGAAGCATGGACGCAAACTCGACCGCCCCGTGGCCATATGCATTCGCCTTTACCAGAACCAGAAGTCTGGTGGAGGGACGCAGACGGGAACGGAAGTAACGGTAGTTCTTCTTCAGCGCCTGGAGGTTCAGTTCAAGCCTCGAAAAATCATTCTCTTTCATCATATCATACAAAGATAGAAAAAATTCGCGCATTATGCGCATATGCGCGGGAGCGGAAGGGTAAAAAAAAGCCGGCTCGTGAGCCGGCATTCAAGTCTGCTGTACAGACCTAGAATCTGTCCTCTGAAGAAACGGTGAGTTTCTTGCGGCCATGTGCACGACGTGAAGCGAGCACGCGGCGACCGTTGGGAGTGCTCATACGCTCGCGGAAACCATGCTTGTTCACGCGCTTGCGGTTGGAGGGTTGGAATGTCCTTTTCATATCTTTGATTTTTAATTATTCATTTTGGGAGGGCAAAGGTAATCTTTTCCGATTTCAATTACAAATTTTTCTGCAAAATATTCGTCATCAAGCCATTCATCAATAGGCCAGGTTCCTATGTTCGACGGCTTCATCCTGAATTTTCTCAGGAGGTCGGATATCTCCTGGTTCACATCTCCTCCCTTGAGGTACAGGATACCGTTCCTGTACTTTCCCCTGACCCACGGATAAAAGTTCTCCAGGGATGTGACCGCCCTTGAGACCACCCAGTCGAATGTTTCTCCCAGAGTTTCCGCCCGTGCATTGACACAGTGCACGTTCTCAAGTCCGAGCCCGTCGGCAACGGCCTGCGCAACCCGCACTTTCTTGCCAATAGAGTCGCAGAGCGTGAACTTCACTTCGGGGTATACCATCGCCAGAGGGATGCCGGGGAAACCGCCGCCGGTACCGAGGTCAAGCACGCTCGCCCCCTTCTGGAATCCGCCGTACTTCCTGTCGACATATTCCGCTATTGCCAGAGAATGCAGGATATGGTGCTCGAACACATTCTCCGCATCCTTGCGGGAGATGACATTGATCTTTTCATTCCACTCCTGCCAGAGCCTGACTGCAGGCTCGAACTGCTCCTTGTCAAATTTATGCATTGTTGAGTTCTCTTGTACGTTCGATATCCAGCGCGCCTGCAAGCACGCTGATGGGGTTCAGCACGTCAAGGCCCGTGGCCTGTCCGATCTGCCATTTGCAAGTTTCGCAGTCGGTGACAACCGCCTGCGGTTCGACTATGCGTATGCTGTCGAAAAGCTTGCTTCCTATGCGCTGCGAAAGATTGTAGTTCTCCTTCTTGAATCCGAAGGTCCCGGCCATGCCGCAGCATTCCTGGTCCAGGACCACGAGTTCGAGGCCGGGTATCATCTTCAGGAGGCCGATGGAATAGACAGACCACCCCAACTTGCTCATATGACACGCGGTGTGATATGCCATCCTGGCCTTGAAGCCTTCCTTGAATGCGAGCTTCACCCGCCCGTGCTCCACTGCGGAGTACAGCCATTTGACGGCCATCTCTATGCGCTCCTCGTTCCCGTGCATGTCGAGTCCGAGCACCTGACGGTACTCGTCCCTTATTGTGAATGTACAGGTTGACGATACGGTAAGCACAGGACCCTCCGAGGCATCGAAAGCTGCGATGTTCGCCATAGCCTGCTTTCTCGCCCTGGATCCGAAGCCGCCGGTTATCATCGCTACTCCGCAGCACTTCTCCCCATCGAGAAGCCTCACGCCATAGCCGCATGAGTTCATGACAGTCAGGAAGTCCTTTGCGAGCTGGGGGTAATTGTAATTGGCATAGCAACCATGGAAGAAGTTGACATATCTTCCGTATGCCATCTGCTCTTCCCTGTGCTCAGCATACCACTGCTCGAATGTCTGTGATGCATATTCGGGCAGATCCCTGCGGCGGTCGACGCCCACGGCGTTCATCAGGTTCCTGACAGCCTTGGACGCAAGCAGCCTGTTGCTGCCGGGCGCGGTCCTGCAGGCAAGGGTTCCCATTGTATCGGTGTCGGCAAGTGCATAATCCCTCAGAGGATGGCTCTGGCGTCCGTACTTGAGGCGTGCGGTTTGAATTATATCGCCGACCTTGACACCACTGGGGCATGCCACCTCGCAGCGCTTGCAGTTAAGGCAATACTTCAGGGTCAGGTCGAAGAACTTGGGGTCCTTGATACGGTAACGCTCCCCATCAGGTCCCGCCTGCTTCGGGCCCGGATACGACGGGTTGGCCGCCATCATCGGACATACCGAATTACAGATGGTGCACTTGAGGCACTGCTCGAAGTTGTTTTCGCTTACATTATGTTCCTGCATACCGCTAATGCTGTTTGTTCTATATCCTTTTGACCACAGAGAATCTCCCCTGCCACGAAGAGGTTCTCCGCCACCTCACCATTTATCAGAGCCCGGCCAGTGCTGTCAGTCTCCACTCCGAACTCCTCGAAGGGCTGGACTCCGAAGAAGTCGAGGTTCACCCACTTCGACCTGTCCTTCTCATACCTGACATCGCAGCCGAATACCGGCTCATATATCTCATCCATGGTGGACACCAGGCCCTTGCTGAAGAAACGTCCTGTGGCAAGGATGAAATGCGCCGCCTCTATGGCCTCGTCGCCAAGGTTCCTTGTCCAGACCCGCATCAGACGGTTTCCTTCCCATTCACCCCTTTTGACGAAGTCTCCACGCAGGAAAACACCACCCGCGGCTATATACTCCGCCCTCGGTGTCTCATGCAGGCTGACGCCTCCCGCCACGACCACGCACTGCCTGCCGGCCCTCTGGAGTTCGAGCGCGGCAGTCAGGCCGGCAAGGCCTCCACCTATTATCACTACATCACACGTCATTTCTTATACAGTTTTCGCATATACTCCGCCTCCCTGAGGGATTCTCCCCAGCAAACCGGTGCTATTCCCTTCCAGCGCTCCTGGACGTACTGGGCCACCAGTGTGTCCGCCTCATCCGGACAACCCATCTCCTCAGCCAGGGCGGCGGCCACCTTGCCCATGCAGAAAGAGCCCTGGCAGGTGCCCATGCCCACTCGTGTACGACGCCTCAGTTCCACAAGATTATGTACGCCGAGGGTCTTCACCGCATATGCAATCTCGGCACGCGTCACGTGCTCACATCCGCAAAGCACCTCGGATTTACAGTCGAAGTCCATATCCTGGGCCTTGGTTCCATGACGCATGGCGGCAGCCTTCTTCGAGAGAGAACCCTCGGCCGGGAAGAAGTCCTTTTCCGAACCGGGCAGCGACTTGTCGGCAGTCCTGCACTTGCGGCGGATCTTCAACTTCTGGCAGACGAGGTCGGTGACCTCCTCGGCCATGAGCCTGTATGTGGTGAGCTTGCCTCCTGTTGCCGTGATGAAGCCATGCAGACCGTCCCTGACCTCATGGTCGATTATGGTGATGCCGCGGCTCACATCGCGTCCGGTGCCGTCGCCGGACGCCGAGTACAGGGGACGCACTCCTGCATATGCACGCAGCACCCTGGTCTGGGCCAGAACGGGAGCCAGGGTACAGCCCTCCTGGAGAAGTTCATCAACCTCATCGGGCGTCACCCTTATGTTGTCACACTCATCTATGCTTACTCTCTTGGACGTGGTACCGAGCACGCTCACGACATCCCCGGGAACGAGGATATCGGCACTGGCAGGCTTCCTGCAACGGTTCAGCGTCATCCTTGCAACCCTATGGCCGAATATGAGCAACGAGCCCTTGGATGGCAGAAGGGTCAGCGGCACATCAGCCATCATGGCTATCTTCTGACCCCACACGCCGGCAGCATTTACCGTAACGGCGGCGCGTACCGTGACGACCTCTCCGGTATCGCTCTGACGCAGGACGGCACCCACTATTGCGCCGTTCTCCTGCAAAAGCTGCACAACCTCATGGTATGTAAGGACCATGGCCCCGTGAAGACGGGCGTCCACGGCGTTGGCCGTTGCCAGACGGAACGGGTCGATGGATGCATCCGGGACCCTGATGGCGGCCGTCACCTCCCTGTTCAAGGCAGGCTCGAGACGCAGGGCTTCGGCAGGGTCGATCTCCTCTGCGGATATGCCGGCCGTATGGCAGGCCTTCATGAAAAGAGCCCTGTACTGAGCATCGTCATCAGGCAGGGAAACGAAAAGGCCTCCCGTCGGCTCCACGCAATTGGAGGCTATGCGGCGCAGTATCCTGTTCTCCCTGATACATTCGGCCGCGGACTCCGGATCCGTCACGGCATAGCGTGCACCGCTGTGCAGCAGACCGTGGTTACGGCCCGTGGCGCCATTGGTAAGATCCTGGCGTTCAACGAGAAGAGTTTTGAGGCCACGCATCGCGCAGTCCCTCGCAATCCCGACACCGGTGATTCCGCCGCCTATGATTAAAACATCATATTCTTTCATCGGACTTCATTTTCTCGATCATGGCCTTGGCTCTGCGGATGCGCGTGCGCACGGTGTTCAGCTCAAGTCCTGTCTCCTCTGCAATCTCCTTATACTGAAGGCCGTCGATAAGGCGTTTATGGGCAATTTCCCTGTAAAGATCGGGAAGGCCGTCGATGTACCCCTGGGTTTCCTCCTGGTCCTCGTTCCTGATCATGCTGTCGAGGGGGGTGTCGATGTCGTCCTTTATCTCTCCGATGTTCAAGTTCTTCGTATCGTCGTCAAGCCTTACGTAACCTCGCTGCACACGGGCCTCCTGCTCAATGGTATCCAGGGCGGTATTGTGTGCGATGACCTTGAGCCAGGTCGCGAACTGGCTCTTGGACGGGTCATAGCTGCCTATCTGGCGGAATGCCTTCTCGAAGCTCCTGGAGCAGATGTCGTCGAGATAGAAATCGTCAAGATTCTTCATGATTCCCCTCAGATAACTCTTCAGGGCCGCTATGTGCGTGTCCCACAATTCCGTGAAAGCGGCGCCGTCGCCTATCATCGCGCGGCGTACAAGTTCATCAATGGGCCTCGAGCCATGTATTGCCATAATTGCATTCGACTGTTAATGGAACATTCAATTTTATAACCCCCTCCATCTCGCTCACAAGGATTCCGCGTACCCGCTCGATCTCATCTGCGGGCACCTCGAGAAGAAGTTCATCGTGGATCTGCAGCACCATACGGGACTTGAGCCCTTCCTGGCGCAGACGGCGGTCGACACCTATCATCGCCAGCTTGATGATATCGGCGCTGGTTCCCTGGATGGGCGCGTTCACTGCATTCCTCTCGGCAAGTGCGCGCACGTTGCCATTGTGGCTGTTCACATCCGGCACGTACCTGCGGCGTCCGAACAGGGTTTCCACATATCCCTTCTCCCTCGCGGAGGCAAGGGTCCCGTCGATGAAGGAGCGTATGCTCGGGAACGAAGCGAAATAGTCGTCGATGATTTTCTTTGCCTCGGAACGCGGGCACCCCAGACGCTGGCTGAGGCCGAAGGACGAAATGCCGTACATGATTCCGAAATTGGCGGTCTTGGCTACACGGCGCTGGTCGGCCGTAACCTCCCCGACTGGCACGCCGAATATCTTTGCAGCCGTTGCTGCATGAACGTCCGTTCCGGCATTGAAGGCGGCGCACAGATGCTCGTCGGCGCAGAGATGCGCCATTATCCTGAGCTCTATCTGCGAATAGTCGGCGCTCATTATCACGCTGCCGGAGTCCTCGGGAACGAAGGCCTTGCGTATCTCCCTGCCCTGCTCGGTGCGTACAGGTATGTTCTGCAGATTGGGGTTGGAGCTGCTCAGGCGTCCGGTGCTCGTAAGAGCCTGGTTGAAGGTTGTATGGACGCGTCCGTCAACGGGGCTGACGTATCCGGGGAACGGTTCGATATATGTGCTCAGCAACTTGCGGGTGCCGCGGTAGTTGAGTATCTCGCCTATGACAGGGCTGCGGTCGGCAAGTTCCGACAGGGTCTGCTCGTCGGCAGGCCAGTTGCCGTTCCTGGGCTTCTTCGCCTTGGGGTCCAGCTTCATCTTCTCGAAGATAAGTTCGCCTATCTGCTTCGGAGAAGCCACGTTGAGGCCGGGAACTCCCGCGATCTCGCGCACCTTTGCCTCAGAACGCACCATCTCCCTCCTGAGCCCGTCTGCGAAGTCGCGCAGTGAGTCAAGGTCTATCTTCACCCCTGCCAGTTCCATCCTCGACAGAACGCCGATGAGAGGCTCCTCTATCCTGTCGTACAGCTCGCGCAGATTGTCCGTTGAATCGAGTTCCCCGGCAAGAACTCCTGCAAGATGGAAGATGACAACGGCTTCAAGGGCACAGTCTGGTCCGTCCTCCGCCTCGGCGGCATCGAAGAGCGAGCCTGTTGACATGCTCTGCTCCGCCGGCGCAAGATCGACGTCAAGATATGCCTTGGCAAGGATGTCAAGCTTGTGACTGCGCTCAGGATTGAGAAGGTAGTGCATAAGTTCTATATCCATCAGACGGCCTTGAACCCGGATTCCCCACTCCCTGGCAAGGATGTTCATCTGCGACTTCAGGTCGGCTCCAGCCTTGACGACCGAAGGGTCCTCGAGCATGCTGCGGAACGCCTCCGGATTCCCGGAAGCGACCTCATTGCCGGCAGCCACAAAGATGCTGCTGCCGTGGAGGCTGATGGCCACGCAAGGGGCGGATATGCTGCTGACCGTCCTGTATTCGATCGAAACCGCAGTCTTCCCGGGTTCTTCAGGCTCAACGGCGGGCATGGTCGCAACCTTGCCCACCAGCCGCTTCAATGACGGCATTTCGTGGAAATCGAGGAAGGCGTCGAGGGCCGGATTGGAACGTATCGACATCTTCAGGTCGGCGACGGTCACGTCAAGAGGGATGTCCGTCTTGATGGTAACCAGTTCCTTGCTGAGACCGATATGGCCGGCCGCAGCCTCGAACTTCGCCTGCTGGCTGGCGGAGAGTTCGGAGATATGTGCGTATATGTTCTCTACTGTACCGTACTTGCAAAGGAGCTTCGACGCTCCCACAGGGCCCACACCGGCGACTCCGGGCACATTGTCCGCAGAATCGCCGCACAGGGCAAGTATGTCGATGACCTGGCCGGTATGCTGGATACCCCACTTGGCACAGATTTCCTGAGGGCCGAGCACTTCGTTCTCTCCATGCGCCTTTCCAGGCCTGTACTGCCAGATATGAGGAGAGACAAGCTGGCCGTAATCCTTGTCGGGGGTGACCATGTAGACGTCCATATCCTCGGATGCGAACTGCCTGGCGGCAGAACCTATGACATCATCCGCCTCGAAGCCCTTTATCATGAGCACAGGGATGTCGAGCGCCTTGACGAATTCGGTCAGAGGCCCGAGGGCGTCGATGACCAGCTGCGGAGTTTCAACCCTGTTGGCCTTGTAAGCCGGATACATCTCATTCCTGAAGGTTCCTCCGGGAGGATCGAAACTGACTGCGAGATGCGTCGGCTGTTCCCTGTCGATCAATTCGAGAAGATATTTGGCAAAGCCAAAGAGGATGGATGTGTCCTCCCCCTTGCTGTTCACCATGGGCCGGCCCAGGAATGCGTAATACATCTTGAAGACCAGCGCGTGACCGTCAATCAAAAAAAGTTTCATACAGGGCGCAAATATGAAACTTTTTATGAAACTTTCCAAAATATAACAGGTTTTTATCACCAAAAAGTTATATTTGTAAATATGCACGAATTCATTATCAAATCTTCAGTCGACTCCCTCGAACTCGCAGTTGCCGTTCTGGAGCCGGAATGTGAACCCAAAGGGATATTCCAGCTCTCACACGGAATGTGCGAGCACAAGGAGAGGTATTACAAGTTCATGGAATGGCTTGCCTCCAAAGGCTACGTATGCATCATAAACGACCATCGCGGCCACGGCGCTTCGGTAAAAAGCGAGGAGGACTTCGGCTTCATGTATGAAGGAGGCTGGTCCGCCCTGGTGGAAGACCTGAAAACTGTCGGCGACTGGGCCCGCCGCCAGTATCCCGGACTCCCTTTCACGCTTTTCGGGCACAGTATGGGCTCGCTCGCGGTACGTTCATATGCAAAGAGGTATGACGCGACCATCGACCGCCTCATAGTATGCGGCAGTCCTTCCGACAACCCGGCCAAGGGCCTCGGCAAAGCACTTGCTGCAGGAATAGGCCTCATCCGGGGAAGCCATCACCGCCCCGCAATCATCCAGAAGATGACCTTCGGTGTGTTCAACAAGCCTTTCGAGGGAGAGACCAGCGCAAGCGGCAGGCCCTACCACAAGGCCTGGGTCTGCTCGAACAAGGAAGTCCTCGACGAGCACCACACCGACCCTCTCTGCCAGTTCGTATTCACCGCAAACGGGTTCAGGAATCTGATGGGCATGATGCAGGACTGCTACAGTGCAAAAGGCTGGAGCCTTGATAACAAGAACATTCCCGTACGTTTCATATCAGGCGCCGAAGACCCTTGCAGGACCACCGACAAGGACTTCTTCAAGGCAGTGGACCTCATGAAGACCATAGGCTATACCGACGTCAGCGGCAAGCTGTACCCGGGCATGCGCCACGAGATCCTGAACGAGACCGACAGGATGACCGTCTGGAACGACATACTCTCAATGCTGGACTAACTGAATGGACGACGACAGCAGATACATGAGCGAGGCCATCCGCGAGGCCCGCATATCCCTCGGAGAGGGAGAGATTCCCATCGGGGCCGTCATTGTGAACCGCGGCCGCATCATCGCCAAGGGGCATAACATGACGGAGCGTCTTCACGACCCCACCGCCCACGCCGAGATGATAGCGCTGACCGCGGCCACCGAGGCGATGGGCGGCAAATACCTTACCGACTGCACGCTGTATGTTACCGTGGAGCCATGCCCCATGTGCGCGGCCGCACTGTGCTGGGCGCAGATCAGCCGCATCGTCTATGCCGCACCGGATCCGAGGAGGGGCTACTCGATGTTCCAGCCCTCCCTCCTGCACCCCAAGACACAGGTGACTGACGGAATCCTCGCAGATGAATGCGCGGAACTTATGACAGAATTCTTTAAATCAAAACGCTGACAAATAAACGCTGACCATTTATGGCTGACGAAAAAATCATCTTCTCCATGCACGGAGTGGGCAAGACCCTCCCGCACAACAACAAAGTAATACTCAAGGACATCTACCTGAGCTTCTTCTACGGTGCCAAGATCGGCATCATTGGTCTGAACGGTTCTGGTAAATCCACCCTGCTCAAGATCATAGCAGGCGTGGAGAAATCATACAAGGGCGAAGTGGTCTGGGCCCCGGGCTACTCCGTAGGCTATCTGGAGCAGGAGCCTCAGATGGACCCCGAAAAAACCGTCCTCGAAGTAGTACAGGAAGGAGTCAAGCCCGTAATGGACCTCCTCACCGAGTTCAACGACATAGGACTGAAGTTCTGCGAGCCCATGAGCGACGATGAGATGAACCGTCACATCGAACGCCAGGGAGAACTCACCGAACTCATCGAACAGTGCAACGGCTGGGAGATCGACTCCAAACTCGAGAGGGCCATGGACGCACTGCAGTGTCCGCCTTCCGATGCAATCGTGGGCAATCTCTCCGGCGGTGAGCGCCGCCGTGTGGCGCTCTGCCGCCTTCTTCTGCAGCAGCCCGACGTCCTTCTGCTCGACGAGCCCACCAACCACCTCGACACCGAGAGCATCCAGTGGCTCGAGGCACATCTCCAGCAGTACAAGGGCACCGTCATAGCCGTCACCCATGACCGTTACTTCCTCGACAACGTTGCCGGATGGATACTCGAGCTCGACCGCGGCGAGGGCATTCCCTGGAAGGGCAACTACTCCTCATGGCTTGATCAGAAGACCAAACGCCTTGCAATGGAGGAGAAGCAGGAGAGCAAACGCCGCAAGACTCTGGAGCACGAGCTCGAATGGGTCCGCATGGCCCCCAAGGCCCGTCAGGCCAAGCAGAAGGCACGTATCGGTGCATATGAGAAACTCGCAAGCGCCGACGTGAAGGAGAAGGAGCAGAGCCTCGAGATTTATATTCCAAACGGACCGCACCTCGGCAACAAGGTCATCGAATTCCACGATGTCAGCAAGGCTTATGGTGACAAGTTGCTGTTCGAGCACCTCGACTTCGTCCTGCCTCCTGCAGGCATAGTGGGCGTCATCGGCCCCAACGGAGCAGGCAAGACCACCCTGTTCCGCCTCATCATGGGAATAGAGCAGCCAGACAGCGGAGAGATCGTGATCGGCGACACCGTCAAGATCGCATACGTGGACCAGCAGCACAAGAGCATAGACCCCGACAAGACAGTCTTCGAGACAATTGCAGGCAACTCGGAATGGGTGCGCCTCGGCAACCGCGACATCAACGCCCGCTCATGGGTGAGCAGGTTCAACTTCAGCGGAGCAGACCAGGAGAAGCTCTGCGGCGTGCTGTCCGGTGGTGAGAGGAACCGCCTGCACCTTGCGCTCACGCTCAAGGACGAGGGCAACGTCCTGCTGCTCGACGAGCCCACCAACGACGTGGACGTCAACACGATACGTGCGCTCGAGGAAGGTCTGGACGGTTTTGCCGGATGCGCCGTGGTCGTATCCCACGACCGCTGGTTCCTCGACAGGATCGCGACCCATATCCTGGCGTTCGAGGGCGACTCGAAGGTCTACTTCTTCGAGGGAAGCTACTCCGAATACGAGGAGAACCGCAAGGCCCGTCTCGGCAACGAGGAGCCCAAGCGCCTCAAGTACAAGAAACTGATGGAGTAATTTTTACTTAGGGAAAAATTCACTACATTTGCAGCCCGGAACTGAGGTATGGTGTAATGGTAGCACTACAGATTTTGGTTCTGTCTGCCCAAGTTCGAATCTTGGTACCTCAACCAGACAACAGGCCCTGGCACAGCGTTGTGCCGGGGCTGTGTTTTATCAGAATTTTTACCTAACTTTGAGAAATATACTGATAATCACACCTATATGGAACCTGTTGTCAACACTACGGCCTTTCTCTGCGGCTACTTCTCCATTGACGGGAAGACTGCCGGACGCATAGACCAGATAATGGACGGATCCGCCTGGGAGAAGCTGGAATACACCAAGGAAAGCACCGACCTGCTCCGCGATTTCTACTATCCCGAATTCGTGGATTTCTGCACACGGACGCGCAGCTCCTTCAAGCTGGGAATCAATAAAGAAATCACTGCCGGCAGCAAGTTCGAGGTAGGTGAGATCCAAATGGGCTTCTATCCCTTCGGCATCGTGATCTTCCACGTGGGCCTCACGTTCAGGGAAAGCACGCCGGAACTGGTCCGCAAGACCCTCGGCAAGCTCAGGAACTGCTGCTTCTATGAGAATGCAGGGCTCGAGGAGTTCATCGACGCGGTGATCGAGCCTGTCAAGAAGGTCTACTGTGCCCTCGGCGGAACAGCCGACACATCCGGCGTATCGTGCCCCTATCTCGTGGAGAGCGGCAACAAGTTCAAGCTCTTCCAGATAGTCGAAGGAGAGGCTGTGCCCAAGGATGAAAAAGAGATGGACAGGTTCCTGTACAGCTGCGGAACGCTTGCTGAATATGACGAGAACGCCCTGTACTCGACGAGCAGGGACTACTATGAGAAATCACTGGCGGAGAGCCGCCTGTCGGTATTCAACAACTGGAAGGCCCTGATGCTGCTGGATTCAGTCACATTTGCCGCGCTGGAAGTGTCGGACTTCTCGAAGAAGATATGGACCAGCGACTACTTCGGCATGATATATCTATACGAGCTTTACCGCAAGATGTACATGTACAAGCTGAACATGCGCTTCCGCAGCGAAAAGGAGAAGGCCTCGAAGCTGTTCGAAGAACTTCAGCTCTTCGAGCGCAAGTATACATTCAGCTCCATCAGCTACAACTTCCTTCCCAATGAAGTCGACAAGGCAATAGAGAACAATCTGAACACAAGACAGGTGGAGGCCGACATCTACCATGTGATAGACCAGGAGACCACCGCGCAGGCCGCAGAGCACGAGAGCAGGACCAACCTGTTCCTGACCTTCCTTACCCTGATGGCATCCCTGTCGGCCGTATGGGACATCAGCAGCATGCTGGATGCCATCGTGAACTACGAGCAGACCTTCAACCTCGCCGCCACGGGATACCGCCTTGTGGTCACTCTGCTTATCGTTGTGATACTTCTTGTCGCACTCTTCTCACGTCGTAAGAAACACTGACCATGGCACTACCCTACTCCCTGGCACACCCCCTGGAGCAGTTCCAGACGCACAGACAGGCCGGCAGCTGGTCAAAGGCAGCCAACTACATGCTCGACTTCCTCGAAGTCAGCAGCCAGTACGTATCCATCGTGCTGCTAGGAAAAATCCGGGACCACGTCCTGGCAGGAGCGTCTCCCGACGAAGCCTGCGTCAAGGTCGTGAGCAAGATAGACGCCAAGCGGCCTCTCTCGTTCGGCGACTGGTGCAACGACATACTCCCTGTCGTGATGCAGTCGGCCTCAGCCACCCTGCCTGACGACCCTGTTGTAATGAGCATATCGGCAGTCATCAACAGGAAGCGCAACATCTTCCTCGGAAGCAAGGGAGAGCAGAGCATGGTACAGGTCAGGAACGAGTACAAGGGCCACAGCACCACGCTGTCGGAAGCCATCTACAAGGATGTCGTGGAATCGCTGCTTCCCCGCCTCGGCACCTGGGCCGAAGCGCTGCAGGCTCTGGAGGATTATGACGGCGAAGCCAGCCTCTACCCTCTCATACACACCGACGAGCAAGGGCACGTATACGTGTTCCAGTCGCTCAAGGATGAGAGCGTGTCATTCATATCGGCTGACGAAGACGCCCTGACCTACATAGGAGAACGATACAACAAGGACTTCGACGCCTGGATGCAGGTGCTGGTGCCGTCCTTCGACATTTCCAAGGACCTCAACTGGGATGAGTACGTGGCTCTCATGCACGGTCTGTGCGACCGCTACATGAAGCGCATCTACGCCCAGAAGAAATACAACCGCGAACTCTTCGTGGAGCGCGACGCCCTCTCGGCAGGATTCAGCGCATTCGTCAATTCCGGCAAGAGCATCTTCCCTCTCCTCGGAGAGGCCGGTCAGGGCAAGACCAACCAGCTCTGCCACTGGACCGAGACCCTGCAGGAAGCCGGGGAGGCCGTAATGATCTTCTCGGGCTCCGACTTTGCCGAGATGACGCTCAGCGACCAGCTCAGGGAAAGCTTCGGCATCTCCCGCAGGAAACAGATCACCAGGCTCACCGAGCCTCTGCAGAAACTTGCCGCCGAGCAGGACAGGAAGGTCTACGTCTTCTTCGACGCTGTGAACGAGTGCATAGCCTATCCCGGCATAACAGACGACACTGACGGCCCCCTGATGCTGTTCAGGGAGATATGCGAGGTGTTCGGGAAGCCCGGATACACCAACTTCAGGGTCCTCTTCACCTGCCGCAACTATACCTGGCATCAGAGGCTCGCCCCAGAGCTCAGCCGCATGGACAGTTCAATGTTCTTCAACCGTGGCACCGAAGACGAGATGTCGGTGCGCGGCTTCTCCGATTCCGAGGTCGAGAAGGCCTACGGCATCTACGGGGAACTGTACCAGATGGCAACAGGATTCGGCGAGCTCGAGCGAAGCTGCGTGCTGAGGCTCAAGGATCCCCTGCTGCTGAAGATCGCCTGCACCAACTACCTCGGCAAGGAACTTCCGACCGACAATGCCCAGTACTGCTCAATAGCCATGTGGCGCAGGATGATGCAGGACATCGCATCGTCATACGCCGGACGTCGCCAGAAGGAGACCATAGCCGAGATGAGCCGCATACTGCTGGAGCGCTACGAATCCGGCACCCCGGCAGACTCGCTGCTAATGAGTGAGCTGCGCAGGGCTTATTCCTGCCCTGATGACCCGCAGCACGGCATAGCGTCGCTGATATTCAAGAAAGACGGCACCACCATCGCGTTCGGAGAGCTGCTGAACAAGCCTGAACGGCCCATACTCCGCCTCATCGACGGCGAGAAGATCCAGTTCATCTACGAGCGATTCCTCGAATACCAGATGGCGAGGGCGTACTACGAAAGAGAGGCTGCCGCACTGCCTGAAGGCGCGAACATCGCGGCCGAGACCATAGTCGGGACCATCCAGAAGGCGGCCATGAACGAAGTGTTCATGGAGACCATGAGCTGCGTGCTCACAATGGACTACGCCAATACCGGCAACCCTGAGACCCTCATACGGCTGATACAGGAGTTCGGCGACGACTTCACCGTACTGACCCTGGTGACCGACGTGATGAACACGCTCGTGGCCGAGAACTATGAAGAAAAGCTGTTCTCGCTGGAGCGCACCCTCATGACCAGCATGGATCCCGCCACAGCGGCCCTTGTGAAGGAATACAATGAAGTCTGCAGGAAGATAGGCGCCAACAAGGCCGATTCCGAAGTCATTGCAAGGCACAAGGTGCTTTCGGCAAGCCTCACGCCCTTCATAAGGATGAGAGAACTGGCATCATCCACCCTGATAAACGGCGTATTCCTGACTGACTACTGCAACGAGGACCTTTATCGGGAGGACCCCTACAGGCTTTTCGAGCTCCTCATAGACGAATCCATCTCCGAAGTCAGGGACAACACATGCATGCTCGTCTACTACCTCTTCAACAAGACGCATACGAGCAGCTATTCTCCCCTGAAGGAGAATGTCACGGAGCGCATCGTACGCAGGATGCTGTCGTCGGTCACGAAGAATCCCCTGATGAAGACCGTGGCCGTGAAGAAGGTCCGAGACCGCGCCGTGGCCATCCTGGAATCGGGTGTCAGGCTCAACGTACTGATGATCATCGACATGCTCCTGGGCGGAAGGAAAGAGGACAGGGAAAGGATATCCGGGCTGCTTGACGAGATAACCGACATATTCAGTTACTTCACCCTGAAGTTCAGGCTGGTGAAGATGCTGATGCCCTTCTTCGACTGGATCATGAGACGCCAGTTCACCTTCCAGTCGGCATACGTCAACAATGTCATTGAATACCAGACCTTCTGGGATGACAACGTGGTTCCTGTGCAGGGCTCGGCAGACCGCTGGGGCAGAGACGATTTCCGCGCGCTGGCTCCCTTCATCGGTTATTATTCCGACTACTTCTCTCCTGACGCCACAGCCAGCCCCGCAGACGCTCCGGACTTCGGACCAATGGCTGAACGCGTGCTGCGGGCATACCAGACCGGCGACAGCCTGTCATACTTCGCCCTCGAGAGAATAATGGTCATCATAGCCGTGGCCGACTGGGATGCCGTGCAGCCTCTGATGGAGCAGCTGCGCTACGGCAGTCTCCGGCAGACCGAATACTTCGACTACACCCAGATGTCCATCATCTACACCCTGTACCAGATGGGCATGAAGATGCCACAGATGCCGGACTTCGTGTGGGAGATGCTGGAAGAATGGTGCGTCGACTGGACCAGACGCTGCAGGGGCTATTTCAAGGGACGCAACAGTTTCAAGGCCAACCCGCTGCAGCTTTACAAGAGGAATGTGATGACCTGGTACGCAATGGTCTACGCCCACAGGCACGGCGATGCCGAAGACGAGACCGGGAAGAGCGTCCCTGCATTCAGGGCCCTCATTTCGGAGGCTATCCTGAACAGGGACAAGGAGCTTCTCGTGCATCTCATCAACAACATCTCCGAACTTGTGTCCGACTCCGGGTACATCAACACCGCACTGGACCTGCTCAAGCAGGTGCTGTCAGGAATAGACAGCCAGGCCGTGCTCGACAGCTTCGAGGCGAATGCCAGCAGCAGATACCCCGACACTTCCGAGAGCATCGTTGCCCTGGTCGGCAAGGTGCTCGGCACGGCAAAGAACTACTTCCCCCGCGAAGTCAACCGCTTCATGAAGAAGGACGCGCAGGCTCTCACTTTCCCGGGCCTCGCAGGATACAGGGACGAGATACTCGGATTCAACCCTGGCGGTGAGAAGCTTTCCGACCTGTTCACTCACAAGTTCGGCAACTTCGTGATATGGTCGCTCATCAACGAGAAGGCGGTGAACGAAGTTGCTGGAGAAGTGCTGGATGCGGCAGCCGCTGCACCGGACAGCATCAAATGGTTCGACAGGACCATACGCATAGTATTCAGACGCATGTTCAAGATCAAGATATGAAGAAACTGATATTGGCGCTGGCAGTGCTTTCAAGTGTCAGCTGCAGTTCACAGAATGGAGGAAACACAGACATGAAGATAGTAGCACATAGAGGAGGAGCCCTGATCGGGAATGAGAACACCCTGTCAGCCTTCAGCAAAGGACTGGAGGCAGGGGCTGACATGATAGAGCTGGACGTCCACCTGACATCTGACGGAGCAGTCGTGGTCTGCCATGACGACAGCATAGACCGCACCACCGACGGCAAAGGCAGGATAGAAGACATGACGCTGGATCAGTTCAAGAGCGCAAAGGCGCTCGACAGAGAGTCCGGCCTGCCTACCGAGGAGCCGCTTCCCACTCTGGAAGAAGCACTCGACCTGATTCATGGCAAGGCAGGGATCCTGCTGGAAATCAAGAAGTTTCACAAGGGCCAGTACGAAGGTATCGAGCAGAAGGTCCTTGATCTCGTCAATGCCAAGGGCATGCATGACGATGTGACCCTGCAGTCCTTTGACGACAGCATCCTAAGAAAGATTCATGAACTTGATCCGGGCATAAGAATCGAGAAGCTGATAATATGCCGCCCGCTCCCCGGGCTCTGCATCGACAACGGCCTCAGCACATTCTCATTCAGGAAATACGACTTCTGCGCATCCATCAATTCCATGCGCGCGTTCACTTCAAGACATTTCGTGAAGAAGTGCCACAAGGCAGGCAAGGAGATCAAGATATGGACCGTCAACTCCCCCGACAAGGTCATACCGGGAGTGGACGCCGTGATCAGCAACCGTCCGGACCTGTTCAGGAAATAGAGTCCGGATTGCAGTCAAGCCACTCATACTCCCCACCCCATATCTCAAGGAAACGCAGGAAGTCCTCCCGCGCAATGACCACCGATGCCGTGTTGTCGCATGGGTGGAAGCTGATGCGGTCAGCAGCCATGAGGTCCTGATCAATATAGAACTTGACTCTATGGCCATTTTCGAACAGTTCCTTCGGGTCGGGATTGACAGGAGCCATATCGTTTATCAGGCCGAACGGCGACACGCTTCCGGGCCTCAGGCCCAGGCACCTCGACATCCTCTCGGGTGAAGAGAACGAAAGTTTACCCTGATGCAGGCGATGCTCGAGTGAATGGATGTCAAGTTCCTTATGACACTCGAAACTTATCAGATAATGCCTGTTTCCCTTGTGATTGCGCATGAACAGGTTCTTGCAGTGCACGGCCTTTATGTCCTTCCAATACTCCAGGGCCTTCGCTATGGTCGAGAGGGGCGGATGGAAGTAAATCTCATACGGAAGATTGTTCGCCTCAAGGAAGTCGCGCACCCGGCGCATGGGACATCTTGCACCTCTTGAAAGCTCGAACAGTGCTGCAGGAAGGTGGCAATACCCGTCCGGATTCTTGTCAAGATAATCCTGATGGTATTCCTCCGCAGGATAGAAGCACTTCAGAGGCAGCACCTCGACGGCCAGCGGCTCGCTGTATTTGCGGGCCTCCCCCTCGAAGATGTATTCTATTATATCGAGGTCTTCCGGATTCTCGTAATAGATTCCCGTACGATAGCGTGTTCCGCAGTCTTCGCCCTGGCGGTTAACGCTCAACGGGTCGATGGCCTTGAAGTACATCTCTATCAGGAATGCAAGGCTCAGTTGGTCGGGGTCGTACTCGACCTCGACGGTCTCGGCATGGCCGGTGGTGTCGGTGTATACAAGTTTGTACGAAGGAGACTCGACATTGCCGTTGGCAAAGCCAGTACGGGTCGAGACCACTCCGTGGATCCTTTTCAAAAAATGCTCGGCGCCCCAGAAGCAACCGCCTGCAAGGTATATCTTCCTGGTCATAATCAAATGCTTGAAAGTTCGAGCCAGCGCATCTCCTTCTCATCGATAAGCGACATGAGCTCCTGGATGCGCTCGGAGGCTTTCTGAAGGTCCGCATAGGCAAGGGAGCCGGAACTCATCGACTGCTCGAGAGCAGCCTTCTCCTGCTCGAGAGCAGGAAGTTCCGCCTCGATCGCGTCAAGTTCACGCTGCTCCTTGAAGCTCAACTTGCGGGGCTTGGGGGCCGGAGCCGGCTTTGGAGCCGCCGGCTTGGCCGCAGGTTTGACGGCCTCCTTCTGCTGGGCCTCATAATCCTTTATATAAGAACGGTATTCGCTGAAGTTGCCGATGAAGTCCTTGACCACTCCGTCGCCACAGAACACGAGAAGATGGTCGACAACCCTGTCCATGAAATGGCGGTCATGCGACACGATGATGAGGGTTCCCTTGAACTCGAGCAGGTACTCCTCGAGGATGTTGAGCGTGACGATGTCGAGGTCGTTGGTGGGCTCGTCAAGGATGAGCAGGTTGGGTTCCTGCATCAGGATGGTAAGCAGATATAGCCTTCTGCGTTCTCCTCCTGAGAGCTTGCTGATACGGGTGTTCAGCATGTCGTGCGGGAAGAGGAAGCGGCCCAGCAGCCTGGTGTCGTTCACCATCTCGAGCACGGTCTCATCCTTCTCGAAGACGATTCCGCTCTGCTTGTAGTATCCTATCTTCAGCGACTCCCCGCGCTCGATGACGCCCGATGTGGGCTCGAGCCCTCCCGTCAGAAGTTCGATGAAAGTGGTCTTGCCTATGCCGTTGCGACCTACGACGCCCACCTTCTCGTACCTCTGGAACTTGTAGTCGAAGTCGCGCAGAAGCAGTTTGCCGTCACGCTCGAGAGAGACTTTGCCGCAATCTATGATCTTGCTTCCGAGCCGCGACACACCGCCCACACCTTCAAGCGTTATCTGCTTGCTGGTATACACCTGCGAAGCGCGGTCGGCAAGCTCATGGAAAGCGTTTATCCTGTACTTCGCCTTGCCTGAACGCGCGCAGGGCGTGGCATGAATCCACTCCAGCTCGCGGCGGAGCAGATTGCGGACCTTGTCGGTCTCGGCATTGTAGTTGGCTATGCGTTCCTCCCGCTTCTCGAGATAGTTCTGATAGTTGCCCCGGTAGATGTAGACGGCGCCATGGTCGAGCTCCATCACCGTGTTGCACACCCTGTCGAGGAAATAGCGGTCATGGGTGACCATGAGCAGGGTGCACCTGCTGCGGCCGAGATATCCCTCGAGAAACTCTATGGCCTCTATGTCGAGGTGGTTGGTAGGCTCGTCCATTATGAGGAACTCGGCATCAAGGGCCAGAAGTTCCGTCAGCGCCACCCTCTTGACCTCGCCTCCGGACAGGTCCCCCATCAGGCGGTCGGTACCGCCGAGACGGAAGCCCGTGGCAAGTTCGCGCATGCGCTGAAGGAACTCCTCGCGGAATTCGGCGGACATGTGCTGCGTATGCTGGATGCTGTGCGCTGTGATCTGCTGCTCGATGGTGAGCCGTCTGTCATAATCGTAGTCCTGTTCGAGGAAGGCGATGCGGATGTCCTTGAGGAAAAGGATCTTTCCGCCCGAATCGGACTTGTCCTCCCCTGCCAGGATGCGCAGGAGCGAGGTCTTTCCCGTTCCGTTGGGGGCGATGAGGGCTATCTTGTCGCCTTCGTTGATGTTGAATGCGATGTTCTCGAACAGAACCTTCTGCCCGTATGACTTGGAAATGTTCTCTATTTGAAGGAAACTGGCCATAACACTTCCACAAAAATAGCACTAAAAGTGCAAAAAACGTATATTTGTACTGCTAACCAAACAAAGGATATCATGCAGAAGATCACCATCGTCCCCAAAGTCGGCAGTTTCGACGAACTTGATAAATTCAGCACCATCGCAGTGGACTGTGTCCCCTGGCCGGAACAATTCCCGCTCAAGCCCGAAGTCAAGGCAAGGATCGCGCACTCCGAAACAGCGCTTTTCCTGCGTTTCGACGTAAAGGAGAACGGAGTCCGTGCCGTTTGCACCGAGGCCAACGGTCCCGTATGGGAAGACGACTGCGTGGAATTCTTTGTCAAGGATCCCGCAAGCGACCATTATTATAATTTTGAGAACAACTGCATAGGCACTGGTCTCGCTGCACGCAGGCTTTCAAGGGATGAGTTCGCATTCCTCGACGAACCCGCCGCCTCCAGGATCATACGCCGGGCATCGCTGCCGTGCCAGCCCATCGACATCGACGGGCCTTACGGCTGGTGCCTTGAAATCGAGATCCCGTTCGAGATCCTTGACTGCCCCGCAAAGCCTGAGGCTCTGCTTGCCAACTTCTACAAATGCGGAGACAAAACAAAACAGGCCCACTTCCTCTGCTGGAATCCCATAGAGACAGAAAAGCCTGATTTCCACCGTCCCGAGTTCTTCGGACGGCTGATATTCGAGTGGTAGATCAGTCGAACTTGTAGCAGACACCGATCTGAGCGGCCATGTTGCGGCCGTCATCGTTCACGCCCTCGGCATAGATGCCGGGTTTGAACGTCTTGTTCAGACCCCAGTCGAACTTGACATCCACACCGAAGTTATCGGTGATCATGTAGTTCAGCTGCACTGCCACGCAGATGTTGAAGGGCTTGCACTCCTTTGTCGAGTCCGTCTTGTGATCGCCCACCTTTGTCTTGGAGAAGAGCAGATATCCGAATTCGGGACCGACCATGAGAGACACGGCGTCAGAGAACCTGTAACCGGCAAAGACCGGAAGCATCAGATAGCCGAGATTGCGGCTGTAGTTCGGCAATATCTCGCTCTTGTCTGAATGTCCGCGACCTGCATACAGCAGTTCGGCCTGAAGGAACAGGTCGTCATAAACGTCGCATGAAGCAAGTGCTCCTGCATAGAAGTTGTTGTGGGGAACGACCGTCTCGTATCCGGTCACTACTGTTCCCTGAAGCCAGCTGGCGGAGAGTCCTCCCTTTATGCCAAACTGAAAATCCTGCGCACCGGCCATGGTCGCAACGGACATGAACAGTGCACAGGAAATAATAAACTTGTAGAATTTCATTCCTGATTTCTATTTTTTGCTGAAGTACACCTTACGACGGATACAACAGCAGAGGTGGCATCACAAACGCCGAGGCCAAGGTCGCACTCCCTCATGAGATCTTCCTGAAGCTGATCCCTGAGCTCGCGGTAGGTTGACTTGACACAGTCGCGGAAGCCCTCGAGGAACACTTTTGTCTCGGCCAGTGAACCATCGAGCTCGATGTTCACGAGTTCATTGTCAAGGTAAACGAATGTGGCAATGTACTCTCCTTCCTCAGAATAGTGGCGGCATAAAAGGAGTCCTTCAGGGCTCAGCTCGGATTCTACCATGAGGCTGTAGGTGGAGATACCGTCCTCACCGACGAGGGTGTAATATACGGCGTCGCCTGATTTGGTCTGGATGTTTGCACCGGGAATGATGTTGACGCAGACGTCGTCAACAAATATCGAGGAAGGCAGTTCTTCAGCAGTGGCCATCTTCTGGCCTGCGGGCTGCTGGTTCACCTCACTGCACGCTGCGAAAAGGAAGAGCGCGGAGATCGATGCGATAAAATACTTTAAATACATAAATACGAGTGTGGTGAATAAATTTCTGGATGCTAATATAGACATTTGTTCTTAAACTGAAAAGTTTTCTTTAAAAAATTACAAGAATTATTTGTTTTTTGACAAGAAAACTTTACATTTGCAGAAACAAACGAAGAAATGACGCACAATCTGCTCCCGCATAAATATCAAAAACCGGCGCTGATCACCTTCCTGGTCTGCCTCGTCCTGATAATCGGTTCATCCATATTCTCCGTGCACGAGACAGCATTCGGAGCCTTCCTTGAAAGAACGGCCCCCCAGGTTATACTTATAGTATTATTATATGCGTCATTGCTCGCCACGATCTTCTCCAAGGAAAAGATCGAAGATGAAATGATTACAGCAATGAGGCTGCATTCAGCCGCCTTTGCCTTCCTCGTTGGATTCGGAATCATAGCGGTGCTGAACATCATTCAGGCCATCCTCCCCGACGCAGCATACAGCGCACTCAAGGAATGGAGGACAAGCTGCTTCTGGAACGGCAATGCCGTAATGTATTTCATCCTGCTATACTTCATTATATTTAAGATTAAGGTCTGGAAGCTTGAAAGGAGAATGAACGATGAAGAATAATATTAGAGTCGAGAGAGCCAGACTTCGAATGTCCCAGCAGGAACTTGCCGACAAACTGAACGTCACGAGGCAGACAATATACGCAATTGAAGCAGGAATGTTCAACCCCTCCACACTTCTAGCTCTGAAGATGTCAGAACTGTTCGGGGTTTCAGTGAACGAACTGTTCTCACTGGAGGAGGATGACTACAAGAAGTAGCATAATCGCTGCAATTGCCCTCCTGCTTGCAACACACGGCCTCTGCCCTGCCACAGAAAACGGCGAGGACGTGATGACAGCGGAAAATACCGTTTGCGACCTCGGTCACATCTCGGTTAAGGACGGCCCTCAGACCTGCCGGTTCAGGATAACGAACAATGGTTCTGAAGAAATTGAAATAAAGGAAGCCATCACTTCCTGCGGATGCACACAAGTCCTGTTGCCCGAAGGCCCGGTTGCCCCGGGAGAGACTGTGACCGTGGAAGTGACGTATGACAATAAAGAAGTCACCGAGTTCTTTGACAAAAGAATCGCATTGCGGTTCAATGGCACCCACACTCCTCTGATCCTCAGCGTCAGAGGTTCCACTGCAGCCCCGGTACGAAACCGGTTCAGATTTGCCAGCAGGTTCTTCAAGTTTGAAAAGGAAGAATATATGGCAGGTGACGTTATCCAGGGATGCACGGCCAGCGGCGAATTGAAGGCGATCTATCGCAGGCACAAACCTGCGATGTTCGAATTCAGCAGCCCGGATGAAGGAATAAATGTCGAAGCAGCCCACACCCTGCTGCGACATGGTGACACCCTCACCATCCATTACTCCATCCGGACGCGCCCCGCCGACTACGGAACCAGGGAATACCTCATCCTCGCCTCCAGAAACGGCAGGAACGGTTTGATTCCCGACAGAAAAGGGGTAAAAGTTGTTGCGGTATCGCATGCCGACCTCAGTTCAGCAAGAGACACCCTCCACACCCCCGAAATGAACACCGGCTGGAAGCACATGGCGCTCGGAGAAATAAAGGCAAAGGATGTCAGGACCATCGAATTGCCGGTTTCCAACAGCGGAAACACAGAGCTTTCGATCTACAGGATCGACGGAGAATGCATCTCCGGAGAATGCTCAGGCATCACAATGAAGCCCGGTGAATCCCGGACGCTCAAACTGAAGTTCGAACCGCAGGACAAAAAGAAAGGCCGATATGCCGGGACAATCACGGTATTCAGCAACGATGCAGTAAAGCCGGAGTACACGATGTACTTCACTTATGACATAAAAGCCACAAAATTGTTTAAAAGACCACACCACCAGGCAAGACTCGATCTTGAATAAGAGTCTTTTTCACCGATGGATAAATACTATTCATGCAAGCCACAGTGAAATGAGCCGCTGCGAAGCGGCTCCGCCAATTAACAAAGAGGTCGTCCGGACGGACGGCCTCTTTTTGTTGTTTAGTTGGGCAATATTTGCGATATTTGTCATAATACAACCACATTCCTATGAAACTGTCGAGAATCATCATCTGCGTCATGCTGCCCGTTTTCACCGGCATGGCATCCGCAGCCGGGCAAACCGAAGAGAAACCCACCGTCCACATGGTCGCCAACGCCCATTTCGACACCCAGTGGCGCTGGACCGTTCAGACTTCCATCAATGAGTATGTCCACAACACCCTGGTACAGAACTTCGCCCTCCTCGAAGAGTACCCCGACTACATCTTCAATTTCGAAGGTGCGATCAAATACCGCTGGGCAAAGGAATACTACCCCGACCTTTACGAAAGGCTCAAGGAATATGTAAAACAGGGCCGCTGGCACATCTCAGGAGCATCATGGGATGCAAACGACCCCAACATGCCCTCCATTGAATCCAGCATAAGGAACATAATGCTGGGCCAGGAGTTCTACCGTTATGAATTCGGCATACTTTCCACCGACATAATGCTCCCCGACTGCTTCGGATTCGGCTGGCAGCTGCCTTCTGTGGCTGCACATTGCGGCCTTATAGGATTCGGTACACAGAAGCTCCAGTGGCGCTACAAGCCATTCTACGATAACGGGAAAAAGATACCCTTCTACTTCGGAATATGGAAAGGCCCCGACGGCGGCAAGGTCATGGCGGCCCTTGACGGCGGAGACTATTCCTGGAGCCCGAGCAGCCCCATAACCGACATCGCGGACTTCAAGAACAGGCTTGACGGCAGCCCCATACCTGCAGCATTCAGATACTTCGGCACCGGCGACCGTGGAGGTTCCGCTACTCCCACCGGCGTGAGGTATGTGAACGAGGCATTCCACAATCCCGGAGAGGCCTACAACGTCAAGTTCGCCACATCGGACGAGATGTTCAAGAAATACCTCTGGGACCCCAGGCTTCCGGAATTCGACGGCGAACTTCTGATGGATGTCCACGCCACCGGCAACTACACGTCCAAGGTTGAGATGAAGATGCTCAACCGCAGGAACGAGCGAATGCTGGGCGCAGCAGAGGGCATCAGCAGCGCGGCCGACTGGCTGGGAGGCATCAAATATCCGGCATACACCATCGACGAGGGCTGGAAGCGCATCATCTGGCACCAGTTCCACGACGACCTCACTGGCACCAGCATCCCCGAGGTCTACCAGTTCTCATACAACGACGAATACATCACCCTGAGCCAGATGGCCAGCGTGATCAAGTCCGGCATGGAATCGGTCGGTTCAGTCATGAACACATCCGTCAAGGGCACTCCCGTCCTGGTATACAACCATGTCACGGCCGCCAACAACGACATTGCATTCATTGACATAGAGCTTCCGGACGGATACAGGTCAGTCGAGGTCTTCGGCCCCGATGGCAAGAAGGTAAAATCCCAGATTACAGCACGCAAAGGCAAGGTTGCGACCGTAGCATTCGCCGGGTACGTACCCTCCCTGGGGCTCTCCGTATACGACTTCAGGTTCTCGGGCAAGGCTGAAGCAGGCAGTTCAGCGCTCAAGGCTTCAGGCAACACCATCGAGAACAGGATCTACAAGGTTACCGTCAATGCTGACGGCGACATAGCCTCTATCATCGACAAGCGCTACGGCAAGGAACTTGTCCGCCAGGGAGAAGCCTTCGGTTACGCCTTCTTCCCCGACAACATCTCGGAGGCATGGCCTGCATGGGAGATTCTCAAGAGCGTTGTCGACAGCACGCCCGAGAAAGTGGCCGACGATGTCAGGATATCAATCGAGGAATGCGGCGCGCTGAGGGTCGTCATGAAGGTTGAGAAGAAACATGCCGGTTCGACGTTCACCCAGAGGATCATCCTCACCGACGGCGCTGCCGACGATCGCATCGACGTTGTCAACGACGTCGACTGGAACTCCAGAAAGGCCCTGCTCAAGGCAAGCTTCCCGGTATCGTTCGAGGCTCCCGAGGCAACATATGACCTTGGCATGGGACATATCAGAAGAGGCGTCAACACCGAAATCGCATACGAGGTGGTTGCCCAGCAGTGGGCCGACATGACCGCATCGGACGGATCTTACGGCGTGACCATCATGAACGACGGCCGTTATGGCTGGGACAAGCCAGACGGGCACACTCTCCGTCTCACCCTCTTCCACACTCCTTCAGCAACCAAGGAGTGCACGGAACAGCAGACCCAGGACTTCGGCAGGCACACCTTCACATATTCCATCGTCGGCCACAAGGGCGCGCTTGACCCCGCAACTGCAGACATCGACGCCGACGAGCTGAACCAGCCCAAGATCGCATACGCCACATGCAGGCATGACGGCAAGCTCGGCAGGCAGTTCTCAATGCTCCACAGCACGAACAGGAACCTGCGCGTAAAGGCGTTCAAGAAGGCCCAGGACGGCGACGGATACATCGTACGAGTATATGAGCTCTCCGGCAAGGGCGCCGAGGGTAGCATAGAATTCGCATCCGGCATCGCGAGTGCAGAGGAGCTGAACGGTATCGAGGACTACAAATGCGCAGCGGCAGCCAGCGGCAGGAAGCTCGATGTCAAATCCGGCAAGTTCGCACTCAGGACATTCCGAGTACGTTTTGCAGACGCCCCCGTGGCAATAAGCAACCCCGAATACGAGAAGGTTGAACTCCCCTTCAACATGGTTGCAATCACAACCGACGACTTCACCTCACAGGGCCATCTGGGCTGGACACGCGAGTCATTCGCAGCTGAGATAATGCCCGATGGCATAGAGTACGCCGGCATACCGTTCTCCTTCGGAGAGCCCAACTATGCCGATGCAGTCTCCTGCAAATCCCAGAAGATAGCCCTTCCTGAAGGGAGCAAGGTACTGCATCTTCTCGTTGCATCAGCTTCACAAGATGCCTTGGACGTAACCTTCAAGGCCGGAGACAAGGAATTCGGCAAAACGGTCTCAAACTACACCGGATTCTACGGAGTATACGGATGGCCCGGATATTACGAGTCTGTCATGAGGACCGACAACATCGCATATGTCGGCACCCACACCCACAACCCGGTCACCAGGAACAAGGCATACGTATACACTTACATGTACCTTGTCAGCATTCCCGTCAGTGGCGCCACGGAGATCGAGTTCCCCGCAGACCGCAGGCTCACAGTCTTTGCTGCAACTGCCGAAAAATAATCAAAAAAACTTTATACGATGAGATTACGCAACGCACTTCTGATACTTGCGCCCGCAATGATGATATCCTGCGGCCCCAAAGACTATTCTGACAACCAGTGGTCACTCGGCCCGTTCGTGAGGCCCGTCAGCCAAGCGATCATAAATCCCGACGCAGAGGCGGTATTCGAATGTCCGATGAGAGGAGAACCAGTAAAATGGATGGAGAGCGACACTTTCAACCCTGCCGCCACAGTCAAGGACGGCAAGATCGTCATCCTCTTCCGAAGCGAGGACAACAGCGCCACCGGCATCGGTTCAAGAACCTCCAGAATAGGATACGCTGAGTCTGCTGACGGCGTGAACGTCGACATCCTTCCCGAACCTGTGCTGTTCCCGGGTGGCGATGAGTGGGAACACCTTGACTGTCCCGGAGGAATCGAAGACCCCCGCGTCGCAAGAACGGAGGACGGGCTCTACGTAATGTTCTACACATCCTTCAACCGCAAGACCGCGCGCCTGTGCTCCGCAACGTCACGCGACCTCAAGCACTGGGAGAAGCATGGCTCCGTGTTCCAGGGAGCCCTTGGCGGCAAGCTCGACGATGAATGGACAAAATCGGCATCGATAGTCACCAGGCTCGACGATAACGGAGAACTGGTGATAGACAAGATAAACGGCAAGTACCTCATGTACTGGGGCGAAGATTTCATCAACCCGGCCACATCGGATGACCTGATCCACTGGACACCCATGACCGACGCCAACGGTGAGATTCTCGAGATCGTCACTCCGCGCGAAGGCTATTTCGACAGCGACCTTACCGAGTGCGGCCCTCCCGCCGTCCACACCAAGGACGGCATCGTGCTGATTTACAACGGAAAGAGCTTCGAGAACGGGTCATACTCCGCCGGACAGGTCCTGTTTGACGCAAAGGACCCGACCAAAGTCCTTGCCCGCCTCGACGAGCCTTTCTTCAAGCCCGAACTCCCCTTCGAGAAGACCGGGCAGTACGTCGACGGCACCGTATTCTGCGAGGGTCTCGTTCATCATGACGGAAAATGGTATCTCTATTACGGCTGCGCCGACAGCATGGTTGGCGTCGCCGTGTGTGAATAAATATCAGCAGGCATTAACAGGCAAACTGCGCTGCGGGCTCTATTCAGATGTCCGGAGAAATCGGGGACGGTGATGACGAGTATGCCGCAAATTCAGGATACAAGCTATCTTTGTATTACAAACGACACTACACGGAAATGAAGCAGCTGACAGCCACGATTATCGCCATCATAGTACTCCTGTGCCCATGCCTGGCCGCAACCGGGCAGACATACCATATCGTTTCTCCCAACGGATACGCCATATACAACCAGATGAGCAACGACGATATGACCTATCATCGTCTTGCCGCTTTTGACAGGAAAGATGGCTATCAGAAATATGCCATCGTCCGCAACGGAAACGATGCCCAGATATACTGCCCAGTACATGGAAAGGCTTTCGACACTGACGGCGTGGACAAGGGCGGCACAAAGCTCGCCAGCTGGTGGTATGAACCGGGCAACTCCAACCAGACATTCACTGTAGTTGACAACGGACACGGCTCCGTGGCATTCGTTCACAAGGCCACAGGCTGCCCCGTCCTCCTTGGCGGTGACGATAAAGACGGTACTTATCTCAGGCTTGGTCATCCGGGCGAAACTCCGGCAGAGTGGGTGCTGGTCCCCGCCAGAGGGAAGGCGGAGCCTCCTCGTGGCCGCGATGACTGGGAAAACGAAACCATACTCGGAAGAGCGAAGCTTCCCGGCCACGTTACGATGGTCCCCTATCCCACCTCCGCAGCGTTGAAGGCGGACAAGGAGTACATGCTGCATCCGTGGACAGAACCGGCTTCGGACTCTTATCTGACCCTTGACGGACTCTGGAAATTCAACTGGGTCAAGCAGCCGTCCGAGCGCCCTGTAAACTTCTACAAGGAAAGTTATGACGTCAGCGGCTGGGACGAGATAGAGGTTCCATCCTGCTGGGAGATGAAGGGATACGGCACCCCCTTCTACACAAACGTCACCCTGCCATTCTACTGCATTCCCAGCACGATAGTTCCCGTCAAGGGTTCGCTGACTGAATATGAACCGAACCCTGTCGGCTCGTACCGCAGGGAATTCGAGCTTCCTTCAGGATGGGACGACAAGGAGGTCTATATCCATTTCGACGGTGTCTACAGCGCCTTCCATGTATGGGTCAACGGCAGCATGGCGGGCTACAGCCAGGGGTCCAACAACGACGCGGAATTCGACATCACCAGATATGTGCGCCGGGGAACCAACACGGTGGCTGTGGAGGTCGTACGATGGAGCGACGGCAGTTTCCTCGAAGATCAGGACATGGTCTTCCTGTCCGGAATACATAAGGACGTGTGGCTCTATGCCGCTCCCAGGACCTGCATCAGGGACCTCAGGCTGGATTCCGTATTCGAAGACGGCGACCTCACACACGCTGCCCTGCGTGCTACCGCTTCCATAGCCAACAACGGAGGCGGCAAGTCTCCGCACACCTTGCGGATCGAACTGATAGACCCCGATGGACGTACAGTCTGGACCAGGGAAAGCGGCAGCGCTGCTCCCGCAAGAGGCGAAGAAGCCGAACTCACAATTCAGGAGCCGGTGGATTCGCCAAGACTCTGGTCTGCCGAAACTCCGGAACTCTATACCGTTGTTGCTACCTTGCTGGATGCCGGCGGCGCTGAAGTGGAAGCCGTCTCCAACCGTTTCGGTTTCAGAAAGATCGAGATAAGCGGCGGCCATGTGCTGATCAACGGCCGGCAGGTCTGGTTCAAGGGAGTCAACAGGCATGAAACACATCCTATTTTCGGCAAGACTGTCCCAGTGGAGACAACGATAAAGGATGTGCTTCTAATGAAGCGCAACAACGTCAACACCGTCAGGACATCCCACTACCCCGAAGACCCGAAAGCCTATGCCCTCTTCGATTACTACGGCATCTACGTCATGGACGAAGCGGACCTCGAGTGCCAGGGGAACCTCCATGTCGCCAATATCCCCAGCTGGGAAGCCGCATTTGTAGACAGAGGTGTGAGAATGGTTCAGAGAGACCGCAACCATCCCAGTGTGATATTCTGGTCGCTCGGCAACGAAAGCATGAAGGGCGTCAACCTCGCTGCTGAGAGCATTGCCGTGAAGGCTCTCGACCCCACCCGTCCTGTCCATTATGAGGCGGATGACTCCATTGCGGATATCGATTCCGACATGTATCCCAGCATCCCGGGAATGATGCGTATAGACTCGGGCGGCGAAAAGCCATATTTCATCTGCGAATTCGCCCACGCGTGCGGCAACGGGCCGGGAAGCCTGGGCGACTTCTGGGATGCCATGCAGTCTTCACGCAGAATCATCGGCGGATGCATATGGGACTGGGTGGACCAGGGCATCGTCCGATACGGAGGGCCCCAGGACCAGTATCTCTTCGGCGGCGACTTCGGCGACAAGCCCAATGACCGCGACGGAAGCTGCGACGGCCTGATAACTCCCGACAGAAGGGAAACAGCGAAACTGAAGGAAGTCAAGAGGGTTTACCAGTACCTCGGCATCACGAAAGATGAAGATGGCATTACGGTCCACAACGGTTATTCGTTCCTGAATCTTGCCTCGCTGGAGGGCAGATGGGCACTGCTCAAGGATGGCCGGCAGGTCGAAGCCGGCAGCTTCCCTGCCATCAGTGCGGAGCCTGGGGAGGATGCTCATTTCAAGATGCCTTGTGCTGTGGGCGATGATGCGGAATATCTTCTCAACATAAGCTTCGTGCTGCGTGAAGGCTGCAGCTGGGCGGATGCCGGATTCGCAGTTGCGCAGGCTCAGTTCAAGTTGAATGACTATGAGCGCAAACTTCCGGAGCATATGACCGGGGCCGAAGGGCGGACCATCAACATAGATCCACAAACCGGACTGCCCAGGCAGATGCAGGTTGTCTGGTTCCGTTACGGCAAGAACGACAAATTCACCGACGGCGGCATCTATGCTTCACATCCTGTCGTTAACTCTTATAAAGAAGTTGTTGTGGATGAGGTTAGAAAGGTCTGCGTCGAGGGCGATCTTGTGATAGAAGCACCCAAGGCCGTTTCCATGCCGTATTCAATAAACTACGACATTTACCCCGACGGTGTGGTCGACATCGATGCGGCCTTCACCAAGACGGACCCCATCATCCGCAGGATGGGTCTCAGGCTCGAGCTGCCCTGCTCGTATGAGCAGGTGCAGTGGTATGGCCGCGGGCCACATGAGAACTACAGCGACCGCATGCGCAGTGCAGATCTCGGCATCTGGACCTCAACCGTCACCGATATGGGAGAGGAGGAGCATTACGTCCTCGCCCAAAGCCGCGGCAACCGCGAGGATGCCCGATGGATTGCTCTTTCCGACGGAACCGGAAACGAACTCAGGGTCGAGGCCGAAGGCCATATGGCATTCTCCGCCATGCATTATACCGACGAGGCTATCTGCAGCGTGCTTCACGACTTCGAAGTGCCTTCCGTACGTGAGGACAAGACTTACCTCTACCTTGACGCAGCCCAGCAGGGCCTTGGATGCGCCGTCTGCGGAGACATTCCTCTCAAGCAGTATATGATTCCTGTCGGCGAGCCTGTCAGACTGTGCGTCCGTCTGTACGGATGCAAATAGCACGGCTGTGCCGGCACAGCCATATGAGCAAGGCCTGGAATCAAGCCAGCAGCAGAATCAGCAGCTGCGCCGATATTACACGGATGAACATGGAGAGAGGGTATACGGTAGCGTATGCCACCGATGCCTCGTCATCGTCGACTATGGAGTTCGCATAGGTGAGAGCCATGGGGTTCGCCATTGCGGCGCAGAGCATTCCGGCATTCTGCGCATAGTCAAGTCCGCACCACTTGCTTGCCACATATCCGCAGACAAGAACAGGGATGAGGGCTATTGCAAGGCTGATTCCCACCCACAGCAGTCCCTGCATGCAGAAAACGGTAGAGAAGAAATTGCCGCCTGCGCCCAGGCCGAGGCATGCCAGGTATATGACTATTCCCATCTGGCGGAGCATCAGGTTAGCGCTGCGGGTGGTGTATGTCGACAGATGGACCCTTGAGCCGAACGCTCCCATAAGGATTCCCACCACTATGGGACCGCCTGCGATACCGAGCTTGATCGGAGTGCTCATGCCGGGTATTGCGATTGGAATGGTGCCAAGGATGACGCCCAGCACGATTCCGATGAAGAGCGCCACAAGGTTCGGGTTCTTGAGCACCTTCTCCTCATTGCCCAGGATTTCGGCCACTTTCTTTATCGCGTCGGCCTCACCTACGATGGTGAGGCGGTCGCCGAGCTGAAGGCGCAGTCCGGGATTGGCGACCAGCTGTATGCCGGCCCTGTTGATTCTGGTTATGTTGATGGCGAAGGAGTTGCGCAGATGTAGTGAGCCGATCTTCACTCCGTTGAGCTCCTTGCGTGTCACGAGGATATTCTTCGACACGAGGTCGCTGCCGTCTATGGAATCCCAATCGATGTCCGGCCGGTTCCAGTCGGTCTCCTCCTGCGCGCCGAAGATTGTCTTGAATACGTCGATGTCGGCCTTGCGGAGAACGGCAAGGATGTGGTCGTCTTTCTGAAGCACGGTGCCTGATGACGGGATGGTCACCTTCCAGTCGCGCCAGACCCTTGAAATGATGATGTGCTTGTCGGTCAGGGCGGCTATGTCCTTGATAGACTTGTCGAATACGGCCGGATTGCTCACGTGGAACTCGGCCACGTAGGTCTCTCCGTCAGGATCATGCTTGTTGACGCCGATCCTGGAGGCGAAGACGAAACGCAGTATGATGGTGCAGAGCAGCACACCGAGCACACCGAGAGGATAACCTACCGCACAGGCGGTTGCCATGTCGTTGGCTTCCTGGATCTGCTCGGGATGGATATCCAGCAGAGCCTGCTGACCGGCACCGAGCATGGGTGTGTTGGTTACCGCGCCGCAGAGCAGGCCCATTCCGTCTGAAAGGCTCACGCCGCATATCGCACACAAGACGAGCCCGAATACGGTGGTGAGTGCTATCACCATAAATCCCAGAAGGTTAAGGCGTATACCCCCTTTCTTCAAGGAAGAGAAGAATCCGGGGCCTACCTGCAAGCCAAGCGCATACACAAAAAGGATCAGGCCGAAATTCTGGGCTACGGCTATCATGTCCCAGTTGACCGATATGCCAAGCCTGTTACAGATATGCCCGACTATGATACCTGCGAAGAATACCAGCGTAACGCCGAGACTGACGCCCTTGAACCTGATCTGTCCGAATGCGAGTCCGACTGCGCATATTATGGACAGCAGAACTACAGACTGCAGATACGAAGGCTGCGTGAATATGTCGGCAAGCCAGTTCATACGATTTTCAACTCTTTAATGTTCCAACAATTCAAATTTCCGGCTGCTATTCCACCGTGAACTCGGGCATCCCCTCCGGATGGACGAAGCAGGACATGCTTTCGCTCCAGTAGCGCAGATCGCTCTTGCGAACTGGTATATGTACCTCAACGGTCTTGCCTTTGGGTACGTATACCCTTTGGAATCCTTTGAGTTCCCTGATTGGAGCCTTGCCCTCATATTCGGGGAGACGGGCGAATACTTTCACTACCTGGTCGCCGTCGCGACGTCCGGTGTTCCTGACCTTCAGCGATACATCATAGGTCTCGCCGCAGTCCTTGACTTCCATATTGCTGTACTTGAAGTTTGTGTAGCTGAGTCCGTATCCGAAAGGATAGAGGACATCGCCCTCGAAATACTTGTAGGTACGCTTGGTGATATCGTAGTCATTCATAGGAGGGAGGTCGTCGGTACTCCTGTAGAACGTAAGGGGCAGTTTGCCTGAAGGGTTGCAATCTCCGAACAGGATGTCGGCGATGGCATTGCCTCCCTGCTCCCCT
>JAZUFA010000006.1:0-25940 GCA_045640445.1 Candidatus Cryptobacteroides sp. | reverse complement strand
ATACGGATGAAGGTGTAACTTCATGGTACGACTTCACCAAGGCGATAGCGCGCATATGCGGCAATGAATGCGATATACGGCCTCTCCGTTCGGACGAATACCCGTCGAAGGCGAGGCGTCCGCATTACTCCGTTCTGGATAAGTCGAAAGTCAAGAAGACCTTCGGAGTGGAGATACCATACTGGCTTGACTCTTTGGAAAAATGTATAGACAGATTAAAATAATATGGGAAGGACAATCGTAATTACAGGCGGAGCAGGCTTCATAGGGAGCCATGTAGTACGTCTTTTCGTGAAGAAATATCCTCAGTACAGGATCATCAACCTTGACAAGCTGACATACGCCGGCAACCTTGCAAACCTCAAGGACATAGAGGACAGGCCGAACTACCGCTTCGTGAAGATGGACATATGCGACTTCGACGGCGTGTATGCCCTGATGCAGGAGGAGAAGGTCGACGGTATCATCCACCTTGCAGCCGAGAGCCATGTGGACCGCAGCATCAAGGACCCCTTCACCTTTGCCAGGACAAACGTCATGGGTACGCTGAGCATGCTCCAGGCAGCAAAGCTGTATTGGGAGAGCCTTCCTGAGAAGTATGAGGGCAAGCGCTTCTACCACATCAGCACCGACGAGGTGTACGGCGCCCTTCAGATGGACCATCCCGAAGGCATAGAACCTCCGTTCACAACAAAGGCGTCCAGTGGCGAGCATCATCTGGCATATGGCAGCACCTTCTTCACCGAAGACCTGAAGTATCAGCCCCACAGCCCGTACAGCGCAGCAAAGGCAAGCAGCGACCACTTTGTCCGTGCATTCCACGACACGTACGGAATGCCCACAATCGTGACAAACTGCAGCAATAACTACGGTCCCTACCAGTTCCCCGAAAAGCTCATACCTCTGTTCATCAATAACATACGTCATCGCAAGCCGCTTCCCGTATATGGCGAGGGCAACCAGGTGCGCGACTGGCTCTACGTGGAGGACCACGCAAGGGCAATTGACGTGATCTTCCATGAAGGCACGGTTGCCGACACCTACAATATCGGTGGCTTCAACGAGTGGAGGAACATCGACATAATCAAGGTTCTCATAAGCACGGTGGACCGTCTGCTCTGCAGGGGGGAGGGCGAGGACCTCGACCTCATCACCCATGTGACCGACCGTGCGGGCCACGACATCCGTTATGCCATCGACAGCCGCAAGCTCCAGCGCGAGCTGGGCTGGGAGCCCAGCCTGCAGTTCGAGGAGGGCATAGAGAAGACCGTAAGGTGGTACCTCGACAACCAGGAGTGGATGGACAATGTAACCTCCGGCGACTACCTGAAGTACTACGAGGACATGTACTCCGGCCGCTAATCTTCAAAAAATAATTTCCATATAAGATAATATCTCTTATCTTTGCATTAACAAGGTCGTTAAACGATATAGTTAATCAAAGATATGCGTAAGATCACAATTTGTTCCGTCGTCCTTCTGCTTGCTCAGTGTGCCTTTGCACAGAGCGCTGCAGGGACGATGTCCCTCAAGGACTGTCTCGACTACTCGCTCGAGAACAACGTTGCCCTGCAGAAAGACAGGGTAGGGGTGGAGATCGCCAATCAGTCAAGGCGCGAGATCATAGGCTCCCTCCTTCCTCAGCTGGGTGCATCAAGCCAGTTTACCTACAACATCCAGAAGACCTGCTTCGCGATGCCCAACTTCGTGAACAGCATGCTGCCCGAACCTATGCGCGATCCCAATGCTCCCAAGTACATGACTGTGACCATGGGCATGGACCTCAGCGCAAACTGGGGAGTTGCACTTACCCAGCAGATCCTCAACTTCTCCCTTTTCAGTGCGGTGGGTATTGCAAACGCAGCTGAGGAGATGGCACAGATGGGCGTGCAGGCCGACGTTGACGATGTCATCGCCAAGACGGCCACACTGTTCTACAACGCCCAGGTGCTTGAGTATTCCCTCGGGCTCTTCGACGAGAGCCTCGCCGTAATGGACAGGACTTCCAAACTTATGGAGGCCAACCGCGAGCTCGGAATCGTAAGGAATGTGGATGCCGACAGGATAGCCGTGACCAAAACAAATCTCGAGACAGAGAAGCAGTCGCTGGTCCAGGCCCTCGAGGTGCAGAAGAATCTTCTCAAGCTTGAAATGGGCTTCCCGATGGACCAGGCCATCGACATCGAACCTGTGAACATCGACCAGCTGGAGTCCATGATCTTCCTCGAGACCCTTCCCAGCTTCGATGTTGAGGCTCAGAATCCCTTCAAGATGCTCCAGCAGCAGAAGGTCATGCTCGAGAAGCAGCGCAAGGCGGCAGTTGCCGAGGTGCTTCCCGTGCTCGTCTTCAATGCCAATTATTCCATGAATTATATGGGCGATCACTTCTACGGTGAAACCTATCACCATTTCCCCGTGTCCATGATGTCGCTCAGCCTGAAGTTCCCCATCTTCACGGGATTCTCCAAGAGCGCCAAGATCAAGAAGGCCGACCTCGAGCTCAAGAAGGCCGAACACGACGAGCGCATGCTCGTGCAGTCCCTCACCATGGGCTACAACAACGCGAGGATGCAGATGGACCAGAACCGCAGCACCATCTACTCGCAGAAGCGCAACAAGGACCTCGCCCAGGATGTCCTCAGGGTCACCGAGACCAATTACAACGAGGGCCTCGCGAACCTCTCCGACGTGCTCAATGCATCATCGTCCCTCATCCAGGCCCAGATGAACTACATCAATGCTCTCAGCAGCAGCGTCAAGTCATACATCGACCTCAAGAAGGCCAACGGAACCATCAGTGAAATAAACAGATAAAAGACATATGAAAAAGATCATCGGTATTATCATCGCCGCGCTGGCAGTCGGCGGAATGGTGCTTCTCCTTATTGGAAACAAAAGGAAGGCACAGGAGCAGACCTCTGCGGTTGCCGCTGCAGGCAGCTCGGAAGTAGTAACCACATACAAGGTCTCGAGGGAGGCCTGCGACCGCAGCTTCACCTCCAACGGTGTGGCGTCCGCCAACAGCGAGCTCAACTTCGTTTCAGAGGTAAGCGGCCGCGTTGTCGCCGTATACGTCGACAAGGGCAGCCGTGTGGCAAAGGGCACGCCTGTGCTCAAGATCGACTCCGAACTCCTCGAGGCCGACTACAAGGCAACCCTGGCTTCTTACGAGGCTCTGAAGAAGGATGAGGAACGCTTCAGCCGTTCATATGAGGCTGGCGGAGTCACCAGCCAGCAGCTTGACAACATCCGCACGCAGCTTGTTGCAGCTGAGAGCCGTCTGACCGTAAGCAAGTGGAAGCTCGACAATGCAGTCGTCAAGGCTCCCATTGCCGGTACCATCAACAACCGTCTCGTGGAGGTCGGCGCGCTCATCGCGCCCAATGTGCCTCTTTTCGAGATTGTCGACGGCAGCCGTATCAAGGTCATCTGCAATGTGCCCGAGTCAAAGGTCAAGCTCATCTCCACAGGCCAGAAGGTTTTCACCACATCCGGCGATGCAGCCGGCAAGGTCTTCACAGGAACCGTGAAGAACATTGGCATCAAGACCGACCGCGGCCTGAACTATCCTGTTGAGATCCAGCTCGACAAGAACCCCGACCTGCATGTGGGCATGTACCTCAAGGTCAACTTCGAGACTGCTGAGGAGCAGACCGGCATCCTCATTCCCCGCAAGGCGGTCGTGGGCAGCGTTCTTGCTGCGAACGTGTATGTGGCCAAGGACGGCAAGGCAGAGCGCCGCGAGGTAACCCTCGGCGAGATGTACGGCGACAAGATCGAGATTGTCAGCGGTCTTGAAGACGGCGACGAGATCATCCTTGCAGGCCTCATGAACATATCGGACGGTACTTCAATCAACGTTGTAAAAGCAGAGTAAAATGAAGATTTCAGATTTGTCAATCAGAAAGCCGATCTACGTGATCGTGCTGTTTCTGGTGATCGGCATACTGGGCTTCCTTGGATTCTCCTCGATGAAGGCCGAGCTGATGCCGAAGTTCACTCCGCCCTCTCTGAATGTACAGGTCATCTACCCCGGTGCATCGCCTACCGAGGTCGAGAGTTCCCTCACAGTAAAGCTGGAGGACGTAATGTCGTCCATGGCCGGAGTGGAGTCCATGCGTTCGTACTCCTTCGAAGGCATGTCTATGGTGTTCGTATCGTTCACCTACGGTACCGACATCGAGAAGGCCGTTACCGATGCCCAGAACAAGATCAATTCAAAGAAGGCTGAACTCCCTGCAGGCATCCTTTCTCCTATAGTCAACGAAATCAGCGTTGATGCCAGGTCCATCATAACCCTGGCCATCAGCTCCAACCTTGACGCGGTCGATTTCAGCGACCTTGTGTCACGCAGTGTTGTCCCTGAACTCCAGAGCATCCCCGGCATGGCCAAGGTGGAGTCGGTGGGCGAGCATCCCCGCGAGATCCAGGTGAACATGAACATGGCGGTCATGCGCGAGCTTGGCCTCACCCCTGTTCAGGTCATGGGTGTGCTGAAGGGCTCCAACCTCGATTTCCCTACAGGTAACCTGCAGGATGGCGTCACCAATACCGCCATCCGTCTTTCCGGAAAACTCAAGAGCGTCGAGGAGATACGCGGCCTCGTGCTGATGACCATGCCGAACGGCACCCAGATCAGGCTTTCAGACGTTGCCGACGTGGTTGAGACCGCCTCCGCCGTCAACACGCTTGCACGCGTGGACGGCGAGGAGGCCGTGCTCATCAACATCTTCAAGCAGGAGAACGCGAACGCCATCGACCTCAGCGATGCCGTTCAGGATGAGGTGACCCGTCTGGAGGCCAAATACTCCCAGTACGACCTCAAGATACGTACTGTTTCAGACACCTCGGTATTTACGCGCGAGTCTATCAAGTCGGTCCTCATCGACCTGCTCCTTGCCATCCTGCTCGTGACCATAGTGATACTGGTGTTCCTCCACAACTGGCGCAATGCGCTCATAGTCATGCTGGTGGTGCCTCTGTCGCTCATAGGCGCGTTCATAGGCATGGACCTCTTCCATTTCACCCTCAACATCATGTCGCTGCTCGGCCTCTCGGTTGTGATCGGTGTGCTCGTGGACGATGCCATCGTGGTCATCGAGAACGTCTGCCGTCATATGGAGATGGGCAAGACACCGCTTCAGGCAACCAGGGACGCAATGCAGGAGATCGGATTCACGGTAATTACCGTGACCATTGTGCTGGTCATCGTGTTCCTGCCCATCGCCCTTACCAACAGCCTTGTGTCCGATATCCTCAGGCAGTTCTGCGGCGTTATCATCTTCGCCATCCTCTTCAGCCTCCTGTCCGCACTTACGCTTGTGCCGCTGCTCACATCCCGCTTCGGCAAGCTTGACGTGCTTGACACAAATACTGCATGGGGCAAGGTGATGTCGTGGTTCGAGGGCGTGGTGAGCCGCTTCGGCAACTGGGTCGCCGACGTGCTCCGCAAGTGCCTCGGCCACAAACGCTGGGTCGGCATTGCCGTAATAGCGATGACGGTGCTTGTATGTTCTCTCTTCCCGATGGGCTTCGTGGGCTTCGAGTTCATGCCCAAGGTGGACCAGAGCGAGTTCACCGTCCTCCTGGAGATGCCCAAGGACATCTCCATCGAGAAGTCATCCACCCAGGTCGCCTATGCAGAGGCATGGCTGCTTGACCAGCCCGAGATTACCGAAGTCGTATCGATGATAGGTCTTACCAGCAGCAACAACGAGAGCAATCAGGGTACTCCTTACCTTGCCGAGCTCAAGTGCAAGATGGTACCTCCTTCAGAGCGCAGCAAGTCCGTTCATCTCTACATATCGGGCCTTCGCAGGGAGCTTACCAACTATCTCGTAGATGCAAAGGTGCAGGTATATGCAGCCTCGCTCCACGGCTCTGGCAACAGTGCCGACATAGAGTACGTGCTTTCAGGCCCCAAGGCTGATTCCGTCGCACTCTTCGGTGAGTATGCCCTCGACGTGATGCGCAGCATCCCCGGTACGCTCCAGCAGCAGCTGTCGACCGGAAGCGGCCGTCCTGAAGTCGAAGTCGTGGTCGACAGGGACAAGATGTCCGCTCTCGGCCTTTCCCTCGACAACGTGGGACTGACCCTGCAGATGGCATTCCAGGGCAATACGCAGATGAAGTTCGTCCGCGACGATTACGAGTATAACATCAACATCAAGGCCGATAACTTCTACCGCAGCAGCATAGACGACGTTGCCGGCATAACCTTCATAAACCAGCAGGGCAGCCGCGTCACCCTCGACCAGTTTGCCGAGGTGCGCATCGGTACCGGCCCCAACCGTCTCGAGCGCTATAACAGGAACTCATCTGTAACCATCAGCGCCAACGTTGTGGGTGTGTCAGCAGGTGAGGCTTCCGGCCAGTTCAAGGACAAGGTAGCAGAGAAGGCGGACAGGATGGGTGTTTCGATCGAGACCGTGGGCGACATGAAGTCGATGATGGACTCGATGAGCGTCTTTGCCATCGCAATGCTCCTCTCCATCATCCTCATGTATCTCTCGCTCGTCGTCCTCTACAACAACTGGATCGACCCTCTGGTAGTCATGTTCTCCATCCCGTTCTCGATACTCGGCGCCATCCTGGCACTTGCGCTGTCGGCAACATCCCTGAACATCTATGCGATGCTCGGACTCGTGATGCTCATCGGCCTTGTTGCAAAGAACGCCATCCTGCTCGTCGACTTTGCAAACGACAGGCTGAAGGAGGGCATGGGAATGGACGATGCCCTGGTGGAGGCGGTGAAGCTGCGTACAAGGCCTATCCTCATGACAGCCCTCTCGACCATCATCGGTATGGTGCCCGTTGCAATCGCTTCAGGCTCAAGCGCCGAGCTCCGCAACGGCATTGGCTGGGTCATCATTGGCGGTATGGCACTTTCAACCATGCTGACTTTGATTGTAGTGCCCGTAGTTTATAAGATTTTCCATCGCAAGTCGGCAAAATAATTTTATATTTGCCTTAATGACAAAGGAAGAGGAAATACTCCTGGCAGCCGAAGAGGAATTCTTCAGCAACGGTTACGATGCCTGCTCCACTGCAGTGATTGCAAAGAGGGCAGGCGTGACCCATGCCATGGTAAACTATTATTTCAGGAGCAAGGAGAAGCTGTTCGTGCAGATTCTCGACAATCACGTGTACGAGCTTCTCCATTGCCTGAAACCCCTCATGCAGGCCGACGGCAATGTGGCCAGGGTCGCAATTGACGCCGCCTGCGTCATATTCGACAAGATGAACGAGGACCGCCGCTTCCCTTATCTTCTCAGCGACATCTCCCGGACACATCCCGAATTCCTTCTCAGATACAAGGAGATATTCGACACAACCTGCCGCGACAGCATACGCAAGCATGCTGACCGCCTCAGCAAGTGCATCGACCAGGGCCTCGTCCAGGACTGCACCATGCGCGACATCTACCATACCATCTTCACCCTGTGCACAACCCCGTTCCTGTACATCCCTGTAATGGAGAACATGTTCCATCTGCAGCAGGAACAGATAGACGACTACCTCAAGGAACGCCGTGAGGAGATGGTGAAGATACTTGAATCGCGGTATATGAAAGACAAGAAGACCGGAGCCTGAGCCCCGGTCTTTCTTTTACAATCCCAAGTTGTTCTTCAGTTGTTCGACGCTGCTGGCGCCGACGATGACGGAGGTCACCTCCGGTCGGCGGAGTATCCACTTGAGGGCATATTGAGCGAGTGTGAGGCCGCAGTCGGCGGCTTCCCGGTTCCACTGCCTGAGCTGGGCCATAAGCTCGGGCGTGAGGATCTCAGGCCTCAGGAACTGACTGTGCGTCATGCGTGAGCCTTCCGGAATGCCATTCAGATACCTGTCTGTCAGCAGACCCTGTGCAAGGGGGGAGAAGGCAACGAAACCTGCTCCCTGTGCTGCAGCCTGTTCGAGTATGTCCTGCTCGGGCTCGCGGTTAAGCATGTTGTATCTGCCCTGATATACAAGGCAGGGGACATGCTGCTCCCTGAGGTACCTGTATGCTTCGGCGGCCATGTCTGCCGGGTATTTGGAGATGCCCACGTAAAGGGCCTTGCCCTGCCTTACTATGTCCACGAGTGCCTGCATGGTCTCTTCGAGCGGAGTATTGGGGTCCGGACGGTGGGAGTAGAAGATGTCGACGTAATCGAGCTGCATCCTCTTCAGGCTCTGGTCGATGGATGCCATCAGGCTCTTCCTCGAGCCCCATTCACCGTAGGGGCCTGCCCACATGTCGTGGCCGGCCTTGGTGGCGATGATAACCTCGTCCCTGTGGCTTGCAAGCGAGGACTTGAAGATCTCGCCGATACGGGTCTCTGCGGAGCCGTAGGGCGGGCCGTAGTTATTAGCGAGGTCGAAGTATGTGACACCGTGGTCAAATGCGTATTCCACTATCTTCCTGCACTTCTCCGCATCGGCATCGCCGCCGAAGTTGTGCCAGAAACCGAGCGCCACTTCGGGCAGCAGAAGCCCGCTTCTGCCGCAGCGGCGGTAGTTCATCTCCTCGTATCCGGGAGATGTTATTGAAAACTTGCCCATTATTTGAATATTTCGTTAAGGATGGCCGCGAGTCTGTAGCCTGCGTTGCGGAGCTGGCTGTATGCAAGGGGACGTATGTCCCATGAGAAGTTGCCGGGGATGGTATCGCCTGGCTTGACAAGTTCATATGCCTCCAGGCTTCTGCTTGCGCTGTCCTTGCCCCAGTCGTAGACGTCGCCTGCGGTGATGGCCTTTATCTCCTTTTTGCTCTTTGTGTCGATAAGATACGCAAGTTCCTGGAATCCACCCTGGAAACTGTCAAGAGCCGGACCGTCCCAGTAGCTGTGGTAATTGGTCTTTTTGCCGCGGTAGAATACGTCGAAATGTCCCTTGTCGGTGTTGTTCGGAAGGTAAACGATATGTACGGGGCAGTGCATGTCGCCGATGAAGTGTGTGATGAGGGCGATGTCCCTTCTGACCTCTGCGGGGTCCATGGTGTCCGCCTCCTTCCTTAGCTTCTCGGCCAGAATCTTCACGTAATAGCAGTCGTTGTTGATGTAAGCACCGTCGAGATTGTCGGTGGGGTACGGGTTCATGTTCTCGTCGACGGTGATGGAGTGGCTCCATGGAGAGATGTTGAGCGGCGTGCTCCAGTCGAAGTCGGTGAGGAACGAAACGCGCGAGTCCTCGGGATTGGTCGGAACGAAGCCGAGGTCCATGACCCAGTACGCCCTGTATTTGTCGGCCTCTGATGCAACTGAGGCCAGCTTCATACCGTCAAGATACTTGGCCACTGCCTTTGCCGCCTTTGGAGTAAGGTGGTTCTGTGCCACCTCGGCTATTGCCTGATGACCGAGGTCGCCCCATGCGGATGCGCTCTGGCACATCAGTGCCAGTGCAGCGCAGACAACAATTATTCTTTTCATGCTATTTTACCAACTCATCAGGGAAGAAGGGGCGGAGAGGGGCTCCGTCGGGTCCGTAGTTGAGGTAAAGGTACTGGCCTTCACAGTCCTCGAAGTATTCGACTCTGATATCGTGGAGACCGGGCTCAAGCTCGGCGAATCCGTATTTTGTCGTGAGTGTGTGTGAACCGTCGTTGTCGACCACGCACTTGCCGTCAATGAAGAGCTTGGAACCGTCGTCTGAAGAAAGTTCGAACTTGTATTTGCCGGCTTCCTTGACGTTCATCTTTGAAGAGAATATGATTGCGAAGTCGTCTTCGTTGGCCTCGAAGGGCACGTCCTCGAGTGAGAATGCCGAGATGTAGCCCTGTGCCGCGGGCTTGCCGAGCCTTGAGAAGTCGGGGAGCACAACGTCATAGACGTTTCTCCAGAGTTTGTACTGCACTGCAGCCTTTCCCTCGGGAAGTGCGGCATAGAGGAAGTTGCTTGCCGTCATGCCGTAATTGCCGTTCTTATATGCGACGGCGCTGACGGTGCAGGGCTGATCGATTTCGAAGGGGCCTTCGTACTTCGTGGATTCGCAGGTGGGCTGAGAACCGTCGAGTGTATAGAATATCTCGGCACCATCGGTGTCGACGCTGATGCTGACCTTGCCGCCGTCAGGCACTGTGCCGCGGAATGGCTGCACGAGCGGAACGGGAACATAGCAGACATCGGTCTTGGGCTCGAAGGCCTCGGTTATGAGCTTGCCGTGACATTCCCAGGGGAGTTCCACGCCGAGAAGGCCTGCAACGGTGGCGGGAGTGTCGTAGTTCATATTGACGCGCTCCATTACCTTGCCCTTTGTCACAGGACCGCCGTACATGATGACGGGAACCTCAAGTTCCGCCATCGTGGGGCCGCCGTGGCCAAAGTTGATTCCGCCGTGGTCGGCGGTGATGATGATGACGGTGTTCTTTATGAGGTCATTGTCCTCCAGCTTCTTCACGAACTGGCCCACCAGTTCGTCCATATGGTGGAGGCAGTCGAAGTAACCCTGGCTCTCGTGTCCCCAGGTATGACCCTCATGGTCAGGTGTGCCAATGGCTACGAACATAAGGTCGGGCTGGTCGGCCACGAATGCGTCGGCTGCCTGGCCGATTGCCTCGTCAGGTGTCAGATGCATCCTCTTGCCGCGTTCAGGCACTACGACGTCGAACGGATCCATGTCATACATGCTTGTTGCCCAGGAACTTTCACCGAAGAAATAAATCTTTGCGTCCGGCTTCTGTTCCCTTACGGATTCAAAGATGGTGGGGAAGAAACCTATTGCATTCTTCAGCGCGGGGACCACGGTGCCGTTGAGCGGCGACACGCCGTTGTCAAGCACGCCCGTCATCTCGAAGGGTGCTGCGCTGGCAATGGTCATCCAGTTGGGGCTGCTGTTCGACGGCAGACCGCACCTTGTATGGAGCGATACCGCACCGTTCTCTATCATATAGTTGAAGTTCGGGGTGTCGGCTCTCTGTATGCCTATGGCGCTCATGGCGTCAAAACACATGTAGACCACGTGGTCGGCGCGGGGCGCCTGCTCCTTGCAGCCGCACAGCACTGCTGCGGCAAGAATGAGGGGAAGAATAGCTTTTTTCATATCTGTATTATTCTGCTTCGAGATAAAGTACGCGGCTTGACCAGTCGCCAGTTAGTTCGGACGGTGCAAAGTTGCTGGAAGGAATCTCCAGACCGTTCTCCATGAGGAACTTGCCGCTGAAGCTGAGGCCCTCGTAGGGGAGAGGGAAACGGTCGATCCTGTCGAGCTCACGAACCTTGTACATGCGATCCGGGTCGAGGCCCTTCATCTGGATGCGGGCGAAGTGCTCGTCGTAGAAGTTGGCTATCTTCCACCAGTAGAACACGGCGGCGCTCTTGTCTTCGGCAATGTGCATCATTGAAGCGACACCCTTTCCGTCGTAGGGTGACACGAGGCGGTAGATGTCGCCGAACTGTACTACAGGGCGTATCTGCTTGTATTCCTCGATTGCCTTGCGGCAGATGTCCTTCTCCTGCTCGGTCATGTTCTTCGGCTGGATCTCCATGCCCAGGCGTCCGCTCATTGCCACATCGATGCGGTACTTGATGGATGTGGTGCGGTGAACGGTATGGTTGGGAGTTGCGCTGATATGGCTTGCCATGGCAATGGCGGGGAAGAAGTATGAAGTTCCCCATTGCATGTATATGCGCTGCAGCGCGTCGGTGTTGTCGGATACCCAGAACTCGTCGAACCAGGGCAGCACGCCCCAGTTGGCGCGGCCGCCGCCGGATGCGCATGCCTGGATAGTGAGGTCGGGATATGCGGCGCGTATGCGGTTGCAGACGGCTTCGAAGCCTCTCCAGTACTCTATGTCGAGGTGGCTCTGGTATTTGATGTACTGTGAGCCGCGGGAGCGCATGTCCATGTTGGAATCCCACTTTATGTAGTCTATTTCAGGATTCTCCTTCATCAGGTTGTCCACGATGCTGAAGATGTAGTCCTGGACTGCGGGGTTGCAGAGGTCGAGCACGAGCTGGGTGTCGCCGCGGCCGTAAACGTTGTCGCGGCCATCGGCCTTGAGGACCCAGTCGGGATGTGCATCGTAAAGTTCTGACGGATTGTTGGTCATCTCGGGCTCGATCCAGATGCCGAACTTGATTCCGTGCGAGCTTGCCTGCTTTACAAGCCAGCCTATGCCGTTGGGAAGCTTGTTACGGTCCACAACCCAGTCGCCGAGCGATGAATGGTCGTTGAGACGGGGATATTTGTCGCCGAACCAGCCGTCGTCCATGACGAAGAGTTCTCCGCCCATCGAGGCGATGTCGCCCATCATCTGGTCCATGCCGGGCTCATTGATGTCGAAATACACGCCTTCCCAGCTGTTCAGCAGCACCTTGCGTTCCTTGTCACCGTGTGCGAGACGCCATTTGCGCCCCCAGTGGTGGAAGTTGCGGGATACGCCGCTCAGGCCTTCTGTTGAGAAAGTATAGGCGAGGGCAGGGGTCTTGAAGGTCTCTCCTGCAGCGAGATGGTATTCGTTGTTCTCCGGAAGGATGCCGGCAAAGAAGTGATGATAGTCGCTGTCGTTAGTCTGGAAGCGGAGCTCGTAGTCGCCGCCCCATTCCAATGCTGCGCCGATCACGCGGCCGCTGTTCTCATCGGGTTTGCCGTCAAGGGAGATCATGACCTCCGAATGGGAGGTGTGTGAGTTGCGCACGCCGTCGATGTTCTTTATGACCTTGTATCCACGCTCAAGCTTTTCAGTGGCTACGCGGCCTTCGTTGGCCCATGTGCCGTAGATGCTGCTGATCCATACGTCGCCCACCCTGATGGGAAGGCTGCCTGAATCGAACCTGTTCAGTATCACCGTGCCGGGAGCCTTCTTTGTAGCCTTGGCTCCGTTAGTGATCTCGGCCCAGGTCTCAATCATGTCCTGGGCTTCGAAACTCTTGAAGATGTTCTTGACAGTGATGGGATATACGGGGTCCTTCGAGGTCACCGTGATGATACGTCCGCCTTCCCATTCGCTTTCCTCCACGTCGCAGACGTTCAGCTGGAGGGTCTTGTTGCCGTCGGCCTGGGTAAGCGCGATGGCCGTTTCGGCCGTGCCTTTGAGTCCGTATGCCGGATAAAGGCCCTGCGGCCTGTAGCCCGCGCGGGCCAGGTTGTCAGCCTCGGCCTTGCCGAGCCTGGTTCCGTAATAGACTATTCCCGCCTCGCCATTGTCCGGTGCGTCGATGACAAGGGTCGTGCTGGCTGTGTTGAGGGTGAATATTCCCAGCAGGGTGAAGAGGACGCTGATCATAATACGATATTGATGTCATGCTCACCTTCGGAGTAGGGGATGAACTCGCTCTTCCTGCCTGGTCCGGTGAGGGTTATGTGGATGTTATAGACTGCTTTGCGGAATACTCTGCGTACCGTGTATTCCTTGATTTCTGCGGGCATGCAGGGCTCGATGAGGAGACCGTCGTACTGCGGCTTGATTCCCAGTATCCATTCGGTGATGGCGTACCAGTTCCAGGCGGCGGTGCCGGTGAGCCAGCTGTTCTTGCCTTCGCCGGGGCGTGCGGCATCCTTGCCGGCCACCATCTGGCAATATACATAGGGCTCCACCTTATGAAGGGTCTGGTCCTTGATGTATGACGGGCTTATCTTGCACCAGTGCTCCCAGGCGTCCTCCGCACGGCCGGCGACAACCTCGCCTATGATTATCCAGGGGTTGTTGTGGCAGAAGATGCCGGCGTTCTCCTTGTAGCCCTGGGGGTATGAGGAGATTTCGCCGTACTGGATATGATACTTTGTGTATGCCGGATTGTTGAGGACTACACCATGCTCGCAGTCCATCATCTCCTTGACGCTGTCGAGTGCCTTGCTGCAGTAGCCTTCATCGGCACCGATACCCGCCATTGTGCACCAGCCCTGGCTCTCGATGAATATCTTTCCCTCCTCGTTGGTATGTGAACCAATAGGATTTCCGAAATAGTCGTAAGCCCTAAGGAACCATTCTCCATCCCAGCCGTAAGCCTTTACGGCTGAAATCATATCTTCGATATTCTTTTCGACTTCTGTTGTATCAAGATTCAATTTAGAAAGCAGTTCAACAAATTGCTTTCCACAGAATACGAACTGGCCGGCGATCATGAGGGATTCGGCCTTGCTGCCTTCGCTCTTGTTCTCGGTGGTCTGGAAGGACTCGTTGGGGTCGTTGGAGAAGCAGTTGAGGTTGAGGCAGTCGTTCCAGTCGGCACGTCCGATGAGAGGGAGCCCGTGGGGACCGAGGTTGTCGGTCACGTGCTTGAAGCTGATGCGGAGATGCTCGAGCAGGCTGACTTCAGTGCCGGGGACATTGTCGAACGGCACGGGCTCGTCAAGAATGCTGAAATCTCCCGTCTCCTTGATATATGCAACTGTGCCGAAGATAAGCCACAGCGGGTCGTCGTTGAAGCCGCCGCCTATGCCGTTGTTGCCGCGCTTGGTAAGCGGCTGGTACTGATGGTAGCAGCCACCGTCGGCGAACTGGGTGGACGCTATGTCGATGATCCTCTCGCGTGCGCGTTCAGGTATCTGATGCACGAATCCAACGAGGTCCTGGTTGGAATCGCGGAATCCCATTCCACGGCCTATGCCGCTCTCGAAGAAGCTTGCGCTGCGGCTCATGTTGAAGGTGACCATGCACTGGTACTGGTTCCATATGTTCACCATGCGGTCCAGCTTGCAGTTGCCTGATTCTACATGGAATCTGCCGAGAAGGTCATCCCAGGTGCTGCAGACCTCAGCGAATGCGGCATCCACCTTTTCCGTGGTGTCGAACGCATCGATCATCTCATAAGCCCTGGTCTTGTTTATAAGTGCGGAGCATGAATTGAGCACAGGGAAGCGGCTCTCGTCTGAGAACTTCTCTTCCTGGGGATTCTCAACATAGCCGAGCACGAAAACAAGGTCCCGGCTTTCTCCCGGCTCCAGCGTGATGTCCAGCTGATGTGCTGCTACGGGGCTCCAGCCGTGTGCGACGCTTCCGCTGCACGCGCCTCCGATGACACGCTGCGGAGCCTCGAAGCCGTTGTAAAGGCCGAAGAAGCTTTCCCTGTCGGTGTCGAAGCCGTCTATGGGAGCGTTCACGCTGTAGAAGGCGTAATGGTCGCGGCGCTCGCGGTATTCGGTCTTGTGGTAGATTGTGCTTCCTTCTATTTCAACCTCGCCGGTGGAGAAGTTGCGCTGGAAGTTCTCCATGTCTGTTTCCGCGTTCCAGAGGCACCATTCGACAAATGAGAAGAACTTGAAGCTCTTCTGCACGCTGCCGGTGTTGCGCAGGGTGACTTTCTGCACCTCGCACCTGCGGCCTTTGGGGACGAAGAAGAGCTCGCTGACCTCCAGGCCGTCCTTCGCTCCGGTTATGCGGGTGTAGCCCATGCCGTGGCGGCACTCCCAACTGTCGAGGGGTGTCTTGCAGGGCTTCCATCCGGGGCTCCATACGCTGCCGTCGTCGTTCACATAGAAATACCTGCCGCCGTTGTCCATCGGGACACCGTTGTAGCGGTAGCGTGTGATGCGGCGGAACTTTGCGTCCTTGCAGAAGCAGTAGCCGCCTGCCGTGTTGGATATCAGAGAGAAGAAATCTTCGGTTCCAAGATAGTTGATCCATGGCCACGGGGTGGCCGGGTCGGTGATGACGAATTCCCTGCGGGCATCGTCAAAATGTCCGTATTCTTTCATTATTGTGCTATTAGCCAATCTTTTACGATCTTACCCCATTCCTTGATGACTTCGTCTGCCCAAGGGCCCTCGCTGCTCGCTTCGGGTGTGAACATCGAGCAGGTCTCCTTCTTGTCGGAGATGCTCCAGGTCATCATTGAAACGCCGTTCTCCTTTGACCAGCTGCTCCAGGCATTCCATTCCTCCATGTCGATGGGGCCGTCGCCGGTTGCCTCGCAACCTGCACATTCAGAGATGAATACAGGTGTGCCGGCAGCTATTGCGGCTGCGCTTGCATCGCGCAGAGACTGTTTGTGGGTTGCTGCGTAGAAGTGCACGGTGTACATCAGGTTGCTGTAGTTTACCGGATTCGTTGCAGGGAGGTCTATCCTCTGGTCCCAGCAGGGACAGCCCATGAGGATGAGGGGCTCTCTGCCGTCGATCTCAGTGATTGCGGAGATGATGTCTTCAGCGTAAGCCTTGAGTTTTGCCCAGTATGCAGCCATGGCCTCGGGATTGCCGAGGTCGTCGTAGCTGCGGTTGTCTTCGAAAGACTGGCACACGGGCTCGTTGAAGAGCTCATATATCACATTGGGCACGCCCTTGTACTTTGTTGCAACCTGCTTGAAGAATTCCTTTGCCTCTTCCTGGTGGATTACGTGGGAATGCCAGTCTACGATGACGTAGCAGCCGTTGGCTATGGCGCCGTCGATTACAGCATAAAGCTTCTCCATGGCCAGTTCGGGCTCTCCCATGTAGCCGTCATGGCAGCCGGGATTGTCGGCGTTGGCGTGCGAGTCGGCGCCAATTGCAGCGCGGAAGATTGGAACACCCCAGCCGTCCTTGAGGGACTTGACCGCGTCCACGTTGTAGAAGCGGGGCCACAGATTGTGCCAGCCGAAGCTTACTCCGCGGAACACTGCGGGGGTGCCGTCTGCAAAGCAGAGCTGAGTGCCGTCCACCTTGAGGGGCTGGACGGCCGATTCCTTGGATGAGCAGCTGCAGAGCACAAGTGCAGCCGCTGCTATCATTGCGTATATCTTCATAAGTTTATTTCTTGATGGGGAACTTGTATGCCAGCCAGCCCATTATCAATGCTATGGCTGCGGGAATGAGTGAGAACAACGCCCAGACCATGGTCTTGACTGATTCAGTGACCGAGGTGGGGTCGATGATGTTGTTGCCGAACTCGTCGGGGATTATCCTTGCGCCTGCAAGTCCGAGGATGAGGGCGATGAGCGAGCCTGAAACTGCGCTGCCGAGCTTCTGTGCCATGGTGCCTGAAGAGAAGATGAGGCCGGTTGACGATGTGCCGAACTTCTCGGTGGCGTAGTCTGCCACGTCAGCATACATTGACCACAGGAGGGGTGAGTAGATACCGATTCCCACTGATGTGAGTATCACCATTGCAACCATGAGCCAGATGAATCTGGGGTCCATGGGGATGAAGAAGAATGCGACTGAGGTCACGAAGCAGATCGCAGAGGCGATAATGAATGCCTTGCGCTTGGATCCGGCCCACTGTGCAACCTTGGGTGCCACGCCGCCGACTATCATGCAGGTAACCTCGCCGAATGCCATGAGTACGGTGAAATTGATGATGAGACCGCCGATGGTGACGTCGCCGCCGAGGCAGTAGGCGATCATGTAACCTGCTACTGCATAGCGGAATCCGTTGAAGAAGTTGGTCGCGATTCCTATGATGGTGAGCATAACCCAGGGCTTGTTTCTGAACAGGTCGGCAAACTGGCGGAACGAATACTTTTCAGCGCGTATGGGCTTGAGACGCTCCTTGGTGCACAGACCGCAGATGAGTGTGAGGACGGCGGCGAGGATACCGAATCCGGCGCCGAGCACAGCGTACTGATGTGCCTCGGTGCCGCCGACCAGCTTCTGCAGATAGGGGAACGACAGCAGTGTGATGAATCCCATTGCATAAGCTCCTACCATGCGGAATGAGGAGAACTGGTTCTTCTCGTTGTCGTCATCCGTCATCACGCCGAGCAGCGAGCCGTAAGGCACGTTGACTGCGGTATAGACTGCCATCATGAGCAGATAGAGGGTGTATGCGTATATGCGTTTGCCTGCAGGACCGAAGTCGGGGGTGTAGAGCAGCAGGGCGAATACGAGGCCCAGGGGAATCGCTCCGAAGATGAGCCAGGGACGGTATGTGCCCCAACGGGATTGTGTTCTGTCGGCGAGACTGCCCATGATGGGGTCGGTGACCACGTCGAACAGCCTGGCTACGAGCATCAGCAGGGCTGCGTCGGCGAAAGTGAGTCCGAAGACGTTCGTGAAGAACAGTGGGAATGCGATGGACATGATCTTCCAGGTGATTCCGCCGGCGGCGGCGTCACCGAAAGCATATGCGAGTTTTTCTCCGAAAGTGATTTTTGATTTGGCCATGTTGTTATCTGTTTGTGTTTTTGTCAATGAGTCTGTTCAGCCTTTCCACGGTGAGTCCTGTGCGCATATCGTCAGGTTCCGTGTTGAGGCAGTAGTCCACGAGGCGCTCCACGCTGCTGGTGGCAACGTGCATGCGCGTGTCGGATGAAGCGTAGTAGATGAAGACCTTGCCATCCTCGTCGGCTATCCAGCCGTTGGAGAAGAGCACGTTCATGACGTCGCCGATGTATTCACCGTCTTCAGGCGCCATGAAGAAGCCTGCGGGCTCGGCGATGACCTTGGAAGGGTCGTCAAGTGCCGTCATGTACATGTAGAGCACATAGCGCAGGCCGCTGGCGCAGCCGCGCACGCCATGCGCGAGGTGCAGCCAGCCCTGAGGGGTCTTGATGGGGTGGGGGCCTTCGCCGTTCTTGCTCTCCTTGATCGTGTGATAGTGACGGAGGTTGATGATCTTCTCGTCCTTCACCTCAGCCGCGGTGATATCGTCCACAAGGGCCCAGCCTATACCGCCGCCGCTGCCGGCGTCGATGAAACCGTCCTGCGGACGGGTGTAGAGGGCATATTTGCCGTCCACGAATTCGGGATGCAGGCAGACGTTGCGCTGCTGCGATGCCGACTTGAGGTCGGGAAGACGCTCCCAGTTCACGAGGTCCTTCGTCCTGGCTATGCCGCATGCGGCCGTGGCTGCCGACAGGTCGGCCTCGTTTTCGTGGTCCTTGCGCTCCACGCAGAAGAGCCCGTATATCCAGCCGTCCTCGTGGCGGGTAAGGCGCATGTCGTATACGTTGGTTGCCGGCTCGCCCCATTCGGGCATGCTGACGGGCCTTGGCCAGAAGCGGAAGTTGTCTACACCGTTCGGGCTCTCGGCAACGGCGAAGAACGACTTGCGGTCGGCGCCTTCCACCCTTACGACAAGGACATATTTCCCGTTCCACTTGATTGCGCCGCTGTTGAAGGCGGCGTGGATGCCGAAACGTTCCATGAGGAAGGGATTCGTCTGCGGGTTGAGGTCATAGCGCCATTCAAGAGGTGCGTGCGCCCCGGTCAGTATTGGATTCGTGTACCTTTCGAAGATACCGTTTCCCTCGATTGGAGTGTTCGGCTTTGTGATGGTTGCCTCGTACTGGCCCTGAAGCCATTCGAGTCTTTGCTTGTATGTCATGGGATTCCGGTTTTAGTATGGGTAATCTATTTGATGAATATGGTCTGCTCGGAGTCTGCGAACTTCTTGAAGTCGGCCTCGCCGGGACCGCCCGGGAAGGGGGTGTAGAAGTGGTGGTCCCTCTTCTCAGGTTCGTTGGCATTGCGCCATACGAGCACGTACGCGATGGGGAAACCTTCGATTGCCGGCTGCAGCACTTCGGTCCACCAGTTCTCGTATGCCATGCCTTCCATTCCAGTCTCGGTCACGGCCAGGATCTTGTGATGCTCCTTGGCCATTCTCTCGAGGGTTATGAGTCCGTAGTGCATTTCTGTGATGAATTCCTCGTTGGCCGTCTGCCAGTCTGAAACCACCTCGGGGTCCTCGCTGACCCTGGGCCTGTGGGCGTAGCAGTCGAAGCCGATGATGTCGACATAGGCATCGCCGGGATACCGCTCTTCCCAGGACTCGAACTCGCTGTCGACGATATTGGGCGAGATGGCCCATACGATATCTGCAAGACCCTTGGTATCAGTAAGATAATCGTGGGTCATCCTCCAGAGCTCGTTATACTGTTCGGGAGTGCAGAGGCCTGCGCCCCACCAGAACCAGCTGCCTGAGTGCTCATGCCAGGGGCGGAAGATTACGGGAACTCCGGTATCCGATATGAAGGCGGCCAGATTGTCGAGCCATCCCAGGAACATTTCGTGCTTCTCACCTCCGGGGAGTATGGATTCCACGACTTTGTCGGAACTTACGTCCCATGCGTCGCCTCCCGTAAGGGGATTGCGGAGATGCCAGCTCAGTGTTACTATTCCGCCTCTCTGCCAGTGCTTTCTGGCTGCTTCCTTCATCAGGCCGAAGTCGTTGCCGTCGAGGTTGCATGCGTTGCCAAGCTCGATGCCTCCCATGTCGAGGCCGAGGACTGCCGGGTATGATCCGGTAGTGCTGAATACGTCGGACCGGGTGAAGTTGTGATCCACGTCGGTGTTGCCGTTCCAGTCGTGTCCGTACATGAGGTCATCCTGGTGACCGAAGAGATACTGGCCCTTTTCAACGGTGAGGGCGAGTGTCTGTTCTATTGTTCTCTGCTGCGTGCAGGAAGCGAGGGTGGCTGCTGCCGCGATGATGACTATTAGCTTTTTCATATGGTAAGTGGTTATTTGAATATTTCAGTTTCTGTGTTTGCCCAAATGTCTCCTGTGGTGAGCCAGTCGTAGGGGGCTGGTGAGGTTCCCAGGTCGGGGATGTTATATGATTTGAATGATTTCATGTAGTGGTGCGGGTCCTTCTGGGGAAGGACGAATGCCTTCGAGGCCGTGCCGTCATCCGCAATGTGCGCAATGTAGGGCCTGCCGTACTGACCGTCGCCACGCTTGCTCGCGAAGACTATCCACTTGGAGTTGGATGACCAGCTGTGGTAGCTGTCGGAGCGGTCGGAACTTGCGGCCGAAAGGTCGGCGGATTCGCCCGTGCGGAGGTCCAGCATCTCCAGGGAGCATTCCCTGTGCCAGAGGGGGAATGTGCCGTAGTCTGCGACTGTGTACAGTATCCATCTGCCGTCGGGGGAGCATTTGGGATGGCATACCGATCCGGTGGGACCGTCCACCCTGACGGCCTGGCCAAGTTCGCCAGTGGATTCGTCGAACGGTGCTTTCCAGAGGGAGTACTGGAGGTCGTGGATCCGTGCGGGGAGGGAGACGGTGTCTGCACAGCAGAAGTAGACTTCCTTGCCGTCTGCGCTGAAGCAGGGGAATGTCTCGAACTTGTCCGCCCTTGAGAATTCGGCCTGGGTGAGCATTTCGCACGAGTCGAAGTCGGCCACGCAGAGGTCGGAGCATCTGTCGTAAACCTCGAAGCGCAGGCTGCCGAGAGTATGGAACGACGGCATTATCACATTGGTCGAGAATACGCCCCAGCGGCCGGAAGGATGCAGGTCGCCGTAGACGGTGGCGGATATCATCGTGCTGTCCTTGAGCGCAAGTTTGCGTAACTGGCCGTTCCTGTTCAGTATGGCGCCGCCCTTGGGGCCGCGGATATAGAACATGCTGGCGTCTCCCTTGTGGATGTGGCAGTTCATGCAGCTGTTGCCGGTGTTCTTCCAGCTTGCCAGGGTGACCGTGCTGAAGTCGCTCATGCGGCGCTGCTCAATCTCAACCTTGTCCCAGACTTCGTATCCCGGCTCTATGAGCCTGTATGTCAGATACTCGTCGATGGGGTCGGGGCTGACCTCGATATGCCAGGTGCCGAGGGCGCTGCTTGAGACCTCGATCGAGGACCCTGCAGCCGCTTCAAGCAGACGCGCCCATTTGCGCGCCGGTATGCATACGTTGCGCCCGCGCGTACGGGAAGAGATACCGGGGGCTTTGAAGACCGTGGACGGAATGCCGCTGCAGCCGCTGTACGCAAAGTTCAGCGGCGCTATGTTGCATGGCACGGTGATGTCCCTGTAATCAGGGTACACCTCCACCTGGCTGCCTTGGGGAGAACAGCCTATGGCAAGGGCCACGAGCAATATGAGCAGCGTCAGTTTATCCATTCCTCTGTGCAAAATGGTAGAAGAACCAGTATGTCTTTGAGAATCTGTCCTCCAGCTGGCTTATGCTGCCGCCGCATCGCTGGTACAGTTCCGTATATTCGAAGAATTCCTGCGCCGTTGCAGGGTCTATCCCGTATTGCTGCGTTGCCTGTTCCGACAGGCGTCCCTGCATCGCGAGCCCGGTCAGGGCCACCTCGTCGTAAACCTTGGAATGGATGCCCTGCGGGTCGTAGTCCTCCATGAAATGGGGAATGTCCTTGGTGAGAAGGTCGAAGCAGAGGAGGTATTCATAGGCCATGCTGTTGGCCGGATTGCTTTCAAGGAGGTTGAGGAGCACGGCTCTGTAGTCGCTCGCCAAGACCAGTGTGTCTGTTGCAGGCCTGAGGGGTACTTTCTCCTGCCATCCGGAGTCAAGGGGCCGCCGCATTGCTGCAAGGTACTTTGCAGCGGCGGGCTCGTCGCCGTTGACGAGGTTTATCTCAGCGAGCCTGCGCATATATCTCTCGCCTCTGTGATTGGGGGAGAACGTCATGCCGAGTATTGCGGCATGTTCCGCCTGGGTCATGGCGCCAAGCTGCCACCAGCTTTCAGAGGCGCAGCCGATGAGGAACGGAGTCTGCCCTTCCTGCACAGGGAGGAAGAGGCCGCGCTCGAACGGCTGATAGTATTCGAGCAGCCCGTCGCTGAGCGATGAAAGCTTGGCATTCGCCAGATTGTGGTAGTAGGAGCAGAATGTGCTGTGCCTGTCTTCCTGCGTGAGCTCCCTGACCTTCTGCCAGTCGCCGGCGTCCGCTGCCAGCACGGTGGCCATCGCCCATTCGAGCCCGGCGTCGGGTTTGCCGAAGGCTTCGGACGCCTCGCGCATGGAAACTCCGACCTGCCTGCAGTAGGAAATGTAACTCCTGAACCTGAGTCCGAAGAACACGCATGCGGCGGCGCACAGCAATACCGCTGCGGCAGCAATGATGCATATGATCCTGCGTGTTCCCTGGGCCATTTTACATAATTTATGTAAATATACCTTTTTTTTGATAACTTTACGCAGTCAATTCGTATTAGATGAACAAATTTCAGCGATATTCCTGTGTTGCATTTTCGGCGGTGTTCGCACTGGCCGTATTCTGCTTCTTCTGCTTCCAGTACAGGTACCATGTCGCATATCAGGAACAATACCAGCTTTTCGAGTGGACTGCAGCATATTTTGGCTCCGTCTGCAGCGTTCCCGGCGGCTTTGCCGACTGGCTCGGGCGCTGCCTGGTGCAGTTCTTCATACAGGCTCCGACCGGTGCGGCCATATATGCCCTGCTGCTGGTCCTTGTGCAGGTTACATGCTTCCTGACATTCAAGGGCAGGAACCTGCTCCTGTATGTGCTGTCATTCATCCCTGCCGTACTGCTGTGGATATTCTTCTGTAACGAGAGCTCGCTGCCGGGCGCAGCCGTGGCTGTAATTGTTTCACAAACAGCCTTGTGGCTCTCATTCAGGTACAATCTCGGCGCCGCATTCAGGCTGGCTCTCATACCAGTTCTCTATATGCTCTGCGGCCCTGTGGCCGCGGTCTATGCGCTGGCAGTCTGTGCCGACAGGATGCGGCCGGGCGTTCTGGCATGCTCCGTCCTGATCATGCTTGCATGTCCCTTTGTCAGCCAGTTCATATTCCACAGGACCCTTCTGCAGCTGAGCTCCGGCGTGCATTATTTCAGATTTCCGTTCGTTGCGGCGTGGATGCCCCTCATAGCTTCTGTCACCGCCGCCGTCCTGTGCTGGCTTGCATCCCCGGACTGGTCCGAGGTGCGGCCCACCACAACGGCCTGGACCGGCTGGTGTGTTGCAATGGTCCTCGCGGCCGCTCTTCCTCCGATAGTCAAGGCAAGCTGCGACTTCCGCAAGGAGGAGAGCATGAAATACGACTTCCTCGTCCGCTATCATCTGTGGAACAGGACAATAGATGCCGCTGCGCATAAGCAGCCCGACACCCCGATGACAGTGTGCTGCCTCAATCTGGCGCTTGCGATGAACTCGCAGCTCGGCGACCATCAGTTCGAGTTCTTCCAGAACGGTGAGGAGGGCCTGCTGCCCGGCTTCGTCAGGGATTTCACCTCACCTCTGCCCACCGCTGAGGCTTATTGGAACCTCGGAATGGTCAATACGGCTCAGCGTTACACCTTCGAGGCGCAGGAAGCCATTCCCGACCAGCAGAAGAGCGCACGCTGCTACAGGCGCCTCGTGCAGACCAACATCATAAACGGCGACTTCGACGTAGCCCGCAAGTACCTTGACGCCCTCGACAATACGCTGTTCTACCGCCGTTGGGCGCAGGACATGCGCAAGGCGATGGATACCGGAAAGGTTATGGACGATCCCGAGCTCAGGCGTGTGGCCGACTCGCGTCTGCATAACCGTGACTTCCTCTTCAGCGAGACCGAGATGGACTCGATGATAGGTCTGCTGATGCTGGAGAACGGTTCCAATTCGGTTGCCGTCCAGTACCTCATGTCATGGTGTCTGCTTGGAAAGGATCTTGATAGGTTCGAGCAGTGCTTCTCCCTCATAAGGGGCACTGTCATGAACAAAAGCTACCAGGAAGCCCTGCTTCTGCGCTGGGCCACCACCCATACCGACCTCGACGGCCTGCCCGTCGACCTTCAGGGGCAGAATGTCGCCAGGCTCGGCAGTTTCTATGAGGCATACCAGTCCGGCGCGTCAGAGGATGAGATGCTCCGCCGCTTCGGCGACACATATTGGTTTTACTACTTTTACAGATACAGATAATGTCAAGGTTCGTACGCATATCAGGCATGCTGCTTCTTGCAGCAGTCATCGTTTCATGTTCGCAGAAGGCCATAGAGGCGGGGGAGTTCCCGTCGAATGCCGGCCCCATCTATCCTGACTACATGGGCGTGACCGTTCCTGCGGGCATCGCCCCGCTGAACTTCTGTTATACAGCCCCCGGCACCGCCGGGGCAGTAACCACGTTCAGTTTCGGGGATGAGAGTTTCACGGTCAAGGGTGTCGAGGTGCGCATTCCCGAAAAGAAGTGGAAGAACATGCTCGAGGCCGCCCGCGGCTCGCAGATCACGGTGAGCAGCAACGTGATCGATGAGCCATGGACAATTTCCGTAAGTGAGGACGATATCGACTACGGCCTGACCTACAGGCTTATCGAACCCGGTTACGAGGTTTACAGCAAAATGGGTATATATGAGCGTGAACTCGGCTCCTTCAAGGAGCGTGCGCTCATCGAGAACACCGAGTTCTCAGGCTGTGTGAACTGCCATGCAACCAACAGGGGCGACCCCTCGCAGTTCAGCCTGCATATCCGTGGCGACCACGGCGCCACGCTGCTCAAGCTCCAGGGAAAGCTTGATGCGTACAATACAAAGACAGACAGTACTTTAGGATTCTGTGTATACCCCTACTGGCATCCGGAGGGGGACTATATCGCATATTCCACCAACAATACCCGTCAGGGCTTCCATGTCCAGCAGGACAAGCTCATCGAGGTTTTCGACCTCGACTCCGACCTGCAGGTCTACGACATAAGGAACAATGCCCTCATCACCGCTCCCCAGATCAAGGAGAAGGATTATTGGGAGACATTCCCCAGCTTCTCGCCGGACGGAAGAACGTTATATTTCTGCCGCGCCGTTCCCAAGAACATACCTGAGAACATAACCGACATCAGATACAGCCTGTGCAAAGTCGGCTTCGACGCTGCAAGCGGTACGATTGGCAATGACGTCGAGGTCCTCATCGAAGCGGAGTCCGACAGCCTGAGCGTCTGCTTCCCCAAGCCTTCATACGATGGCCGGTACATCATCTACACAAGGTCCGCCTATGGCAACTTCAGCATCTGGCATCACGAGGCCGACCTGCATCTGCTCGACCTCAGCACGGGCGAGAGCCGTCCGATGGACGAGGTGAATTCCGACGACACTGAGTCCTTCCACAACTGGAGCTCCAACTCCCGCTGGCTCGTCTTCAGTTCGCGTCGTGATGACGGTCTCTTTACCCGTCCCTATTTCTGTCACATCGACGCTGAGGGCCACATCACCAAGCCCTTCATGCTGCCGCAGCAGAACCCGCGTCGTTTCTATCTCGACCGCTATCTCTCGTTCAACGTGCCCGACTTCGTCCCGGGTCCCACACGTTTCGACAGCTATCAGGCAGCCCAAAGCGTCAACGATACACGTCGCAAGGACTTCGGTGTTCGCCCTTGATACGCAACAATACAAAAAAACAGGCGGCTCGGTTGAGTCGCCT
>JAZUFA010000005.1:0-73908 GCA_045640445.1 Candidatus Cryptobacteroides sp. | reverse complement strand
TTTTTATAGTATAAAACCTATGTCTGACAAAAAAATCAATGTGAAGTATTGTGTGCTTCTGCCCATCGTGCTCATAGTCACAATCTTCCTCTGGTGCTGCCCTGCATCCTTCTTCGGCAGCCTCGGTGATGTCCTCACCGTAACCCAGCAGCGTACAATCGCCATCTTCGCTTTCGCTGCACTCATGTGGATCTTCGAGATCGTTCCCAACTGGGTAACCTCCCTGATGGTCATCGTGATCTCACTTCTCACAATCTCAAACAAGAGCATCGGATTCCTTATGAACACCGGCGACGACAGCGCCTTTGTTCCCATGAAGGAGATCATGCGTTCATTCGCTGACCCTGTTGTCATGCTCTTCCTCGGCGGTTTCGTGCTCGCCATCACAGCATCCAAGTACGGCATGGACGTAACCATGGCACGCATCCTTCTCAAGCCCTTCGGCAAGAAACCCAAGGTTGTGCTCCTCGGCGTCCTCGCAGTCATCGCTGTCTTCTCTATGTTCATGAGCAACACCGCTACCGCTGCAATGTTCCTCGCATTCCTCGCTCCCGTGTTCGCATCCCTTCCTGATACAGATGCAAAGGGCAAGGTCGGTATTGCACTTGCAATTCCTATCGCAGCCAACATCGGTGGTATTGGTACCCCTATCGGAACACCTCCCAATGCAACTGCAGTCGGTAACCTCGAGTCACTCGCAGGCATCACCATCGGTTTCGGCGACTGGGCAATGCGTATGATTCCCTTCGTAATCGTGATGATTCTCCTCGCATGGGTTCTCCTCTGTGTGCTCTATCCCTTCAAGTCTGAAGAGATTGTCCTCGAGATCAAGAAGGACGACCACAAGAAGACATATAAGGACTATGTTGCATGGATCACCTTCGGTGTTACCATCCTCCTCTGGATGACCGAGCAGCTTCATGGCATCAGCTCCAACATCGTCGCCCTCATCCCTCTCGCAGTATACACCGCAACAGGTGTGTTCACCAAGGAGGATATCAAGGAGATCAACTGGGACGTTCTCTGGTTGGTAGCCGGTGGATTCGCCCTCGGATACGCACTCTCAGGAACCGGTCTTGCCAAGGCTATGGTCGAGGCAATTCCTTTCGGCTCGATGAACATCATCGTCGTATTCGTTGTTGCCGGTCTTGTATGCTACCTCCTCAGCAACTTCATCAGCAACTCCGCTACTGCAGCCCTGCTCATCCCTATCATGATTGCTATGGGTACCGGACTTCTCCAGAGTGGCAATGCTGACGCATTCAATGCATTCGGCGGACAGGCAGGCCTTTCAGTATTCGTCGCAGTCTGCGCATCTGTTGCAATGTGCCTTCCTATCTCTACTCCTCCCAATGCTATCGCTGCATCAACAGGTCTTGTAGAGACAAAGGATATGACCAAGGTCGGTCTCATCGTAGGTGTCGTTGGTCTTGTACTCGGATTCTTCTGGGTTACAAAGTTCTTCCCCTTCGCTTAATCGGTCATGAAGAAAACTATCATACTCTTAGCATCAGCGCTGCTTATCGCAAGCAGCGCTTTTGCACAGGAGGCTGCAAAGCCCCAGTTCAAGTGGTACGGTTTCGTCCGCAACTACTTCGCTTTTGATACCCGCGAAAGCTCAGCAGGTACAGAGGACCTCTATTACTACATGCCCAAGGACCAGAACATCGTCGATGGCAAGGATCTCAACGGCATCCCTTCTTTCCGTTATGCGGCTCTTACATCACGCCTCGGACTCGATGTCCTCGGTTATGAGGTTGGCGGCTACTCTGTAGGCGCAAAGATCGAGACCGACTTCTATTCAGGTGTCAGCGGCGTTACAGGTACTGCAACCCTCCGTCTGCGCCAGGCATATGTGACCATCGCCAAGGGTGGCAGGTCATGGAAGATAGGTCAGGCATGGCATCCCATGGCCGCCGACCTTCCCGACATCTTCAGCCTTGAGAGCGGTGCTCCCTTCGGCCCCTTCAGCCGTACCCCTCAGGTTACCGCTGACTTCAAGCTCGGCGACGCCGTCAGCCTTACCGCTTCTGCAATCTGGCAGATGCAGTACACTTCAACCGGCCCCGACGGTGCTTCTGCAAACTACATCAAGTACTCATGCATCCCTGAGCTCTATCTCGGCATCAACTTCAAGGGCGAGAATACCCTGACCCGACTTGGCGTCGACCTGCTCAGCATCAAGCCCCGCAACTACAACACGGCCAAGACAGCAACAGTCAGTGACCGTCTCACCACATTCAATATCTTCGCATTCGGTCAGCAGAAGGCCGGCGACTTCCTCTTCAAGGAGAAGGTTACCTATGCGAACGACGGTTCACACATGAACCTGGTCGGCGGTTACGGCGTTTCTGGAATCAATCTTGACGGCTCATGGAACTACAGCGCAACCCGCAACATTTCAGGATGGGCTACCGTGGCTTACAAGAAGAGCAAGAGCTGGGTTCCTTCAATGCTCGTAGGTTATATCAAGAACTTCGGAACAGCTGAGGAGATCATAGGTGACTTCTGGTGCAAGAACAGTGCAAACTCTGTTGCACAGATGTTCCGTATCCAGCCTGAGATCGTATACAATCTCGGCAAGCTCGCATTCGGTCTCGAGTACATGTGCACAGCAGTGCAGTACGGAAAGGCTGACAGCTTCAAGCTCGCAACCGAGAACCTTCACTGGGTAGCTAACAACCGTATTCAGATGATGGTCAAGTACACCTTCTAGAGTGTACGCCAGAATAGAAGGAGAGGGCCGATGAAAATCGACCCTCTCCTTCTATTATGTCGAGAAGACGTGACTCGAACACGCGACCCCTACGTCCCGAACGTAGTGCGCTACCAACTGCGCTACTTCTCGAAAAAAGAAGCCCGCTTAAGCGAGCTTGTTAATGTAGACCTGGATGCCGCTCTTAAGATTGGCTGCCTTGTTCTTGTGAATCAGACCTGACTTTGCGAGCTTGTCGATCATTGCGAACACCTTGGGTGCGTTCTTTTCTGCCTCTGCTTTGTCAGTTGTGTTGCGGATGTCGCGTATCGCGTTACGCGTTGTCTTTGCATAATAGCGATTATGCAGTCTATGCCTTTCGCTCTGGCGATCGGCCTTCTTAGCTGAAGCTGTATTTGCCATTGTTTATTATTTTTAATATTTTGGTAGTGGGTAGGAGAATCGAACTCCTATTGCAAGAATGAAAATCTTGAGTACTAGCCGTTATACGAACCCACCAAACTCAAACCTCGCGTGCAAAGCGCATTTAAGGGATTGCAAAGGTAGTGAAAAATCTTTATTGAACAAAATTATTTTTCATCCTTTTCTTCTTCCTGCCACTCCCATGAGTAGAGAATGGACTCAACCTGGCGGAGGTACTGACGCTTGTCGTACTTGGGAGCATAGACAAAAGCGTCGAGGACTATGATGTCCATGCCGTCCTTGCTGTAGAACGAGTGCGATACAAAGGGGCCTCCCATATAGTCGTTCTCAACTTCCCAGTATCCTCTCATCTGGGCGAATTCACGTCCCATGTATTTGGTGTACTCTACGGTTACGGGGAAGCCGTCAGCCGTGGTCATCCATGAGTTCTCGCGCATTCCGGGAACGTTCTTCTTGAGTATCTCGTTCCTGTGCTCGAGAAGAGCGCTCTTGTTGAACGGCTCAGCCTCGATTGCAGGATACTTGTAGACGAGGATGTCCTGGAGCGTCTCCTTGTCGTATGCTATCCAGGCGAAGTCCTCGGTAATCTTGCGGAGCTTGTAACCGGTGGGGAAGTGGGGCGAGCCTCCGAAAACGGGAGCGACCTTGTCGGCGATGTACTTCTCCTCGTATTTGATAGAGTTGGTAATGACCCTGTTGCGCTCGGCCTGCTCGAAGGCGTTCCTTATGGTCTCTCCTGTCTCCTGGAGGAGCTGCTGGCATTCTGTGGCATCCTTGCCGCAGACCTGGATCACGCACTGGGGCGTAGACCATACGTCGGTCGAATACATGACCGCTGTGGTGTCTGTCTGCGGATTCGGGTCGATTAAGATGATGTTGCGGTGTACCTTGAACAGGTCGGTGAATCCTGAAGGGGCAACGTTAATCAGGGAGTACAGCGATTCGCTCAGTGCGAGGTAGGGACAGTCGCACGCGAGCAGGTCGCGGACTTCCGAGCCGAGGGCTCCTTCCCAGTTATCCTTGTCAATTACGACAACAATCTCTCCTGCCTTGCCGCTTACGCTGGGGAGAAGGGGCTTTCCGCTGTTACAGCCTGCAAGCATTGCGGCTGCTGCGAGGATAAGAAGAATGCGTTTCATATCGTCAATGTATTAATCGTCCTATGTCGTTGCCGAAGGCCATCACCATCAGCATCATGATAAGTGCAAGTCCTATGATCTGCATCACGGCCAGAAACTTGTCGGAAGGCTTGCGCCCTGTGACCATTTCCCAGAGGGTGAAGATTATGTGTCCGCCGTCGAGCCCGGGGATGGGGATCAGGTTCATGACGGCGAGCATGATGGAGAGCAGGGCCAGTATCTGAAGGAACTGGTACCAGTCCCACTGCGAGGGGAATACCTGGCCTATGGCTATGAAACTGCCCACCGATTTGTATGCCTCTGTCTTGGGCTGTGCGAGCAGCTTGAGGTCGGAGATGTAGCCGCCTACGGTGCTCCATGTCAGCTTCCAGCCGGCAGGGATGGCCTGCAGGAAGTTGTACTCCATGCGTTCGATGTCGGGGACCTCCAGCTGTACGCCTATCCGCCCTGCGGTGTCGACCTGCACGGGGATTGCGAGTGTGTCGGCTCCTCTGACTATGCCCGCCACTGCAATCTGCCCTGCCAGCGTGTCCAGCACGCTGTGGGCCTCCTGTACATATGTTATGTCATTGCCGTCGATCGAGATGACCTGGTCGTCGTGCATAAGGCTGGCGTTGGGGCCTATGGCCGTGTCGACCACGAAGGGCACGGCAAGGTCGAACATGATGGGGGAGTTGAGCACCTTGCCTATCATCGAATGGTCGATGTAGAGGTCTATGGTGTCGTTGCCGCGGAGTATCCTGGCATTGGTTACATTGCGGCGGGCAAGGTCGGCCTGAAGCATTCCGAAATCGTTCGGAACGTAGTCGTCAAAGGCAAGGATGCGGTCTCCGTTGCGGAATCCCATCTCATAGGCGACGTCGTTCACCCAGATGCTGTTGCCTTCGTTGGGTATGTAGGCGCTGCCCCATATGTTCATGATGAGGATGTAGACCAGGACGGCGAAGATGAGGTTGTTCAGGACTCCGCCGGCCATCACGATCAGCCTCTGCCAGGCCGGATGCGTGCGGAATTCCCATGGCTTGGGCTCCTGCTTCATCTGCTCCATGTCCATGCTCTCGTCGATCATGCCGGAGATCTTGCAGTAGCCGCCGAGGGGCAGCCAGCCTATGCCGAACTCCGTGTCGCCCTTCTTGTGGCGCCAGAGGGCCTTGCCGCCTATGTCGAAGAACAGGTAGAACTTTTCGACCTTGATCTTGAATAGCTTGGCCCACATGAAATGGCCCAGCTCATGGATGAAGATGAGCAGGGAGAGGGCAAGTATGACTTGCAGGGTCTTAAGCAATGCAACCATTGGCGATGGAGGCTATCTCTTTGTTCGTTTCAAATATGTCGGACAAAGACGGATCCGCTACAAAATTCAGGCCTCGCAGGCAATGTTCGTTGATCCTGGTTATGTCATAGAATGATATCTGTCCGCCGAGGTATGCGGCAACTGCAACCTCGTTGGCCGCGTTCAGCGCGCATGGGGCGTTGCCTCCAAGTTCGATAGCCTCGTAGGCCAGCCTCAGGTTGGGGAATCTCTGCAGGTCGGGAGCCTCGAAGGTCAGGGAACCGAGGTTTGCGAAATCGACCTTTCTGTTCCCCACTGTCAGACGCTGGGGGAAGCTCAGGGCGAAGCCTATGGGCTCCCTCATGTCGGGACAGCCGAGCTGGGCGATGATGGCTCCGTCGACGAACTCGACCATGGAGTGTATCATAGATTCGGGGTGTACCACCACGTTGATCCTGGAAGGAGCGATGTCGAAGAGCCATCTTGCTTCCATAACCTCGAAGCCCTTGTTCATCATGGTGGCGGAGTCTATGGTGACTTTTGCTCCCATGTCCCAGTTCGGGTGCTTGAGAGCCTGTGCGGCGGTGGCGGCGGCAATCTTCTCGCGCGGCCAGGTCCTGAAAGGACCGCCGGAAGCGGTGAGATGGATCTTCTCCACCTCGTTGCCCTGGGCTGCGAGCAGGCACTGGAAGATGGCCGAATGCTCGGAATCGACGGGAAGGATCACCGCATTGTTCTCGCGCATCGTCCTTGTCACAATGTTTCCTGCCGCCACGAGGGTCTCCTTGTTTGCAAGTGCGACAATCTTTCCGGCCTCGAGTGCTGCGAGCGTGGGGCGGAGACCGCTGAATCCCACCATGGCGCCAACTACTATGTCGACGCAGTCGCCCTTCACCAGCTGGCAGAGGCTGTCGATCCCTGCCCATACCTTCGAGTCGGTGTCCTTCAATGCGTCCGCCACTATGCTGTAGCGGCTCTCGTCGCAGATCACGACGTTGTTGACGTCGAACTCCCTTGCCTGCTCGATGAGGAGCGAGGTGCTGCTGCGCGCGGATATGAGTTCGACTTCAAAGAGGTCCCGGTGCTGGCGGATCACGTCGAGGGTCTGGGTGCCGATCGATCCTGTGCTGCCGAGTATCGCTATTCTTCTTTTTGCTGACATTTGCTAGAAACTGATATAATCCGCCGGATTGACCGGCGCGCCGTTGAACCAGAGCTCGAAGTGCAGGTGGTCTCCCGTGGTAAGGGAGGCCGAGTTGCCGACGAGGGCTATGGGGGTGCCGGCCTTCACCTTGTCGCCGACTTTCTTCAACAGCTTTTCGTTGTGGGTGTAGATGCTGATGATGTTGCCGTCGTGCTGCATCTGGATGGTGTGGCCGTCGGCATCGCTGTATGCCGAATAGATGATGGTGCCGTCAAGAGTGGCGCACACGACTGAATTGGCGGGTGCGGTAATGTCCACATAAGGGTGGGTGGCGATGTCGAAGCCGCTGGAAATCACACCTTTGAGGGGCGTGAAGAAATGCCTGCCCTCCAGGGGCATCTTGCGCTCCGCGCCTCCCTCAAGACCGAACTGCTCCTCTTTGCGTACGGTCTCCTTGAGGAGTGAGTCCTGCGCTGCCAGTTCTTCGGACTTGCGCTGGAGATACTCGGCGGCATCTGACTTTATGAGGCTGTCGGCGCTCAGGGCTTCCTCGCCGGCGAGAATGCGGCTGAGGTTCTTGGCGTATAGCTCCCAGCGTGTGATGCTGCTCTCGAGGGAATCTATCTTGATGGCGTTGGTGATGGCAACCCGCTTCGAATGGGCGTCGGGGTAGCCGGGGATGGTGGTCCGCAGTGGCGTGAATGCTATGAGGGCATAGAACACCAGCAGGAGGACCACAACTGAAATGATGGCCCACACCGTGAGACTCATCTTGCTGAAGCGTATGGTCTTCAGGGTCTTGTGGGTGTCGTCCTCCACAAAGGAAAGGCGGTACGTCTTTCTGGTTCCGGCACTTTTTTTACCCATACTTTTTGATTAAATTTGCAATTCTTATGAACAGGACAATAGGCATAGATTACGGAAGGGCCAGAGTGGGTGTCGCTGTAAGCGATCCGCTGGGAATCTTCGCGTCTCCGCTTGAGACTGTCCGTTCTGCAAATATAATAGAATATCTGCAAAATTACGTTGCCAAAGGTGAGACAATAGTCCGCTTTGTCCTCGGATATCCGCTCAACCTGAACGGTGCCCACGCCGAAGCGGCAGCCGATGTCGACAGATTCATCCCCCAGCTCCAGAAGGCATTCCCCGACATTCCCATAGCGCTCGAGGACGAGCGTTTCACATCCGTGCTCGCCCATCGCGCCATGATCGACGGCGGAATGAAGAAGAGCGACCGCAGGGACAAGAACAATGTCGACAAGATTTCGGCGGCGATAATTCTGCAGTCATATCTTGACAGAAATCAGAAAGTATGATACAACCTGTTTACCTTTACGGGTCGGAGGTCCTGCGCGCCAAGGCAGCGGAGGCCGACCTCAGCAAGAAAGAAGAATTGACGGCACTCATCACGGATCTCTGGGACACCCTGGCAAAGGCCGACGGATGCGGCCTCGCCGCCCCTCAGATCGGTGTGAGCCAGCGCGTCCTGGTCGTCGACGGAGATATCATGGCCGATGTCTACGGCTATCTGGCCGGGTTCAAGCGTGTGATGATCAATCCCGTGGTCATCGAAAGTTCCGCAAAGGAATGTGAATATAATGAAGGCTGCCTCAGCGTGCCCGGCATCTATGCCGATGTCCGCCGCGCGGAGAGCATCACCGTCGAATACTACAATGAGAAGTTCGAGAAGGTCACGGAGACCCTCGACAAGTTCGCCTGCCGTATGGTGCAGCACGAGATGAGCCATCTTGACGGCGTGCTCTTCACCGACCTGGTGGCTCCCATCAGGAGAAAGATGATAGCCAAGAAGCTCGCCAACATCGCCCATGGCAAGGTAAGCACACGTTATAACGCTAAAATCAAGTAATTATGGGAGCATTCCATGCATATGACATACGCGGAATCTACGGAAAGGATTTCGACTGCAACACCGCATACAAGGTCGGCTATTTCATCCCGGAACTCCTAGGCACATCCAAGGTGCTGGTAGGACATGACTGCAGGGTGTCTTCACCCGCAATCAGGGATGCAGTGGTCAAGGGCATCTGCGATGCCGGCGCCGATGTGTACGACCTCGGCCTTACAAGTACTCCCATGGTCTATTTCGCCACGGCAAACTACGGATTCGAAGCATCCGTACAGATCACTGCCAGCCATAACCCCGCCGAATACAACGGAATGAAGGTGAGCCGTGCCAACGCCCTTCCCGTCGGCCTCGATTCCGGCCTCGGGCAGATAAAGGCCTGGATCGACGAAGACAGGCCCACCGTGCCTGCCGCAAAGCCCGGCAAGGTCATCCCCATGGACATCCATGACGACTATATGGCATTCATGCTCAAGTTCAAGGGTGACTATTCGAACCTGAACATAGCGTTCGACCTTTCCAACGGAATGTCGACGCTGTTCGCCAGGGAGGTCTTCGGCGACAAGCCCGCATATATCTTCGACACTCTTGACGGAAGTTTCCCCAACCATGAGCCCAATCCGCTCATCCCCAAGAACGTGGAGCCCCTCAAGGAGATTGTCCGCAGCACCAGGGCCGACATAGGTGTCATCTATGACGGCGACGCCGACCGCGTGATGTTCGTCGACGACAAAGCACGTTTCGTGGCCCCCGACCTGGTTATCGCCCTCATGGCACGCTATTTCTGTGACGAGAGGGGAGCGGAGAACCCCCGTGTGCTCCAGGAGATACGCTCCTCGAAGTCGGTCGCCGAATCGCTGCGCAAGTATGGCGCCGAGGTCCATACATGGCGTGTGGGCCGCGCGTATGCCGCACCCAAGCTCCGCGACATCGACGGACTGTGGGGCGGCGAACTTGCCGGACATTACTACTTCAAGGATTTTTTCTATTCCGACAGCGGACTGCTTGCAAGCATGATAGTCCTCCGTATAGTCTCTGCTCTCAAGAAGGAGGGTCTCACACTCAGCGGAGTCCTCGATGATATGACAGGATACAGGAATTCAGGTGAGATAAACTTCCGCGTGGAGGACAAGGCCGGTGCAATGGATGCCGTCAAGGCATTCTTCGAGTCCCGGGAGACTCCTGATGCTGTCATGGACTTCGACGGATACCGTCTCGAGTTCCCCCAGTGGTGGTTCAACATCCGCCCGTCCAATACCGAACCGTACCTGCGCTTCATATGCGAGGCTGTTTCCGACGAGCTTCTTGCTGAAAAGATATCACAGGCGCAATCCATCATAGAAACACAGTTCGGAGGAGTCCGTGTATGAGAAAGCTGCTGATTCTTGCATTGGCGTTGCTGCCGTCCGTATCCTTTGCGCAGGATGCCACTGAGGCTGACTCCGTTGCCGTGAGCAATCTCGTCTCCGGCTTCCGTTCCAAGGTGTCTTTCACCAAGGGTAACGGTGCTCCCATCGACACCCTCGACATCAATGATGACCGCGTCATGGTCGTGCTCTGCGACGACAACAGCTGGTTCTATATCCGTAATCTCGACTCCATAGCAAAGGACTCGACATTCACCGACCACTGGATCGAGGATGTTCCCAACGCATATTCCGACGTGAACCTCGAGAATCTCCCTTACAGGAACACGATAGTCCTTTCCGACTCCCTGAGCAAGTGGACCTGCCCTTATTGCACCAAGGTGTTCTCGAAGTTCGGTTACAGGCACGGCAGACGCCACATGGGTGTCGACCTCCCTTATTCCACAGGAACTCCCGTCAAGGCCGCCTTCGACGGCAAGGTGCGTGCGTCCATGTACTACAAGGGTTATGGAAACCTGATTGTCATCAGGCATGAGAACGGCCTCGAGACCGTATATGCCCACCTCAGCCGCCGTGATGTGAACACGGGCGACTGGGTCCGCTCCGGCCAGGTCATCGGCCTCGGCGGTTCGACCGGCCACAGTACAGGTCCTCACCTTCACTTCGAGGTGCGTTACAAGGGATTCGCATTCGATCCGCAGTGGATCGCCGACTATGAGACCGGAAAGCTGCGCAGCAATGTGTTCGTCCTCAGACGTTCATACCTTAGCCCCACGTCGCATTATGTCCCCGAGTCCATCGAAGAGGAGGATGACGTATACGGCGGCGACGAGAAGATCATCGAGGAGGAGAAGAGGATTGCCGCCGAAAGGGCTGCCATAAGATATCACGTGGTCAAGAATGGTGAGACCGTTTCCGGCATATGTGTCAAGGAGCATGTCTCACAGGCCACTATCAAGAAGCTCAATCCTGGAATGAATCTCGACAGGATAAGCATAGGACAGAAGATTCGCGTTCATTGATGACTATATTATGAAAGCTTTGAAGTTATTTGCATTGGCATCCATCATGTTCTCTTTCTCCGCCTGCGGAGTCTTCGCGGAGATCGAGAAGGAAACTCAGGAAGAGGCGGCCGGTTTTGTGGCAACGGCCCTTTCGGAGCAGGAACTCGCCATCGAGGTTGACCGCATCATGCCCATGAAAGGCCCCTCGATCCCTTCTTATGACGGTTATACACTCAAGATCAAGGATGGCGTGGTCAACGCGTACCTTCCCTTCTTCGGAGAGGCGTACACCGGTGTCGTATATGGCATCGACGCCACAGGTATCGAGTTCAAGGACTGCCCCATCGAGATAGATGACAGCGGCTCCAAGCCTTCAAGGGGCAAATATGTCTGGCGCTTCACTGCAAGATGCGGCATGGAGAAGGTCTATGTTACCGTGACCTTCTGGGAAGGCGGCAGCGCCGACATTTCGTGCAATCCCACCAACCGTTCGCACATAAGCTATTCAGGTAATGTCATAGCTTATCCTGAGCATAAGTAGTGTCTCTCCGTCCTCTTTCCAGAAAGACTGAACCCTCGTGGGTGATGTCGCTGTTACCGATTGCGGTCCTGGTTGCGTTGATGTTCTTCGTGATCAGGTTCTTCGGTGCCGATGCCCTGAACGGTGCAAGCCAGGTCTCACTGATAATTGCATCCGGGGTCACCATTGCCATCGCAATCTTCATATACGGCTGTCCGTGGTCGCGTCTGGAAGAGAACATCGTATCGAACATAAAGGGGATCGGCAATGCAATGCTGATCCTTCTCCTTATCGGAGCCATCAGCGGCAGCTGGATGGTCAGCGGGATTGTTCCCACATTCATCTGCTACGGGCTCAAGATAATTTCACCCCGGCTGTTCCTGTTTGCTGTGTGCCTTATCTGTGCACTGGTATCGCTGCTTACCGGCAGCTCCTGGACGACCATCGCCACAATCGGCGTGGCCATGATAGCCATAGGTGACGCGCTCGGATACTCTGCCGCCTGGACTGCCGGCGCCATTATCTCCGGCGCCTATTTCGGCGACAAGGTGTCTCCTCTTTCCGACACCACGGTGCTTGCATCGTCTTCAGCCGGCACTCCGCTGTTCACCCATATACGGTACATGCTGATCACCACGGTGCCGTCGTTCGCAATCGCACTTGTGGTCTTTCTTGCAGTCAGCCTTAGCCATGACCCGCAGTCAGGCTTGCAGGCTTCGGCGATGTCCGATATGCTTCACAGCACATTCAACATCACTCCCTGGGTGCTCATTGTCCCTGTGCTTACCGGAATCCTGATCGCCAGGAAGGTGCCCGCTCTGCTCACACTCCTGCTCGCTTCGCTGATGGCCGGAATCCTGGCGCTGTTCGCCCAGCCGGACATCATACATGGCATCGGCGCCTATGAAGGTGCGTCTTCCGGCCTGGATTTCCAGTCGGGGTTCAGGGGCCTGATGACAACGTATTTCGGCAGTACCGGAATCGAAAGCGGGAACGACGAACTCAATGCCCTCATTGCCACGAACGGAATGAACGGCATGCTGCCGACCATCTTCCTCATAGTCTGCGCTGCAACTTTCGGCGGAACGCTGACCGGCAGCGGCATGATCCAGAGCCTTACCGACATGCTCACCAGAAGGGTGCACGGCCGCGCAGGCCTCGTCTCCGCCTCTGTGGGTACCGGCATCTTCTCCAATATGGCCACCGGAGACCAGTATCTTTCGATTATCCTCACCTGTAACCTTTACAGGAAGCTGTTCGAGGAGAAGGGGTACGAAAGCCGTCTGCTCAGCCGTTCGGCGGAGGATTCCGCCACCGTGACGTCGGTGCTGATTCCGTGGAATTCCTGCGGAATGACACAGTCCACGGTCCTGCACGTGCCCACGGTCGAGTATCTGCCATATTGCTTGTTCAATATTATTTCGCCCTGCATGTCCATAATTGTGGCGGCAGTGGGGTATAAGATATACAGAAAGGTGTCATGAACAAGATAATCTACTTTCACGGATACGGCTCGTCCGGTGCTTCGGGTACCGTGGAGATGCTGCGCAAGATGCTTCCCGAGTATGAAATAATAGCTCCGGACATTCCTGTGGACCCTCAGGAGGCGCTTCCTTATCTGAAGGAACTGTGCGCAGTGCAGCAGCCCGACCTGGTCATCGGTACGTCGATGGGTGGCATGTATGCCCAGCAGATGTTCGGCTTCAGGAAGATATGTGTGAATCCCGCATTCCATATGTCCACTATGTCGAAAGTGCTGAAAACAGGAGAACATGCGTTCTTCAACGGCCGCAAGGACGGAGCAAAGACATTCCGCATCACCAAGGACACCATACAGCATTTCAACCAGATGGAACGCCAGCAGTTCAAGGGGATCACTCCTTTCGACAAGGAGAACACCTGGGGGCTTTTCGGCATTCATGACAATATGGTCAACACATACGGCACTTTCAAGAAGTATTACAGGAACGCGAAGCGTTTTGACGGCGAGCACCGTCTTAATGAGAAGGTGCTGCGCTCCGAGCTGGTGCCGCTGATAAAACAAATTTTGGAAACCTCAAACAATTAACTAACTGATATGCGTTATTTCAAATTTCTCGTGGCTGCCATGATGGCTGCCGCCTGCCTGCAGTCCTGCCAGGAAAAACCAGGCCAGAAGGAAGATGAAGGCCTGACAATGAAGTCAGTAGCCCGCGTGTCCTATTCAAAGACAAAACCTGAAAAAGGTGCAAAGGGAGACTTCTCGGTCACAACCGATAAGATGATGCTTTACAGCAAGTATCACGGCACGAACGACAGCGACGACGTTCTCCACTTCAACGTTAACTTCCCCTCAGACCATAAGAAGTACCGTGCAGCGTACCTTTCCTATACGATGTGCGCAGAGGGCAAAGGCCCTGCCGACTGGGATCAGACCACGATTGTAAGCATCAAGAACAAGAAGACCGGCGAATGGTACGAGTTCGCGAGGGCGTTCACTCCTTATGGAGGCAGTTTCAGTGCAAACTGGAACATGACCTGGTATATGGATGTGACCGAATTCCTGCCTTTCCTTGAGGGCGATACAGAGTTCACGCTCTATTATTGCGGCTGGGAGGGTCAGGACGCGTCAAAGCACCATGCTGTAAAGCTCGGCTTCGACCTTTTCGAAGGCACTCCGGAGAAGAATGTGATCTTCACCAAGAAGATATACGATACCTGCGAGGGCTCCACTCCCGGATACAGGAGATGCTGGCCTTACGGCATCCAGGGATGGTCGATCGAGGATCCCGCCAGATTGGGCGAGCGCATCATCGACATTCCTGCCGGTGTGAAGTCCGCCCTTGTCAGGGTCGACATCACCGGACACGGAATGGACTATGACGGCCATTTCCTCAACAGACCCGGCTACACAGTCAACTCCTGCGCGGAGTTCGACTATCAGAACTACTACATCAAGCTCAATGGCGAGCAGATCAAGGAGCATGGCAAGGTGTTCGAGGCCAACAGCGACAATTACGAGCAGGCCGGAACATGGTATTATGACCGTGCCGGCTGGGGCCCTGGAAAACCCGCTAATGTCCAGTGGTGGGAAATCAGGAACATTCCTGCAGAAGGCGCACGTATTTCCCTTGATTTCGACTTTGACGAGTTCCAGTCATCATTCACCTCTCCCAACGAGGACAGCAACCCCTATTATATTATCTCAACTGATTTGTTTGGATACGATAAATAAAACATGAAGAAGTTCCTTGCTCTTATCCTCTGCATTGCCGCATTGTCGCAGCTATGCGTGGCTGCCTCCGGCAGCGCACCTGTCAAGGACAGGAAGATGTATATGATCGTTTCGCCTAACGGATATGCTGTCAAGAATACCCTGGAAGGCGAGGTCGCTCCGCACAGACTTGTACCCGCCGACAAGGAAGACGCCGAACTGTATCATGCCTTTTATGCAAATGACGGTGCCTGGGTCATCTGGTGTCCTTCCATCGGAAAGGCATTCGATACTGACGGTTCGCGTGAGGGCGGCATCAGGCTTGGAAGCTGGAGCAAGGAGAGCTTCAACTCCAATCAGCATTTCCTCGTGAACTCGCTCGGTCACGGGTATGTCACCATAGTTCACAGGGAAACGGGCTGCAATGTCTGCATCGAGGGCGCCGACGAAGAGGGTGCATTTGTCAGACTGGGTACCAAGGACGAGGCTCCGACTGTCTGGAAGCTGGTATCAGTGGCATCCAGGGTCCCCACGGACACTCGTGGCAAGGAGGACTGGGAGAACGAGACCATATTTGCCATAAACAAGCTTCCCGGCCATGTGACGATGGTCCCTTATCCTTCGGCATCAGCCTTGAAGGCGGACAGCAGGTATATGCTCAAGCCCTGGACCGACCCTGAGTCGGAGGACTGGATGAGCCTTGACGGCAAGTGGAAGTTCAACTGGGTGAAGCAGCCTTCCGAGCGTCCCGTGGACTTTTACAAGACCAGTTATGACGTGAGCGGATGGGATGACATAGATGTCCCGTCAAACTGGGAGATGCAGGGATACGGAACCCCTATCTACACAAATGTCACGTATCCGTTCAATCCTAATCCCAGCAAGATACTTCCTCTTCCGGGATATACGGTAGAGACTGAACCCAACCCCGTAGGTTCTTACAGGAAAGATTTCCAGCTGCCTGCAAGTTGGGCGGGGAAGTCCGTCTTCCTGCATTTCGACGGAGTTTACAGCGCATTCCATGTCTGGGTCAACGGAAAGATGGTAGGATACTCCCAGGGCGCAAACAACGATTCGGAGTTCGACATCACCAAGTTAGTCAAGTCCGGCACCAACACCGTAGCCGTCGAGGTGGTGCGCTGGAGCGACGGCAGCTTCCTTGAGGACCAGGACATGTTCCGACTGTCCGGTATCCACAAGGATGTATGGCTGTATGCTGCACCCAGGACCAGCATAGAGGACATGCTGCTTTCATCGGAGTTCAGCGGCGATGACTTCACTAATGGCAATTTCAAGGCCATGGTAACCCTTCGCAACCTTGGTGGCAAGGTCGCAGACCATACCGTGCATGTGGAAATGCTTGATCCTTCAGGCAGGACCGTGTTCAGCAAGGATGCACCGGCAGTGAAGGTTGCCAGAAACAGTACCGCCGATGTGGAAATCAGCGAAGTCGTAAGGAATCCCAGGCTGTGGTCAGCTGAAACTCCTGACCTCTACACTGTTATCGTCAGCCTCCGGGACGCTTCCGGCAAGGATGTGCAGGCTGTGTCCAACAGGTTCGGTTTCAGAAAGATAGAGATAAAGAACAGCCGCGTTTATGTAAATGGCCGGCAGATATGGTTCAAGGGCGTCAACCGTCACGAGACCCATCCTACGGAGGGTAAGGCCGTGCCTGTTGAGACAACCATCCGGGACATCATCATGATGAAGCAGCATAACGTGAATACCGTAAGGACATGCCATTATCCCCAGAGCCCGAAGGCGTATGCGCTCTATGACTATTATGGAATATACGTGATGGATGAGGCGGATGTCGAGTGCCACGGAAACCACAGGATATCCAGCGAGGAATCCTGGATGGGTGCATACGTCGACAGAGGTGTCCGTATGGTGCGCAGGGACCGCAACCATCCTTCCGTGATATTCTGGTCGCTCGGCAATGAGAGCGGCGCAGGCTGCTGTCTGAAGGCCGAAAGGGACGCGATCAAGGCTCTCGACTCCTCAAGACCAGTCCACTATGAAGGCTGGTGGGATGTATCCGACATGGACTCCAACATGTATCCTCCAATAGCGGATATGGAAGAGAGGGACCGTAATGGCAGCGACAGGCCTTACTTCCTTTGTGAATATGCCCACTCCATGGGCAATTCTCCCGGCAACATCGGCGAGTACTGGGACAGCATGGAGGCATCCCGTCGTATGATAGGAGCATGTGTCTGGGACTGGGTTGACCAGGGCCTCGAGCGCTTTGGCGGACATCCAGGCGAGTTCCTCTTCGGAGGTGATTTCACAGATGTTCCCAACGACGTGGACTTCTGCTGCAACGGTCTGACCACTCCTGACCGTCAGGAGACTGCCAAACTTCAGGAGCTCAAGAGGGTATATCAGTATATCAAGATATCCGGAGGCGAAGACCCCCATACGGTAAATGTCCGCAATGCCTATGCATTCACCGATCTGTCGGATTTCAGGATTGCGTGGGAACTTCTCGCCGACGGCCATACCGTCGAGGTCGGTGAGATGGAGAGTCCTGCAGCGGCACCCGGGCAGAGCATCAGTCTGAACGTGCCGTTCTCTACCGTGATAGGAACAGATGCCGAGTATATGCTCGACATCGCGTTCAGTCTCAAGGAGAGCAACGACTGGGCGGAAGCCGGTTTCGAGCTTGCCCGTCAGCAGATAGTACTGAACGGCGTGGATCCCGTCCTTCCTCCTTATGAGCCTCAGGACAGGAGGGTGGAGGTCAGGATAGACCCCGTTACCGGTCTTCTGGAGGGCATGCACATCGCCTGGTACCGCATGGTGGGCAATGACAAGTTCACCGACGTAACTCCTTTCAGGTCATATCCCGTGGCTGACTCTTATTCGGAGAGATGGGACGGCGATATCCGTATCGTTGAGGTGAGCGGCCGTCTTGTGATCGAGGCGAAGGAACCGGTCATGATGCCTTACAGCATCCAGTATGACATATACACCGACGGAACCGTTGACGTGGAGGCCTTCTTCGTGAAGACGTCTCCCATCATACGCAGGATGGGCTTCCGATTCGACCTGCCTGCAGGCTACAACGATGTGTTCTGGTATGGCCGCGGCCCTCATGAGAACTACGTAGACCGCATGCGCAGCGCCGACCTCAATATCTGGGACATGAATGTTGAGGAGATGAGCGAGGAGCACTATGTACGCGCACAGAGCCGCGGTAACCGCGAGGACGTGCGCTGGATAAACATCTCCAATGACGAGGGCGGCAGCGTGAAGGTGACGGCGGAAGGCCATATGTCATTCAGCGCACTGCACTATACCGACGAGTCCATAGCATCGGTGATGCACGATTTCGAACTTTCAAAGGTCAGGGAGTACGGTACCATGCTCTATATCGACGCTGCCCAGCAGGGTCTTGGCAACTGTACCTGCGGCCCCAGGCCTCTTGAGAAGTATATGATTCGCGAGAATGCTCCCGTAAGGCTCAAGTTCAGAATAGAGAAGTAATGAGACTCGTAATCCAGAGGGTCAGCCAGGCGTCCGTCACCATAGGCGGCAGCGTCTTCTCGTCGATAGGGGCCGGCCTCTTCATCCTGGTAGGGGTTGAGGTGGGCGATACCGAAGATGACGTGAAGTGGATTGCCTCCAAGGCTGCAGGGATGCGCATATTCAACGATGATGCGGGCGTCATGAACCGCAGCGTCGTCGATGTCGATGGAGAACTTCTGGCCGTGTCCCAGTTTACTCTCACCGCCTCTACGAGAAAGGGCAACCGTCCCAGTTACATACGTGCCGCAGGGCACGAACTGGCGGTGCCTCTTTACGACATGTTCTGCCGGCTCTTGTCAGAGTATGCCGGCAGGGATGTGAGGAAGGGAGTTTTCGGGGCGGACATGAAGTGCGCCCTTGTGAACGATGGTCCCGTTACCATCGTGATAGACTCAAGAATAAAAGAATAGCACTATGCAATATGCAGGTGAGGTGATATCACTGGTGGTGGCCGTTTCATGGACGGCCACCGCTCTTTTTGCCGGCACCTTCATCCGTTCCGTTGCCGGTTTGGCCGGTTTCGCCATCCTGCTCGCCTGCAGCAGGTCCCTGTCAAGCCTCAGCCAGGCGGTGCGTGACAGGAAGGGTATGAAGTATGCCATCCTCACCACTCTGTTCGGGCCATTCCTTGGTGTGTCTCTGTCCTTGATGGCGGTACAGTATGCAAAAGCCGGGATAGCTTCGACTCTGATGGCACTGACCCCTGTTCTGATCATACTCCCTTATTCGTTGATATATAAGCAGAAGGTGTCTTTTAAGGAAATAGTGGGCACCTTTGTGACCATAGCCGGAGTGGCGATGTTCTTCCTGCTTCCGTAGGTCCGTGCGGCCCGGTATTTGATAAGTTGGGAATGATTTCATATATTTGAAGTTCTCAATAAGAAGATTAGTGATGAGAAATTTGGGTTTTTTTGCTATTGTATCCGCAGCATTCGCTCTTGCTGCATGTCAGGCAGTCGAGCCTGCAGTTCCTGAAATCGAAAGTACTCAGATGATAACCGCCTCATTCGGCGCGGAGGTCTCGGAACCTGCCGCAACGAAGGCTGCCCTTACCCCGAACGAAGGCGAGACGGCCTTTGAGGCAACGTGGTCTGCCGGAGATGCGATCAGAGTGGATTATTATGCCATCGACTATTCGGATGAGGTCTATGAGGATACCGTGGAGGCCATCTGGGATGGTTCAGCATTCTCCGCAGTGCTTCCTGATGTGACCGGCCTTTGGGAATACCGTGCCTGTTACCCGTACCCTGAGGAGGGATCGCTGTCTTTCGGCAGCTATCGCGAGCAGACAGGTAAGGAATACAACAGCATGTACGACATAATGATGTCATCTGCCGTTGGAACTTCCGATGCAGCAGCCGGCAAGACGGAAAGTGGTGCCAATGTAGTCTTCCCCATGGAGAGGCAGACCGCCATTGTCCGCTTCCACTTTACCGGCACGACCACTGCCGCCATAACATGTGCATCATTATCTGTCAGCGGCGGCGCCATATGTGCCGGCGAAGTTTCGCTGAGCCCTTCCGAGGTAAGTTTCGAAGATACCGGCTCGAGGATTGACCTCTTCCCTGAGGGATTGACGGCAGATGACATCGTCCTCTGGTTCAACGTTCTTCCCGGTTCTTTCGACTCGTTGACTATAAAGGTTGAAACTGCAACGGAGCATTTTACCTTCACAAGAGGTGCCGGTTCCTTCGAGAAAGGCGTTCTCTATAACATAGCAATGGACGTTCCCGCTGACAAGTGGGAGGAGACAACCGAGCTGGTGGACAACAGCTATACCCTTGTTACATCCGAACCTGCTGATTGGAGCGGAACTTATCTGGCCGCATATGTTTCCGGCAGCGAAGCCAAGGTATACACAGGCGTGGATGCAGTGAGCAATTACGTTTCCACGCTTATTGACGATGACAGGATCGACCGTTCCGGATCGATGGCCGAACTTGTAGTCGAGGCTGTCGACGGAGGGTATGCCGTCAAGGTCGTTGGCGGAACAAACGACGGGAAATATATTTCGGGCGGCACATCAAACGGGACAACATTCGGTACTGATCCGGTTCCCGGCGAATTCATCTTCAATGGATCCGCCAGCACTGTGAAGTTCACCACCAACGGAACGACTTCCTTCCAGTTCAACTCAGCGTCCGATCAGCAGCGCTTCAGGTTCTTCAAGTCCGAACAGAAGCCCGTAAGCTTCTTCAGGAAGGGCGGATCAGGCAACGTTACCACAACCGTCACTGTGACTACATCCGGCGCTACCGGGGTAAGTCAGGCAGAGGCTGTTCTTGGTGGCTCATATACTGCATCTGTGACTCCGTCGGAGCTTGGTTTCCTGTGGGGTACATCTGCCGATGAGATTGACAATGAACTCTATGTCGGCAGCGGCAGTGGCAGCAGCGGCAACTTCAGCAAGAGCCTTGCCGGGCTCTCCGCATCTACAACATACTGGTTCCGCGCCTATGCAGTGGTCGGCGGTACATATTACTATGGTGATGCAGTCAGCTTCACGACCAGTGCGGAGATCGGTACGGGAGGAACCGACACAGCCTATGCAATGAGCTGGCTTGGCGGTTATGAGGTTCCTGCGACATCCGTGAGCGTCAGCGAATCCGACCTGCTGTATGCAGGACATTATTGCCACACAACCGTTGGCGAGACCTACGGCGATACAAAGGCTTGCATCTACAATACCGGCAACGCAACACAGAGGGTTGTGACCCACACCTACAGTTATAACGGAAATGTCTATCCCAACTATACCATGCTGTATGATGCTGACAAGCATTGCGCATTGTGGGAGGCATTCGTGCTTGGTGGCAGCGAGAACAACGACAACAATGTGGGCAGGAACGACAGCTGGGCCTACGACCCTGCTATCCCCAGTGCATGGCAGCCTGACCTCAAGAGCGCATACACCGGATATACCCGCGGACATGCCATAGCGTCCAATTACCGCCAGACCACGACGGCTCAGAACAAGCAGACTTTCTACTTCTCCAATATGACGCCTCAGTCTTCGTCGCTCAACAGCGGCAGCTGGAACTCCTTGGAGCAGAAGGTCAAGGGCCTTTCCACCCAGTTGAAGGGCAGTTCACGCCTCTATGTTGTCACCGGGCCTGTATTCGACTCCGGCTACGGTTATGCAAAGGATCGTAACAGCCTCGGTTGCCCCGTGCCTACCAGGTACTACAAGTGCATCATGGTTTGTGAGTTCGGCTCTGACGGGAAGATGACCTCCGCCAAGGGCGCAGGCTATATGTTCAACCATACCGGCGATCTCAGCCGTCAGGATATGACCATCGACCAGGTCGAGGCCATCACCGGTTTCGACTTTTTCGCCAACGTTCCCGACTCGATCGAGTCCGGAGCGGAGGCCAGCTCATATCATTTCTTTTAGAGAAGCGGACTACCTGCAGAAGTTGAAGGTCCAGGTAAGGCTTGCAGTGAATTCAACCTTGTGGAAGGGATCGTATGTTATGCCCGCACCAAGGTCGAACCAGCGCCAGCTGAGGCCTGCTGTAACTGCGCTGAAGGCGCCGTAGCAATTCTGATACTCCATGTTTGTGCCGAGCAGGGCATAGCCTACCTTCAGGTCTGCATATGGTGTGAAATCCTCCGGAGTCACATACCATCTTGCATCAACTGCGCCGCCTATGCTTGTGAGTCCTGAGAATGAATATGCTTCGGCGGTGAGAGCGAAGAGCCAGTTGAACTGGTAGCCCAGACCTATCTCCGCGTTGGCGGGAATCCCCGCACCTATGCGGCCGATCACGCCTTTGTGGCGTGAAAAATCGCCTATGTTGTTAGCTGCCTTTGCTGAGAATGAACATCCTCCGATGAGGGCGACAGCCAAAAGAATTGTGCAAATCGATTTCTTCATATCCTGTTCCTGTTTGACTTTAACGTACCGCAAAGATATGGGGTATATTCCGAAATACAAAACAACTTCCTAAATTTGCCCTCATGAACAAGTCACTCATCATGGACTCCATGCTTGCCGCGGGGGCTGCTCTCGCTGCGGGCGCGTGCGCCCAGCAGGGTAAGTCCCCCGCGCAGCAGCCAAATGTGGTTTTCATCCTCGCCGACGACCTCGGCTGGGGAGACCTCAGCTGCTATGGGCAGACTCATTTCAGCACGCCAAACATCGATGCGATAGCTGCGCAGGGGATGCGTTTCACGCAGGCTTATTCCGGTACCACGGTGAGTGCACCTTCGCGTTCGTGCCTCGTTACCGGCACGCACAGCGGCCATACCGCCATCAGGGGCAACATGGAACTTGAACCGGAAGGACAGTTTCCTTTGCCCGCCGGCACAAGAACCTTCTTTCATGATCTGAAGGATGCCGGCTATACCACCGGCGCTTTTGGCAAGTGGGGGCTGGGATTTGTGGGCTCGACCGGTGATCCGGGCAAAATGGGCGTCGATCAGTTCTACGGCTTCAACTGCCAGCTGCTGGCCCACAGCTACTATGCAGACCATATCTGGGACAATGAAAACCGCGTGGACCTGTCCGACAACTGCGATGAGGTGCCTTACGGAGAAGGTACCTATATCCCGGATCTGATTCAGAATAAGGCGCTGGAGTTCATGGAGAACGCCGTCAAGGACGGCAGACCGTTCTTCATGTGGTATCCGACCACCATCCCCCATGCGGAACTGATAGTGCCCGAGGATGAGATCATCCAGGGCCTCAGGGGCAAGTATCCTGAAACTCCTTTCCATGGTTGCGACCAGGGCATGCCCGGCTTCCGCAAAGGCGGATACTGCTCACAGGAGTATCCGCATGCGACATTCGCCGCCATGGTCACAAGGCTTGACATGTACGTCGGGCAGATTGTCGACAAACTCAAGGAACTTGGTGTATATGACAATACAATAATAATCTTCGCCTCCGACAACGGCCCTCACCTCGAGGGCGGAGCCGATCCCGATTTCTTCGATTCAAACGGACCTTGGCGAGGTTACAAGCGTGACGTCTATGAAGGTGGCATACGTGTTCCGTTCATCGTTCAGTGGAACGGGCATGTAGCCAAGGGTGAGGAAAACGATTTCATGTGCTCGTTCTGGGACCTCATGCCCACTCTGCGGGAACTGAACGGCCAGAAGTTTGAGGACGGTATGGACGGCATAAGCCTTCTTCCAATGCTTGAAGGTAGAGAAGGTCAGCAGGAACATGACTTCCTGTACTTCGAGTTCCAGGAGATGGGCGGCCGCCAGGCGGTCCGCCAGGGCCCGTGGAAGCTTGTCCATATGAACATCCGCAATGACGCCGAGTGTTACGAACTCTACAACCTCGGCGAAGACCCTTCAGAGACTGTCGACATCATTGACGCAAACCCCGATAAAGCAGAGGAACTCAAAGCCATAATGGCAGCGTCCCATATTCCTAATCCTGATTTCCCGTTACTGAGAGGGGAGTAGAAGGACGCCGGATTCGCAGTATCCTTTGACGGACAAAGTCGAAGCATAAAGAAAGATGGCCGGCAGGTATCAGCCTGTCGGTCATCCTCGTGATTTATACTGGCAGGTGCCTACTTCTTGAAGAACCGGTTGAAGAGACCCTGGAAGCCTGCGCCGTGGCGGGCCTCATCCTTTGCCATCTCGTGAACGCTGTCGTGGATTGCATCGAGACCAAGCTGCTTGGCAACCCTGGCGATGTCCATCTTGCCTGCGCATGCACCTTCCTCCGCCATCATTCTCTTCTCTACATTGGTCTTTGTATCCCAGACAACTTCTCCGAGCATCTCGGCGAAACGTGCTGCGTGATCCGCCTCTTCATAAGCATAGCGCTTGAAAGCCTCAGCGATCTCAGGGTAGCCCTCGCGGTCTGCCTGACGGCTCATGGCGATGTACATACCCACCTCTGTGCACTCTCCGAGGAAGTGGTCCTTGAGGCCCTGGCGTACAAAGTCGCCGTCAGCTCCTGCCGGGATAGCGCCGGCTATACCAAGCTCATGCTCTGTTACAAACTGAAGACCCTTGTTTTCTTCAACCAGGTTAAACTTGCTTCCGGGTACCTTGCACATGGGGCACTTCTCGGGTGCTGCGTCACCCTCGTGAACATATCCGCAGACAGGACAAATCCATTTAGCCATAATTATTATTCTTTTAAATGTTATTGTTATTTGTTATTCTCTTTTTTTTCTCAGCACCCTGGCCGGAGCCATCCTCCCGGGTTTCTGATGCAAAGGTAGGGGTATTTTCATAAACAGAATTATACATATTGGTACATTGAAGGTAAATTTCGGCAAATATTAATAATCTTTCTTATTAAGTGCCGAAATATGCCATTATTTACATATCTTTGTGCCCGTAATCGATCAATAGCTGACCATGGATATACTGGACATCAAGAATATCTACAAATCGGTATGCGAGACGCCGAGCGGCACCGGCTTCTTCATCGACCACATGCCTGATTTCCTCTACAAGGGAGACATCGACGACGGAGTACCGCACGTGCATACCTTCTATGAGATACTCTGGTTCCAGGAGGGAACCGGGTCACATTTCGTCGATTTTCAGGAATACCCCATACATCCGGGAACCATCTTCTTCCTCACTCCCGGACAGGTGCATCACTTCGACGGCAGCGATGCCTACAAGGGCCTGGCCATCAAGCTCTGCACTGACTTCATGCAGATCCGGGGCGAAGACAGCGACCTTTTCGTCAAATACGACTTGTTCCACACCTTTGACACCACCCCGTACTATATCATTGACGATGACACGGCCGTGCAGCTCAAGGCATTGGTGGATGCCATGGAGGAGGAGTTGAAGACGGGCAAGGGCATAGGACACATCGATATGCTGCGCTCCTTGCTGAAGATATTCCTGATCAAGGTTCACCGTTACGGACGCAAGGAGGGCGAGCTCCGGCTTGACGGGCTGAAGCCTGCTCACCGTCTGTTCGTTCAGTTCCGCAGAATGCTGGAGAACGACTATACCACGAAGCATACGGTACAGGAGTACGCCGATTCTTTGAATGTGGCCGTGCGTACCTTGAACAAGTGTGTCAACGAATGCTCGGGACGTTCGCCCCTTGCCTTCATAACAGAAAGGATCATGCTTGAGGCCAAGCGTCAGGTCAGGTACAGTAATCTGATGATAAAGGAGATAGCATATAACCTCGGATACGAGGATCCTTCATATTTCGTGAAATTATTCAAACGCCAGACAGGTATGTTGCCTTCGGACTTCCGTGAGATGGATGAGGTCTCGCATTGTATGTCCAGGACACAAGGCTGTATGTCTGAAACACTATAAGACTAAAAGCATTATGAAAGTAGGAGATAGAATTCCTGATGTGCTGGGAACCGACCAGTACGGAAATGAAGTCAAGAGCAGCGATTACCGTGGAAGGAAGATCGTTCTTTACAGTTATCCCAAAGCGAATACAAGCGGCTGTACGGCAGAGGCATGCTCGCTTCAGGCGCATAAAGCGGAGCTTGAGGCGGCCGGATATGCCATCATAGGCGTTTCCAAGGACAAGCAGGATGCCCAGGCGAAGTTTGCCGACAAGTTCGGTCTGGAGTTTCCTCTCATAGCCGACACGTCCACAGAACTTCTTCAGGCGCTCGGCTGCTGGGGCGAAAAGGTCGCCTGCGGCCATAGGACTGTGGGAATACTCCGCACCACATATCTTGTAAACGAAGAAGGCATTATCGAGAAGATATTCGTTCCGAAGGAAATCAAGACGAAGATCCATGCGGAGCAGATTCTTGACTACCTGAAGAAGTAGCCACCCCGAAGCTGCAACTTGGAGATGACTTTGCTGGAGAAAATACGGTTGTCGGGGAAATTCGGCAAAACCACATATGTGATATCGGCCATTCTGACGGTAGCGATGTCGCTCCTTGTGGTTTCGGAACCGGCGGGTGTTGACATCTGCATTCTGTTCAAATTGTTCAGCATCCCTGTCATCTGGTATTTGAGTTTCAATCTGACAAGGGGGCTCGGGGTGTATTTCTACCTCAATCTTGGCATAAGCAGAAAGGAATACTGGCTTATTCCTTTCGTCGTCGAATTCGTGGCATTCGTTGTATTGATGGTCATTACCGGCATAACAGGCTATGCAATCGGATAAGGAGAACATATTGCTTGTCGACAGCGTCCACCTGGAGTTCGGGCAGAATCAGGTTCTGCAGAGTGCATACCTGACCGCCAGGACAGGGCGCGTCACCGGCCTGCTCGGAAGGAACGGAACCGGCAAGTCCTGCCTGTTCAAGTGCATCATGGGAGGCATCAGGCCGCAGAATATGTTCATCCGTTTCAACGAGGAGCCCGATACGGACTATGGCCATATCGGAAACAGGGTGAAATATCTGCCTCAAAACCTGTTTATGCCGCGCCGCATGACGCTGGATGAGGCGTTTTCCTTATATGGGGTCGACTATGACGGGCTGGTGACATTCGACACGAAGTTCCATATGTATCAGCACAGGACATTCATGGAACTGTCCGGCGGTGAAGCAAGGATTGCCGAGATGTATCTTGTGCTGATGTCTGACGCCGAATTCTGCATTCTTGATGAGCCGTTCTCCAACATATCCCCCAACTGTGTGGAAAAGATGAAGGATCTGATCCGGGAGCAGAAAAAGAGCAGGGGAATAATCGTATCCGATCATTTGTATCAGGACATCCTCGATGTAACGGATGACTTGTTCCTGCTGCGTGACGGGTACACATTCCCCATAAGGAGCAGGGAAGACCTGGTCCGCAATGGCTACATCCTCCGTTGAGCCGTTCCTTAAGGTTCATAACAAATCACTGAAAGGCCGGGACCTGTTCCTCGTCCTTCCGGGCTTGCTTTCTGCCGGTAAATGCTTATATTTGTGTTGCTATGAAACTCGATGCCACTATTCTTGATGCACTGACTGCAGCCGCAAAAACCTCACCGCGCCTGCGCATGAACTATGATCTCCGGACCACTCCCGCCGACAACTCGCAGCGCATGCTGAATGCACTGGAGCCGGGTACCGTGCTGCCCATCCACCGCCACCTTGCCACAAATGAGGTCGTGGCGATTCTGCGGGGGAGCGCGGTGCAGTATTTCTATGACGATTCCGGCGCGCTGACCGAGTCGGTCACCATAAAGGCCGGTTCCGACTGCACCGCGATGACCGTCGAGAAGGGCCGCTGGCACCGCCTCGAGAGCCTCGAGAGCGGCACTGTTATCCTGGAGTGCAAGGACGGCGCATACCGGCCCATCTCGCCTGACGAGCTGTTCGATTCCGCAGAGCGATAAACTTTTTTGCAGCGGATTATTGACGCCTGTTTTCCTGCATAATAGTTCTTTCTACATAATTTACCTTTAATCTCATGATAGTTGCAATTGTATTGGCCATTGCCGCACTGGTGATTGGCCTGTTGGTCGGCCGCAGTATGGGGAAAATCGGGTTTGTCGGGCTAATAGACATTTTGCAGGATGAAATCTCAGTAATTGCATACAAATCAGTAACTTGCAGGGATTATCAATAATAGGGCCCATAATTGAATCAATCTTTTATGTTCTGATCGGCAAAGATTGCATCGTTATTTTTTGAAGTAAAGACCAAGTAGAACGCCCTGTGGGCGGTCTTGACGTCAAATAATAGCGACGCGAAGAGTGGCCTAACACAACACAAAAGACTTACTGAAACATATGTATCCATCCTACTTTTTGTCCAGGTGACCGACAAATTGCTACGTTTGAGGCTCTGAGTGTAGCAATTAGGAATTGATAAAGAAAAAGGCTTCACCAATTTCTTGATGAAGCCTTGCTCCCCCTCGGGGACTTGAACCCAGGACCCCCTGATTAACAGTCAGGTGCTCTAACCAACTGAGCTAAGGAGGAATATTTGTTTCCGTTCGTTGAACGGGATTGCAAAGATACACCAAAAACTTGATTATGCAAACAAATATCAAATATTTTTACAAAATCTTCTCGTGCTTTTTCAGGTATTTGACGGAACGGGCCGTTATTGGCAGCATGATCACTTCGTAGAGTGTTTTCAGTGCGATCTGGGTCAGCATCATGATCGCCAGATTCTTGAGGCTGACCCCAAAGAAGGCGATAGGGAAGAAGACGAGGGAATCGATGCCCTCGCCGGCCAGCGACGACAAGATGGCGCGGAGGCCGAAGCGCCTTTCGCCGTCGCGGATCTTCATCCTCGACATGACCTTGGCGTTCATGATCGATCCTGCAAGGAATGCCAGCATCGACGCCACCGTGATCCTGAGGTTGGCGTTGAAGATGTAGTCGAAGTGCGCCTGCCCGTCCCAGAAAGAGGCGCCGGGAAGTATCTTGACAAGTTGTGATGCCAGGACGAAGAACACATTCATGGCAAAGGCGGTCAGGATGACGAACTTTGCCTTTCCGTAGCCGTAGACTTCTGAAATGCAGTCATTCAGGATATACGACACGGGGAAGAGGATGAAGCCTCCCGTGAGCGTGATGAATCCGGCGGTGAATATCTTTGTCTCGAAAAGGTTCGAGGCTATGAGGCAAACGCAGAACAGGATTGCCAGAACTGTGAATTTCCTTGACATGGGCTCTTGTTTTTTCAGTGGTACCAAGCACACTTGAAACAGGCATGCGCCGTTTCGCACTGCGAATATACGAATTATTGTTATATTTGTAAGTTATGGATATTGAGCTTTTGTCCAAAATGGTCGCAGCCCTTGTGCTCGACCATGACGCAGTGGGACTTCCGGGTCTGGGTACTTTCTATGCAGAAGTCGTCCCGGCAAGTTTCTCTGACCGCGGCTATACTATAAATCCCCCTTACAGGCGGCTGTCGTTCCATTCCGGTCACCCGGAGGACGATCTGCTTGCACGTTATTATGCACAGTCGAACGGAAGGGACCTTGCAGAAGCAAAGGCCATCCTGGCTGAATACGTCAGCCAGGTCAAGGCCGTCCTGCTTGAACGCAGAATCGTGGTGTTCCCCGGCCTGGGGCGTCTGCGAGCCACACGCGACGACACCATCTTCTTCGTCGCAGACGAGGATCTCGACATCTATCCCGACGGAATCGCCCTTGAACCCGTGTCGCTGAAGACTCACCTCGAGGCGCCGGAGGAACTCTCATTTGCAGTCTCATCCCTGCGCAGCATAATCTCCGCCGAAGATGCACTGTCGCCGGAACCCGCACCCGAGCCTGAGCCGGAACCAGTTGCAGAACCGGAGCCCGTACCTGAACCCGAACCGGAAACAGCAGCGGAACCCGAACAGGTTGTCGAGCCGGAGCCGGTTGCGGAACCGGAACCTGAAACAGAACCTGAACCTGCTGAGGATCCTGCAGAGAAGCCGCGCAAGTCACGCCTGTGGCTCATACCCGTCATAATCGTCGCCATTGCGGTACTTGCACTGGCTGCATTCCTTATTCTTGCCAGAGTGGCTCCGGGATTCATCGACAGCATACTTTATACTCCGGAGGAACTCAGCATAATCAATTACGAACTGTGATCGACCTTATATATCCGACACACACCGCTCCTGTGCTGAGAGGTGCGAAGATAACCCGTTCCATAGAGATGCTTCCTGTGGTCGATGCCGACGGCCTGGTAATAGCCCAGGCGCCGCGCAGCTACTGTCATGGCCCCCACAAGCCTCTGCATCCTGTGGTCCATCTTCATATCATAGACCGTTCCGGACGCATTTACCTCCAGAAGCGTTCGATGATCAAGAAGCTTCTGCCCGGCATGTGGGACACGGCCGTGGGCGGGCATGTCTCCTACGGAGAGCATGTCGCCGAGGCCCTCTTCCGCGAGGCTGGCGAGGAGCTGGGCTTCTTCGACTTCAATCCCATCGAACTCGACAATTACATCTTCGAGTCGGCCGTGGAGAAGGAGATGGTAATGGTCTTTGCCGCCGTGGGCAACTTCGAGCTGAACCCTGACAACCATGAGGTGTCGGAAGGCCGCTACTGGACACGTGAGGAGATACTTGCCAACATAGGCAAGGGCGTCTTCACCCCCAATTTCGAACTTGAATACTCCAAATACAACGAAAAGCTCATAGCTCTGCTCTGATGAAGGAACTTGCAAAATTCATAAAGGACCAGTTGAGCGTGTGGCCTTTGGCCGCAGCCAACTTCCGTGCCCTCAAGAGCGTGAATGTCAAGGATGTGGACGTGTGCGGCCTGAACTGTCATGTTCAATATAATCCTTGTAGGATAGCGTCGTCCACAGCCAACACCTCGCCGGAGGCGATCGCCGCCCGCCCGTGCTTCCTGTGTTCCGCAACCAGACCGGCCGAGCAGTTCCATCTGAAGTTCAACGGCCGCAAGCACCGCGAGTACAACATTCAGATCAATCCCTACCCGATCTTCCCGAACCATCTGGTGATTGTCCGCAGCGAGCACATCCCCCAGGCCATATGGCACCATTTCCCGGACATGATGAGCTTCACGCTCCGCTATCCCGGCTACACGGTGTTCTACAACGGGCCCAGGAGCGGCGCCTCCGCTCCCGACCATCTGCACTTCCAGGCCTGCCCCAGGAATCTCATGCCTCTTGAGACGGCCATCGACCGCTTCCTCGACGCTCCGGGAGAATCCATCGCCACCAACAAGGACGCAAGTCTCTACCATTATACCGGCTACACCCGCGGCGTCTTCGCACTGAAGGCAAAGACCAGCAAGTCGATGGCCAAACTCTTCTACCGTCTTCTCTGCTGCTTCAGCGCCGAGGACCAGACCGAGGAGCCCAAGTTCAACCTTTACACCTGGTATGCCGACGGCGAGTACCGCACGGCGGTGATATTCAGGGTGTCGGAGCGCTCGCATCACTACAGCGCCCCGGGCGCCGACCATCTGACAATGAGCCCCGGAGCCGCCGACATGGCCGGACTGTTTGTCGCCCCCATGGAGGAAGACTTCAGCAAGGTGGATGCACGCCTGCTGGGAGAGATGCTCGAAGAGGTGACGATAGATGCCGCTCAGGAGGAGGTCATCCTCCGTCGCCTTACCCGCCGGCAGCCCACGGTCGATGTAGGCATCATGAGCGGCGAGGAGATTTCCTTCGAGATCATCTCCGACGGCGCAGGTCCTCAGAAGGCCCGTTGGTGCGACGGCCGCATAGCCTATAACGGCATGCTGTACGACGCACTGGTGTTCGACTCCATCACCCGTTCGACCCTCTTCGCCGAGCCCACTTTCGTGCTCTATGGCGTCACTATAGGCATAGGCTTCCACTGGGAGCGCCGCCGCGACCTCAAGTTCGCCGGCCAGCTCCGCATCGAGGTTGACGGCGACAAACTTGTCGCCATAAACAGGATAGGCGTTGAGGACTACCTCCTCAGCGTAATCTCCTCCGAGATGAAATCCAGCGCCGGCCTTGAACTTCTCAAGGCTCACGCCGTCATTTCCAGATCATGGCTGTACCGCAGGATGGAGGACCGCAGGGCGAAGCTTGCAGGCACTCTCGATACCGAAGTGCCTCATATCAAATTCGACGTCTGTGCCGACGACTGCTGCCAGCGCTATCAGGGCCTTACCATGGCTGCCGGCAATTCCTGCCGCATAGCCATCGACTCCACATGGGGGCAGACCCTGCAGTATGAGGGCCGCATATGCGACACCCGGTACTCGAAGTGCTGCGGCGGCCGCACCGAACTCTTCAGTTCCTGCTGGGAGGATATCGACTATCCCTATCTGCAACCTGTGGAGGACCGGTTCTGCGACTGTGAGGACTCTGCGATACTCTCCCAGGTGCTCAACGACTACGACATGGAGACCAGGGACTTCCATGACTGGACGGTCCGCTATCCCAGGGCGGTGATATCGGATATCATCCGCCGCAAGACCGGCAGCGACATAGGCCTGTTGAAATTCCTCCAGCCAGTCAAGACGGGGGAGTCCGGCCGCATCATAAGCCTGATGCTTGTGGGCAGCAAGGGCTCCATCACCATAAGCAAGGAGCTGGCCATACGCAAGGCGCTCAGCGAGAACTGCCTCAAGAGCAGCGCATTCACTTCCGAATGGGTGGGCGACACCCTTCTGCTCAAAGGAAAGGGCTGGGGCCACGGCGTCGGCCTTTGCCAGATAGGCGCCGCCGTCATGGCATCGGAAGGTTACGGTTACAGACAGATATTAGCTAAATATTACCAGGGTGCAGAAGTCATATAGAAATCCTTTCCTGTGGGTCCCGACCCTGTATTTTGCAGAGGGACTTCCGTATTTCATAGTCAACACCATATCGATCATAGTGCTGAAGGACCTTGGCATGGAAAACGGTCCTCTGGCGCTCCTTACCAGCATAATCAGCCTCCCTTGGATGATAAAGCCCCTGTGGAGCCCGTTCGTCGACATCTTCCGCAGCAAGCGCTGGTGGGTGCTGACCACGCAGTTCCTGATGGTGGCTTCCGTGGCCCTGCTGGCATTGACGCTGCCACGTACGTCTCCATTTACTCTCACACTAATCCTGTTCGTCATCACGGCATTTGCATCGGCCACGCACGACATATCGGCCGACGGCTTCTATATGATAGCCATGAACGACAAGTGGCAGTCTGCCATGATAGGTGTGAGGAATACGTTCTACAGGATTGCCATGGTGTTCGGCCAGGGTGTCCTTGTAGTGATAGCGGGCATACTCGAGCGCCGTTCCGGCGACGTATGCCATGCCTGGACATTGACCCTGCTCATCGCTTCAGCCGTCCTCGCACTGATAGCCCTTTACCATGCGGTGGCCCTTCCCGTTCCGGCGGAGGATGCAATGCAGACCAGAAAGACCGCCGGGGATGTAATCAAGGAATTCGGAACGGCCTTCTCGACTTTCTTTGCCAAGAAGGGGGTCTGGTTCATGATAGCCTTCATGCTGCTCTACCGTCTGCCCGAGGCGTTCTCGGTCAAGATGCTCTATCCGTTCTTCGTGGATGATATCTCCGCGGGCGGTCTCGGTCTCGACAAGGAGGCTTACGGCCTCGTGTTCGGCACCGCCGGAGTCGTGGCCCTGCTCGTGGGCGGCATACTCGGCGGCATCATGATAGCCAGGAAGGATCTGCGCAGCTGCATAATGCCCATGGCATTCAGCCTTGCGCTGCCTTGCGCGGTATATCTTTACATGGCCATCATACAGCCACAGTCGATATGGGCGATAGGCGCTTGCGTCGTCTTCGACCAGTTCGGGTACGGTTTTGGCTTTACGGCATATACGATATATATGATGCACTTCGCACAGGGGCCCATGAAGACATCCCATTTTGCGATCTGCACCGGATTCATGGCACTTTCGATGCTCCTTCCCGGACTTGTGGCAGGGTATCTGCAGACCATGCTGGGTTATGTTGGGTTTTTCATTCTTGTAATGCTATGTTGTTTTGCAACCATCTTCGTAAGTTTGTCTGCGCGTCGGCGCTTGCAGTAGTTTCCCTTGTTTCATTCGCCGGCAATGTGAAGCCCGGCATCGAAGTGCTCCGCGAGAGCGGCTATGCCGGCCTTGAAGGCAAACGCGTTGGCCTTGTGACCAACCCCAGCGGTGTCGACAGCCAGCTTCGCAGCACCGTCGACATCCTGTTCAAGGCAAAGGAAGTCAATCTCGTTGCCCTGTATGCACCCGAGCATGGAATCCGCGGTGACATCTATGCAGGAGGAAAGGTCGAAAGCGGACGCGACGAGTCCACAGGCCTGCCTGTGTTCTCCCTTTACGGCGATACGCGCAAGCCTACGCAGGAGATGCTCAAGGGAATAGATATCATGGTCTATGACATCCAGGATGTGGGCACCCGCTCATACACCTTCATCAGCACGCTCGGCCTCGTCATGCGTGCATGCGCCGAGAAGGGCATTCCCGTGATGGTGCTCGACCGTCCGAACCCTCTTGGCGGCAACAAGGTGGAAGGCCCGCTGGTGCGCGACGGATACCATTCGTTCGTGAGCCAGTACAAGATACCTTACGTCTATGGCCTCACCGTCGGTGAACTTGCTCAGATGATCAATGAGGAAGGGCTCAACCGCGGCCAGAAGGGGAACGAGCCCGTACTCAAGTGCAAGCTTTACGTGGTTCCCATGGAAGGCTGGGAGCGTGACATGCTCTTCACCGACACCGGTCTGCCCTGGATACTACCCAGCCCGAACATTCCCTATGCTGAAACGGCAATCTGCTATCCTTCTTCCGGCCTTTGCGGAGAGATGTACGGATACCTGAACATAGGCATAGGATACACCCTCCCGTTCGGCACATTCGCAGAGGAGTGGGTGGATGCCGACAAGTTGAAGGAACGCCTGGATTCATATCATGTTCCGGGAGTTGCATGGCGCACCATACACTATAAACCGATATCCGGCCGTTTGAATGGCAAAATGATACATGGAGTGCAGTTCTTCTACACCGATTACGAAAGAGCGACCGTCACGCTCACCCAGTTCTACGTCATGCAGGCTGTCTATGAACTTTATGGAAAAAACCCCATAGAGATGTCTACAGGCCGCCTTGCGATGTTCGACAAGGTTTGTGGCACGGATTATGTTCGTAAGGAGTTCGGCAAGAGACTTAAAGTCGCCGACATCATCGATTACTGGAACGGTGATGCCGCCGATTTCAAGCGGCTCAGCAAAAAGTACTACATCTATTGACATTAAAATACAACCGGCTTTATGAAACACTTGATCAGGATTTCACTTACCGCACTTGCGACCATCGCATTGATTGCGGTTCCCGTATCTGCTCAGAGCCGCGGTGGCGGTGGCAGCCGTGGCGGTGGTTCTCATTCAAGCGGCATGAGCCATAGCGGAGGTTCACGTTCCGGTGGCTTCTCAGGCGGCTCTTCACGCGGTTATAGCGGTGGCTATTCCCATAGTTCAGGCAGTTCTTCACGCAGCTACGGCAGTTATTCCCGCAGCTCGGGCAGCTCTTCCCGCAGTTACAGTTACCAGTCCAGGGGCGGCTCTTCAAGCCAGCGTCAAAGCGGCAGCGTATCACGTCAGACGGCACCCCGCACCAGCGGCGGCAGCGTATCACGTCAGACAGCACCCCGTACCAGCGGCGGCAGCGTATCGCGTCAGACGGCACCCCGTACCAGTGGCGGCAGCGTTTCACGTCAGACAGCACCCCGCACCAGTGGTGGCAGCGTATCACGTCAGACGGCACCCCGCACCAGTGGTGGCAGCGTTTCACGTTCAGGCGGTTCATCCCGCGCAGTAACCGGCGGATCACAGCGTTCGGGCATCAGTGCCTCGCAGGCTGCATCAAGGTCAGCCGCTGCGGCTAATGCCAGGGCGAATTCAATAGCAACAAGAGGTGGCGGCAGCTCTCCCAGGGAGGTCCGCATAGGTTCGGAGAACCCCAATGTCCGTCACATCGCACCCCGCGACCGCCGTCCCGTACCTTATGACCGTCCCGACCGTTTCTGGCATGGCCATCATCACTACTTCGGTCACAGGATCGAATTCCTGCCTCCCGGATACGTGATGCATCACTACTGGGGCCGCCCTTATTACTTCTACGACGGTTTCTGGTATCGCCACTATCACGGATGTTACTATATCTGCCGTCCTCCTTTCGGATACGTATATGTTCCCGATATCATCGACGTTGCATATGCAGCATGCCGCATAGCCTTCTACTGTTCGGAAATCAATGCATACAATACCGTCAACGAGAATGCCCGCACTATTGCTGAACAGAATGCGATCATCGCTCAGAACAATGCCACCATAGCACAGCAGAATTCCGAGATCGCCCTCAATACCGCAGCAGCGCAGGAGTCATATGCAATTGCAAACAACCTCGGCCTCGTCCAGGCGTATGCAGATGCTTCAACCGAGTACTTCTATGACGACGGTGTGTTCTTCACTCAGAGTGCAGACGGCAAGTATACCGTCATAGTTCCTCCCGCAGGAGCTCTTGTGACCGAACTTCCCGACGACTACGACACCATCACCCTCGGTGGTAACGAGTACTACAAGGTGGACGACACCGTGTACGAACTCAAGGTCGTTGACGGCACCGCATACTTCCAGGTTCTCGGTCAGCTTACCGGAGAACTTGCTGAACAGTACGATCTTAACAATTAAGGCTGAAAATCTTCTGCAGGGTTTCTGCAGAACCTGAAGCCAGCAGCTCTACATCGGGTCCGCCATCGGAGGCGGGCCCGATGCCGTTTTCGGTGAGCACTTCAAGGACTCTGTTGGCTACGGCGGGGGCGGGGTCGATGAAGCGGACGTCGTAGCCGAGGTCGGCTGCTATCCTGGTCATCGTCGGAAGAAGGAAAGGGTAGTGTGTGCAACCGAGCACTATGGTGTCGGCACCGGCGGCCAGCAGGGGCTGCAGGCTGGCCTTGACGGTGCTGTAGGCCCTGGGACTGTCGATGTCGAGCGATTCCACCAGCTCCACATAACCCTGGCCTACATGCTCCACCACCTTGATCCCTTCTGTGAATTTGTCGCGGGTGTCGATGTATTTGGACGCTTTGAGCGTGCCGGCGGTGGCGAGCACGCCGATGACGCCTGTCCTGGTGCCCAGGGCGGCGGGCTTGACAGCCGGCTCCATGCCGATGAACGGTATCTGGAATTCCCGGCGCAGCGCGGCTATTGCCGCTGCGGTGGCGGGGTTGCATGCAACCACCACCAGATCTGCGCCTTTGGAGAGGAACATGCGGGTGATTTCCCGGGCTCTGTCGGTGATGAATTCGCTGCTCTTTTCGCCGTACGGGCAGTTTGCGTTGTCGGAAAAGTAGATGTAATGCTCGTGTGGCATAAGCTTGCGAATCTCCCTGAAGACAGAGAGACCTCCGGACCCGGAATCGAATATGCCTATGGTTGCCATACGATTGCAAAGATAAGAAATATATGCTAAATTTGTAGGTTATGATAACTCAAGAGCAAATCAAAGATTTGAGGGAGCGCGTGCAGGTGCTGCAGAGGTGCCTTGGCATAGATGCGAAGCGTGCCGATGTGGCCGAAAAGGAGGCGCAGAGCCAGTCCGCCGGATTCTGGGATGACCCCAAATCCGCCGAGGCATTCCTGAAGGTCCTTAACGGCATCAAGTCATGGATCACCGATTATGACAGGACGACTTCTGCGGTCGATGACCTTGACGTGCTCTTCGAGCTTGATCCTGAGGGAACCGACATCGATGATGCATATGCAGAAGCATTGAAGCTCGTCGAGGCCCTGGAACTCAAGAACATGCTCGGCGGAGAGGGCGACAATCTCGGTGCGGTGCTCACCATCAATTCCGGTGCAGGCGGAACGGAGGCGAATGACTGGAGCGCAATGCTCATGCGCATGTATATGCGCTGGGGCGAGCGCAACGGCTACAAGATGACAGTCACGGAGGAGATAGAGGGCGATGAAGTCGGCATCAAGAGCTGCACCGTATCGTTCGAGGGCGATTTTGCATACGGCTATCTCAAGGCGGAGTCGGGCGTTCACCGTCTTGTCAGAATAAGCCCGTTCAACGCCCAGGGCAAGCGCCAGACCACTTTCAGCAGCGTATTCGTCTATCCCCTTGTTGACGACAGCATAAACATAGAAATCAATCCCGGCGACCTCGAATGGGACACCTTCCGTTCAGGCGGCCACGGTGGCCAGAACGTGAACAAGGTCGAGACGGGCGTGCGCGTGCGCCATCTCCCCACCGGCATCACCGTCGAGAATACGGAGACCCGCAGCCAGCAGGATAACCGTCAGCGCGCCTTGCTGATCCTCAAGAGCCGCCTCTACGACATAGAGCTCAAGAAGCGTCAGGAAAAGCAGGCCGAGCTCGAAGGCCAGAAGAAGAAGATCGAGTGGGGTTCCCAGATACGCTCGTATGTGCTGCATCCCTACAAGATGGTCAAGGACGTGCGCACAGGCTACGAAACGGCCGACACACAGGGCGTTCTCGACGGCGACCTCAATGCATTCATGAAGGAATATTTAATGAACAACTAAAGATATGGCTTACAAGTATTCACCTACTTTTCAGCTTGGTCCGGATGAGACCGAGTATGTAAAACTCCCGGGATCCGAGAACCTGGTAAGTACAGCAGATTTCGAAGGAAACAAGATTCTCAAAGTTAGCAAGGAAGCTCTCGAGCTCCTCTCGCAGACAGCATTCCACGACGTGAACTTCATGCTCCGCCGCGCGCATAACGAGCAGGTAGCCTCCATCCTCAATGACCCTCACTCATCAGAGAACGACAAGTTCGTGGCTCTCACCATGCTCCGCAATGCAGAGATCGCGGCAAAGGGCAAGCTTCCTTTCTGCCAGGACACCGGTACCGCCATCGTGCACGCAGAAAAAGGCCAGCAGGTCTGGACGGGTTTCGACGAGGCTGAACCTCTCAGCGCCGGCATCTTCAATACCTACCGTAACAACGCTCTCCGCTATAGCCAGAACGTGGCTTACGACATGTACACGGAGCGTAACTCCAACTGCAACCTCCCTGCCCAGATTGACATCGAGGCCTGCGAAGGCGACGAGTTCAAGTTCCTCTGCGTCGTCAAGGGCGGTGGTTCAGCCAACAAGACATATCTCTATCAGGAGACCAAGGCGGTTCTCCGTCCGGATGTGCTTATCCCGTTCCTCGTGGACAAGATCAAGCACCTCGGCACCGCTGCATGCCCTCCTTACCATGTGGCAATAGTTGTCGGCGGCACTTCAGCCGAGAAGAACCTGCTCACCGTGAAGCTCGCTTCCACAAAGTACTATGACTCGCTTCCTACCTCCGGTGACGACAGCGGCCGTGCTTTCAGGGACATCAGCATCGAGAACATTCTCCGCAAGCAGTGCGAGGACCTCGGCTTTGGCGCACAGTTCGGCGGCACCCACTTCGTGCATGATATCAGAGTTATCCGCCTGAGCCGTCACGGCGCAAGCTGCCCTATAGGACTCGGCGTCAGCTGCTCGGCCGACCGCAACATCAAGGCCAAGATCAACGCGGACGGTGTATGGATCGAGAAGATGGATGACAAGCCTTATGAGCTCATCCCCGAGGAGTATCGCCATGCAGGAGAGGGCGAGGCTGTGGCAATTGACCTTGACCAGCCTATGTCGGAAGTATGCAAGATTCTCACCAAGTATCCTGTTGCCACACGTCTCAGCCTCAATGGCACCATCATCGTCGCACGCGACATGGCCCATGCCGCCATCAAGCTGAAGCTCGACCGCGGCGAGGACCTTCCTGATTATATAAAGGACCATCCTGTAATGTACGCAGGCCCTGCAAAGACACCGGAAGGATATCCTTGCGGATCCATGGGACCTACCACCTCAGGCCGCATGGACTCTTATGTGAACCTCTTCCAGAGTATGGGAGGATCCATGGTGATGCTCGGCAAGGGTAACCGCTCCCAGGCTGTCACCGACTCATGCAAGCGCTGGGGCGGCTTCTATCTCGGAACCATCGGCGGACCTGCCGCCATCCTTGCGGAGAACAATATCAAGAGCATCGAGTGCGTGGAGTTCCCCGAGTATGGCATGGAGGCCGTATGGAAAGTGCGTGTCGAGGATTTCCCCGCATTCATCCTTGTTGACGACAAGGGCAACGACTTCTTCAAGAAGTTCGGCCTCTGATCTGACATATGGCGAAAGGGAAGCATCGCGGCCTTAAAGCCCTGCTCATAGTACTGGGAACAATCATAGGGTTGTTCCTGGTACTTCAGATTGTGCTGAATTCCAGGATAGTCGACAAACTGGTCGACAAGTATGCCGCCGAGTTCGTCGACGGAACCCTGGAGTATTCCGACGTCAAGGTTTCCCTTCTCCGCAATTTTCCTTCGGTAAGGCTGAGCATCGACAGCCTTTCCCTGACTTATCCGCATGACCGCTTTGCCGCCTGGGATTCACTGGGCGTGCAGAGCCGCATGCGCGAGGCGGGCCGTGGTGAGCAGGCCGACACCCTTGCGAGGGTCGGCCGGTTCAGCGTGGCCATGAACCCCTGGCCTCTCATAAAGGGCAAGGTGAGGGTGAAGTTTGTAGGCATCAGAGGTCTGAGGGCTTTCGCCCACGCCTACAACGATTCCACTGCAAACTGGAACATGTTCAATTTCGGATCTTCCGAAAAGGACACAACGTCATCTTCCGGCATTCCTCCAATTTCGCTGGGGGCACTGAGGATAGGCGACCATCCAAGGATAGTCTATACAGACCAGGCGGATACCGTTTATGCCATGCTGGGGATGCAGTCCCTGAAGCTTGGCGGCAGCTTTGCCATGGACGAAGGCATGCTGAAGCTCCGCAAGGCTTCCTTCGACCTGGACTCCCTCAGGATTGCCGGCCGTCTGCCCGCCGATACACTCTCGGCAAGGATAGACTATCTGAGCTTGCACGAGAAGAGCGCCGACCTCTACGACATCCTGCTGAATGCAAAGGCGGTTGCAAGGACGGGGGCGTACGGCAGGCTCGAACTCCCGTTGAGCCTCGACGGCCGCGTGCGTATGGTCAAGTTCCCGGATGTCATTTCGGTTGACGTGCAGAAGCTGCTGGCCAATGTGGCCCATATCCCGTTCTCAGCCCAAGGTCAGGCCGACATCCGGCCGGACAGCCTCTTTGTCGATGCTTCCATGAAGGTGGACGGCTGCCCTCTCGATACTCTGCTTGCAGACTATGCGAGGGCGTTCACTCCTGTTGCCGATGATGTGCTGACGACTGCGCATCTCGACATGGACATAGCTGCAAAGGGTTATCTTACACCATCCCGGGTTCCCGCGGTCGAGGCTTGCGTGCGTATACCTGACGGTCATGTCTATTACAAGCCTCTTGATCTTGGCGCCACTCTGAATGTGGATGTGGATGCCACCATGTCGCCCGGGAAGGTTCTCGATGCCGAGATCGATGAATTCCTGGCGCGGACCCGCGGACTCAAGCTCCAGCTTTCCGGCAGCGCAGCCGATCTTTTGGGAGGAGACCCGCGTATCAAGGCGAGTGCTGCTGGCTTCGCCAAGCTTGACTCGCTTACTCACTTCTTGCCTGCCGGCTCCGGCATAGAGGCCGACGGAACGGTGGATCTCGAACTTGACGCCAACGCTCTTCTTTCCGAGTTCAGCCAGTACAAGTTCCAGAACGCTGCTCTCGAGGGCAAGATCACTTCAGACAGAATATTCTTCCGTATGCCGTCCGATACTATCGACGTACAGGCATACAACACATTTATCGATATTAATTCCAGTCCGCGTGGAATAGAACTTAAGGCTGATATCGACAGCGCAAAGGTCGCACTTGGCGCTGATATGAGGGCGAGGGTGCGCGGCATGAGGAACACCGGTTACGTACACAAGGTGGAGAACCGTTTCGGCAAGCTTGTTCCAAAGATCGAGTTCACCTCGGACGAGGACCGTATTTTCTTCCGGACCGGCACTACCAGAATCATGGCCAGGCAGACAAGCATTGCTGCGTCCGTACAGAAGATTGTGATGCCCGACAAGGATGCCATGAGCTCCGCCAGGGCGCATTACATGGACTCTCTCAAACGGGCCAATCCGGGCATGTCGGCATCTGACCTGATTGCAAGGGAGCAGAGGCGCAGGGGCGCGGGAATGCCATCTTACATGCGCGAGAAGGACTTCGCCAAGGCGGACATAAGCATTGCACTTGACTCATCGATTACAAATTACCTCAAGCAGTGGAAGCCCACGGCGCGCATCAGCGTCCGCCGCGGGTCTGTCATGACACCGGCCCTGCCTCTGCGTACACGTATAGGTGGCCTGTATGGCAGATTTGACGGCGACAAACTGAACCTCGACACCTTGTCGGTCAAGTGCGGCTCGTCCGATGCCGTTGCCAGCGGCAGCGTGAGCGGCCTTCGCCGTGCGCTGATCAGCAAGGGCAACCTTAAGGCCGACCTCGACATCAGGTCGAAGAAGATCAATCTGAACGAGATAATAGCTGCATTGCAGATTGCGCAGCAGAACCAGATAGACACCACTGTACGCAGTGAGGAGGATGAGAGCTTTGTAATCGACACGCTGGCCGACGTGGTGCTCGACAGCACCAGCATGGCTCTGCTCGTCGTTCCTGGTAATGTTGATGCAAGCCTGAAGGTGCATGCCGATGAGATAGACTATACCGACATTCTCATAACACCGGGAATCGCTACGGTCAACATGCGTAACAGGGTGCTTCAGCTCGCCGATACCAGGCTCGTGACCAATCTTGGCAACATCGACCTTGACGCATTCTATTCCACCCGCACAAAGAAGGACATCACTGCAGGCGCCGACCTGCGCCTGAGCGACGTGTCCGCTGAAGGCATCATCCATATGCTGCCCACGGTGGATTCGCTCATGCCGGCGCTCAAGTCGTTCAAGGGCAAGCTGAACTGTGACGTGACAGCCACTACAAAGCTTGATACGAGCATGAACATTCTCATGCCCACACTTGACGGAGTGGTCCGCATCCAGGGCAAGGACCTCAGGATCGACGATGCCGGCGACCTCCGCAAGATAACCAAGTTGCTTGTGTTCAAGGACAAGAACATAGGCAGTATCGACGACCTTTACGTGAATGCGGTCGTTCACGACAACAAACTTGAGGTTTACCCGTTCATACTGGGCGTCGACCGCTATCAGCTTGCGCTTTATGGCGTACAGGGCTTCGACAAGACCATGAACTATCAGGTCTCAATTCTCCGCAGCCCCTTCATCATAAGGTTCGGCATCAAGATGTACGGAAAGCTTGACGACTGGCACTTCGGCCTCACGAGGGCAAAATACCGCAACGGCACCGTACCTGCATTCTCACAGGAACTTGACTCCCTGCAGATCAACCTCGGCACATCGATACGTAACATTTACAGGCAGGGTATAGAAGGTGTACAGCGTTACAACAGGTCGTCCCTTGACCAGTTGCAGCGGAAGAAACAGGAGATGAATTACGATCCGGAAGCACCCGTCGAGGCTCTCTCTGAGGAGGAGTCACGCAAACTGCAGTCCGAGATGGAAGATGATCAGCAGCAACAGCAGCAGCAATGAAAGACATTGAGATAATCCAGGTCAACATATCCGGCGACGACAAGCCGGGTCTGACCACAGCCCTTACCGGCATTCTTGCCAACTATGATGCCCGTATCCTCGATATCGGCCAGGCGAACATCCACAAGTCCCTCACTCTGGGAATCTTGTTCCGTACCACGACCAAGCAGTCTGGCTTCATCATGAAGGACCTGCTTTTCAAGGCATCTGAACTGGGTGTGATGATAAGGTTCACTCCCATTACGGAAGAGGCTTACAATGCATGGGTGGCACGCCAGGGAAAGAACCGCTACATCGTGACCCTGCTCGGCAGGCAGATCACTGCAGCCGAGATTGCATCCATCACCGGAGTGGTCTCAAACTTCGGACTGAATATCGATGCCATACAGCGCCTGTCCGGCCGCATGCCTCTTGAGGGCTTCTCGCAGGGCGCAAGGTCATGCATAGAGCTCTCTGTCCGCGGTGTGATGGACGACGCGCAGCGTGAGGAGTTCCAGAAGGAACTGGTCGCACACTGTGGCGAAGGAATGGACATCTCATTCCAGAAGGACGATCTTTATCGCCGTTCAAGGCGCCTTATATGCTTCGATATGGATTCCACCCTCGTGCATACTGAGTGCATCGACGAACTGGCTGAACGTGCCGGGGTAGGTGAGCAGGTCCGCGCGATTACCGAGAGCGCGATGAGGGGAGAGATAGACTTCAGCGAGAGTTTCCGCCGTCGTGTGGCCCTGCTCAAGGGCCTTGACGAGAGCGTGATGGAGGATATCGCACGCAATCTCCCTTTCAATGAAGGTCTGGAGCGCATGATGAAGATTCTCAAGACCGTAGGATACAAGACCGCGATCCTTTCCGGAGGATTTACATATTTTGCAAAGTATCTCCAGCAGAAGTTCGGCTTCGACTATGTGTATGCGAACGAGCTTGAGATAGTGGACGGCAAGCTTACCGGCCGCTACGTGGGCGACATAGTGGACGGCCGCCGCAAGGCCGAGCTGCTTAAACTTCTCTGCCAGTTCGAGGGCATCAACCTCGCCCAGACGGTAGCCGTCGGCGACGGCGCCAACGATCTGCCCATGATCGGCCTCGCCGGCCTCGGCATTGCATACCATGCAAAGCCCAAGGTCAAGGCCACTGCCGACCAGAGCATCTCCACCATCGGCCTTGACGGCATACTCTACTTCCTTGGTCTCAAGGATTCGCACATAGAAGCAAAGTAAAGGATTTTTCCTATCTTTGCACTCCGCGCGGGCGTGTTGAAATTGGTAGACAAGCAAGACTTAGGATCTTGTGCCTAGTGCGTGTGGGTTCGAGCCCCACCGCCCGCACTTTCTAGAAAGTTAACCCCATTGAAAATCAATCGGTTAACTTTTTCTTTTTTTAATTTGCCCGACATTTGCCCGACAGAATCTTTGAAGGTGTGAAAATGCCCCCTTTTTTAGGCGTTTTCGGCCGGCAAAATTTATATCTTTGCGTAAAGATACAAAACTATGAATGCTCTTACAATATTTGTCTTCTGTTTGGTAGCACTTATTGTTGCTTCAATCATCTTTCTTCCAATGCTGAAATACAAGCTGAGTGTTCGAGATGTTTTGAAGTTTTATTTCAATGATAGGTACCAACTTTTTGTATTCGCCCACTCGCGATTTGCTAAAGTGCTCGACGGCAAACAGACATACGAAAGGTATCGCGATTATATAAAAACTCTTTATGACAAGGATAATTATACCAAGACCAAGTCTGAACATGATAATAACAGGCGTAGAATAGATTTATGTTTCCTTTCCGAGGTCGTGGAAGATGAACAGTTTGTTCGCCAGTATTTCTCAGATGGGTCTTTTCCTTTTGACAAGTTCTCTGAAATGAATGATGAGTGGGAGATGAGACCAACAAATACAGAAACTACGGATACCATTGGTCCGCTAGGGAAGGATGATGCCAAGCAAGTTGAGGTTCCAATTAGCGGATATCAAGGAAGGTTGAAGCCCGAAGAGCGTACAATAGCTGGTAGCTTTTCCAAACTGATTGTTAATCGGGACAAAGCGGATTCTCTGTACAAATGGATAGACAGAACATTGAAGACGATTAATGAGCGAGATGAATATGCGGCTTTAGCCCTGGCTTTGAAAGCATCAACTTTAATTGAATATACATACAAGAATGAGTTATATGAATGTATAAATTCCAGTTTTTCATCCAAGATTAAAATTACTTACAATGATTTCAGCCAGGCAATTAAACAGTATACTGAAAATACTTGCAGAGAGGTGTCTGAAGAGAGAATCCGAGAATATATCGAGAAGTTTTCAAGCGAATTAAACGAAATTTGATAAGTAATTTTTTGAATTCAAAATATTCAAAAAATTCAATTTATTAGCTTTTATTATTGCGGCTGCTACCGAAACCCGGTAGCGGCTTTCTTGTTTTCAAGGAAGTCTGTAACCTATACTTAAAACTTTGTACTATGACAGACTTATTAAATCTTATTGAGAGCGGCCAGTCAAATCTGGTTGTTCAGGTACGGGGAGAGGATCTCCTCAAATTTACTCAGGACCTCATTGCCAGATCTGCGGATCAGGAACGTATCCGTATTGCATCCAACGATGACGGGAGCCATCTGCTTACCAAGGAAAAGGTTATGAATCTCCTCGGAGTGTGCTCCGCGACACTTTGGCAATGGGAGAAGAAAAATTATCTGATTCCGGTAAAGGCCGGTCGGAAAGTCATGTACCGGAAGGGGGACGTTGACAGAATTTTGATATCAAAGCAAAGAGCGTAGCCATGAAAGAGACAGAGTATTATATCAAAGTTCATGATTTCCTGTATGATGATCTGAACCTGCCTGAAGTCCCGATGAGAGTTTTTGCATTCATGTTCACTATGGCCATTTCCAATGTCGGCAGGTCCCTATGGGGAGTCAAGTTCATTGCAGCGAGGACACACCTGTGCCAAAGAAGCGTGAAACAGGCACTGAAATGCCTGATCAACATTGGCTTGCTCGTCAAGATCGGGGCGAAGGATGACGGATCATTCGTATACGCAGTACCCATTGGGGAATGTGAATCCACGTCTCAGGCGAAGATGCAGCTAGTGCATGCCGCACATCGATGCACCGCATTCACCAGTGCATATCATTCACCGAAAAGGTGCACATCGTGCACTTACGGAGGTGCATACAATGCACCCCAAAATAAATTTAAAGAAGAAATAACAGCAAAAAAGAAAAACTATGGAAATCGGGAAAATAATAGGGAGCCTTCTGAATGCTTCCGCGGATCAGACACCTTGTAGCAAACTTCAGGGAAGATTATCCTCTTTAACCGAAGAGGAGATAGAGACTATCCTGACAGCTCTATATCAGCAATATGTAGAAGACCGTGGAATGCGGCTCGAACGCGACGATGATACCCTCGAAAAACTACATAAGGTCACCAAATGGCTGACAGTGTCCAAACGCCCAGGACTGTTGTTGTACGGAAACTGCGGCAGAGGGAAGACCGCAATGTTGCACGCTTTGAACAGAATGCTACGAGAAGGCCGACCCTTAAGTAGTGTCAATCTTTTCACAGCCCAGGATCTTTTTGATTCCTTCAAGGATGAGAATCGTCGCATGGCATACGATGATGCAAGAAAATCTATGGCGACGCTGATGGATGATCTTGGATGTGAACCGTCACGCTGCGTCATTTATGGGACGGACTACAACCCCATTCGGAATTTTTTCTATTCACGGTACGACAGGCAGCTCATCACGATTGTATCCACAAATCTTGATGACATTCAGATACCTGACATCTATGGTGAAAGGGTCTGGGATCGGATGAAGGAGATGTTCGACAGAATCAGTTATTCTGGAGAAAGCTACCGAAATAAATTTTAGAAGCGAGTTTGTGTTTTCGGTGCCCCGAAAACGGAATCCGCTCTCAAGTTCGCAATTTGGAGTATGGCCAGATCAAACAAAAGCCCGGGCCGGCCGAGGGCATCGGAGACGGACCGGATACAGTACCGGATATCGGCGAAGTTCTCCCTCAGGGAAATCATTTCCCTGAAGAAGAAAGCCGAAGGCGCCGGAGTCAGCCTGTACGAATACACAAGACAAGCCCTGCTGGACGCGGAGGTCCATCCCCGGATTTCGCCAGAAGAACTGGGCGTATATAAGGAACTGTCCAAGGAGATCCGCAACGTCGGCGTAAACATCAACGAAGTTGCCCGCAAGGCCATCAACGGGTTGAGCAGGAATTATGATGCCGATATCGACCGCACTCTGACATCCTTGAACAATATCGTTGCAACATTAAGACAGAAACTGATATGATCGTAAAAATTACAAAAGGAAGCAATTTCAAAGGAGCTGAATTGTATGATTCCGGAAAAACCGACATCGGGAAAATCGCCAGGGTCCTGGCCTGTGAGGGCTTGGACATGGATTACGATTCCAACGGTGGGTTTGACCCAGACTTGAATAAGATTGCTCATAGCTTTAACATGCAGGCGAGCATGAACCCGAGGGTGAAATACCCAGTAAAACACTTGGCAATGTCGTGGCCGAGGGAAGATATTCCCCTCTTGAGTGACGAGAAGATACTGGAGTGTGCTAAGGAATATATGGAACTGATGGGATACAGGGACACTCAGTACATGATAACCCGTCATTGTGAGAAGGAAAATCCTCATATTCACATCATCATCAACACGGTGAACAACTACGGACAGAAGATCCCCGACTACAACGAGTACCGGAGGAATATCGAGGTCTGCAGGGAATTGACGCAAAAGTATGGATTCACATGGGGACGCTGCAAGTGGGCCCATAAGAGTGATATCCCGTGCGACAGCATGAATCGGGCTTACGAACACGCACGCTATGACATATGTGTGTCAGTAGCACAGGCGATGGCGCAGATCAAGGATATCAAGCAACTGCCGCAGCGCCTTGCACTCGACGGTTCCGGTGTGAGCGCCGCCATCAAATGCGACAGCGGCGGCAAGCCTGTGGGAATTTCTTTCACAAAGACGGTCACGATGGAAGACGGCAAGTCACTCACCTGTAAGTTCAATGGATCCTCACTGGATAGACGGTTCAGTTGCAGTAACCTGCAGCGTATCCTTGAGATCAAGGATGATTTCCCCCTCATCGATAGGGCGGCCAGGCAGACGCTAGCCATCTATGATCTTTCAAAGAGAAGTTACAAGATCCCTAGACGGGTCAGGAGAAAATGTGAGAGACTCAGGGAAGAGCTGCGTCACCTGTATTCCGATCAGAAACGTCTCGAAAAGGAATATGTTGGAGCCTGTTACGTAGGTTTCTACGCGGTTGTCGGCGCAATCGCCTACGGCACGCCGCTGACTATGTTGGTTGCATTCCTGGCGTCGACGCTCGTGGCTGGCTTGAAGAAGGGGCAGTATGAGAGAGTGATTGATGAAAAGGAAGATAAGCGGCGTGAACTCAGGAACCTGTTAACTGTATTCAAGCCTTTGCCCAATCTAAAATATTATGCGTCATATGACGGACACTCCCACGCCAATGGCGCACCCAAGGAACCGAAGCCCAGTAGCGATGGCCCTGTCGTGGATGACATCATGGGAGGAATGAGGATAAGTTTACACTGATTATGGAAACGGACAGACCAAACACAAACGTAAGCTCAAAGGAAGAGAGGGCCACTATTGACATCGTGAAGAGTCTGAAGATCACTGTGGATTCTCTGGGGACAGCGATAGGGGAGCTGAAGGAGAAAATTGATTCCCTGCCGTCGGACTATGTCAAATCAGAAGACATCGAAGCAGTCTTGGAAGATTATTTCAAGACCGCCAGGATATACTCCTCGACGGTGACGGCGGACATCCCCAGATCACTATATGATTCGATTACCGGCTTGAAGAAAGACTTCAAAGAAACCAGGACAGGGATTGATGAAAGTATTGCCGGCATCAAGCCAAGAAAACCACTGCTGAAGATTTCAATAAGTAATAGGTTCTTGATGGCGATTCTTGGGGCCATTCTAATATCTGTTCCAATCGGGGCACTTGCCTTCTTGAATAGTCCGATGTATCTAGCGCATAAACTATATCTGCAGAGCACATATGGAGACATTCGTAATCCTGGTATTATGTACAATGACGCCTATATGAAAGTAAAAGCTGGGAAACGCAAAGAGGTTAAAGCGGGAATCAAGGATAACCGCATCCGGCTATCGTCATACAAGAGTGCGGAAGCTATCTTGGAACCACTTGTTGGCGAGGATATCTATGTTACAAGGATACAGTATGGCAGGGAAAGCGATATGTTGGTGGATTACCGCAAGATTGGCAATGACGTCTATTGGTCAGCATATTTCACCGCCGATGGCAGCATCTGGATCACTGACTCCGAAAAGATTGTTGTCCCGCTTGATGCGGAGAAGACGCTGACGTCAAAGAAAGTCAAGTGGGAGAAGGTGAATAATACGCGCCCTAGAGTGAAAGGCTACTGATGTCATTCAACACCAATGAGCTGACAGTGCAATTCAGATCGACATCCTTATTATCAGTTTGCAGGGGTTTGCCACTGTTCTGATTCCGTCTTCAAGGACGAGTTCTGCGAGGGTCCTGCCCATTTGCGAGAAGTCGGTAGATAGCGTGGATATTCCTCCGCATAGCACTTCCTTGATTGGGGTGTCGTTGTAAGAGATGATACCGAAATCCACGCCTGGACGCATTCCTTTTGCGCTGGCGGTCTTGATCAGGTCAACCATCTCGCGGTCCTCAGCGGTGATGAACAGATCTCCCTTATGGGGGGTGTACCCCGCTATCGATTTGACATGGGTAGGGTAGAATCCGAATTCCTGGCAGAAGTGGACGATGCCGTCATAACGCTCCTCGGGTTCCTTCTGTGTGCTTTGGATGAGCACTATGTTATTATATTTCTGTATGGATTTCAGACTACTTTCGAGAGCATTGTAGGTGTCCTCCTCGAAATCCTGCCCGACGGATGAATAACGACCCTTGAGTTCATCGGCAAAATGATCCACCAGCACCACTTTGCCTCCAAGGCTGTCGAGGAGGGGAGCGATGCCGGTGAACTTGCCGGGCATAACCACATATTCGGTGTACTTGCCCGCTGCATTCTTCAGCAGGGTCTCGAACACGCTGAAATTGAAGTTGTGGAACATTATGTCCACTTGAGCCTGATCTCCTATGGAACGTATGAATGAGTTGTAGATATCTTCCTTAAACGCATTGAACTCATTGAACAGCAGGAGTATCTTGTGCTTGGTCCGGATGTTGTCGCTGGCGACATAGTAGCCGACGGCGGGTTCGGCTTCTATTATCCCCCTGGATTTGAGTTCCGACATTGCAAGAAGTACCGAGCTTCTTGACAGTCCGAAGCGTATTTTCATGGCATTGACAGATGGTATCCTGTCTCCAATGCTGAATTTCCCGGAACGTATGCCGTCTTCTATGAAGTGAACTGCAATGCTGAATTTAGGCTCCCGATTTTTCATGATTCACAAATTATGGTTTGCAAAGATATTTTATTTTTCAGACCAGTGCAAACCAGTTTGGGCAAAAGCCATATATTTGTGCAGATACCACAACATACTATGACACAAGGATTAATATTCAGCATTGAAGAATTTGCCATAAATGATGGTCCTGGCATACGCAAGACGGTCTTCCTCAAGGGTTGCCCGCTTTTTTGTGCATGGTGCCATAATCCGGAGGGGCTCTTTGGCGGCCCGCAGATCATGCACGGGCGTGACGGCGATGAGCTTTGTGGCCGTTTCGTCAGGTCCACTGAACTTGCAGCCTCGTTGTTGAAGGACAGCGATTTCTATACGATGAGCAATGGCGGCGTCACATTCACTGGTGGCGAGCCGACGATGCAGTCCGATTTTCTCATTGAGGTTCTCGAAATGCTCAAGGGGAAGGTACATACGGCTTTGGAGACAAGCGGCTTCTGTCCGGAGCCGGTATTCAGACGCATTGTGGGACTTACGGATTATGTCCTCTTTGACATCAAAGCCGTCAATCCTGAAGTACACAAGCGTTATACAGGCGTAGACAATGCTCTGATACTGAAGAACCTTGATAATCTCATCCGAAGTGGGAAACCTTTCGTTGTCAGAATACCTCTGATACCGGGAGTGAATGACAGTCTTGAGGCAATGGAGCAGGTTCATGAACTCATCATGGATGCTCCTGGCCTTCAGAGGGTCGAGATTCTGCGATACCACAAGACAGCGGGGGCGAAGTATCCCAAGGTGGATATGGAATATAATCCTCCGTTTGACACCGATGCGGAACCTCAGGTACATAACATTTTTGAAAACAGCATAGTACTATGATGACAGAGAGAATAAGTTCGTTGAAAGACTATTTCTTTGACGGCAAACACCATACTGTCCGCCGGACACCACAGATGCTTGGTCTGGACACATTGGCTGTATCCTTCTCGGAACAGAACCTACCGGCAAGCATGAGGGCATCCATGATGTTGGAGGCCATGCTCGATGCCGAACGCGCTGTAATCTTTGATGGAGAACAGATAGTGGCCACACGTACAATCACTTCGGTCCCCTCGATATTTACCGAAGGGGAGTGGAAGAAGATCAAGGAAAGCCATTACCTGCATGAGAACGGAATGCTCTCCAATATTTCACCGAACTTCGGTGCTATCCTGGAGGAAGGCCTCGAGTCTAGGAAGCAGCGTTTCATGGATAGGGCAGCGTCTGCCGATGCAGAAGGAAAGCTGTTCTTATCGTCAGTAGTAAAAAGTATTGAGGTCCTTCAGAAATTCATACAGAAGTACGAGTCATGCGCGGTCGGGATGGGCAAGCATGACCTTGCGCAGGTGCTGCATAACATCAGGACAGAAGGGGCAGGCACCTTCCATGAGGCACTGCAGTTGCTGCGCTTCGTCCATTATGGATTATGGGCGAGCGGCTGCTACCATAACACCCTCGGACGGTTTGACCAGTACATGTATCCGTATTATAAGAGAGATATTGATGCAGGCCGTTTGAGCCGGGATGAGGCATATGAGCTCCTCCAGTCATTTTTCCTTTCCTGCAACAAGGACAGCGACCTGTATCCCGGCATGCAGCAGGGCGACAATGGTCAGAGCATGGTGCTCGGCGGACGCGACCGCAGCGGACGAAGCCTTTTCAACGAACTTTCGGGAATGTGCCTGGAGGCAAGTTATGATCTCAATCTCATTGATCCCAAGATCAACCTCAGAGTCGACTCGGGAACGCCCCTCGAGGTGTTCAAGTTGGGAGCCAGGCTCACTGAGCGTGGGCTGGGATTCCCTCAGTACGACAATGACGACGTCGTGATCCCGGGCCTCATGCGTCTGGGCTACGATGAGGAAGACGCATACGATTATGTGGTGGCTGCGTGCTGGGAGTTCATAATTCCCGGCAAGGCGATGGATATAGTGAACATCGGTGCCCTGTCGCTTGCAGCCGTCGTCAGCGAATCAGTCGACAAGCTCGGATCTTTCAGTTCTTTCAATGAATATTACGATTGGCTGGAACAGGACATCAGGCGCCGTTGCGTGGAACTGTCCAAGCAGTTTGGCAACCTGTATGTGGTGCCGGCTCCGTTGTATTCCGCATTCATGGATGGAACACTGGAACGTGCCCGTGACATCACCGTTGGTGGCAAGTATAACAATTTCGGCATTCACGGTACTGGTATCGCCACTGCCGTTGATTCGCTCTCTGCAATCAAGAAATATGTCTTCGAGCAGAAGAGCATCACAGTGGATGAACTGCAGGCTGCCCTGGATGCGAATTTCGAAGGCTATGAGGATATATATCGGAAGCTGCGCTTCGAGGCTCCCAAGATGGGCCGCGATGACGACTACGCCGATTCCCTTGCCACGAAGTTGCTCAATTCGTTCGCCAAGGGACTTGAAGGCCTGACGAATGAGCGTGGTGGAATCTTCCGCGCAGGTACTGGCACGGCAATGTATTACATTTCACATGCTGCTTCTCTGAAAGCGACTCCGGATGGCCGCAAGGCGGGAGAAGTGTTGCCGGCCAACTACTCTCCGAGCATGTTCCTGCGCCATAACGGCCCGGTGTCGGTCATGAAGTCTTTTGCAAAGCCTGAACTTGATCACGCTATTAACGGAGGGCCTCTCACAATCGAACTGGACGACACGATTTTCCGGAATGAGGAGAATCTGGAGAAGCTGGCGATGCTCATCCGCTCGTATGTCATTCTTGGGGGACATCAGCTGCAGCTCAATACTTTGAAGAAGGAAGACCTGCTGGATGCAAAGGTACATCCCGAAAATCACAGGAACCTCATTGTCAGGGTCTGGGGTTGGAGCGGATATTTCGTCGAGTTGGACGAATGTTATCAGGACCATGTGATCAATCGAATAAAGTACAGCATATGAAAACATCGTTGAAACCTTACATGTTCTGGGTTGCCTTCGTGGCTTCCCTGGGTGGTCTGCTGTTCGGCTTTGATACGGCCGTGATATCGGGAGCTGAGAAACAGATTCAGCAGATCTATTCGCTTTCGGACTTTGCGCATGGCTTTACAATCGCCTCTGCTTTGATCGGAACCATCATCGGTGCTTTCTTCTGCGGCAAGCCCGCCGAGAGGCTTGGACGCCTGAAGTCATTGAAGATCATCGCTGCACTCTATCTTGTTTCCGCCGTAGGTAGCGGTGCTATAGTGAACTGGTATGCTTTCATGATCTTCCGCTTCATCGGCGGCCTTGCTGTAGGAGCATCTTCTGTTGTGGGCCCTATGTATATTGCGGAGATTTCACCCTCCACCTGGCGAGGACGCTTCGTTGCGTTCTTCCAGTTCAACATCGTGCTCGGAATAGTGCTGGCCTACTTTACGAACTATTGGATTTCGGGTGTGCAGAATGACTGGCAGTGGATGATCCTTTCCGAGTCAGTGCCGGCCCTGCTATTCCTTGTGCTGCTGTTCTTCGTGCCCGAAAGTCCCCGCTGGCTTATGAAGCAGGGAAGGGAGGCTGAATCCAGGGAGGTCTTCTCACGCACAGGTGAACCTGACGTCGAAAGTGAGATGGCTTCGATCAGGGAATCCCTCGACACCGGATCCGGCCGGAAGGGAAAGCTTTTCTCCGGGAAATACGGAAAACCCATCCTTATTGCATTCCTGATTGCGACATTCAACCAACTCAGCGGTATCAATGCCATCCTGTACTATGCGCCCAGGCTTATCGAGATGTCAGGAGTGTTCCATGACGGCGCAATGCTGCAGTCCGTGATAATCGGTCTTACCAACCTGACTTTTACGATGATAGGAATGTCCATAATAGACAAGATCGGCCGCAAGAAGCTTATAGCGTTCGGCGCTGTGGGTATGGTTGTATGCCAGGCCCTTGTGGCCAGAGGATTTGCCCTCGAGTCGTTCCAGGGTTATTATATGCTCTTCTGCCTTATGGGCTACGTGGCATTTTTTGCCGTATCACTGGGCGCCACGATATGGGTAGTCATTGCTGAGGTATTCCCGACGGATGTGCGTGCAGACGGCCAGGTGCTCGGAAGCATGACCCACTGGGTGTGGTCGGCCCTTCTAACATGGTTCTTCCCGCTTTGCCTGAACATAGGCGGGCAGTATATCTTTATTTTCTTTGCGGTGATAGCGGGATTGAGCTTCTTCTTCGCCCTGTGGTTGCCTGAGACCAAGGGAAAGTCATTGGAACAGATTCAAAAGGAACTTGTAGGAAAATGAAATATACATTGAGCAACGCCCACGGGCTGAGATGTACGGTAACTGACTTCGGCTGCAGGATAATGGACCTTTGGGTTCCGGACAGGAACGGCAATGAGGCTGATGTCGTACTGGGCACGTATGACGAGGATAAATACAGGAACTATGGTACCGGCGAACGTTTCCTAGGAGCGACCATCGGCCGCTTCGGAAACCGCATAGCCAAGGGCCGTTTCAGCATTGACGGAAAGGAATATGCACTTGCGATAAACAATGGGGAGAATGCCCTGCATGGCGGTGTTCTCGGCTTTGACATGGTTGTATGGAATGTGGAGTCGGTAAGTGCCGACAGCATCCTGTTCAGCTATGTTTCCGCAGATGGGGAAGAAGGTTATCCCGGTACTCTGAAGGTAAAAATGTCTTATGCTTTGACGGATAATGATGAATTGGTTATCGAGTACCGGGCAATAACCGACGCTCCTACCATAGTCAACCTGACGCACCATTCATTCTTCAATCTGCACGGAGAGGGAAACGGAACCGTCAATGACCATGTCCTTACCATTCATGCTGACCGATATACGCCTGTAGATGAGACGCTTATTCCTACAGGAGAGCTGGCGCCGGTAGAAGGGACCCCTTTCGATTTCCGAACTCCTACGGTCATCGGCTCCCGTCTTGAGGCTGACGACGAACAGCTCAGGCGAGGTGGGGGATATGACCATAACTGGGTCCTGAACAAGGCTGAGGCCGGAGCTCTTGGCAAGGCGGCCGAGGTGTATGACCCGGAAAGCGGCCGAAGGATGGAAGTGTTCACGACCGAGCCCGGCATGCAGTTCTATGGGGGAAACTATTTCGATGGCTCGATGGTGGGCAAGAGCGGCCTTCCGTATATCAAGAACTGCTCGATCGCCCTTGAGACGCAGCATTTCCCGGATAGTCCTAACCATCCGGAGTTCCCAAGTACGGTTCTGCGTCCGAATGAAGAATACCACCAGATATGCATATATAAATTCAGTGTGTTATGAAACGTTGTCTAGTTGTTGCCGCGCTGCTGTTTTTTTTGAGCCCGCGTGCACTTTCCGAAACTTATTACGTAAGTATCAAAGGCGATGACAGCCTTGATGGAACCAGCCCTGCGGCTGCCTGGTGCAGTCTTGACAGGGTGAACAAGGCCAATCTGAAACCCGGGGATGCAGTGCTGTTCCGGTCAGGGGATGTCTTCCGTGGCAATCTCAGGCCTCACTCAGGGACATCCGGTGCCGCCATGCTGTATGGCCGTTATGGCCATGGACGCAAACCTATAATAGAACCCTCGTATGACGCATCCGATCCTTCTGTCTGGCTGAAAGTGTCGGACGGGTTATGGAAATGGGTGTACAATTCGGAGCTCGAAATCGGAAACATCATAATCAATCATGGCCGTAGTGGCTGTGCGAGGAAAGTCGACTTCAGGGAGGATCTGGACGGCACGGACCTGAACTTCATCTGGGTCGAGGGCGAGAGGACGGTATACCTTTCCAGCGTGAAGAATCCCGGGGAGCGTTTCAGATCTCTGGAACTGGCGGAGCGCAGGCATGTGATAGACGAGTGCGCCTGCCATGACGTGACATACGACGGCCTGTGGCTGCGTTATGGCGCTGCCCATGGAATAGGGGGCGACAATGTCCGCAACATCACTATCAGGAACTGCAACGTTTCATGGATTGGTGGCAGTACCAACTATCTTGACAATGAGGGTCGCAGCGTCCGCTATGGCAACGGCATCGAGTTCTGGTGCGGAGCCGAGGACATACTCGTGGAGAACTGCAGGGTGTGGGAATGCTGGGATGCCGGCCTGACCAACCAGTCCAACGTGGACAATGTGCTGCAGCGCAATGTCGTATATCGTGGCAACAAGGTATGGAACTGCGAATACTCCTATGAATACTGGCAGCAGGGTGACGGTGCCCGGACGGAGAACGTGGTGTTTGAAAACAACGTATGCCGCAATGCCGGCAAGGGCTGGGGGCATACCCAGCGCTGGAACCCTAATGCCGCTCATCTGATGTTCTATGACACTACTGCTGAGACTGACGGCTTCGTGGTCAGGAATAATGTGTTTTCGAAGACTGAGGACTGTGGCTTCCGACTTTTCAATGCCTGGTATCCTTCATTGACCATGGGGGGTAACAGATGGAGAATTCCCAAAAACCTTCTATGTCGTTATCATGGACGTCCGACATCTGACCTCATATATAAATACCCCGACCATCTGGACCAGGTGCATGAGGACAACGAACTTGAGATACAGGGGCAGATAGTGGAGGAGCCGATGGTGTTCGGCCCCGGAAGGAAAGAACTGAAACGATTCAAAGCCAGATTCAATTTCTAATATGAAACGAATACTTGCTATTTTGGCCGCTATTTGCGTTGCCGCATCTGCTTCTGCCGGTGTGATCATTCCTGTCAACACAGCCAACAGTTCAGTTATCCTTGGTACTGATGATTCCGGTCAGCTGCTTTTCATGCACTACGGAGGACGTATATCCAATCCGGCAGATTTCGAATGCTGGAGGAGCAATGTGAACTTCGATTATGGTTCTCAGCACCTTGCCTATCCAACGGCAGGAGGCAGGAACTTCGGTGCCGAGGCCCTCTGCGTCACCTATCCAGACGGAGCAATCAATACTGAGCTGCGCTATGTTTCACATAGTGTATCTGCCGGAGAAGACTGTGCGGAGACCCGTATTCTGCTGCGTGACCCCAAGACAGGGCTGGAACTCACCCTATGCTACAAGGCATATCTGGAGGAGGATGTCATCGCATGCCATAGCGAGATCATGAACCCAGGCCGCAAGCCTGTTGTGCTGCAGTCATTTTATTCCAACTGTATGCACGTGCGTGCGGACCAGTATCTTCTTACTCACTTCTACGGAAGCTGGGCCAGTGAGATGCAGATTGACCGTGAACTTCTTACGCACGGAATAAAGAGCATAGAGAATAGGGAAGGGGCCAGGACAACCCATAACGAGAATCCTTCATTCATGCTGAGTCTCAACACTTCATCATTCAGCGAGAACTGCGGAGAGGTGATTGCTGGCGCACTTGCCTGGAGCGGCAACTATACGATAAACTTCCAGATGGATGAGACCGGAGAGGTGAACATCATTAGCGGAATCAACCCTTTCAACGCGGAATATACTCTTGAGAAGGGATGCAGCTTCATCACCCCCGACATGGTGTACACATATAGCGCAGAGGGTGCCGGCAGGGCTTCCCGCAACCTGCATGACTGGGCGCGCAAAGTCGGATGCTACACTTCCGACATGGTCCCGACACTACTGAACAGCTGGGAGGGTGCATACTTCGATTTCGACACCAAGACCATTACCGACATGATAGACGATGCTCATTCGCTGGGTCTCGAGCTTTTCGTGCTGGATGATGGATGGTTCGGCAGCAAGTATCCTCGCAATGAGGAGACGCAGGGTCTCGGCGACTGGTGCGTGAATAGGGACAAACTCCCCGAAGGTCTGTCATATCTTTCTGATCACGCCCATTCTCTTGGTATGAAGTTCGGTATCTGGATCGAACCTGAGATGGTCAACCCTCGCAGCGAGCTTTATGAAAAGCACCCTGACTGGATCGTGGCAGAACAGGGGAGACCGTTCTACACCATAAGGAACCAGTATCTGCTTGATCTGTCGAACCCTGACGTTCAGGATTACGTGGTGTCCGTGTTTGATAATGTAGTGAGCGAGGGCAATGTGGATTATGTCAAGTGGGATGCCAACAGGCACTTCCAGAGTCCCGGATCCTCTACATTGAAGGAACAGAGCCGCATTTGGGTGGAATATGTGCATGGTCTCTATTCCGTGCTGGAACGCATCCGCAGCCGTCATCCGCAGCTGATGATACAGGCCTGCTCTTCAGGCGGCGGCCGTGTCGAATACGGCGTGCTTAACTATTTCAACGAGGTGTGGACAAGCGACAACACCGAGGCACGCTGCAGGGCAAAGATACAGTATGGTACCAATATGATCTATCCTGCAATCGTCACCGGATCCCACGTATCGGCAGTGCCCAATCATCAGACGGGCAACGTCACTCCTCTCAAGTTCCGTTTCGATCTTGCGGCATCGGGCAGGCTCGGCATGGAGCTTCAGCCAAAGGCCATGACCGAAGAGGAGAAGTGCTTTGCAAGGAAGGCGATAGCCTCCTATAAGGAATATCGCGACCTTCTGGTTGAAGGCGACCTGTATCGTCTTCTTTCCCCATACGATACCGACTTCTATGCGTTGATGTATGTTTCCAAGGACAAGAGGCGTGCTGTTGTATTCACATACTGCCTGGAGTTCCAGTGCCGCGTCCTTGAGCCGCAGATAAGGTTGTACGGGCTCGATGCCGGCAAGAACTACCGTATCAGGGAGTTGAATACGGATCAGCCCACGTTCTGGGGAGAAGGCAAGGTTTTCGGTGGAGATTTCCTCATGAATGAAGGAATCAACCCGCTGCTGGACACCATATACGATAGCGCGGTCTTCTATCTGGAAGCAGAGTAGACCGGAAGGTTGGAAGTCGCTTTGAACTGACGGGGTTATCTCACAGCAATGGAGATTTCCCCGTCAATCATTTTATCGGCCGAGGCCTTGAATACGACATCTCCGTCTACATTGCCAGCCTGGACGATTGCTGTAAGCTTTCCGTTGAACAGATGCATCTGGGGCAGATGGAAGAGATCCAGACATGTAGGATCGCCATTTGCAGCCGCTCTGAAGGAGGCGGCGTTGCCGTCAGTGCTGAAGCTTACCAGAGAATTGTCTGAGGGGCAGAGATTACCGTTCCTGTCGACGGCAGATACCTCTATGTATGCGAGATCTTTCCCGTCGGCAGACAGAGCAACCCTGTCCGCTTTCACATTCAGGCGGTATGGCTCTCCGGCAGTCCGAACAATGCTTTCCGCAACGGCATCTCCCGCATCGTCATAGGCGACCACCTTGACCTCTCCCGGCTCGTAGACCACGTCATCCCACATCAGCCTGTATCTGGACTGCTTGTCTCCGCACGTCTCTTTCATTCTTCTTCCCTTGCTTACGCCGTTGACGAACAGCTCTGCCGAGCTGTAGTTAGTATAGACGAATACCGGGGTCACCTTTCCTTCTCTTCCCGGCCAGGTCCAGTGGGGGAGGATGTGGAGTGTCTCCTCTTCCGGCTTCCAGATGCTGCGGTAGAGATAATATCTGTCCTTGGGGATCGATGCCAGGTCGATGATGCCGAAATTGGAACTGTGGTTGGGCATCGTCTCATAGGGCGTCGGTTCGCCAAGATAGTCGAATCCTGTCCATACGAACTGGCCTATGTCCCAGTCGTTGTCATCCTCCATCACGAAATCATCTTCAGGCAGATTGGACCAGTCGCAGTACTCGAGGTCGTATGAAGAGCAGTGCCTGTCTCCGTACATTGCCATTGCCTTCTTCTCTGCCGGGAATTTGTATACGCCCCTGGTCGACACCGTGGATGCCGTCTCGCTTCCCAGTACCAGCTTCCGGTCGAGCTTTTCATAGGCCGGCCTGTAAAGGTGTACCCTGTAATTGAACCCCGGCACATCCAGAAGGTCGGCCATGCCGTTGTCCACTACGCTCTTCACCTGGTCCATTCCACAGGTGACGAATCTTGTAGGGTCTTCCCGCCTGCATATTCCCGCGAGATAGGAGGTTGTGGCAGGGCCTGAAGCCTCACACTGGTCAGGGACCTCGTTTCCTATGCTCCAGAAGATAACGGAGGGTGAGTTCCTGTACTGATGCACCATGTTGACCATGTCCTTTTCAGCCCATTCGCTGAACAGACGGTTGTAGCCGTTGCGGCATTTGCTGGTGTTCCATTCGTCGAATGGCTCGATCATCATCATGAACCCCATCTCGTCGCACAGGCGCACCAGCTCCGGTGCCGGCATGTTGTGTGCGGTCCTTATGGCATCGCAACCCATCTCCTTCAGGAGAACCAGCTGATGCCTCAGGGCAGCCTCGTTCACGGCTGCTCCCAGAGGCCCGAGGTCGTGGTGGTTGCACACGCCATGTATCTTTCTGGGCTTTCCGTTCAAAAAGAATCCCTTGTCAGGAATGAGCTCTATCTTCCTGATTCCGAATGTGGTGGAGTACTCGTCGACTTTCTTTAGCCCGCAGTGGATGCTGGTGACGGCCCGGTAGAGTGCTGGGGATTCCGGAGACCACAGTTCCGGCTGTCGGACTCTTATCCTCTGGCTGTATCCGTCATTTGTCCGTAATGTTTTTCTGCAGACGGCTACCTTTCTGCCCTGCGGATCGAGAATGATTGTGCGTATCTTTCCAGAACCACCTTCCACTCTGACCTTCAGGTCCACGGCGGCCTCCGTCTCGCATATTTCGGGGCAGCTTATCTGCGTGCCCCATACGGGTATGTGAGTCTTTGCGGTCACGCACAGATGGACGTTGCGGAAAAGGCCTGCTCCGGAATACCATCTTGACGATTCAGGGAGATTCTCCAGCCTTACCGCAAGCGTGTTGGCCTTGCCGTCACCATTGACGAACTGGCTTATGTCCAGATGGAACGAGTTGTAGCCGTATGGCCACTGACCCGCAAGGGCACCGTTGACGTAGACCTCGGCATTGCTCATTGCTCCGTCGAAAATGATTTCCACGGCTTTGTCCTTGCTGTAATCGGGAATGTCGAAGACGGTCCTGTACCAGCCCGTACCTACGCTGGGCAGTCCGCCTGTGCGTCCGGTCTTCAGGTTCGCCTCGGTCTCGAAATTCTGAACTATCGCAACATACTGTGCATCATTGTTCTCGTCGAAAGGACCATATATGGCCCAGTCGTGGGGAACGGAAACGCTCTCCCAGTCCGAATCAACGACGTCAGTGCCGCTGAACTGTCCGTCCTGACGGGTGAACTTCCAGTTGTCACATAAGAAAATGTCCTGTCGGGACGGTTTCGCTTGAATGTTCAGGGCCGTCAGGGCCAGGACAATCACTGATATCGCTAATCTTCTATTATTCATCCGTATCTTTTACAATTCTATCAGTGCGAATGATTCGGGTTCCAGATACAGTACGATCTTGCCGTCCTTCGTCTCCACCGGCATTTCGGTGTACATGTGAACGCTGTCCGTGATATGGCTGATGGCGCCCCTGATATCATATCCGGGAATCTCGATGGTCACAGCCTTGTCGGAAGTGACATTGTTGTCCTCGTTGTAGCGTGTTACATAGATTGCAAGTTTTCCGTCCGACTTCCTTGCAGCCACTGCATAGACATCATCCATATCTTCTGCCAGCCTAACCTGTGTGCCGTAGTCCAGAAGTCTTGACCAGGCATAGAAGGCATAGTATCCGGCAATGGGCTTGCTGGTATAGAAATCAAACAGGCCGTTGTACGGCGTGCAACTTTGCGCATCGTAGTACATGAGCATGTCCACCGGTTCATACTGACAGGCGGTCATGACTGCGCTTGTGAACGCCGCTCCTTTGATTTCATGGATCACGGACATGCTGTACGCATAGTCCACATCCCATCCCTTTATATAGTTCCATTCGTCCAGAATGGATTCCGCATCGGGGTATCCGCCCTCGTCGGCAATGGTGCGGGCCTTTCTTGCAAGGGAGGCCATGCCTTCAGGATGTGTGTCATAAAGATGCCATGAGAAGAAGTCGACGGGAACTTTGTGCTTTGACATGTAGTCGAAGAACCTTATGATCCAGTCGTTGCATCTCGTGGTTGCGGGCCCGCCTATCTTGAGTTCCGGGAAGCATTTCTTCAGATGCTTTGCCGCAGTGGCGTAGAACTCGAGGAACTGCTTCTCTGTACCGCCCCATGTCTCCGACATCTCCATCTTGGTGAAGAAGTCATTGTCCGGTTCGTTCCAGATTTCCCAGTACTCGATACCCATCTCGTAGCCATCGGCCCAGCCATAGTTGTAATGTCTGATGATATGCTCGCATATCTGAGCCCATTTCTTGAAGTCTGCGGGAGGGAAGATGTCGTATTTCTTGCCGTTTCCGTTCTCTATGGTCTGTCCGAGCCTGTAGAACGGCTTGGTTCCGACGCGCTGGAGCGTCAGCATCATCCTGTCGGTGTAGAAGAAGTCGTATGAAGCAGGATCGTTCACGTCCTTTGAGAAGTCGGGGAATATCTTGGTGATGTCCACCACAGTATCACCGTAATCACCTGACGATGTGGAGTCGTGGGTCCTGGCATAGGGAATACGCAGATTCTTGAAATATGTCATGTTATCCATGCTCTGCCATTCGAATACGGGGGAGGGACCGTTGTTTACGGCGTTCATGTATTTGATGGGGCCGATGGCTTCATCGGCGCTTACGACAATCTGGGCCTGTGCTTCAGCTGCTCCTGCCATTGCAAGCAGAGATGCCGCCATGATGGTGAGTATTCTTTTCATATCAATATTCTGGTAGCTTTTCAAGATAGTGTGTCCTATAGGACATATCCTCTCTATGGATGGCCTTGAGAACGTTTCCTTCAAGGTCGGTGAAGACCACATAACGTGATTCGGTCATGCCGAACATTAGCATGGTACCATTTGCGACCAGTTCCACATTGCTTCTGTTCTGTGAGGAATAGACCTGATCGATGTTCACTGACATGTCGACGGTTGCCGTCATGGCCACAGGGTCTATGTTGTAGATGATTGCCCGGCTGGATTTCCTCTGTTCTCCATTGTCAAGACACAGGACACGGTCCGGTGCAAGAGGAACTGCTGCATGTAGACCTTGGGAGAATCCGCTTTCATCGAGTGCGACGTTGCCTTCAGGGCCTACCCTATAAAGGACTTTCCCGGTCTTGGAATCGATTTTCCAGAGCTGGCTGCTGTGGTTGAATGTCATGTAGAAGTTGCCCTCGCTGTCCCAGTTGACGGAATTGGCATGGACGAGATCGAGGGGATACTTCACAGGGTCGATGTAACTGCAGTTCAATGGATCCACCGTGTCGAAGATGTCCCAGGTCCTGAGTACTTCTCCCTTTGTGTTGAAGATTGCGAAACCGTCACCCCAGAGGGTGGTTCCGGGTTCGCCGCCAAGCGCTGTCATGTCGAATTCACGGGTGAAGTTCGACACAACCGCTATATTGCCGTCGGGCATCCTGCGGATATCGTGGTGAGCGTAAGGAAGGTCGATCTCATTATCGATCACAGACCATTCGTGCAGTACGTTCCCAAATAAATCGATGCACAGTATCCGCTTTATCATTCGGTTCAGTTCACTGTTATAACCGTACTTGAATCCTGTCAATATCCAGACGACGCCATCCTCGTCACCGAAGTCGAATTGCCTGGTGGGCTGATCCACATATTGATACCATATCACACGCCCATCAGTATCGGAGATCATGACATATCCGGCTGATGTGATCTGGGTCTGGAAGAAGTATCCGGGTACTCTGTTCCCCGCGCCTTCGGTGACCGAATACTTAGGCAGGTCCTCGGGAAGAGAATATGTCTGGAACTCAAAAGGTCCTGCCGGTTCAGCATCGGTACCCTCAATTTGGATTGTGAAGCAATAAGTACTTTCAGGGTAAAGGTATAACAGGACGTCATTCCCTTCCAGACCTTCGGAATGCCTGGCCTTTGTCGTGAATGCCTTCGACGGGTCGTCCTTCGGCCAATAGCTAATGGAGTATTCGCAGTCCTGATTGAACTTGGTATCAATGCTGACCCTTAATGAGTTGTCCTTTACGTTGCTGCACTTGACTTCCTTTATGTATTGGCCGGCTCCATTGTCCGGTTTGTGGCATGCGTATGCCAGTAACAGGGTTGTAGCCAGAAGTATCGAATATAGCGTCCTGTTCATCTTCATTTTATATTCATTATCACCGACCGGTTTGTCCGGCCGGTGATAAATCACTGTAAAATTAACTATTTATTTAGAAGGTACGTGCGTTTGCAAGCTCGGGGTTGAGCTCTGTCTCACGAAGCGGCATGGGGAAGTAACGGCGTACGTCGTTCTCGGTCAAATCAGTAGGATAAGCCTTGTACTCATCGTCATAGAATCCCTCGGGATTGCCTGTGTTGATAGCCTTCCAGTATGCTTTCTCCTTCTGGCTTTCTACGTACTTGTCATAGCGGTCCTTCCAGAGTCCCATGCGGATAAGGTCAGGACGGCGCATTGCCTCGGAGTTGAGCTCCCATGCACGCTCGTCGCAGATTGCGCTTCTGAGAGCGTCGGTGCTTGAGTAGTCACCGAGGTTCAGGTTGTGCTCGGCATTGGTGAAAGCCCTCTCGCGGATGCGGTTGATGAGGTCGATCGACTCCTGGTTAGGGCCCTTGAGCTCGTTGAGAATCTCAGCCTTGCAGAGGATCATGTCGGGGAGACGGACGATAGGGAAGTTGTTGGGAGTGTCGTAGTTGTATGTCCAGGTGCCTAGGAACATATACTTCTGCGTGCTCACATAGCTGTGCTCGTCGTATGTCATTGCGCCGGGGCCGAACATTCCTTCAAGGATTTCGATGCAGCGGCCTACGTCCTTGATGGTCGGAGGAGCCATGTAATACCAGGGATCGTCGGGGAAATCATCGTTATAGACGTCGGGATAGTTGTCGACGATGAGCTCGGTGAGACGAGTGTCCTCGGGATCGAATGACCAGTAGAGCTCGAGGGAGCATCTGTAGCAGTCCCAGCCCATGTCATACTCCCAGGGGGTGCACATGAGTCCGAGGTCCCATGAACCTGCATGCACATCCCTTGAAGCCCTTACGGCCCAGATGAGCTCGTCGTTGTAGAGAGCATCGTCGGTGGTGGGATCGAATGCGGTCCATACGTCAGGATACAGCTGATACTCTTCACCCTCGAGTGCAAGCACCTTGTTGACTTCTGAGAGGGCGGCGTTCCACTTTTCGGTGGCCTTGCCTGCATCGCCTGCGAGACGTGCGCGGCCAGCCTGTCTCATATAGAGTCTTACGAGGAATGCCTCAGCTGCGCCATAAGTGGGGCGCTGTGCCTGAGTCCTTTCCCAACTCTTGGGGAGGGCATTCACACAGGCCTTGAGGTCGGCCTCAATCTGAGTCTCGATATCATCGATGGATGCAAATTCTGAGGGTGCGCTTACGTCCTCATCGTTGGTGATTACCAGAGGAACCTGATAATATATGTCAGTAAGTTCGTAGTAGGCATATGCCCTCATGAACTGAGCCTGGGCTACAAGGAGGTCCTTTGACTGTACGCCGTTGGTGTCGAAAAGCTCATCATCCATAGTGGGAACTATGCAGATGACGTCGTTCGCGCGGCTGTATATCTGAGTGAAATTATGGTAGACATCGCTGATGATGTTGTCGACCTTCTCCTGCTCGTCGTTGAGCCATTCTGAACAATAGGCACGAACGCCCACGTCAGTAGGGATGTCGTTGATCATCCACATCGGTTCGCGGTAGAGCTGGTGAAGAGGAATGTACATTGCATCGACGGCACCCTGGGCATTCTCTCCTGTTGTGAAGGCGATATCCTGGGTCAGGCTTGAATACACTACTTCCTCAAGTGCCTGTTCGCAGGAAGATACTGCAAGGGTAACTGAAGCAAGCAGGGCTGTAAGTATATAGAATTTTCTTTTCATGGCTTCTGCGTATTAGAATGTTACATTTACACCACAGTTGAATGTACGGTATGAGGGGTATGCAGCCCAGTCAAGACCCTGGACGGTATCGCCTGAGCCACCTGAACTGATTTCAGGATCAAGACCTGAGTAGTTCGTAAGGGTGAACAGCTTCTGGGCACCGATGAATACGCGGGCGGCCTTGATAAGCTTTCCGTCGCTGATCTTCTTTGCAGGAATGTTGTATCCGATCTCGATGTTCGAGAGCCTGAGGTAGTCAGACCTCTCGATGAAGCGGGAGTTTACATAGCTTCCGTACTGGTAATCGGTGGTCTTCTCCCAAATCGAGCGTCCCATGACGTCTGAGGGATGGGCTTTTGTCCATCTCTGGAGACAGTCCATTGTGCGGTTCTTGTCTTCGAGAACGACCTTGCTGAGGTTGAACAGGCTTCCGCCGAGTGATGCATCGAAGAAGATTGTCGCATCGAAGTTGCCGAAGCGGAAGTTGTGACCCCATCCGATGGTTACAGGAGGAACACCGGTACCGAGATGGGTGCGGTCATCGAGGTCGATCTGGCCATCTCCATTTATATCCTCGAAGATATAGTCACCGGGCTGTGCCTTGGGCTGGGGCTCGTATGTCTCGCCCTCCTGGAGAATGCCGATGCACTTGTATCCGTAGAGTGCTCCAAGGGGATAGTCCTTGGCGAGCTTGATGTACTCGTTGTACTCATAGGCTCCCTGGGGCCTTACGGTTACGTAAGATTCCTGGTTGATGTCGACGATGCGGCTCTTGTTGTAGGAGAATGCGAAGTTCGTTGACCATGTGAAGTCCTTCTTGTCAAGGATGTGCCATTTCACGAACAGTTCGGCACCCTGGTTGGAGACTGCACCGTTGTTTCCTATGGTAGATCCAATACCCACCTTGCTGTAGGAGATTGTGATTCCGTTCAGAAGGTCGGTTGTGAGCTTGTGATAGTAGTCTGCAGTGATTTCAACCTTTCCTCCCCAAAGGGTTGCGTCGAATCCGAGGTCGGTCTGGGTTGTTGTCTCCCATTTGAGCGAGTCGTTTCCGGGATTGGTGAGGTAGAGGGCTGTGGCGATGTTGTTGTATCCCATGTAAGCCTTGCCGTTTCCGTAGGTCTTGAGTGACTGGTAGCATCCGATGCCGTCGTTACCTGTCTGGCCCCAGCTTGCGCGAAGTTTGAGTGAGGAGAGAACGGGCTTTGCCCAGGACATGAAGTCCTCGTCGCCAAGCTGCCAGGCGGCTGATACGCCGGGGAAGTAGCCCCACTTGTTGCTCTTACCGAAGTTTGAAGCACCGTCTGCACGGAAACTTGCGTTGAAGATGTACTTGTTGCTGAGGACATACTCAACCCTTCCGAAGAATGAGAGGCTGGTATGGTCCGTGCGGCCTGAACCGATAGATTCATAAAGGCTGGCAGCACCCATATTGTAGAATCTGAATGCGTCTGTACCAAAGTGTGAGGCCTCAGTGCTGAGCCACTCTGACTGGTCGCTGTTCCAGCTGGTACCGGCAATGATCTTGAGGTCATGCTTGTCAGCGAAGGTGTCGTGATATGTGAGGACACCGTCGACCTGTCTGTAGAGACTGAAATCATCGCTCCAGTCTGCAATACCGCTCTTGCCTTCTCCTATATTGGTTTCACGGCTGAAATATCTCTGGTATGTGCCTGACCAGCTGCTGGTAGAGTATTGCCCGCGGATGCTTAGACAGTCAAGGGGCTTGAATTCTGCGTATCCTGTAATGGTTGAAGATGTCCCCTTGTAGTGATTGTCTGAGTGGCGGAAATACTTACTCACATAATCTGACCAGTCCATTCTGCCGATCCAGTCGAGACCTGAATCATCGTTCTTGCTCAGAGGACTCATGGTGAACAGCAAATACATGGCGTTCTCAGTCGCGTTTGCAGTATCGGTTGAAAGCTGCTGGGTGTCGCTCCTGGTGATGTTTGCACTCATTCCGGCGGTAAGCCATTTTACAGGGGTGTAGTCGACGTTTACACGTCCGTTGAGACGCTTGAACGAGTTGCTGGGAAGAGTACCGTCGTTGTTGTGGTAGTTGAAAGAGGCTGCAGCTTTGACTTTCTCGGTACCACCAGCCATTGTCACGGCGTGGGTCTGAGTCAGACCGACCTTGGCCATTTCAGTAAGCCAGTTTGTGCCGGCGCCTTTGTACGCGAGCTGTGCATCTGTATAGGGAGCTGCTCCGAATCCGCCCGCGTCTTCCCATATCCTCATTTCATAACCCATGTAGTCCTGGGCGTCCATGAGTTCGATAGTGTTATTGAGGGCCTTTGCCGAAAGATTGTAGCTGTAGTTTACAGAGAAGCTGTCTGCATGTCCCTTTTTTGTTGTGATGATCACAACGCCGTTGGCACCGTTGGCACCGTAGATGGCCGTTGATGCGGCATCCTTGAGAATCTCGATGCTTTCTACATCCTCGGGAGCAAGCATGTTGCCAGGTGATGAAAGAACACCGTCGATCACATACAGAGGGTTGTTATTCGAACCGATTGACGCTGCACCACGGATTCGGATGTTGACAGATGCACCAGGGGCTGATGAGTTCTGCTGAACATACACACCTGCCGCACGACCCTTGATGAGGTCCTCGGTGTTGGTGATGACGCCGGGCTTGATTTCCTCTGTCTTGATGGAAGAAACAGAACCGGCAAGGTCACGCTTCTTGGTTACACCATAACCCACGATGACGGTCTCCTCCAGAGACTCGTAGTCCTCATGGAGAACAACGTTGATGGGACCGTTCTCGGGAACCTGCATGGTGACGGTCTTCATACCGAGGCATGAGACTTCCATAGTCTGGCCCTTTGAAGCCTTAATTGAGAATGCGCCGGCAGCGTCGGTGACGGCAGCGGCCTTTGTTTCTTGAATCTGCACAACTGCACCCATGAAGGGGTCGCCGAACGCGTCAGTGACGGTGCCGGTGTAATTCTGCTGTGCAAATGCTGGCAGTACAAACAGTACTGCAGAACAGATGGCTAGTAGCTTTTTCATATTATTATTGAACATGTTTGTAAAGTCTTATACAACTTGCTGTAGTGCGACATTCAAAGGTAAATTATATAAAAAGATGGTTTGTCAACTGCAATCCAAATTTTGTCAAGCATAGTCCAAAGCTACCTTTGGGTGAAAAATGGACAGATTTTCCATGGTAATTATGGTTATATTTGTATTGATGAGAAATAGGATTCTGAACATACTGCTCCTGCTTGCCGTATTGCCCACAACGGCAGCTTACAGCTCTGCTGTACAGTCAGAGATACATTATTCCAGCACATGTATATCAATGGACGAAGGTCTTGTCTGTCCTTTCGTGACCACCATCTTGAAAGACGGGAGGGGAGGAATGTGGGTTGGTACTGAAAACGGACTTGATTTTTTCTCGTTTTCCGGGCACAGGCACTACTCGCTTAATGGAGAAATCGTAAATGCCATTGCTGAAGGACCCGACGGCAGTATCTGGGCTGCCACTGACGCTCATGCGTATTTGTATGAAAAGACCTCGGATTCTTTTGTGACGTTGTCGAATGGTATATGTGGCCGTTGCTCGCGCCTCGGTGATGAGATTTGGGTATATAGCAGCAATGGCCTGTATCGGTTCAGCCCGGACAGGACAGGGGACCCGGTGATGGTGCTGTTCCCGGACAATATCTGTATCAATGACATTGAGCCGTTGCCTGACGGGACAGTCCTTCTAGGCACGAGAAACGACGGAATCCTGCGTTTTGACATAGCCACAAGGCATCTGGACCGCTTCTGCGACGGCGTCGGATCCACTCTGATGCGTATCCTCGACGTGGATGGCATGATATACGTGGGGTATTATGGACGGGGTGTTCACCGCTTCAGCTATGACGGTGAGTTTCTCGGCAACATAGATGGGCTTTCGTCGGAGTATGTGTTTGACATGACTTCATATGACGGTTCTCTATGGATTGCCACTGATGGCGGAGGCGTTGACATCTTCGATTATGGTACATCCTCGATCTCGGTCTTGAAGCATGTGCCCGGAGATCCCTCTTCTTTCCCTAGCAATGCCATAACAGTCGTGTATCACGATGCAGATGGTGACATGTGGATCGGAACCACGCGCTATGGTATGTTCAATATCAAGAAACAATACATCCACACTTATTCCGACGCTATCCTGAACAGCACGGTGGGACTAAGCGAGAGAAGCGTGTTCGGAATGTTCAAGGATGAGGACGGTATATGCTGGATAGGAACCGACGGCAATGGCATCAATTCCTTTGATCCCATGACCGGGCAGTTCAGGCACTATCCTGCAACCTTCGGCGATTATATTCCTGGCGTGACGGGATTCAAGGGTGACGACCTTCTCTCGATCATCTATACAAAGGGATTCATCCTTTTCAATAAGAAGACCGGGACATATCGTCCGGTACGCATGAACGGTCTGCCTGAGGGTTATGATGACTGGCGTCTCGGGTGGCCGAGTGCGTGCAAGTTGAAAGATGATACCATTATGATTCTGTATAAGGACCAGTCATTCTTCTATGATCCTGTTTCTGACAGGTCTCATATGCTTCTGTTCGAAGACGGGACCCCTGCGAACGGAATGAGATTCGGGTGGCATTCTTCCGACATGGTGCTGACTTTCCACAATGACGTTCTGTATGTGAACACATTCGATGATCATGTGATGCATGCACTTATTACTGCCAAGACTCACGGGAATATCGTCTCTGCCGGGTTTGATAAACTCTATGGACGCATATGGGTGGCGACTGACTGCGGAATCAGTTATTGTGACTATAATTGTGAGACACGTAAATGCGGAGCCTTCAAGGTCATAGAGTCTCTCCCGTTCGAGAGGATCTCCACTTTGACGATAGATGCTGACGGCATGGTGTGGATTGCGGCTGACAACGGGCTGTTCCTATACGATGTGAACACCGAGACTTTCAACAGCTATGGCCCTTTTGATGGATATGCACGCAACGATATCCTGAACGGTTGGCCGAGCGAAGTCGAAGATGGAACGTTCTATTGGAACGGGTCATCAGGTTTCGTGAGTATCAATACCGAGTTGGCAAGAGTCTCAAAATGCGAGCCGACTCCGAGGATGGTCCTGAATGAGATTGCGACAGACAGCAAGCGCTATTTGTTCGAGGAAGGCGGGCACAAGAGCGTGCATATTCCTTGGAAGGCGCGTGGACTTACTCTCGATTACTCTGTGTCCGGAATCAGTTTCTATGAAAGTGCCCGATTCAAATTTGTTGTCTCCGGTAAAGATGAGGAAAGTGTCGTGCTGCTCCCGTCCTCCACGTTGAATCTGACATCGCTGGCCCCTGGGCAGTATACCATCACGGCAACCTGCCTCCCTTCCAATGAGATCGCTGAATCTGAGCCGGAGATTGTGAAGATCGTCATCAGCCAGCCATGGTACAGGACCGATGCGTTCATGATAGGATTCCTTCTGCTGCTGACGCTGCTCACATCATTTATAGCCTATACGGTAATCAAACGCAACAGCGACAGGCAGGGTCTGGTTGAGAGCGCCATCTCGCAGAAGGACCGTGATTTCATCAGCAGCCTGGAAGAGTTCGTGAAGAAGAACATGGACAAGGAGATCAGCGCCAGCACCCTTACGGTTGCACTGGGAATCAGCCGTACAGCATTGTATGACAAGGTCAAGATGATAACCGGATACAGCCTTAACGATTATATCAAGCGAATGAGGATAGAGGAATCCATTCGCCTGTTGGCGGAGACGGATATGAATATAAATGAGATTTCAGACAGTGTAGGATTCTCCTATCCGAGGTATTTCAGCAGCGTATTCAAGGAACTGACAGGATATAGTCCGACACAATACAGGAAAAACATAAAGCACTAGTTAATGAAGAACATTTCACTATTTGCTGCATTGGCGGCTGTCATGCTGTCATCATGCAGTGTAAGAACATCCATAATATGGCAGGAAGGTGCCGTGCAGGAAGATGGTCGCTCGGAACACATCATCTATGTCTGCAATCCTCCCAAAGGGGACGACTGGTCCATATGGGCGAGCTGCTATAATGTGAAGCCTGATTTCGAGGCGGAAGGTGACCTGGAGATGCGTCATTTCAACGGATGGTGCTTTTATTTTACCCCTGCCGTAAGCGGCAAGGATACGCTTGTCCTCAAATACAGGTCCGCTCCCATAAAGCATCTTTCGCATATGCCTGAAGGCTTTGCCCTGCAGAATCCCGGGAAGACCGAAGTCTCCATTCCCGTAGAATACAGGACGATCGGCAACGAGGTGAAGAAGAACTGCTTCAGCTGGACATATTCGGAGCCCGCGATAACTGATATGATCCCAGCTTTGAAGATCGTGATTCCTGCGGATGGAACGACCGAAGTGGCTGACTATGAGCCGATCATTGTGCCCGGATACAAATCAGGATGGTACAGGATAACCCTCGATGGCTCCGTTAAGGTCGAGGCGGCTGATGCTGCTGGCGCATACTATGCCGCCGGCACGATGGAAAGGCTGAAGTCCAATGCCGGAGAATCGACTCTCCCGAACATGACGATAGAGGACTGGCCTGATCTTGACTGCAGGCTTTTCGTACTTGATACTGGCCGTTCTTTCTATACTGTTGATGAGGTGAAGACCATAATCGAGTTGATTTCAAGATACAGAATCAATTGCCTTCAGTTCCATCTTACGGAGGATGAGGGCTGGAGACTTGAGATTGACGGGCTTCCGGAACTCACCTCTTATGGTGCGTATCATAAGCTGCCCCAGAGGCAGCCTGACGGCTCATACCTCGAGGTGGATGCCCCCCATCCATCATTCGACGGCTCCTTCGATCCCTCAAACAAGCAGACCAATACACAGGGTTTCTACACACGTTCGGATATGATAGAGATAATCCGCTTTGCGGCAGACCATCATATCACCGTCATCCCTGAGTTCGATGCCCCCGGTCACTCGTATGCGGCAATAATGTCGATGGAGGCCCGCTATCGCAATACCGGTGACGACACCTACCGTCTTCTTGAGCCCGAGGACCAGTCTGAATACCTGTCAAGCAACAATCACCATTTCAATGCCCTTAATGCAGGCCTTCCCGCTACATATCGTTTCATCGAGCATGTCGTTGACTGCCTGGTGTCTATATGGAGCGAAGCCGACTATCCGCTTGACACCATAAACATGGGTGGAGACGAGGTGGCATCAGGCGCCTGGAAGAAATCCCCTGCATGCCAGACCATCGACCTGGGCGGAATGTTGAACCTGCATGAATACTTCCTCAATAAGGTCCTCGATATCCTCGAGCCTCGCGGGCTGAAGATAGCCGGATGGCAGGAGATGGCCATGAACCTCAGCCCTGAGGGCACGGCCAGACTGCTGGACAATGTTGCCTACGTCAATGCCTGGAGTACTGACGGTGGAATGGAGAGCATCCCCTATATGCTTGCAAATGAAGGGTTCCCCGTCGTTGTCGGCAACAGTGATGTGGCTTATGTGGATCTGGCATACAACGATTCGCGTCTTGAGAGGGGCCTTGACTGGAGCGGATATGTTGACGAGCACAAGGCGTTCAAGCTTCTTCCATA
>JAZUFA010000004.1:0-48048 GCA_045640445.1 Candidatus Cryptobacteroides sp. | reverse complement strand
ACGCCAACCAGTTCTGCGAGGCTGTTAGTGGTATGACGGCCGTTTTCCTTGATGGCGGCAAGGATTTTCTCCCTACTCTTTATCTTCTTTCCTCCTACTTTTTCGCCAGTTTCTCCCTCCTTTCCTTCGGTTGAACGGATGAAGGCGTCAATGTCATGCTTGAGATTGGCAACCATCATGTCTGTCATGAAATCCCTGAATATGCCAAGGTCATCGTTCTCCCGCGTATCGATGAGGGCCTTGATATAGCCTTCCTTCGACTCTTTCGTGGCCTTTGTGGGGATAAGTCCGAATTCGAACTGCAGATAGTTCATAAGCAGCCGTGCCATTCTTCCGTTGCCGTCAGCCCATGGATGGATGGTCACCAGATTGTAGTGAGCGTCAAAACTCATATCATATAGCGCCGCGATGTCCTCCGTATTGCTGGTCTTCCGCTGGTCATTCAGGCTGGAGCAGAATGATGCGAGTTTCCCGGGAACCTTGGTGTAGCTCATGTATGAACGTCCTCCTATGCCGGCCGTCACGTTAAGAAGCCTGAGCTCTCCTCTGGCCGATGAGAAATCGCCCAGAGCGGTCTTGTACTCGGAACCTGTATTCTTCATCACGATGGAAGAGAGATCCTTGAGCAAGTCAACCGTTATGTCTGCATGGGCTGAAACAAGTGAGATACACTTCTCGTAGGCTTTTTTCAGGTCAAGGTTCATCATCTGTTCGGAAAGTGTCTTTCCGGCAGCCGTAATCCCCTGATCGAACAGCAGCTGATTCTCGACTTCGGTAATCGTCGAGCCCTCTATTGCAGTGGAGTGCGTGATTATCGAGTACAGATAGAATTTGTCATAATCTATCTGTCTGTCAATGCCAAGTTCACGATATCGTTCTACAAGAGATATAAGTTCTTCCTTTCGTCCCATATTTCTGTCATTTCCGCAAATATAGAACTTTCTCCCCACCATTCAAATTTTCTCCCTAATTATTCGTCAAATTGAATCATTAAGTGAAACTCAGATAGTTCGAGGCTTGTTTGTCAATGAAGATTCAGTCTGTATACTGCAACCTTGGTGAATTCGTCCTCGCCTCCCGCATCCGGAAATGCCTCCCGTTCGAAACAGGTACCCTTCTCAAGCATACACACCTCAAGTATGCAAAGATATATTCCAATGTCAATACGGTTATAATACGACACTGACGCCGACGGCATAATTCCACGTTTGCCCGGTTTGCGGTAACGGAAAACTGTCAGGATGCCATCCTTGTTCTCCACGTACCACGGCTGAGTGTTGCAGGCACTCGGAGAGAAACGGGCGATGCCGGCGAAACCCGGATCATCACCGGACCAGATCTCGGCGAGCGGTTTGCGCTTTGCCTTGAACATATCCTTCCTGAATCTGGTGCCAGCCGTCACTTTGTGGATTGCTATCATTATGACGAATCCCATCCCGTCGTACGAGGGCATCCAATTCGCTCTGAACAAGTCTGTCTTCTCCTACGCCTCGGAACAGGTGGAAGGACTTTCTTCTGAAGATTGCCCCGTATAGGCTGGTATTTGTGTACGAATCCATGATCAACCTCTTAAATAGTATCCTCCCGTTTTACTGCTTCCTTTGAGCTCTATCCTATTAGTAAGGCCTGCCAGTTCTCTTTGAATAGTGCGAAGGGGGATGCCAAGTTCTCGGGAAACGATGATGGCAGAGCCCCCTGATATAACGGCGAGAGTCAACTAACTAGCTGTCTTTCAATGTAGTAGCCTACGCAGATAAATTATCGAACTTCGGAAGAGATTATGAACTGCCGGAAAAATTCTGCCAACGAGTTAATTATAAACTAAATAACGATCCCCCAGAAAGATAAAACCCACCGCAATGCGGTGGTTATAAATCTGGGGCTCGAAACTGCCGAAGCAGAAAGGGTTGTCATGCCTTACGCGAAATCCCCTATGACTCTGCAAATGTATCTAATATTTTGCAGATAGACTAATAACTTCAACGTGCTCCCACGCATGATTGCGTGGGAATAATTTTTCATTAACAATGAACTCGAAAATCAGACTTCGTGATGTCTGCTGATTAACAATTCAGACAGATTTTCGTCTAATAAACGGAAGCAGTCATAGAATGCGACCTATGACTGCTTCTTTGTTGTGTATTACCCGAAATTAATCTGATGAATTACAATATGAGAAAGGTATTGATGGCCATGTGCAGCCTCTGGCTCGCACTGGGTGGAGTCTGCTTCGGGCAGGCAACGAGTACTTTAGTTGGAAATGTGAAGGACGGAACCACAGGTGAGGTCCTGGAATTCGCTACTGTGGTACTGGCGAAAGGCGATTCCACAGTGGTCGCAGGAGCCATGACGGACGAGCAGGGTCACTTTGAGATAAAGGCCCAGCCGGGCAGATACATTCTTTCGGTCGCCCTTATCGGATACAAGGGCCATGTCGCCCCTGTAGACCTTTCTCAGAACTGTGACGCTGGCAGGATAGCGCTTGTCCAGGACCAGTATATGCTCGGAGAGGCCGTGGTGGAGGCGCAGCTGCCAAGAACCGAGCTCAAGGGTGATGCGGTGGTGACCAACATCTCAGGATCGGTTCTCGAGCACGCAGGAACTGCCCAGGACCTTATGGCGAAGATTCCGGGAATGATCCAGCGCGATGGCAAGAGCGAGGTCATAGGCAGGGGAGAGCCTGTCTATTACATCAACGGCCGCCGTGTGCTTGACCCTGATGAACTCCGCAGTCTCATGTCGGAGGAAGTCCGCGCAGTCGAGGTGGTGAACAACCCCGGTGCAGCATATGGCGCGGAAATCAAGTCCGTGGTGCGGATCAAGACCATAAGGCGGCAGGGAGAAGGCTTCGGCTTTGCCCTCACTAGTCAGGCAAAGCAGCACCTTACCTGCAAGGACTTCGAGCCGTCGTGGTCAGTACTTGACCTGAACTACAGGAAAGGCAACCTTGACTTCATAGGCAAACTGCTCTACTGGGACAATTACGGGTATCAGTATGCCGACATCGCAGAGACCTCATTTGCAGCAGGCAACCTCTTTGATCAGTCGGGCAGGCTTGCCGTGAGGCAGCATGCAGGCGGCACGAATTCGATATTCGGTGTGAACTGGCAGATAAACGAGAACCATTCCGTGGGATTGCAGCTGCAGTACAACGGCCTTCTCTTCGGCAGATATAAGGAAGTGGTCAATGAAGATGTGTTCATGAACAAGGCCCTTATCGACAATCTGGTGTCGGAAAACAATACCAATATGGTTACAAACGGCGGATGGCTGGGCAATCTCTACTATAGCGGAAAGGCGGATAAGCTTGAGATAGAGTTCAATACAGACTTTCAAACCAATGCAGAATGCAATGAGAGCAGGATTGACGAGTCCAGCACGGTGAATCCCCGCAGCATCGACAGCAGCGTTGACAACCGATACGGCATTGTGGCGAGCAAAATAGTTTTCAAGTACCCTGTATGGAAGGGCCAGATTCAGGCTGGTGCAGAGGAGTCGTATGTGAAGACCAGGCAGCAGCACAGGATTACATTCGAGGAGATCGCCCCATCCGAGTCCGAACTCAGGGAGAACAACATAGCTGGTTTTGCCGAGTACTTTCTTCCCTTGAAGATAGGACAGTTGAGTGCAGGTGTACGTTATGAACATGTTGATTATGAGTACGATGACATTACCGGAACAGGCGATTTGGAACGCAGGCAGGATAACTGGTTCCCTTCAGCTTCGTTCTCCACAAAGATTGGCAAGGTAGCATTGAGTGCAAGCATTTCCGGCAAGACCCAGCGTCCCGGTTTCTGGAAGCTTTCGAACGAGATGCAGTATCACAGCCGCTTCACCTATCAGACAGGCGATCCTACACTGAAGAACGAGAAGTATATAGACGCCGCCATCAACGCAAACTGGAAATGGCTGACATTCAGTACAACTTTCGAGAATATCAAGGACGCAATAGACCAGGTGGGACACCCGTATGGTGACGACGGCATTACTCTGCTGACCTACGAGAACATGAAGTCACCCATAAACATATACAGCGCATATGTGACTGCCGCTCCTACCATAGGATGCTGGAGTCCTCAGTATACTGCAGGGGTCAGGAAGCAGTTCTTCAACATTGACGTAGCCGATGGTCGTGAACCTTCAGGATACAGGAATGTGAAATATGATACGCCCATGTTCATGCTGCAGTTCAACAACGCTTTCCGTTTCAGGAATGACTGGGAGCTTTCGGCCGACTACAGGTTCCAGAGCAGGATGAGTTACGGATCCGCAGAAATCCTGAGCAGGACTAACGTACTTGATTTCAGCGTGCAGAAGTCCTTCTTCAAAGACAGGTCGCTGACCGTCAGGCTGAGTGCCACCGATGTTCTCAACCGTTCTCAGGAACACGTTGTGGTCGATTACGGCAATTTCTATGTCGACCAGAACAACGACCACAGGAATCCCGCCATATTGCTCCGCGTCTCCTACCATTTCAACACCATGGTCAGCAAGTACAAGGGCACGGGTGCGGGTGACTCGGTCAAGAACAGGTTCTAGGCCAAGGAGAGGGATGACGTTATGATGCGTTTCGGGAAAGGCCTGAAACGCATTCCTCGAACCACCAACGAAAATGAGATACTTACCCTAATTCGCTATATATCAAGTAGTTATAAAAGCAAAGAAATAAAAAAAGAGGAAAAATCTCTCGATTTTTCCTCGGTAGTAGCGGGGGCTGGACTCGAACCAACGACCTCCGGGTTATGAGCCCGACGAGCTACCAACTGCTCTACCCCGCGATGTTTGGGACTGCAAATGTAGGCAATTAATTTAATATTCCAAAATTAATTTTCCTCCTTGGTCTTGAGGACCACCTTGACGTCGGATGCTTCATAGCACCCGCCGTACCAGCTCTTGTCGCCTTTTTTGGTCTGAGTGAACTTGAACTTCTGCGACTGGTCCTCGAATTCGCCGTTCTCGGGACCGTCGACGTCGCGGAAGATAAACTCCTCGTCGCCGCCGAAGGTGGTAAGTACGGTCTCGATGACAAATGTTCCGTCAGCCCCGGTCTGAACCAGTTCCTGACCTTCCCATCCGTCGTAGATCACACTGCGGTCAGCATTGGGACCGGGACTTTGATATTGCCTGATGGAAATACCGGGAACAGGGTCGCCGTTCTCATCGGTAACGGTTCCGGACAGTTTGTAATCGGCATGCGGGCAGCCGTACATGCAGGCACCGATGGGAAGCAGGTCGCACGCCTCCATTGCGCCGCCTATTCCGAGAAGAGCAAGAACTTTAGCCCAAAATCTCAAGCCAATCTTTTTCATAACCTATGAGTTGATGAATTCCAACATTGCATCTATGTCCTTGCAGCCGAACTGCTTCTGCTCGCCGCTGCGGAGGTTCTTTATATTGATGCAGCCGGACTCGATTTCGTTGCCTCCGTTGATGCTCAGCATCGGGATGGCCTTGCGGTCGGCATAGTCGAACTGCTTCTTGAGCTTGGCGTTGTCGGGATAGACCTCGACGGCGACGCCGCGGGAGCGGAGCGCAGCGGCTACAGGCAGCACATATGCGGTCTCGGCGGCGCCCATGTTCGCGAAGAGGATGTCGGTGCTGGACGCGAGCGACTCGGGGAACTTGTTCAGGCCCTTGAGGACATCATAGATGCGGTCGGCACCGAAGCTTATGCCCACGCCGGACATGTCGGGCAGGCCGAAGATGCCGGTAAGATTGTCGTAACGTCCACCGCCGCTGATGGAACCTATCTGCCAGTCAAGAGCCTTGACCTCGAAGATTGCACCGGTATAATAGTTGAGTCCTCGGGCAAGGGAGAGATCCATCTCTACGGGAACCTGAACACCTGCCGCCTTGATGAAGCCGAAGAGTTCCTCCAGCTCGTCAAGACCCTTGAGGCCCACCTCGGAGTCAGCCATGATGCCGCGCATTACAGCCAGCTTCTCCTCGAAACTGCCTTCGAGAGTAAGGACGGGCTCCAGCTTGGCGACAGCCTCTGCTGAAAGGCCCTTCTCCATCATCTCGGCCTTGACTGCATCGAGACCGATCTTGTCGAGCTTGTCGATGGCAACGGTGATGTCGACCACCTTGTCGGGAGCGCCGCAGATATCGGCAAGGCCGCTGAGGACCTTGCGGTTGTTGATCTTCAGCAGGACGCGGACGTCGAGACGGCGGAAGACTTCGTCGACTATCTGGACGAGTTCGAGCTCGCAGAGCTGGGAACGGCTGCCGATGGCATCCACGTCACACTGATAGAACTCGCGGTAGCGGCCCTTCTGAGGACGGTCGGCACGCCATACGGGCTGCATCTGATAGCGCTTGAAGGGGAAGGTTATCTCGTTCTGGTGCTGTACGACGAAACGTGCAAAAGGCACCGTGAGGTCGTAGCGGAGGCCCTTTTCACAAGTCTTGAGCGAGAGGGCCTTGTAGTTCATCGTGCCGTCCTCCTGCTTGAATGCGTCGTAGTCTATGCCGGAAAAGGCATCGCCTGAATTGAGTATGCGGAAGAGAAGCTTGTCGCCTTCGTCGCCATATTTGCCGAGCAGGGTGGAGAGGTTCTCCATCGAAGGAGTCTCGATCTGCGCATAGCCGAAAGTGCGGAAAACGCTGCGTATTGTGTCGAATATATAGTTGCGTTCGGCCATTTCCTGCTGGCCAAAGTCACGGGTTCCCTTAGGTATTGAAGGTTTCTGTGCCATATGTATCAAATTTATCCTACAAAATTACTACTTTTGTCCAAATTCAACTATAGCGTATGAAAGATTTTCTCAAGATGGTCCTCGCCGTAATCGTCGGCATGATCGTCATCAGCGTAATCAGCGGCTTCCTCTGCATCGCTGCAATTTCAGCTATTGCAGCCATCGGTTCGGCCACTGCAGCCACTCCCAAATCCTTTGTGCTGAACATCGATCTCAGCACAACCACCATTGCTGAACAGACTCTGGAGTCGAATCCCCTCTCCAGCGTAAGCGGAAAGCAGGGCAGCGTGATCGGACTCTGGGATGCAGTTCAGGCAATCAATGCCGCAGCCGCAGACCCCGCAGTGAAGTACATCTACCTCAAGGCTGACGGCAATGCCACAAGCGTCGCCACCCTGTACGAGCTCCGCCAGGCGCTTCAGAAGTTCCGTGAGTCAGGCAAGGCGGTCATCGCCCACACCGACGCACCTTCCACAGGCAGTTACTACATCGCCTCCGTTGCCGACAAGGTATACATGACACCTCATCTCGGCGCCACCACCACAGTCACAGGCGTCGGCACCCAGATGTTCTTCCTCAAGGACATCCTCGACAAGCTCGGAGTCAACGTGCAGCTCATACGCCACGGCAAGTACAAGAGTGCCGGTGAGACCTTCATCCGCAGCGAACCGAGTGAAGAGAACCGCGAGCAGTATCAGGTCATGGTCAACTCGATGTGGGATGCCATGGCGGCCGAGATAGCTGAAAGCCGCGGCATTTCAGTCGAAAGCCTCAACGAGGCCATCGACCAGCTCAAGCTCTGCACCCCGCAGGACTTCCTGAGCCAGGGATTCGTCGACGAGCTCCTCACCCGCGACGAACTTCAGTCCAAGATTGCCGACCTCGCAGTCGAGACCGAATACAAGAACGTCAAATGGATGGGCATCGCAGACTATGCTGCCGTCAAGTTGATCCCCGGCAAGGCAAAGAAGCAGATCGCCGTGATCTACGCCGACGGAGAGATTGTCGAAGGTGCCGATAAGAAGCAAGTAGCCGGCGACCACTTCGCAAAGGTGATTCAGTCAGTCCGCGAGGATCCCGACGTCAAGATCGTTGTCCTTCGCGTCAACTCTCCCGGCGGAGCAGTGCTCGCTGCCGAGAAGATCAAGCGTGAGATCGACCTCCTCCAGGAGGACAAGACCGTCATCGCATCCTATGGCGACTATGCTGCATCAGGCGGATACTGGATCTCCGCCGCTGCAGACAAGATCTTTGCCGACCCTGTGACCCTCACCGGATCGATCGGAGTATTCGGCATGATCCCCGACCTCTCAGGTACCCTCAAGGACATCGCACATGTGAACGCGGTCAGCATCACATCCAACAAGCATGGCGACATGTACTCCCTGATGCGTCCCTTCGACCAGGCCGAGCACGAATTCATGCAGACCCAGATCGAGGGCATCTATACAAAGTTCACGAACCTCGTGGCTGAAGGCCGCGGCCTCACCGTCGACGCAGTTGACGAAATCGGCCAGGGCCGTGTATGGACGGGATCCGACGCTCTGGAAATCAAGCTTGTCGACGAGATTGGAACACTCGAGGATGCAATCCAGTATGCAGCCGTAGCTGCAGGCGATCCCGATCTCGGGCAGTGGAACATCAAGAGCTACCCCAAGCCCCAGACCCAGTTCGAGCAGATAATGGAGATGTTCGGAGGTTCGGGGACCACAGAGGAAGACGCGCTCCTGATGATGGTGAAGGATTTCACCAAGCCTCAGGTAATTGCCAGATTGCCTTACAACATCGTGGTGCGCTAGAGCAGCAGCATCACAGCAAAAACATAGAGGAGGAAGGCCTGCAGCTTGATTCGCTGCGGGCCGTTTTCCTTTATCATGACAGACGTGGGATCAGCTGCAGCGAGCCTCTCAAGCTCTGCATTGTCGGGAAGTTTGCCCACAGACCACTTGCGGACTATCTGACCGTCGGCGATGAAGGTGGCGCCACCGTTCGAGCGGTTGAGGGTCATGAGGGTCTTTCTGTCGGCCTGATATGAGTCCGCGCTGTGAATGCCTCCGGCAGACAGGAGAAGCGCGGTGAAGTCCGTGTTGTTCATTGCGTCCGAGAAGCAGGCCTCGATCCGCGAAAGATCGCCGTGCGACAGTCTGTCGGGATCATATGCACTGATCACCAGCACCTTGCCGCGTGTGGCAAGGCTGTCGGCATACTCATATTCAGCATTGCAGAAGGAAAGGACGGGGGCGTCGGGGTCGAAGGCGTCGTCATCGCCCATGAGTTCGGTACCGGGAGAGAACGGAGTGAAGTCCATCATGGGAATGCTCCTGAGGCTCCATATCATGAACAGCACCACGCTAAGCGCAGCAACGGAGAAGCTTGCATACTTGATCTTCGGTGTGGGCAGCAACTTGCTGAAAGGCAGATATGCAAGGGCCCAGAAGCCAAGCAGGACGACATTCTTGATAAAACTCTGCGCATGGGTGAGGTGGATGGCTTCACCGAAGCATCCGCAATCCATGTTGGGATTGAAAATCCATAGGATGGCCGTGAGGATTGTGAAGAAGCCCAGCACACCAAGTGTTATCAGCGCTGTGATCTTGCGCCAGACGCCTGTGATGATTGCGGCGCCCAGCACTGTCTCGAACAAAGCCAGGGATATGCCTACGGCCTTGGACGAGAACATCAGGAAGTTGGTTCCGAAGAACTTGAAGTACTCCCCTACTACGAGACCCGCGCCCACGGGATCCATGAGCTTGAGTATGCCGGCGATGAAGAACACGCCGCCGAGCAGCCATGCCGCGAATTTCCTAAGACCTCTCATATGACTCCACTACGGACCTGATCTTTTCGAAGATATCATCGGGAGGGAGCATCCGGCCCTGGCTGTCGGAGCAGTCGACCACTATGAAGCGGGGGTCTTCGGAGGCCTGCGTGCGGTACATGTCACGCACCCGTCTCTGGAATGCAATGTCGGCCTCGTGTATGTCCTGTGCGCCCGCAAGATAGTCGCGGTCGTCGCCGGAACGGGAGGCTGTGAGGCTCTGCTCGACAAAACCGATGGGAACATCAAGGAAGATGTTGAGGTCGGGCCTCGGAAGGTTGAAATCACCGTATTCGGTGTCGAATATCCACTTGCGCAGGGCTTCCGACTCATCATGGTCGGGCAGCTTGGCGCACTGATATGCTATGTTGGAATATACGTAGCGGTCAAGAAGGACGGTGCCGCCGCGCTCGAGCACCTCCCTGATCTCAGGGGCGGCGCCGTGGCGGTCTTCCGCGAAGAGGAGCGCCACAAGCTGGGGATGCACCGATTCGTTGGAGCCGAAATCACCCCTCAGGAAACGGCCGATGAGACCACCGTACACCGGGGAATCGTAACGGGGAAAGTGAATGTAACGGAACTCCCCGCCCCGCGCCATGAGGTACTCCTTCAGCTTCCTGACCTGGGTGGACTTTCCGGCGCCATCCAAACCTTCAAGTACTACGAGCATACTTTATTCGGGCTGCTCGGAGAACAGCGATTTGAGTTTGTCCTGGTTGCCCTCGGGGCTTTGCAATGTAACCTGCTTGAATTTATAGACAGTAAGCACGACTGCAGCAACGCAGGCGGCGAACACTGCCCAATAAATTGCACCGGGGAACATCTGCTGATAATTCTCGACCTCCGCGAGGCTGTCGACATGGCTCAGGATGAGCGCGAAGGTGTTGTTCGTGAAATGCATGAGCATGGTAAGCAGGAGGGAGCCTGTCTTATAGTAGACGTATCCCATTGCACAGCCAAGCAGGAAGGCAGGGATTGCCTGCCAGGGGTTCATATGTATGAGTGCAAAGAATGCTGCGGAGATGACAATGGCCCAGACGGGCTTGATGTTGTTGTGCAGCAGTCCGCGGAGAACCATGCCACGGCAGAGCCACTCCTCGAAGAAAGGTGCGAAGATGCTCACGCAGATGAAGTCAAGGATGAAGTTGCCGCCTGTCATGCTGCCAAGGGCCTCCGCCAGTGCCTCGGGCATCTCGGGGAGCCAGGATGCGGGAAGGTCGGCCACGAAGGAGCCTGCAAGGGTCAGCGCCATGGCCATCAGTGCGCACACGACGAAGCCTACAGGAGAAAAATGGTCGCTGTCGAGCTTGACTCCGTCATGGAGATACCTGTTGGACTTGCTCTTTACGCTGGCATATATCATAGGAGGAATGAACATGACAGGATAGCTTACGATCATGCTCACCTCCGTTCCGATTTCACCGCCACCGATCAGGATGAAAGGTATGGTCAATATGGTGCCGAGGACGGCGCCCACAAGAAGCAGGGCAAGAAGGACGAACATCTGCCCGACGCCAGGTACATAGTATGAAAAGTTACCTAAGATGTCGTAACTTTTACCGTGCTTGGGTTTGATCATGGCCTAATAGAGAGGTGAAGGATAGATTCCCTTTTCAACAAGCTCGGCGAATTTTGCCACAACTGCGGGGCGGTCTTCCTTGAAGGTGACGCCGAACCAGTGTGCGGGGGTCTCGAGGACGTCGCACTTTCCTTCGCCGCTCTTGATCATGCAGTCGATTGCGTAAGGAATATAGAACTCCTTCTTGAGCTCGTTGCAGTTCTCCTCCATGAACTTCTCGAAGATCTCAGCGCTCTTTGCGAAGTAGTCGGGGGTGAAGCACCACATGTTCATCGAGCAGAGGTCCTTGGCCTGGAGGTCGACATGTTCTCCGGTAAGGGAGTTGTCGCCGCGGACGACGCCGTCCTCGCACTTTGCGATGTTATGATGCTCGACCACGTCGGTGAGATGGAGGTCCTTGTCGTAATGGCAGATGCCGCGGGATACGCCGCCCGACTCGCTGAGAGTGTTCTCAAGCTCGAAGCCCACGATACCGTAAACTCCTGCAGAGCCCTCATGTGCACGGCACCAGTCGCCGGCGATGCGGAAGGACTCACGGCCATAGAAGTCGTCGCCGTTAATCACGACGAAAGGCTCCTTGATGACGTCCTTTGCCATGAGCACTGCATGTGCGGTGCCCCAGGGCTTCTGGCGCTCGGGGTTGAGTGTGAACCTTGCAGGTATCCTGTTAAGTTCCTGCGTTACGAATACGAACTCGAGAGGCTCGCCGTCGACGGTCTTCACGTTGCCGTACTTGAGGGCGACGGTTTCCTTGAACTGCTCGAGGAAGTATTCACGTACGATATAGACGACTTTGCCGAAGCCGGCATTCACCGCGTCAAAAATGGAGTAATCGATTATGGTTTCATTGTTTGGGCCAAGGCCGTCCATCTGTTTGAGACCGCCGTAGCGGCTGCCCATTCCGGCAGCAAGGACAAGAAGTGTAGGTTTCATTACATTCACTTAATTGATATTCCGCAAATTTAGTTAATTTTGCGAAGATAACTATGGGTAACAAGAAGAATATTTGGAACCGGAACGAAGACGGGAACCGTAAGGAGCAGAGGTCCTTCCTGCGCTATGCCATTGTTGCGACAGCCATAATGGCAGTGTTCCTTTTCGTCAAGAAAGACAATGTGATACGCTGGATACAGGCCGGCATCACACTTGACAGGCAGCAGAAAAAGATCGAGCAGCTCGAGCAGCAGAACGCCACCCTGGAGCAGACCATAACGGAGATGAGCACCAACCGCGACACCCTGGAGAAATACGCCAGGGAGACCTTCGGGTTCGCAGCTCCGGGAGAAGACGTCTACATAGATGAATAACGGTATGAGAAAGGTAGCATTGATCCTTGCAGCCGCCATCGCGGCAGCATCCTGCTCCGAGCAGACGGCGAAGGGCGTCCTCGGAATCCTCCAGGCCCTTGCAGGCGCTCAGGAAGAGCAGGAAACCACCCAGAACAGCATAATGGAGGCTCCTACCGGAATGGAGATTCCCGCCAGTGTAAAGGGCAGCACCACAGTTACTTATAGCGCTTACACCTCCTCCTACAACCAGACCACCCTCATACCCGACTGGGTAGCTTATGAACTCACCGCCGACGAAACCGACGGCGACGAGCTCCGCGGCGACAGGATGTTCTCGATGGACAAGCGTGTCAAAGGTCCCCAGGCAATGCGCGAGGACTACTATGACTCCGGATGGACCAAAGGACACATGGCACCCGCTTCCGACTTCCGCTGGAGCGCCGATGCGATGGACGACACCTTCCACTTCACGAACGTATGCCCCCAGAACGAATACCTCAACGGCAAGGACTGGGAGTATCTCGAGAACAGGGTCCGCGACTGGGCGGAAAAGTTTGGCAAGGCATGGGTGGTGACCGGTCCCATCATCGGCACAGGCAAATACGGCAAGATCGGAGAGCACGGAGTCACCGTTCCCGATGCATTCTACAAAGCGGTGATGGTAAACAGCAAAGGCAAGTACAGAGCCATCGCCTTCGTCATGTTCAACGACGACAACCGCTACTGGCTGAAGGACTGTGCTGTCAGCATCAACGACGTTGAGAAGATGACCGGGCTCGACCTGTATCCCGCCCTTGACGACAAGATCGAGGAGTCCGTCGAGGACGAAGTCTCACTGTCATTCTGGGGCCTGTGAAAGCAATGATATTCGCGGCCGGTCTGGGAACCAGGCTCAGGCCCATAACCGACAGCATCCCCAAGGCGCTCGTGCCCGTGGACGGCCAGCCGATGCTGAAGCGCATCATATGCAAACTCCGCGATGCCGGCATATCAGGGTTCGTAGTCAACGCATGCCACTTCAAGGAGAAGGTCGTCGACTTTCTGGCCAGCGAAGATTTTGGCGTAAAGGTTTCAGTATCAATTGAAGACGGGAGCACGCCCCTCGAAACAGGAGGCGGTATCAAGCACGCGGAACCGCTGCTGCGCAGCAGCTGCTGCGAGTCCGCCGGACGGTTCCTCGTCCACAACGTCGACATCCTCAGCAACCTCGACATAAACTGGTTCCTGAAGCAGGACGAAGCCCTCTGCGCGGAGTCCCCCACCCTGGCCACCCTGCTTGTCACGGAAACAACCGCCGACAGGTATCTCCTGTTCGACGACCGGATGCGCCTGATGGGCTGGACAAACGTCAGGACAGGAGAGGTCAAGTCCCCCTTCCCCGACTTCGACCCCGGCAAATACCGCAAGCTTTCCTTCTGCGGAATCCACATAATCTCCGAAGATGTGTTCGGGCTCATGGAAGAATGGCCGGAGCATTTCTCCATCATCGACTTCTATCTCAAGGCCGCCGCGGGCAGCAGGATATGCGGAGTGCTCGCCGACAATCTCAAGCTTATCGACATAGGGTCTCCCGACAAACTCGCCCTGGCAAACGCTGAAATAAGCGAATTCATCTAATATAATTGGTGTTCGCCAACTTTTTGCGTATCTTTATGGATTGGAAAAATCAAACCACAAAAGATATGCACAATCTTCTTATCAAACCACTCTCGATCATCGCTGCAGCCTGCTGCATGGCTGCATGCTCACCCAAGGCGCAGGACATCGAAGCCGAAGTCACGGCACCCAACACCCTCTCGAAGGCTGAGATCGCCGACGGCTGGCAGCTTCTTTGGGACGGAAAGACCACCGACGGCTGGCACTCTGCAAGGGGCGGTGAATTCCCCACCCGCGGCTGGCATATCGACGGCGACGAGCTCGTGGTCGAGGCCGCAGACGGCGCTGAATCAGGCAATGGCGGCGACATCATCACCGACGTGAAATACCGCAATTTCATCCTCTCAGTGGAATTCAGAATCACCGAGGGCGCAAACAGCGGAATCAAATACTTCGTCAACCCCGAGGTCAACAGTCCCGAGGTCGGCTCCAGCATAGGATGCGAATTCCAGATCCTTGACGACGAGCGCCATCCCGACGCAAAGCTCGGCGTCCGCGGCAACAGGACGCTCGGATCTCTCTATGACCTCATCCCCGCGCCCGAGGACAAGCCCTACCATCCCGGCGAGTTCAACAAGGCCACCATCAAGGTTATGGGAAACCACGTGGAGCACTGGCTCAACGACGTGAAGATCATCGAGTACGAACGCAACAACCAGATGTGGAACGCCCTCGTGAACTACAGCAAGTACAAGGACTGGGTCAACTTCGGTAACTTCGAGGAAGGCTACATCCTCATCCAGGACCACGGCGACGAAGTACATTACAGGAATATCAAAATCAAAACTCTCAACTAACCATGAGCAAGAAGAATATCTCAAGAAGAACTTTCCTGAAAGATTCGGCGCTGGCATCAGCAGCCATAATCGCCGCTCCTTCAGTAGTAGGCTGCAAGCAGGAGAAGAAGGCCGCCACACCCAAGGGCAGGATCTGCAAGGGTGACAAGGTCAACATCGCATTCATCGGAATCGGAAACCGAGGCAACGAGGATGCGCATGGAATGATCGACACCGGCCTCTGCAACGTCGTCGCACTCTGCGACGTGGACATGGGTGCACCTCAGACCAAGGAGATCATGGACATGTTCCCCGATGTTCCCAAGTACAACGACTGGCGCAAGATGTTCAAGGAGATGGCAGACAAGTTCGACGCCGTCATGGTTGCGACTCCCGACCACAGCCACTTTGCAATCTGCATGGCAGCAATGAAGCTCGGCAAGCACGTATACGTCGAGAAGCCCCTCGCACGCACCTTCATGGAATGCGAGAAGCTCATGGAAGCCGAGAAGAAATACGAGGTCGTAACACAGATGGGCAACCAGGGCCATTCTGAGGAGAACTACTTCCAGTTCAAGGCCTGGAAGGAAGCCGGCATCATAAAGGACGTCACCGCAATCACAGCCCATATGAACAACAGCCGCCGCTGGCATGAGTGGGACCCGAAGATCAGCGAATATCCCAAGGGCGAACCCGTACCCGAAACCATGGACTGGGACACCTGGCTTGGTGCCGCATTCCCCCGCGACTACAACCACGACTACCATAACGGACAGTGGCGCTGCTGGTTCCAGTACGGAATGGGCGCACTCGGTGACTGGGGTGCACATATCCTCGACACCGCGCACGAGTTCCTCGAACTCGGTCTTCCCACCGAAGTCGTTCCCCTCTACCTCAAAGACCGCAACAACTTCTTCTATCCGATGTCATCCACCCTGCTGTTCAAGTTCCCCGCACGTGGCGACATGCCCCCCGTTGACGTGACCTGGTACGACGGTCTCGACAACATCCCCGAGGTTCCAGCCGGATACGGCACATCGGAGTTCGATGCGAACATTCCTCTTGTAGCCGGCCAGAAGTTCCAGCCTTCACAGCTCAACCCCGGCAAGGAGATCTACTCCAAGACCCTCACCTTCAAGGGCGGCTCGCACGGTTCAGCCCTGAGCATCATCCCCGAGAGCAAGGCAAAGGAGATGGAGCCCAAGCTCCCCGAGGTTCCCGAGAGCCCGTCGAACCACTACGAGAACTTCCTTCTCTCATGCATGGGCAAGGAGACAGCCCGTTCCGCATTCCACATCTCAGCACCTCTGAGCCAGGTATTCTGCCTCGGTGTTATCGCACAGTGGACCGGCGAGAAGATAGTCTTCGACCCTGAGAAGAAGCAGATCGTGAACAATCCCATCCTCAACCAGCTGCTCTGGGGCCCTATTCCCAGAGAGGGTTGGGAGGAGTACTTTGAAGTTTAAGCCGGACAATGAAGGATCTGACCATTACAGCGAAACAGATAAGGAGGGAACTTGTTCTCCTCCTTGTCTGCTTTGTCATCGCTGAAGGTGTGAACATCTTCTCGATGATAAAATACGGGACTCCCTGGACTGAATTCTTCACCCAGATAGGTTTCGTCCTCATCATTACGGCAGCTCTTTACATCATACTCATCGCCGTCAGGGTGCTGATATGGCTTGTGAAGCTCATCATTGACAAATGCCGGAAATAAAGTTCATCCACAGCTCGGCGAACCCCGATGCACCGGTAGCCTACTGCAGCTTCACTGCGATGCATACCGTCATCGAAGTCCTGTTCGAACATGCAGATGAACCCGTATCCAGAGAGATATGCGGTGCCATACGCGATCTGGTGGACGATCTGGAAGGCAAGCTGAGCCGGCACATCGCAACATCGGACATCTCAAGGCTGAACGCATCGGCCGGGGCCGTTCCACTCTGTGAGGAGCTCTATTTTTCCCTCGAGCTCTGCGAACAGTTCAGGTCGGCGACAAAAGGATACTTTGACATAGCCGCGCTCTCCGCCTCAAGGCACAGGCCGGCATACGAGACTCTGCCGGCCGGGCACAAGGCGAGGCGCTGCAGCAAGGACATCAGGCTCGACCTTGGCGGATACGCCAAAGGCTTCGCCCTTGAAAAAGTCAAAGTCCTGCTATCCGGAACCTATGGCGTACGGAACGCCCTGATCAATTTCGGAAACAGTTCCGTAGCAGGTCTAGGCCACCATCCCCTGGGTGACTGCTGGCTGGTATCGCCCGCCAGAAAAGAGTCGGAGCACACTTTCCGCCTGGCCGACAGCGCCCTGTCGGTTTCCGGAAAGACCGCAGGGGTGCGGGAGCACATCATAGATCCTGAAACAGGCAGCCTCGCCTCGAAGGAAAAGGACATTGCGGTTCTCGGGCAGTCCGCACTTGTCTGTGAAATATTATCAACAGCCCTTTATGCGGCGCCTCAGGAAAAATGGCCCGCCGTGCTGCAGAATTTTGCAGCATACAAAGTTGTAGAATTGTAATTGCAATGGAAGAGAAAAAGACTATGGACAGAAGGTCCTTCATAGAGAGACTCGGCGGCCTTGGCCTTGCCGGAGCCGCTGTAGCCGCATTCCCCTGGGTGGAGGCCTGCTCCCCCGCAGCCAACAAGGAAACCTCCAGGGAAAAGGCACGCATAGGAATGATAGGCCCCGGTTCCAGGGGATATTTCCACCTGGAGAACATGAAGCAGATACCGCAGGCCGAAGTCGTCGCCCTCTGCGACATCTACGAGCCCAACCTCAAGCATGCCTCCGAACTGTATCCCGAAGCAAAGCTCTACAGGGATTACAGGAAGATGCTAGAGGACCCCGACGTGGACTGCGTGGTAATCACCACCCCGCTCTTCTGCCACTTCCAGATGGCCATGGACGCAATGGACGCAGGCAAGAACGTGTTCTGCGAGAAGGCCATGGCATACAATATCGACGAGTGCTACCAGATGTACATGAAGCATCTGGAAACCGGAAAGATACTCTTCATCGGACAGCAGCGCCTGTTCGACCCCAAATACCTCAAGGCCATGTCCGGAGTCCTCGCAGGGACCTACGGCCCGGTTGTGAACGTGCGCAACTACTGGTTCCGCAACGGCGACTGGCGCCGCGACGTGCCGTCCCCCGAACTTGAGCGCCACATCAACTGGCGTCTTTACAGGGAGTACTCCCGCGGTCTGATGACCGAGCTGGCCTGCCACCAGATCCAGAACGGAACATGGGCAACAGGCATGCTCCCGGAAAAGGTCATGGGAACAGGAAGCATCATATACTGGAAAGACGGACGCGAGGTATTCGACAACGTCGCCTGCATCTACACATTCCCTAACGGCGTCAACATGACTTTCGAGTCGGTCATCTCCAACGCCCACTTCGGCATGGGTGAGCAGATCCTCTGCAAGGACGCAATGGTCGATCTCCCCGGCTCACGCGTATACTTCGAGGAGCCGCCGCGCAAGAGCGGCATCGAGAGCCTCATTGCCGAAATCGAGGAGGGAATCTTCTCCAACTCCGCATTCGCAGGCACCAGCTTCTCTGCCGAAAACGGGTCCAAGGATAAAGGAATCGCCATCATGCCGGAGGCCGATGGCGATGGTACCGTTGAGATCATGCAGGCTTTCTGCAACGCATGCATCACAGGCAAGATGCCGGACAAGGTTCTGGAAGAAGCCTACTACGGTTCAGTATTCAGCCTCCTCGGCGACGAGGCCCTTCTCCAGGAGAAGACCCTCAGCCTCGACGAGAAGTACTATCTGCCTACTTACAAGGGTAGAAATGGCGCTTAGCGAACTTGATGTAGTCCATCCAGTCGTCAGCATTCAGGGCATGGGGGCCGTTGTGGATCTTGTATGCCACACTGCCGTAATCGTCACAATGTCCTAACGCAGGCATGGTCCTGCCGCTCACACCCTTCAGGCCGTACAATCCGTATACGGGGCCTGCATTCACTGCTGTAAGCCACTCGCCACAGGGGTCTGCCCAATGGTCCTCCGATGCGCTGGCGACATATACCGGGCGCGGCGCACTCAGAGCCACGAGTGCATTCTGGTCTACGGGGAATTCGCCGTCGCGGCCTGCGTATTTCTTGAATTCAGGAATGAACCAGTAAGGGAAATGGTCGTAGATGACCTCGAAGGTCTCGCCGTACATGCGGGCGTTTGTTGCAGCGCCGCAGCAGCCTGAGTTATTGGATATGACAAGGGAGAAACGTTCGTCGTTGGCACCGGCCCAGAGCGCGGTCTTGCCGAGGCGGGAGTGTCCGATGACTGCAAGCCTGTCCATGTCGACCTCAGGAAGGGTGGCAAGGTAGTCGGCCATCGCGCTCAGGCCCATGGCCCATGCGGATATGCATCCCCACTCGTCCGCAGGCTTGTACCAGCTGCGGACATTGGCTGACTCGGTGTCATATTCATTTCCGTCAAGTTCTATGGATGCATGGAATGCTACGGCAACGCCGAAGCCCTCGTCGGTGATGGCCTCGTAAGGGAGCTCATACCTTGTGCCGTCGAACGAGTCCTGGATCGAGCGGAAATTGAGGAGGACGAAGCAGGGTATCTTTCCGGCATGATTGACAGGAAGATGCAGCATCACCTCGAACTTGTGCTGTTCGGCAGCGTCAAGATACACATAGATGCGGCGTCGGAGAACCTTGCCGTCATAAACGAGCGAATCGGGGGCGCTCAGCCCGAAATGCATCTCAGCAGGCCTTGCAGGGACCTTTCCGAACATCTCGTTCTCGTAGATGGACATGATTTCAGGGCGGCGTTTCTTCTCCCACTGGCGTGAATTCTTCACAACCTTGCCGTCATTGCAGGTGAGCACATCAGGCAGTGTGTATTCCGTAACGGGAGTCCAGTCTTCAAGATCGATTTCATAACGGGCGATCGAGCCCTGGCCCGAAGGCTGTGCCATTGCTGAGAGCGCAAATAGGCATGAAAGTGCAAGAACAGCTAATTTCTTCATTGGTATGTCTGTGTTGTTTAGTGCAAATATACGCCATTTGGGCGGTAAATACCAAACGATTCACTATCTTTGCAAAGTATTAGGAATACCACATATGATGAAAAAGACAGCATTTATTCTTTCCACAATCGCCATCCTCATCTCATCGTTCAGCGCCAGCGCGCAGCTCGTGAACGGCAGGAGGGGCTCCGATGATTTCAAGATCGGAGTTGCAGGTTTCACTTACCGCGAATTCTCAATCGAGCAGACTCTCGAATACCTCAAGAGCATGGACGTCAAGTACTTCTCAGTAAAGGACTGGTGGCTGCCGCTCGATTCCACGAAGGAGCAGATGGACGCGTTCAAGGCAAAATGTGCCGAATACGGCATAGAGGGTTATATCCTCGGTCCCATCTACATGCACAGCGTGGAGGAGGTCGACAGGACCTTCGCATATGCACAGAGGTACGGTGCCGACATGTTCATCGGAGTGCCCGACTATGAGCTTCTCGACTATGTCATCGCAAAGGTGAAGGAAACCGGCATCAAAGTCGCAATCCACACCCACGGACCCGACGGCGCAGCATTCCCCGACATCCGCACAATCGTCGAGAAGGTCGGTGACCCCAGCCTCGGAGTAGGCTGCTGCATGGACCTCGGACACACAATCCGCATGGGATACAACGTAGCCAAGGACATCGTCAAATACAGGAAGTGGATCTATGACATCCACATCAAGGACGAGACCGCTGCATCAAAGGAAGGCGAAACCTGGGAGATGGGCCGCGGAGTCATCGACTTCAAGCCCATAATCAAGGCCCTCAGGAAGATAGGCTACACCGGCAAGCTCTCCCTCGAGTTCGAGAAGAACGGCGATGACCCCCACGCAGGCGTGGCCGAGTCGATCGGTTATCTCCGCGGAGTCTGCGACTCAACGAAATAATCAGGCGTACATATAGAATAAAAAGGTTGGGCACGAGCCCAACCTTTTTCATATCTTCCAGTCGTTCGCCACGCTCAGCAGGACCTCCGTAAGGTAAGGATACCGGTCGAAAGGCACCGCGCAGAGTTCGCGCAGGCACTGCTGCACGGGCTTCAGGCAGTCAAGGAATATCTGCTTGCGCTCGAATATGCCGCGGAAGCCATATGCCCCGCATTCCTGAAGCAGGCGTACCAGGGTTATCATACGGTAGCGCTCATAGAATTCGTCGACCGACGGCACAGGCTCGAACAGCCTGAGAGCGTCGATGTACACCTCTTCCAGTTCACGGCGCATTCCGGCGCTGAAATGCGTTCCGGCATTCCAGAGGAATGAGGCAAGGTCATACTGAACCGGACCGCGGCGGCCGCCCTGGAAGTCGATGAAACAGGGTTCTCCGTCCTTGATCATCACGTTGCGGGCCTGGAAGTCGCGGTACATGAAGGTATTACCTATGCCCTTGAGGGAATCCTCGCGCAGACGGTCGAAGTCGTCCTGGAGCCTGATCTCATCGAACTCGAGGCCTGTGAACTTGAGGAAATCGTATTTGAAATAATTGAGGTCGAAATTCACCATGCGCTCATTGAAAGCCTTGTCGGGGAAGCACACGTCCCAGTCGAGGCCGTCGGCGACCTTGTGCTGCACAGCAGGCAGCAGCGCCATGGTATCCTTGAGCCAGGCCATCTGCTCCGGGCCATATTCACCTGAGGCTATCGAAGGCTTGAGCAGCTCGAACAGCTGCCCGTCGCCCAGATCCTCCTGTATATAGGCCATTCCATCAGCTGAGACGCCATATACGGCCGGTGCATGGAGACCGTGTGAGCAGAATGAGGCATCGATGGTAAGGAAGGCCCTGTTCTCCTTGCGGTTCGTGCCTATGCAACCGATGACGATACCTCCGTCGCCGGTGATCCTGTAATACTTCCTTGCACTGCCGGACAGGGGCAGAAGGGTGGCGGAGGTGGGTTCGGAGCCGCACCAGCACCTGTAGAGTTCATTCAGACGTTCCATATTACCACAAATTTACCCACTTTTTGACAATCCGCAAAAAACAAGTAACTTTGTAAGTTATATATGAAACTCTTGAGCAGAATATGGTTTCCCGTAGCGGTGATGGCAACTGCCATCTCCGGCGTCCTGGGTCTCGGAGGCAACAACGTGCACATGGCGCTCGCCCCGTCAGAGCTTATCGCGCAGGACACGGTGGTCTACCCCCACGACGGCTACAAGCTGCGCCGCGGCGCCCTCGACCTGGGCGACGCGCAGATTGCCGACAGCCTGCTTCAGGACAGCTACGTCCCCGAGGTGGCCGACACCCTTCCCCACCTCACGGCCAGGGACACCATCAAGGTTCCGGACTCCCTCCGCCTGACCGACCCGTTCCGCTACAAGTACTACGTCGCACTCATCGACTCGCTCACGCACGTCATAGTATGCGACTCGCTCAAGCACAGTTCCGACTCCCTCAAGAGTTCAGCCGACACTCTCATAAGCAGATACAGGCTCAGCCACACGGAATCCGACTCCATAAAGTCCGACGCCGACCGTTTCCATGCAAGGCTCGACTCCATCGACTGGCGCAAGGTGGACTCCATATACCTGGCCGACTCCGCCGTGCTGGCCAAAGCGAAGTTCGATGCATGGTGGAACACTCTGACCCGCAAGGAGCAGAAGGCATGGAAGGCAGATCAGCTGCTCCCGATCAAGCTCGCCGAGATGGACAGCCTCAAGAAGGCCAAGGAAAAGAAGCAGGCCGAGAAGGACTCGATAGTCGAAGTCACTCCCCGCATCCTCGAGACATACTTCCTCCCGGACAGCCTCCAGTACAAGAGGCTTCTCAGCTGGACGCTAGACTCCGACTTCCACAAGCTGACCACCTCCGTGCCCGACACAACCTTCGGCTACCACTTCCGCGACGACGCCCCGTTCCTGCGGAAGGACGTGAACGGCAGCTGGCTCGGCGTCCCAGGCGCCCCGGTGCAGATGTACAACTGGTTCAAACGCGAGACGGAGGAAGGAGTGGACTTCTACAACGCAATGCAGGCATGGACCTACAATCCTTCGACCCTGCCCCACTACAACTCGAAGACACCTTACACCGAGCTGGCATATTACGGCACCCTTTTCGGCGCCAGGACCAAGGAATCCGACAACATCCACTTCCTGACTACGCAGAACATCCTGCCGGAACTGAATTTCAGCATCCTCTACGACAGATACGGCGGCGGTGGCTTCCTTGAGAACCAGACCACAAAGAACAAGACCTTTGCTGTGGATGTCAACTACCTTGGCAAGAAATACCTTGCACATGGCGGATACATCTATAACATGGCAACCGCAGGCGAAAACGGCGGTATACGCGACAACATGTGGGTAAGGGACACCCTCGTCGAAGTCAGGGAAATCCCCGTCACACTCAAGGATGCGAGCAGCCATGTCAAGAAGCACACACTCTACCTTGACCAGCAGCTGCGAATCCCCTTCAACTTCATAAACAGGATAAAGGCCGGCAAGGATTCCACCTTCGTCTTCAATGCCGATTCGCTCGACAGGAACGTGACCACAGCCTTCATAGGGCACAGCACCGAGTTCTCGACATTCTCAAGGACCTATACCGACAACATATCACCCTCCGACGAGTTTGCCCGCCAGTTCTACAACAACACCTTCAACTGGAACAACATGAAATCGGCCGACTCCCTCGGAGTCACCAAGTTCGACAACAAAGTATTCATGAGGCTCCAGCCCTGGGCTTCCGACGCAGCCGTGTCGAAGCTCGACGTCGGAGTCGGCGACCTCATGATGCATTACTTCGACAGCACCAGCGTACGCCCGTCCCTGCACAAGGAGAATTCCGCATACCTCTACGCCGGAGCGGAAGGCCAGATGTTCCACGGTTCGGTAAGCTGGGATGCCAAGGGAAGATACTACTTCGCGGGAACCAAGTTCTCGGACTTCGCCGTGGAGGGCAACGCCGGAATGAACATCTACCCGTTCCGCCGCGCCAGGAAGAGCCCTCTCAGCTTCACCGCACACTTCGAGACCAGTCTTCAGGAGCCCAATTTCTATCAACGGTGCATGCAGAGCAACCACTATTCATGGGAAAACTCCTTCGACAAGATCTCCACGACCAGGATACAGGCAAGGCTCAGCATCCCCCACTGGAAGCTGGAGGCCGGTGTAGGCTACGCCCTGCTTGCTAACAATGTCTACTATGACACACTGGGCATTGCAAGGCAGAATGGCAATGCCATGAGCATACTCTCGGCCGACCTCCGCAAGGAATTCGTATTCGGTCCCCTGCACCTTGACAACAGGGCTCTCTTCCAGGTTTCATCCAACCAGGAAGTCGTCCCGCTGCCAACACTGGCCCTCAATGCAAAGTGGTATTTCCAGTTCGTCCTCCAGAGGGACGAAACCAAGACGAAGAACATCCTGGTACTGCAGGCCGGCGTGGATGCATACTATAACACCAAGTGGTATGCCCCCGCATGGAATCCCGCACTGGGTGTATTCCACAATCAGAACAAGGAGCTATACAACAACGGCCCGTATTTCGACGTATTCCTGAATGCACAATGGAAGAGGGCCGTCATATTCATCAAATACCAGAACGCCGGAACGGGATGGCCCATGCAAAAGGCCGACTACTTCAGCGCAGACCGCTACATCGTCGGCATGAGCGGCATGGACGGTCTCAAGATAGGCATCTGGTGGCCATTCTATACCCAGCCTCACCAGCATAAGACCATGAGCGGCAAAGCTGCAGGAAGCAGCGGCGGTGGCGGTGGAGGCGGAGGCCTCGGCGGTCTCAGAAGCGGCATGGGCGGAATGCTCGGCGGCAGCGGCGGCGGAATGGGTGGCGGCCGCAGCGGCGGAATGGGCGGCGGCATGATGCAGCGATAGCCTCCGGCACACGTACAATGGGTAAAGCGGAAACAGCAGTCATAACAGTGGCTCTGGCATTGATTGCCGGCGTCTATGCCGCGTCCAGGCATATCCCGGAGCCCGAAGAGCCGGTGTTCAGGAAGCAGAGCTTCTGTGCTGCCATCGAAATGGCAGCCTACCGCGACACGTCCAAAGCCCTCGGTATCGGATACAACTACATGCTCCTCAAGGAGTTCGCAAAGGATTACAACCTGGCCGACACCATAGAGCTCTGTCCTAACGGTGAAAGCCGCGCCGATTCCCTGCTCACAGGTGCAATTGACATCCTGGTACTTCCCTATAAGGATTCCATCCTCATCCCCGGTGTGAAGGCATCAAGCCCCATCGACAGCATCAGCATGTGGGTGGTCAGGGAGGAGGATGACCTGCTCCTGGCCGACATCGACGACTGGATCGGGCAAAGCAGGGAGAGCGGACGCTTCATGCCGGTCAAGGACAGGTACCTGAAGCACTGGTCGCCCTACAGGAGCGGCAGGCAGGACTGGGTGTCGCCGTACGACTCCCTGATAAAGGTCCATGCTGCCAGCATAGGCTGGGACTGGCATATGCTGGCAGCCCTCATCTACAAGGAATCGAGGTTCCACATCGAGGCCAGGTCGTCCCGCGGGGCAACCGGACTGATGCAGCTCATGCCTGCAACGGCCACCCGCCTGGGATTCGAGGAACTCATCGACCCGGAGCAGAGCATACATGCCGGCGCGGCACTTCTCGGCAGGCTTTCCGACCGCTACCGCGACATGGCGGCAGACAGGGTGGAGATGGAGAAGTTCGTCCTGGCGGCCTACAATGCAGGAACGGGACGCATACGCGACTGCATCTACTATGCAAGGCAGAAAGGAATAGAGCCCAGATACTGGGACGACATCCTTGCCATACTGCCCGAGATGCGCGACAGCTCGATTCTTGAAAACGAAGAAGTAAGGCTCGGAATCTTCAAGGGAGAGGAGACCAGCTCATATGTGAATACCGTTACAAACCTCAGCGACATACTGCGGAATATCTGTCCATAATGCCAGCGGAATCATTCATAGCACGCAAGCTCCGCTTCAAGGAGAAACTCTCGGCAGGAGCGATAGCCATATCATTCTTCATAATGATAGTGGCCGTCGCCATATCGGCCGGGTTCAGGCAGGAGATACGCGCCGGCGTCTCCGCCGTCAGCGGCGACGTCATGCTCACGGCAACAGGGTTCAGCGGATACGGCGAAGACAGTCACATATCATGTGAGCAGTCCTATCTTCCGATGATCGAGCAGCAGCCCGGAGTGACGGAAATAAGGCCCGCCGTATACCGTGCGGGCATAGTCCGCAACGGTCAGAACATCTCCGGGGTGATGTTCAAAGGCGTAGAGAGTTCCGACTCCACCCTGCATGTCAGGGTTCCGGAAAGCCTCGCGCGCAAATTGAGCCTCCAGCATGGCGACAGGATGCTGACCTACTTCATCGGGGAGAAGGTGAAGATGCGCAACTTCACCGTATCCGGGATATACGACAGCCTGCTCGACACCGAGGATGCACTGATAGTGTATGCACCCATATCCGACATGCAGAGGCTGAACGACTGGGACAGCACGGCAGTGTCGTCACTGGAAGTGATGCTCGACAGCAGGCATTCCTCACGCGAAGATGTCAGGGAGGCCACGGCTGCAATAGGCAGCCTGTGTGCACTAAGCGCCACCGAAGATGATGACATCCCATATGCCCAGGCGTCCACCGAAAGGTTCTCCCAGCTCTTCGACTGGCTCGACCTCATCGACTTCAACGTCGCCGCCATACTCATCCTCATGACCATAGTCGCAGGATTCAACATGATATCCGGCCTTCTTATCATGCTGCTGAGGAACACTTCCACCATAGGAACCCTCAAGGCTCTTGGAATGAGTTCCCGCGGCGTTGCCGGAGTATTCCTGCGCGTAAGCGCCAGGATAGTGCTCAGAGGTATGATAATAGGAAACGCAGCGGCACTGCTTTTCTGCCTGCTGCAGGGCACGACACATCTGATAAAGCTCAATCCGGCAAATTACTTCCTGAGCTTCGTACCTGTAAGTGTGAATGTTCCGGCTGTGATTCTCGCCGACATACTGGCCTTTGCGGCGATCATGCTGCTCCTGCTCCTGCCAAGCCTCTTCATATCCAGGATAGACCCGGCCAGGACGATGCGCAGCGAATAGGCTATTTCCTGCCTGCGGCCATCCTGCGCTCCAGAATCTTCATGTTCCGCTTGGCGGCAGCGTCTTCCGGATCCAGCTTCAACGCCTTCTTGTAGAACGACTGCGCCTTCTTGTAATTGTTCTTTCCGACGAACCAGTAGGAACCGATATTGCCGACGAATGACGCATTCTTCGGATAAAGCTTGTTCATCTTCTGGGAAAGGGCGAGGAAGAGCTCGTAGCCGTTAGGAGTCCCCAGCTTGAAGAAATTGGAGCAGTAATCCTGGACGATGTCGATGAACTCGTCGTCGGTGAGCTTCTCACCTGCATATATCCACCTGGGGCTGGACGGGTTGTTGAGGTCTATCATCTTCACGATCTCAGCATATGCAAGGTCCGGACTTTCCTTTTCATATGCGAAGAGGGAGGAGATCTTGTCGAGCCTGAACCTTATGTCGTCAGGATAGCAGGCGATCGCCTTGTCGATCGCGTTCTGGCTTCTGGCAAAAAGGGAATCGACGAACATTGTCTCCTGGAAATAGTTCACATCCATTCCGGTTGAATCCTTGAGGGAAAGCACAGGGGCCTCTCCCAGATACTTTGCGCCGTCCTTCCTTACTACATCGGTGCTCTGGGACTTGAGGTAGTTGTAAAGGAAACGGGCCTCCAGCATGTCGCCGTCATCCGGGAACGCCTCCTCCCAGCGGTCTATGATAGTCTCGACTCCAACGCCGTCGGCGCCAAGCATCTTCACCTGACGCTGATATTTAGCCAGGAAATCCTGGGATGTCTGAGCAGAAGCCAGTGCTCCGGAAAGCAGCAACGCTGCGGCAATAAACAAAGAACGTTTCATTTTATATCCATCAGAATTCTTCGGGCCTGAGGATACAGGTTATTGCACCTGCGGCCCAGATTTTTAACAAATCCAAGGGGAACACCCCTGTATGTCACCAGATTATATCCAAGAGGTGCATCGGGGAGCACTATGGTGTCCCGATGAAGGTAACTCAACGCCGTGGGCTTGTCGAGAGCCGCCTCGGGGTACAGGCCGCGCGGGAAGCCTATGCTCAGCGCCCAGTCGGCATCGGGGATGAAATCCTTCCCCTTCTGCTCGCCCCGGTTAAGGCCCGTTCTCTGCGGACGCAGGATCTCTATCGCCTCCCTGCCGCAATATGATCCGGGAGTGCCGGATTTGACAAGCGCACCAACCCATTGCCCCTCTCCGGGGACTTTGCCGACACGCAGGAGGTTGCCGCAGCGGGTCTGTTCCACGCCCCACGCGGCGAACTCGTTCTCAGGATCCACTATCGTTCCTCCGAGTTCGCCTGCCGCCCATTCAAGATTGGCGTCATTCTCAGCGTCCTCGTACGTGCATGTACTGTATATAAGGATGCCGCCGGGCCTCAGGGAGGGCCACATGTCGGCGAGAATGCGCTTCTGGCGGGCAGCGCAGAGTTCGACGACCTCGGGGCTCCACTGCTCCTCGGCCTTCGGGTCCTTGCGGAACATTCCCTCGCCGCTGCAGGGGACGTCGGCCACGATGATGTCGAAGAATCCCTCGAGCCTTGCAAAGGCTGCCGGGTCGGCATTGGTGACTGCGACATTAGGGTCCCCCCAGCGCGCCACATTGTCCTTCAGGATGCGGCAGCGGTCCTTCATGACCTCGTTGCTCACAAGCAGGAAATCGTCCCCGCACACCTCTCTGAGGCTGGCCGCCAGGTCGGTGGTCTTGCCGCCGGGCGCAGCGCAAAGGTCCAGGACACGGAGTCCCGCCTTCTGTGATCCTTCAAGACAGCCGCCAAGCAGTTTGCGGAAGACATGGCCCACATACATGGCGCTGCTGTCCTGCACGTAATAGCATCCCGCATGGAAGAGAGGGTGCAGCGTGAAGACAGGGCGCTCCTGCAGTATGTATCCGTGGGAGCTCCAGGGAACAGGCTGCGCGCCTTCCAGGAAAGGAAGGTCGGAATCCGGCTTCTTGAAAGGATTGAGGCGTACTGAAACGGAAGCGTCCATGACTAGATGGTTCCTTCAGGCATTTCGGGCATCTTGCCCTCTGACACATCCACAAGGCCCTGCACAAGTTTGTCGAGGACCTCCTGGATCTTGCGGCCGAGCATGGCACGCATCATCATGTTCAGGTTGGCGTCGAGGATGACGTAGAATTCCGTACGACCGGGAATCGCGGACTGCTCGAAATGGAGGGCGCCCACGAATTCCACAGGCGATTCGGTGCTTATGATACGGATAAGTGAATAAGGTATGCGTTCATCGATCTTGACACCTATCCTGAAATTCTGTATCGTAGCCCGGAGATTGTCGAAATCGGCATCGAGGCTAACCTGGGTCTGTGCCTCTCCGGGGATCATGCGGGTGAAGTTGCGCATGTCGGTGAAAGCCATGAAAAGCTCCTCCCTGCTGCGCAGAACCTGCCCGTGTTTACTCTCGTAATGTGCTGTCATATCGTGTATTTTTGCTATTTTTGCAATCAATCAGGCAAAGATAGCAAATATTATGCACAAGATTTACTTCGAGAAAAGATGCATCATAATATGTGAACCGGGCGACCAGGCTCTTTCAGATCCCAACGCCATTGAATTCCACATATCCGACAGGATCGACATCCATACGCTTGTGCATATGTTCGAGGCGTCGCAGTCGCTGAGCCGCATCTACCTGCCAACTGAAAACACCGAACTGATGTACAGGAGGCTTTGCGCCGAGTTCAAGGAGGTGAACGCCGCCGGGGGGCTTGTCAGCAACAGGCGCGGTGACTATCTGCTCATCAGCCGCAGCGGCCTCTGGGACCTTCCCAAAGGGCATCAGGAAGCCGGCGAGGACATCAGCGTGACCGCCATGCGCGAGGTTCAGGAGGAGACCGGCGTCAAGGAGCTTGAACTCCGGAACCTGATCTGCGTTACCGACCACTGCTACATCCGCGGAGGCATATGGCACCTCAAGCACACATGGTGGTACGACATGCTGTACACAAACCCTGTGGACCTCACCCCCCAGAGGGAGGAGGACATAGCCAAGGCAGCCTGGGTGGCCAAGTCCAGCCTGCCCCCCTTCCTCAAGAACACCTATCCTTCGATACTCGAGGTCTTCAAAGAAGCAAAAGTGTGAAACTTTTTGCCATTTATGTCCGTATTTAATCAGTATACTCATTAAATGGCAAAATGAAACTCTCACAATTCAACTTCCCTCTTACCAAAGACAGAATAGCCACTGAACCCACCCGCTGGCGCGATGAATGCAAACTCATGGTCCTCCACAAGAAGACCGGCGAGATCGAGCACAGGCAGTTCAAGGACATCATAGAATATTTCGGCAAGGGCGACCGCTTCGTTCTCAACGACACCAAGGTATTCCCCGCCAAACTGTGCGGCAAGAAGGAGAAGACCGGCGCCGACATCATGGTATTCCTCCTCCGCGAGCTTAACCGCGAGCAGAGGCTCTGGGACGTAATCGTGGATCCCGCCCGCAAGATACGCATCGGCAACAAACTCTACTTCGGCGACGACGAGAGCATGGTGGCTGAAGTCATCGACAACACCACCTCCCGCGGAAGGACCCTGCGCTTCCTCTATGACGGTCCGTACGAGGAATTCAAGGCCGCCCTCTTCGCATTGGGCAAGACCCCCGTTCCCGAGTGGGTCAAGGAAGATCCCACACCCGAGGATGCCGAGAATTTCCAGACCATATTCGCAAAGCACGAGGGCGCTGTGAGTGCACCTGCCGCAAGCATGCATTTCAGCCGTGAGCTCCTCAACCGCATGATACTCGCAGACATAGAGAAGACATTCATCACCGTCCACATGGGCATAGGCCACTTCCGCACCGTCGACGTCGAGGACCTCAGCAAGCACCGCATGGACTGCGAGAGGATGATAATCTCCGAGCAGGCTGCGGATGAGATCAACTCCACCAAGCGTGCCGGCCACAAGATCTGCGCAGTCGGTGTAACCGTCATCCGCGCGCTGGAGACCAACGTGACCACCCTCGACGAGGTGCGTTCCACCGACACCTGGACCAACAAGTTCATCTTCCCCCCTTACGAGTTCAGCATTCCCGATGCCATCGTGTCCAACTTCCACCTTCCGGAATCCACGATGCTCATGAACATCGCGGCGTTCGGAGGATTCGAGAAGGTCATGAACGCCTACAACGTGGCCCTCGAGAACGATTACCGCTTCGGCCCCTACGGCGATGCCATGCTTATCATAGACTGACGATTTTCACCAATATCAAGTAAAAAGGTGGCCTTTACGGGTCACCTTTTTTCATAACTTTGCAACGGACTCTTGAACTATGGAAAATGAACGACGACCTAGAGACCGCCAGTGCACTGGCGTTGAACAGGATCTTCGGATACAAGCCGAAGATCTCCAGACTCCTGATTGAAAACTTCGGCAGCGCAGATGCCGTATTCAAGGCTCCCGATAAAGAAATCGCCGCCATCTTCGGCCGGTTCGAAGGCATGGGAGGAGAAATCTCCGCCTCCGCCCTCGAGGCCGCAGCGGCGGAGCTCGAATGGCTCCGCCGCAACGGCTGCGACTTCCTGCCGATAACCTCCGGCGCCTACCCCTCCCTGCTCAAGGAATGTGATGATGCTCCGGCCGGGCTGTACATACGCAGCACAACTCCTGTTTCCGAACTATTTCCCGACGGGCCCTACATCTCGGTGATCGGCACACGCGACATCTCCCTTTACGGGAAGGAGTGGTGCACACGCATCGTGAACAGCTTGTCCAGGGCTCCGTCAAGGCCCGCCATAGTCAGCGGATTCGCCCTGGGAGTCGATATCACGGCGCATCTTGCCGCGCTCGACAGCGGGCTTCCGACAATAGCGGTGATACCCGTCGGAATCGACGACATCTACCCGTCAAGGCACCGCCGTATTGCCGACAGGCTCGCCGCCACGCCAGGCTGCGCCATAGTCTCGGACTACCCTCCGGGCACTGGGGCGCAGGCGTTCAACTTCCTGAGACGCAACAGGATAATAGCCGGGATGAGCCAGAGCACCATACTCATTGAGTCCAAGATACATGGAGGCGGAATGATGACATCAAGCCTGGCGGCAAGTTACGGCAGGGACGTCTTCGCACTGCCGGGACGCATCGACGACGAACGGTCCATGGGCTGCAACAAGCTCATCGCGGACAAAGTCGCGGAGCCCATAGCCGATCCGGGTCTGCTGCAGGAGACCCTCGGCCTCGGCCGCTTCAGGCGCACCAGGAAGAAAGACCTGAAGGAGGAGGTCGTGCGCACATTCTCCGGACGGCTTGACGACGAATCTTTGAACAGCCTGGCGGAACTTGCGCTTTTCATAAAGAAAAACCGGGGCGTAACCACCGACGGGATATGCCGGGAGACGGGCATGGGGTACAGCGATGCGGCATATTTCACGGGCCTTCTCGAAAGCGAAGGGATAATTTCCATCGACGTCCTTCAAAGGTGCTCAATCAACGCCAAAATTGATTAATTTTGTAAGACGTATGGAATTCATCGACACTCATACCCACAATTACGACGAAGCCTACGCCGGCTGCGAGGACGAGGTCATCCGCCGCGCGATCGATGCCGGCGTGACCAAACTGATCCAGCCTGACGTGGACTCCGGGGAGAGGGACAGCATGTTCGCCCTCTGCAGCCGCCATCCCGGCGTCCTGTATCCCATGCTCGGGCTCTACCCCGGCTCTGTCGGCGAGGACTGGCGGGACGAGGTGGACAAACTTGAAAGCTACCGCGGCAAGGGCATAGTCGCCGTGGGTGAGATAGGTCTTGATTACCATTACGGTGCCGGCACCAAGGATCTGCAGAAGGAAGCCTTCCGCGTCCAGCTTGAACTGGCGGCGCAATGGGACCTGCCCGTAAACATCCATCTCCGAGAGGCAACCGAGGATTTCTTCTCTATCATAGAAGACTGCCGCCACCTGGGGCTGAGGGGCAACCTGCACGCCTTCAGCGGCAGTTACGAGACTTTCGAGAGGCTTCAGAAGTCCGGCGAATGGTATGTCGGCATAGGCGGCGTGGTGACTTTCAAGAAGTCCGGCATAGGCCGTGAGATAAACCGGTTCCCCCTGGACCGCATCCTTCTGGAAACCGACTCCCCTTACCTGACCCCCACCCCGCACAGGGGAGAAAGGAACGAAAGTTCATACATACCAATAATAGCACAGTTCATAGCAGACAGCAAGGGCGTCCCTCTCGAAGAGGTCGCCCGGACCACTACGGCAAACGCCAGAAAACTTTTCAACATATGAGACTTTTCCAGGACATACAGGCCCGCACATCAGCCGTGCTGCTGATATACACGGGCGGAACCATAGGAATGAAGGAAAGCCCTGACGGGCAGGGCCTCGTGCCCTTCGATTTCAGAGGCATCTCCGACGAGGTTCCCGAGATGCGCAAGTTCGCATGCCGGATCGACAGCTACACATTCGACCCCCTGATCGACTCCTCCGACGTGGAGCCGTCCATGTGGCAGAAGCTGGCCGAACTCATCAAGGAACGGTACGACGACTATGACGGATTCGTTGTCCTGCACGGCACCGACACCATGGCTTACAGCGCCTCCGCCCTGAGTTTCATGCTCGACGGGCTCGACAAGCCCGTCATCTTCACCGGAAGCCAGCTGCCTATAGGCAGGCCGAGGACCGACGGCAAGGAGAATCTCATCTCCAGCGTGGAGATAGCCACCGCCAAAGACGCCGACGGGCGCTCCCTCGTCCCCGAAGTCTGCATCTTCTTCAACTCCCAGCTGCTGAGGGGAAACCGCAGCACTAAAGTCAACGCAACCGGCTTCGACGCCTTCACTTCGCCGAATTACCCGGCACTCGCCAACGCGGGGATAAACATAAAATACAACAGCCGGCTCATCCATTACGGTTCCGGCAAGAAACGCCAGCTCACGATAAACACGACCCTTGATACAAGGGTGTCCATCCTCAAGCTGCATCCGGGCATCACCGAGCAGGTTGTCAGGGACATCATGCTCGGCAGCCAGACCAGGGCGGTCATCCTCGAGACCTACGGGTCCGGGAACGCCATCTCCCGCAGCTGGTTCCTGAGCATAGTCAGGGAGGCTGCGGCAATGGGAAAAATCCTCCTCAACGTAACCCAGTGTTTATGCGGCGATGTGGACATGAACCTCTATGCCACAGGCAAATCGCTCAAGGACGCAGGTGTGGTTTCAGGCTTCGACAGCACCACCGAGGCGGCACTCGGAAAGCTGTTCTATCTGATGGGCACGACCCCCGACAACGAGCAGGTGAAGAAGCTTCTGGAGAAGAACCTCAAAGGTGAAATCTCAAAATAGTTATTGCCAAATGAAATATTTTTGCTAAATTGCGGCGTTTAATTGGATATTACTATTAACTAATACATTTTAACACATCTTATGAAAAAGTTTTTCATGTCTCTTGCAGCAGTAGCCTCAATGGTTTTCTCTGCAAACATCGCTTTCGCTCAGGAAGGTGCACCTCAGTCACTCGCTGATCTGACAGCCGCTCAGCCCGAGGTTCCTCTTTTCCAGGCAATCAAGAGCTATTTCATCCAGGGTGGTGCAGGCTTCATGGCACTCATCATCATCTGCCTCATCATTGGTCTTGCACTCGCTATCGAGCGTATCCTCACTCTCTCATTCTCAAAGCAGAAAGTCGGTGAGAAGGGCATCACAGAAAAGGTTGCAAACGCACTCAAGAACGGCGGCAAGGATGCAGCTATCAAGGTTTGCAAGGAAACAGCAGGTCCCGTATCTTCAATGATGCTCCAGGGTCTCGAGCACTACGATGAGGACATCAACGTAATCGAGCAGGCAGTTGTTGCTCAGGGTGAGATCGAGCAGGCTGAGAACGAGAAGGGTCTTTCATGGATCTCCCTCTTCATCGGTATCGCTCCTTCACTCGGATTCCTCGGTACCGTTATCGGTATGGTACAGGCATTCGACGCTATCGAGTCTGCAGGTGACATTTCACCTAACATCGTTGCAGGTGGTATGAAGGTCGCTTTGATCACCACTATCGGTGGTTTGATCGTCGCTATGATCCTCCAGGTGTTCTACAACTATATCCTTTCAAAGATTGAAGGTCTTTCAAAAGACATGACCGAGGCTCAGCTCTCATTCGTTGACGCAGTTAGAGAGAGCAAGAAGTAATCTTACACAACCGCTAATTTACATTTGAAATGAAAAGTACAAAATATAGTATCTTCAAATGGATTATGCTGGTTCTGATCGTTGTCAGCATTGCTATCCTCGTGCTCGGTTTCGCACTCGGCTTCGAGGCCAATGACGGCAAGTTCACGGATGTTCTCCTTTGCTATGCTTATGCAGTCCTCGCACTTGCAGTGATTTCATGGGTAATAGTAGGTGCAATCGTCAGCTTTAAGAATGATCCGAAGAGCATACTCCGCCTTGGCGTGTGGGTATTGGCTATCGCTGCAGTCTGCTTTGTTGTATATCTCATTTCTCCGGGTGCTCCCGCAATGAATTTGAGCAAGCAGCCTGAACCCCAGATCCTCAAAATCACCGATACCATCCTCAATCTCTGCTACATCGCAGGTGGCGCAGCTATCGTCTCCATCATCGTCGGCGAGGTTATCATGGCAATCCGTGGCAAGAAAGCTTAATAATAAAACAGAACAGCTATGGGTAACAACAAGAAAGTGCCTCAGATGAACACCAGTTCAACGGCGGATATCGCATTCCTGCTGCTGTGCTACTTTCTCATGACTACAACCATGGGAACACAGACAGGTTTGTCTCGTCGTCTTCCTCCTATGCCCGACAAGAACCAGGCACAGGACCAGAAGTTCAACCGCCGCAACATCATCGTGGTAAAGATCAATTCTGCAGACAGACTTTTTGCAGGAACTGAGCCTATAGATGTCAGCCAACTTAAAGATAAGATCAAGGAATTCATCACCAACCCCCAGAACAGAGAAGACCTCCCCGAGAAGGAAATGACCGAAATCGAGGGATTTGGCCAGTACGCTGTTTCTAAGGGCGTCATCTCCCTGCAGAACGATAACGGTACCAGTTACAAGGCTTACATCGCAGTTCAGAACGAGCTCGTAAAGGCTGTCAACGAGGTACGTGACGAGTTCGCAAAGGGTCATTTCGGAAAGGCTTACAACGCACTCGAGGAATCAGAGCAGGAGATTGTCCGCAAGGCTGTCCCCATGAATATCTCCGAGGCAGAGCCTAAGGATGTTGGTTCCAGAAGAAGGTAACAGGAGGAAATAATATGGCAAGATTTGGTTCAAACAATCACAAAGAGGTCCCTGCTGTAACATCCAGCTCCCTCTCCGATATCGTGTTCATGCTCCTCTTCTTCTTCATGGTAACCACGCAGATGCGTGAGACCGAGAACAAGGTCGTTGTCACCATCCCTGAAGCATCCGAGGTTGTAAAGCTCGAAAGAAAGGACCTCGCTGCATACATCAACGTCGGAACCCCTACCAAGCAGTATCAGGCTCAGTACGGTAACGATGCACGTATCCAGCTCAACGACTCTTTCAAGGAGCTCAACGACATCCGCGACTTCATCGCAGCAGAGCGTGAATCCAGATCAGAAAGTGACAGGCAGCTTATGCAGACTGTCATCAGGGCTGACCAGGACGTCAGAATGAAAATCATCACAGAAATCAAGCAGGAGCTGAGACGTTGCTCAGCCCTCAAGATTATGTACTCAGCAAGAAAAGCCCAATAACAATAAAGGCTTAAGCAATACGAGCAGCCCCCTTTAATGAGGGCTGCTTTTTAAAATCCAGCAATCAATAAAATGGAAGTATTCCGCAGCAAAGTTAAAGACCTGCTCCAGATGCAGGCCGGACAGCAGGTCCTCGCCAAAGGATGGGTAAGGACCAAGAGAGGCAACAAAGAAATCGCATTCATCGCACTGAACGACGGTTCATCGATCAAGAATATCCAGATAGTCGTTGACAAGAACGCAGAGACCGAGCCCATACTTGCAAAGATCAGCACAGGCGCATGTATCGGCGTCAAGGGTAATCTTGTGGAATCCGTAGGAAGCGGCCAGGCCGTAGAGATACATGCAGAGTCTATAGAGATATATGGAGAGTGTGACCCCATGAGATATCCTCTCCAGAAGAAGGACACTTCTTTCGAGTATCTCCGTACAGTTGCTCACATGCGTCCCCGCACCAACACATTCGGTGCAGTACTCCGCCTGCGCAGCCAGATGGCCTATGCCATCCATGAGTACTTCCACTCAAAGGGTTTCGTATACCTCAACACTCCCCTCATCACAGCCTCCGACTGTGAAGGTGCAGGACAGATGTTCCAGGTTACAACCCTTGACCTCAACAATGTTCCCAGGAACAAGAAGGGCCAGCCTGACTTCGCAAAGGACTTCTTCGGCAAGCAGACCAGCCTTACCGTAAGCGGCCAGCTCGAGGGAGAACTCGGAGCCACCGCTCTCGGAGAAATTTACACCTTCGGTCCCACATTCCGCGCAGAGAACTCAAATACTCCGCGCCACCTTGCAGAGTTCTGGATGGTAGAGCCTGAAATGGCATTCTACGACATCAAGGACAACATGGACCTCGCAGAAGACTTCATAAAGCATCTCGTAAAGTACGCGCTTGACAACTGCTACGACGACATCAAGTTCCTTAACGACCGTTACGATCCCGAACTGATCGACCGTCTCCAGAGTGTCACCGACACCGAGTTTGTCCGTCTTGAATACACCGAAGGCATCAAGATCCTCGAACAGGCCATTGCCAATGATACTCAGTTCGAATATCCCGTATACTGGGGCGTAGACCTTCAGAGCGAGCATGAGCGCTACCTCGTGGAGCAGCACTTCAAGAAGCCTGTGATCCTCACCGGCTATCCCAAGGAGATCAAGGCCTTCTACATGAAGCAGGATCCCGACGGAAAGACCGTACGCGCCATGGACGTGCTCTTCCCGAAGATCGGCGAAATCATAGGCGGCAGCGAGCGTGAATCAGACCTCGCAAAACTCGAGGCAAGAGTCGACGAACTCGGAATGAGCCGCAAGAACCTTGAGTGGTACATCGACACAAGGCGTTTCGGAAGCTGCCCTCACAGCGGCTTCGGTCTCGGATTCGAGCGTCTGCTCCTCTTCATCACAGGCATGCAGAACATACGCGACGTCATCCCCTTCCCCCGTACCCCCAAGAACTGCGAGTATTAGAATATGTTGGTAATAGGTATAGCCGGAGGCTCAGGCAGCGGAAAAACAACTGTCGTAAAGGCCATCACGGAGAATTTGAAACAGAAGGTAGTGGTAATCCCCCAGGACTGCTACTACAAGGATTCCAGCGACCTTACAGACGAGGAAAAGCGCAACCATAACTTCGACCATCCCGATGCCATAGAATGGGAACTCCTCTGCTCCCAGCTCAAGGATCTCAAGGCAGGCAAGGCCGTCGATCAGCCCATCTATTCATTCATCTCCTGCAGCAGGCTCAAGGACACAAAGAGAGTCGAGCCGGCAGAAGTAATAATAATAGAAGGTATCCTCATCTTCACCTGCAAGGAGCTAAGGGACCAGATGGACATCAAGATCTTCGTCGACGCCGATGATGACGACAGACTCATGCGCGTGATGGAACGCGACATAGCCGAACGCGGCAAGGACGTGCATTGGGTGATCGAGCGCTACAGCCGGACGGTCAAGCCCATGTACCTCCAGTTCATCGAGCCCAGCAAGCGTTACGCCGACATCATCATTCCTCAGGGAGGCCATAACAAGGTTGCAATTGACGTGATCTCTGCAACCGTTGAAAAATCCTTAAAAGGACAGCAGTGAGCAAAAGACTCAGCAAGGAAGATAAGGCAGGACTATATACAACCCTGATCGTGCATCTGGGCTTGTTGATAGCCCTGCTTCTTGCCGGTCTGCACTTCAGTCTGCAAAAAGAGAACTCATTCGTTCTGGACTTCTCTAAACTAGAGGAGGTGGAACGGATGCAGGAAGAGATAGCCAAACTTGAAAAAGAGGCCGAACTTCAGCAGGCAATAGCCGACAAGCTCCAGAGAGAACTCGGATCCGCGCCGGCAGTACGCAATGTCGCTGTTGACAGAGCCTCATTGAAAGACGACCGCGGCACCGACGCCGAGCAGCTTTACAAAGATGCAGAGAGGCTCCAGAAGGAGCTGAATGCAGGTTATGAGCTGCCCAGCGAAGACGTTGCCGAACCCACTCCCCAGAAAAGCCATGAAACCAAGAAGGTCGAACAGACGTACAGCGGCCCTTCAGTGGTTTCCTATTCACTAGAAGGCCGCAAGGCTAGCAAACTGCCCATCCCTGCCTACCGTTGCATGGGTGCCGGGCGCGTGACAGTACTCATTGTGGTTGACCCGGCCGGAACCGTAATCGGTGCAAAGGTGGACGAGTCGGTATCAAGTACGGACGGATGTCTGCGTTCATTCGCCGTCAGGGCCGCACGCCTCAGCAAATTCTCAGCCTCAGCCTCCGCTCCTGCAAAGCAGGCCGGAAACATCGTCTACGAATTCATAGCCCAGTAGAACGGGCTACTCCCCTATTGCTTTCTTGAAGACTTCGTCTGTATGGAGATACAGATGATAGAATGCCTTGTCGCCTAACTTGGAGTAACGGCCCACGAGCGCCCTGATCTGGGTAAGCATATACTGCTTTTCATCAGCCCACTCGGAAGGTACGGGCTCTATACCGTCCTTAGCCTTTGCAAAACTCAGGAAGGAAGCCTCAAGATTGGCACGGTCGAGATATTTGAGCAGCTGGTCATAGTCGTCAATCGACTGAAGCTCTTTCCTGTGCTGGTCAAAATAGGCGGATGCAAAGCGCATGGGCGTTGCCTTGCGGTTGCATGCAATATAGAACTGGCTCGCCTTGGTGGTGTCGACAGGTACGAATACATCGGGAAGAATACCACCCTTTGCAACGTCCATGCTGTCGGCTTCCATCATCTCACCGGTATTGTAGCGTTCATAGACCTCATAGCCATAATCATCTGAATACGGCTTCTGTATGCATCTGCCGCTCGGAGTATAGAAGCGGGCAACTGTAATGCGTATGCCGGAACCGTCGGTGAAATATGTGGGTTCCTGAACAAGGCCCTTGCCGAATGAGCGGCGGCCTACAATAGTGGCGCGGCCATTATCCTGCATGGCACCGGCGAATATTTCGCTCGACGAAGCGGAGCCGTCGTCGATAAGGACGGTCAGGCCCACCTGCTGCAGCATGCCCTTGCCGGATGCGCTGTAGCTCTCGCGCTTGCGGTGAAGACCTTCCATATACACTATGTCAGCGCCCTTGGGAAGGAACTGGTCGGCAAGCAGCAATGCCTGGTCAAGGAAACCGCCGCTGTTGCCTCTGAGGTCCATGATAAGATGGCTCATACCGTCGGCCATGAGCTCCATCGTCGACTGCAGGAACTCGGTATAGGTAGTACGGGCGAACTTGCTGAGACGCAGGTATCCTGTAGTATCGCTTACCATGAATGCAGCGTCAATGCTGTGTGTGGGTATCTTTCCTCTGGTTATCTCAAAAGGAATGGTCTCCTTTCCCCGGCCGACTGTTACGGTGACCTTGGAACCTGCAGGGCCCTTCATTCTGCGGACCATGCTGTCCTGAGGGAAATTGACACCGGCGATGACCTTGTCGTCCACCTTGAGCAGGCGGTCTCCGGCCATCATTCCGATCTTCTCGGAAGGTCCTCCGGGAATGACCTCGAGCACTATTGCGGTGTCGTTAGGGACGTTGAACTGTATACCTATGCCCTCGAACTGGCCGGCAAGATCGTCCTCGGAGTCCTTGAGAGCCTCCGGCTGCAGATAGATGGTATGCGGGTCAAGTGCAGCCAGTGCCGCATTGATCGCCGCGTCCGTGACCTTCTCGTGATCTATGGTGTCAACATAGTTCGCCTCAACGCACTGAAGCACCAGGTTGAGCTTGCGCCAATCCTGATACTCGGCACGAAGACGCTTTGTGTTCTCGGTTATCTTGTCATATGTAAGCACGATCCCGGCTCCTATAAGGACGCCGAGGACGGCAATAAGAATTCCTTCCTTGCGCATATCAGTCCACCTTTTCCACCTCTATTCCGGCTCTGCGGAGCAAGTCCACTCCGTCGGTCAGACGATACTCATCCCTGTATACAACCCTCCTGATTCCCGCCTGGATGATAAGTTTTGCACACTCGATGCAGGGAGAGGCTGTAACATAGAGAGTAGCACCCTTCGAACTGTTGCCTGACTGCGCCACCTTGGAGATGGCGTTGGCCTCCGCATGGAGGACATAAGGCTTTGTAACACCGTTCTCGTCCTCGCAGACATTCTCGAAGCCGGAAGGAGTGCCGTTGTATCCGTCTGAAATGATCATCTTGTCCTTCACGAGAAGGGCACCGACCTGACGGCGCTTGCAATAAGAGTTCTTGGCCCAGACTGTGGCCATCTCGATATATCTTTCGTCGAATTTTTCCATACTAGCTCCTTTGATAAAGGTAACGCTTGATGTTGCGCTTGGGAGTGCGCTCGAAGTCATCCTTGAGGATCTCGATCTTCTTTATCTGTGCATAGCCGGGGAGCAGCCTGTTTATTTCGGGCAGGGCTGCCGCAAAATGCTTCTCGACGTCCTCAGCCGCAATTCCGTCAAGCTCGGCCTGGTGGTAGTCGGGATAGATGAGGGCTGTGAGAGCTCCGTTATCCTCGATGACAAGCGACTCGACAACATACTTGAAGTTGTTGATCACCGCCTCGAGCTCCTCAGGGTAGATGTTCTGGCCGGAAGGGCCGAGTATCATGCATTTAGAGCGGCCGCGGAGATAGAGATATCCGTCGGAATCGATGACGCCCATATCGCCGGTCTTGAACCAGTCGTCATTCGTGAATGATGCCTTGGTGGCCTCCCTGTTCTTGTAATAGCCGAGGAAGACATTGTCGCCCTTGACCTGTATCTCACCGGGGATCTTCTGGGGATTCTTGGAATCGATACGTATCTGACAGCCTGTTATGGCAGTACCACAGGCGCCTTTCTTGGTCCTGTTCCACTTGCAATAAGTAATGAGAGGCGCGCATTCGGTCATGCCGTAGCCGCAAGTATAAGGGAAACGTATCTTCTTGAAGAAGCTTTCGACCTCGGGGTTGAATGCTGCGCCGCCAAGTATGACCTCGCCGAACTTTCCTCCGAAGGCTTCGATCAGGCCCTTGCGTATCTTCTTGAACGCTATGCGGTTCAGCAGAGGAATGCTCATGAAAGTCTTCCTGCGCTCGATTATCGGCTTGACCTGTGACTTGTAGACCTTTTCAATGATGAGAGGCACAGCGATGATGGTGTCGGGATGCACTTCCGCAAAGGCCTTCATGATGATCTTCGGACTGGGCGCCCTGTTCAGGAAATGAACGTGTGCGCCAATCGTCATCTCAAAGAGGAATTCGAACATCATTCCGTACATGTGGGCGGACGGAAGCATTGCCACCATATTCGAGGTGCAGTCCATCTGCGGTTCTGCGGTGGTGCCTGCAAAGGCCACGTTGCAGAGCAGTGCACGGTAAGGAATCATGACACCCTTTGAGAAGCCTGAAGTTCCGGAGGTGTAGTTTATGAGCGCCAGATCACCGGGCTTGTCTTCACAATAGCTGACATCTTCGGGTTTGAAGCCACCCGGATACTTTGCATCGAACTCATCCTGGAGAGCCTCATAAGAGGCGGAGATCCCGGCGGTCCTTGCAAACACGCACTGCATGTTGCCCACGAGAAGCACCATGCTGAGTTCCGGCATGCTTGACATGTCGAGGTTTGACCATATGGTATCGCCCACGAACAGCATCTTTGCATCGGAGTGGTTGACCAGGTTCTGGATGCTCTCCGGCTTGAATTCGTGAAGGATGGGCACGGGGACGGCTCCGTATGTCATCGCGGCAAGGAAGCTCACGCCCCAGTTGACCTGGTTGCGGGCACATATGGCCACCTTGTCACCCTTATTCAGGCCACAATGCTCGAAGCAGAGATGCAATTTGGCTATACGGCCGGCAAGCTCCGAGTAAGTATAGGTCTCTCCCTCGTAATTCGAGAGAGCGGCCCTGTCCCAATTTGATCTGAAGCTTGCTTCAAACTGTTTATTCAGCGGTTTGTACTCCATATCTTATTCCTTTTGGATCCCAGCTGAGCCGGCGGTCCGGTCTGTACACAACGAAATGGCAGTTCCTGTATTGCCATTCATCCTCGGGAAGACGTTCTTCACAATCGATGAATGACCGGACTGCTGATTCCTCACCATATATGATCCAGCCGTCAGCCACAGCAAAATGGCTGTCCGGCACGGCGAACAATTCTCCATAAAGGGCAGGCATGAACCCGGCACACGGATTCTCGGACACCATTGAATTCTCAACGGCCTTTGCCGGGCGGGCAAGGGCCAGCTTGTTGCCGTTCCAGCAGACATAGGCCACTTCGGCAACAGCCTGTTCCTTCTCCCATGCAACCGGGGATTTACCTGATCCCGACTTGAGTTCGGCGATGCGCTTGTTGTATTTGGTCAGCTTCACACAGGCGTCCATATAAGCCTCGAACTGGCTGCGGAAACCGGCTGTAACCGGCTGGGCGACAGCGAAATCGGTATCGGCAGGCAGAACGGAGCCCAACTTGCTTTCTCCCATTGGGATGGAGGAAAGGAGGTTGGTATAGTGTATCATTGAAGGACCAAGTACGGTACCGATATCAAGAGGCTTTGAAGGAGTTACGCTCATAACCGTCCAGTCCGCTGCATTCTTGAGGAAGCCTATCATCTGGCCACGGTTCACGAATTCCTTCAGGAAAGACTTGGGGATTGACTTGTCGAGACCGGAATTGCGCAGATAAATCGTTCCCTTGCCCGTGCCTGAGAGCAGGAGTGCATCACGGAAGGAGGTGGCGTCATAGATGGAGGTCATACCTTCTATATGACGCATGACAGCCGGCATGGTCGCAGTGGCGTGCGTAATGATAATGGCGGAATTCTCCCCTTCCGCCCAGCCGTCGGGGAAGAACTTTGCCTGAAGGCCAAGTTCCCCGACCTGGCCCAGAAGAGAGCTGATACTGTCGGAGGTATCAGCGGGAGCCTTGCCGGTGTCGATGGCAAGGATGGGCTCCATATGGCCGGTGTATACGTATGAAAGCACACAATGCGCATTCTTGAGCTGGCCAGGCTTCAACCTGGCTATCGCGCTGGTGGAATCGGCAAGATATGAAAAGACATCGGAACAATGGTCGAAATCCATGACGACCAGCGCATCGGAAGGCACGGTGCGCAGAAGCGGGGATTCCTCCCGCTGCTGCTGGGGTGCCTGCGCGCAGGCTACAGCCATAAAAATGGCTGCAAGGCAGGATAACACACGTCTTTTATTCATAACTTACAAATATAGTAATAATTTATGATTATGAATTTCCCAATAATTAAGTAAATTTGCACGATTTTAGTAAGTGTATGCAAGATATCAGAAACATAGCAATCATTGCCCATGTCGACCACGGCAAGACAACATTGGTCGACAGAATGATTTACCAGGCAAACCTGGTCCGCCAGCCCGAGAATCTGGGCCAGCTTATCCTCGACAACAACGACCTTGAACGCGAGCGCGGTATCACCATTCTCGCCAAGAACGTTTCAGTCATATACAAGGGTGTGAAGATCAACATCATCGACACTCCGGGCCACTCCGACTTCGGCGGAGAGGTTGAGCGCGTGCTCAACATGGCCGACGGTGTCCTTCTTCTTGTCGATGCATTCGAAGGATGCATGCCCCAAACACGCTTCGTCCTTCAGAAAGCCCTCGAAATGGGCAAGAAGCCCATCGTCGTAATCAACAAGGTCGACAAGCCCAACTGCCGTCCCGACGAGGTACAGGAGGAGGTCTTCGACCTCATGTTCAACCTCAACGCAACTGAGGAGCAGCTCGACTTCGCAACCGTCTACGGTTCAGCAAAACAGGGCTGGATGTCACTCGACTGGAAGCAGCCCACCTCCGACATCACTCCCCTCCTCGACACCATCCTCGAGCAGATCCCCGCTCCGGAGTACAAGGAAGGCACACCCCAGATGCTCATCTCCTCTCTCGAATACTCACCTTACGTCGGCCGTATCGCCGTCGGCCGCATCACACGCGGGACCATCGTATCCGGCAGCAACATAAGCCTCTGCAAGCGCTACGACATCGTACAGAAGCAGAAGATCAAGCAGCTGATGGTATTCGAAGGCCTCGGCAAGGCTCCCACCGACAAAGTCGAGTGCGGCGACATCTGCGCCGTAGTCGGCATCGACGGATTCGAGATCGGCGACACCATCGCAGACTACGAGAATCCGGAGGCTCTCCCTCCCATCGCAGTGGACGAGCCCACCATGAGCATGCTCTTCACGATCAACAACTCCCCCTTCTTCGGCAAGGACGGAAAGTTCGTGACATCACGCCACCTCAAGGAGCGTCTTGAGAAGGAACTCGAGAAGAACCTGGCCCTGCGCGTAAAGCCCGGCCTGAGCGCCGACTCGTTCGTGGTTTACGGCCGCGGCGTGCTTCATCTCTCAGTGCTCATCGAGACCATGCGCCGCGAGGGCTTCGAGCTTCAGGTAGGCCAGCCCAAGGTGCTTGACAAGACCATCGGAGGCCAGAGGTGCGAGCCTATCGAGGAACTCTCCATCGAGGTTCCCGAGGAATTCGTAGGCGCCGCCATAGAGATTGCCACCCGCCGCAAGGGTGCCCTCGTGCATATGGAACCCCGCGGAGACCGTACTCTCCTCGAGTTCGAGATCCCTACACGCGGACTTATGGGACTTCGCAGCAATCTGCTTACCGCATCGCAGGGCGAGGCCATAGTTGCACACCGCTTCAAGGAATACCAGCCTTTCAAGGGCGAGATCGAGCGGCGCAACAACGGTTCCCTCGTATCACTCGAGACCGGCGAGGCCATAGCTTATTCGATGAACAAGCTTCTTGACCGCGGCCGCTTCTTCGTCGAGCCCGGCGAGCCCATCTACGGCGGCCAGGTAGTCGGAGAGCACACCCGCGAGCGTGACCTCAACATCAACATCTGCAAGACAAAGAAGCTTACCAACGTCCGCGCAGCAGGTTCGGACGAGAAGATAATACTTCCTCCCGCAATCAAGTTCTCACTCGAAGAGGCACTTGAATATATACAGGAAGACGAGATGGTAGAAATCACTCCTCATGCTATGAGATTGCGCAAGATTCTCCTCGATCCCCTTGCCCGCAAAAGAAATAGCGACAGTGAAGATTGTTAAACGAAAAATTTTTACTACCTTTGCAACCCTTTATAGTTAAAACAATTGGTTTGGCCTCGGGTAAAACCGAGTTTTCCTGGAGGGCTGACCATGAGTTCTTTGGCAAATTTGAGAATTCGGAGATTCTCGACGCAGACCTGGAAGTCAATGCTCTTGTAACCAACCACGGAGTTACAATTGACGTCGAATGCACAATAGACGGCACGGTAACCGTCCCTTGCGACAGATGTCTTGATGACCTTCAGATCCCCGTTGAAACAGAATTCTCGGAAACATACGTACCGGAGGGCGAAGACCTTGACCTGAGTCAGGACGTCTACGACTTCGTATGTATCGCCCTTCCCTTGCAGAGAGTGCATGAGAATGAGGAGGACTGCAACCAGGAGACTATAAAGTATTTGAGCAAATAATAAATTTTAAAATAGTTAACTATGGCACATCCGAAACACAAACTCTCAAAGCAGCGCAGAGACAAGCGTCGTACCCACGACTTTGCACCCGTCCCTACACTTGCTACCTGCCCTAACTGCGGCGCAACAGTGATGTATCACTGTGTTTGCCCCGAGTGTGGTTACTACAGAGGACGTCAGATCATCGTCAAGAGCGACGCTGAATAAGACTCCGTCTTAGCGGTCCCTTAGTTCAACGGATAGAACGAAGGTTTCCTAAACCTTAAATACAGGTTCGATTCCTGTAGGGACTACATGAACAGAGCGTAAATGGTCAGATATCAACCATTTACGCTCTTTTCACATGAGAACAAAGAACAATTGAGACCATGAAGGATCCAGCACAATATCAAATCATCCGCCTTGCCGACATGCCGGAGTTAAAGGAGCGTGCGGCACTGTGGTTCTCCGAAAAATGGAGCGTCCCGACAGAGGCGTATCTGGAGAGCATTGAAGATTCGTTCAAGTCTGTCGTGCCCAGCTGGTACGTCTGTTTGGACGAGGAAAAGATCATTGCCGGCATGGGGGTTATCGAGAACGACTTTCATGACAGGAAGGACCTCTCCCCGAATGTCTGCGCCGTGTTCACGGAAGAGGAGTACCGCTGCCGTGGCATTGCCGGAAGACTGCTCGACTTCGTCTGCAGCGACATGGCATCGAAAGGCATACGGACTCTCTACCTGCTGACGGACCATACAAGCTTCTACGAGCGGTACGGCTGGGAGTTCCACTGCCTGGCAATGGGAGATGGCGAGGACAAACCGTCAAGGTTATACATACATCGGCAGGAACAGCCGAATAGATTGAAATGAGTATGCAGATATTGGAAACAAAGAGGCTGATTCTAAGGCCCTGGCTTGAATCGGACGCCGAGGTGATGTTCAAATATGCCTCCGACCCGGATGTTGGGCCGCGTGCAGGATGGCCGCCGCACAAATCGGTGGATGAAAGCCTTGAAATCATACGTACCGTCTTCAGCGGCGAAGGTATGTGGGCTGTTGAACTGAAGGAGACATCCGAGGCAATAGGGAGCGTTGGATACCTTCCGGCATCCTGCTCGAATCTTGACATAGCGGAAGATCAGTGCGAAATAGGATACTGGATTGCCAAACCGTATTGGAACAAAGGCATTTGTACTGAAGCCCTCGAGGCTGTAATTGACTATTGCTTCAATGTAAAGGGAATTTCCGTTCTCTGGGGTGATTATTTCCCTGAGAATCCCGCATCCGGACGTGTGATGGAGAAATGCGGATTCGTTGATACAGGCAAGGAAACGCTCTGCCCGGAACTGGAAATCGGTGGCGACAAACCTGTAAAGGTTATGAGACTTGATTACTCAATTTGAGCAGGGTCAACTACCCATCAGCTGAAGACTGATGGGCTTGCGACTGCCCGGTAGTACACGCGTTACGTTCATTGTCATAACTCCTACCTTTTCTCGCCTTGCGGCGTGGCGTCGCATCGCAGGGTGATTGACGGCACCCTCCGTCA
>JAZUFA010000003.1:0-9741 GCA_045640445.1 Candidatus Cryptobacteroides sp. | reverse complement strand
AGCCGGGGGTGCCTGAAGTTCGTGACCGCAAGGAGCGACCTAGGGCAAAACTGGTAATTGGGGCTAAGTCGTAACAAGGTAGCCGTACCGGAAGGTGTGGCTGGAACACCTCCTTTTTGGAGCAAGACCTTGACGCTGCTCAAGAATTACGAGGCACTGTAAGCCTTGTGCTTGTCTTTAACAATATATATATAGGCTCGTAGCTCAGTTGGTTAGAGCGCCACACTGATAATGTGGAGGTCCGCGGTTCAACTCCGCGCGGGCCTACAAAAAAAAGTTTGTAGGTTCTAAATTTTATAGTATCTTTGCAAACGCATTCGGGGGTATAGCTCAGTTGGTAGAGCACCTGCTTTGCAAGCAGGGGGTCAAGAGTTCGAATCTCTTTATCTCCACCAAATAGCACTCACATAAATGTGGGTGCTTTTTTTATTTAGACCATGCAGATACAAGTTCAGAATCTTGAGGATCTCCCCCGCGCAGCGCGCGAGTTCCTTGACATGACAAAAGGCAGCACCCTGGTTGCGTTCTACGCTCCGATGGGTGCCGGCAAAACCACTTTCACCACTGCCATCTGCAAGGAACTTGGCGTCAAGGAGGATGCGATCAGTTCGCCTACATTTGCAATTGTCAATGAGTACAGGGCAGGAAACGGTGAGCCTGTATTCCACTTTGACTTCTACCGCATCACCAAGGAGGCCGAAGCACTCGACATAGGACTCTATGATTATCTTGACAGCGGATATCTCTGTCTCATGGAATGGCCTGAGAATATAGAGGCCCTTCTCCCCGAAGAAACCCTCAAAGTCAGCATTTCCGTCCAACCCGACGGTTCACGCCTCATCAGCTGGTAGCCTCTACCGGCGGTATCGGCCTGACGTCAGTATTCCCTTTTGTCGAGGAACCGGTATGATGCGGCTTCGATGAGATGGGCGGATCTGATGTCGTCGCAACCGGCCAGGTCGGCGATGGTCCTTGCCACCTTGATGATTCTGAAATATGCTCTCATGGAGATGCCCGTTCTCGACATTATGCCCGCCAGGGTGGTGCGGCACTCCTCCGAAAGCGGGCAGTAGAGCTCGATCATCCTGTTGGTCATTTCTGAATTGCACAGTATGTCTTCCTTGACGAACCGCTGCTTCTGTGCGATCCTGGCTTTGAGCACCCTTGCGGCGATGGCGCTGCTCGGTTCAGCCTTTCTGCTGTTAAGGATGCGGGCCGAGTCGACCGGCCGCATCCAGACCTGCAGGTCGATGCGGTCCATGATTGGAGAACTTAGCTTGTTGAGATAGTTCATGCGCTGGGTGGGGGTGCAGTTGCACCTGTCTCCCTCGCCGTAATACCCGCACGGGCAGGGGTTGGAGGCGGCGACCAGCATGAATGAGGCAGGGTAGTCCTGCTTGATCTTGAGGCGGGATATGGTGACCTTGCGGTCTTCCAGGGGACCCCGCAGGGCCTCGATGACACTGCGGGGCATCTGCCCCATCTCGTCGAGGAAGAGAACCCCGTTCTGGGCGAGGGTGACTTCTCCCGGGGCTATGGAGTCGCCTCCGCCGCCTCCGATGATGGCGGCCATCGAAGCGCTGTAGTGCGGCGCCCTGAAAGGCCGCTTGCGCATGAGGCCGAAGCCCGTCTGGGCGCGGCCCGCTATGGAGTATATCTTGCTGGTCACGGTCGCCTCTTCCGTAGTCATGGGTGGCAGGATGCCGGGTAGGGCTTTTGCAAGAGAACTTTTTCCTGAGCCCGGGGTGCCGATGAATATGATGTTGTGGTTGCCGGCTGCAGCTATCTCGAGGGCGCGCTTGGCGCTCTCCTGGCCGATTATGTCGCTGAAGTCGACGCTGGAGTCATCCTTCTTCCGGTGCGCACTGGCCCTCTGGATACGGCGGAACATCTGCGTGTTCCATACCAGGAGGTCGCTTGTATCCTCCTTCTCTTCCAGGATTCTGATGACTTCCGACAGGGAATTGACTCCGTATACGAGTATGTCCTTGAATTCCACGGCTTCCATTGCGGATTCAAGAGGGAGGATGATTCCGGCGAAGCCCTCGTTTATTGCCAGTTCTGCGAAAGGAAGTGCGCCGGGGATGCCGCGTATCGTCCCGTCGAGCCCAAGCTCGCCCATGATTACATACTTGCCGGCACCCGGAAGTTCCCTCTGCTCGGATGCCGCTATTATGCTGACTGCTATGGGTACGTCGTAGCCGGAGCCGTTCTTCCTCAGGTCGGCCGGTGCCAGGTTTATGACAATCTTCTTGCCCGGGATGCGGAAGCCCAGCGATTCCAGGGCGGTGGTGGTGCGCAGCAGGCTCTCCTTGACCGCTGCGTCGGCAAGGCCAACGAGATGCAGGCCTATGCCTCTGTCGATGTCGGTCTCGACGGTGACCTTCACGGCGTCGATACCTATGCATTTTGCTCCGTAGATGTGTGTGAGCATGTTCAGTCCTCCTCTTCCAGTTCTATCATGATTCCCGTCAGGAATCCGTTAATATCCATTGTGATTGTCCGGCCGCCGTAGATGACTGCGGGCCTTTTGCCTTTTTCCCTCGGCGTGAGGGCCAGGGCCGGCCCTGCCGGCCCCGGCGCGGCGCATGCAGGGGAGAAGAAATACCACGTTCCGTCAAGCTCGCGGGACTCCTGCGTGTCTGCCACTGTGACTTTGCCCTCCCTGGAACAGGCAACCGCGAAGGCGTAGCCGTTGCTGACGTAGACTGCCCGGGCATCTGTGAGAGGTATAGTATGAACGGAGCCCCCGCTGCTCCTGTATATGGTCGGGTATCCTGACCCTGTGGCGAGCCCCGACACCGCGAACCCTTCGGCCAGCGGCCAGATGCTCAAGTCGCCGAGGCCGAGCCCCATGAAGTCAGTGCCTGCCGAAATATCCTTGCTGCCGATAACCCTCATGTCCTGTATGTCATTGGGCGTGCCCCGGAACACGGTCTCCATGCCGTCCTCGACCTTGTATGGAGTTCCGTCGGAGGAGTAGCAGAAGCTGACTCTTCCGTTGTTCATATACAGGGCCCCTCCGGGGCGGTATGACGGCATCAGCATCCCGCCGTACACATTACCGCTGTTCTTCATCATGAGTATCTCTCCTCCCGACCGCAGGGTGAAGCCGTCCTTGCCTATGGGAGAGGTTATTGTGAACAGGGTGGAATCCTGTACAAGGATGCCCTTAAGCTCCTCGCGTCCCTGTATCCGCATAAGATCCTGCCCGTCGCGCCCTATGAAGGTCTCCGAGGAGTTCTGGCGCTCTGTATAGAGGTGGCCGTCATGGATGAAGTGCCTGTCGGCATCGGCCGACACATGGGGGCCGGCAGGGATGCTGAGGATCTCCTTGAAGTTCCGGTAGAGGACAAGCTCGGCGTCGACGGCGCCGTAGGCGGTGTCGCGCTGCCAGTCGTAGCGCGCCGGCATGCGTACGGCGGATATGTACAAGACAGTGTCGACCCTTTTGCCCGGGATGTTTCCTGTGCTGTCGCATTCAGTGCGGCTGCCGTATCTCCGGCTGTATTCGTGAGGCCTGCCGAAGCTTATGTCGTCCTCGAAGAGTTCGCATGACGTGACGCACAGAAGCGCGCAGACCAGCAGTGTTGAAGATTTCATAGTGCAATGGTTTTTGCACGCAAAGGAAGGTCATAATTGCCGGGATCGACACATGAAACATAAAAATCTGCAGGGGCTCCTGCAGATTTTTACGATTCTTTATTTTGTCGAATGATTTTAACGTCCGTTGCCGAAGTCGAACCTGAGACCGGCCTTGAGGTCAACCATAAGAGGCTTTTCTGTACGGAGGTTCTTGGGATGGTCGCAGTGGAAGTAGTAGTTGATGCTCGGGTCGAGATACAGGCCCAGATTCCTGGAACGCTTGAACTCGACGCCAAGGCCTGCGTCAACGGAATACTGAAGACCCTTGACGGGGTTGCTCCAGTTGAATTCGGACTTCACGGTGTAGTTGTTCGAGAAGCAGTATTCGGCCTTGCCTCCTGCGTAGACGTAAAGCTTGGCCTTGCCTCCGCTGAGGATATCATAATAGAGGTTCAAGGGGATGCCGAGGTACTGCATGTTATGACGTATGTCGCCGTCTATGGTCTTGGTGACAACGCCGCCATCCACCTGGGTGAACGTGCCGGTGAACGAGCGTGAGAGCAGGGTGTAGTCGAGACCTGTGCCTATCGACAGCTTGGGGGCGAAGTAGATGCGTACACCGAGCCCGACGCCGAAAGGGATGAAGTAGGAGGATGTGCTCTTCTCTTCGATGCCTGTCTGCTTGACGGTGGTGTTGCCGAAACTCATGTGGCCGGTATGTCCGTTCCTGTTGAGAAGGTCGGAGTCGTTGCCGCCAAGTGTTCCGTCCAATGCCAGGGCGGCATGGGGCCTGAACTTGCTGCGGCTTTCCTCCAGCTCGATGGCCGCCCATGCCTGGGCTTCCGTCATGGGCTCGGTCTGCTTCCACTTCTTCTCCTTCTGCACCTTTGTGTCGGAAGCGGGAGCCTCGTCCTTGCCGGGTGCTGCCTGCTCGGAACAGTTCATCTGACTGCCGTCTGCTGTTTCTGTGGCTTTGCCGTCAGGAATGTCAAGAGCCCTGTCTGAGAGAACGGGCATCCTGGGCGGTACGTTGCCGTTCCAGGTTTTGGGGTGCTCAGCCACCTCAGGCTCCGCATCGTCGGAAGGAGTCTGAGGGGTGAGCGGCTGGTTGCTATTATCAATATCGGTTAGAATAGCCAGTGAATTGTCCGGCAGGGAAGGTTTGTTCAGCGTTCCGACAAAGAACAGACCTGTGGCCAGGGCGGCGGCGAATGCCAGGCCTGCTCCCGCCCACTTGATCCATCCGAGGGAAGCTGCTGCCGGTTGAGCCAGACGCGCCGATACAGCCTGCCAGACGCCGCGGGGTGCTTTGACCTCGGCGTCCTCAAGCTTTGACCTGAACAATTGGTCAATTTCGTTGAAATCTTCGTTGCGCATCTTTATCTCTTTATCTTTGATTGCAGCAGAGTGCGGGCCCTCTGCAGCTGTGACCTTGATGTCGTCTCGGAAATCTCGAGTGCCTCGGCTATCTCCTTGTGGGAGTATCCTTCGATGACATACATGTTGAACACCGTCCTGAATCCGGGAGGCAAGGAAGCAATGAGGTCCATAAGTTCCTTGTATCCAAGCCTCTGTATTATGGTGGGGTCAGAGCTGGAGATGTCCCAGGCGGCCTCGACATCCTCTGTTTGCTTGAGGACGTCCTTCTTCCTGAGGCTCATCAATGCTGTGTTTACAAAGATCTTGCGGGCCCAGCCCTCGAAGGAACCTTCCCCCGAGTAGCTGTCCAGTTTTGTGAACAGGGTTACAAATCCGTCCTGAAGAATGTCCTGCGCCTGCTCCTTGTCTGACATGTATCTCAGGCATACGGCATACATTTTGCCGCTGAGCTGGTCGTAGATGGCTTTTTGAGCTCTTCTGTCTCCTTCTCTGGCACTTTGTACCAGGGAAATGATGTCGGGCGTTTCACCTTTGCCTTCACGTGAGATAAGATGCTTTTTGTCTCCAAAAAGTTGCATCATCTACTCGAATAATATTGCGAAAATAGCCAAAAAATCTTGTATTTTTGTGTTTGATATGAGGAAATTCCTGACATACATCCTTGCGTTGGCGTTGTGCGCGCCCGCGTTCGCGCAGCGCGAGAACTTCGAGAACCTGCTCGTCGATGCTGTTTCCGAATACGACGAAGGCAACTTCGAGAAGGCCGGCATGCTTCTGACCCGCCTGCATGCGGCCGATTCCACCAATGATGCAGTATGCTATTACCTTGGCATGTGCGAATACCGTCAGGGCCGTGAGCAGAGCGGTTTCGAATATTTGACAAAGGCCTCCGAACTTGACCCTTCCAACCTCTGGTACAAGCATATGATAGCCAGCCAGCTCGTCGAGCTGGGGGCATATGCGAAGGCCGCCCCCATGCTCGGGGAACTTGTAAGGGATTATCCCAGGGCTTACAACAATCCGTATATGCTCACCACTGCTGGCGACGCACATCTCAGCATATACAAGGACAGCCTTGCGCTCGAATATTACGACCGCGCCCTCAAGCTTGACCCGGGTTATGCTCCGGCTGAGCTCGGCCGCGCCGAGGTCCTCAAGATGCAGGACAACATGGCCGGGTACTTCGTCAGCCTCGACAAAATCATTTCCAACACTGAGGTCATGTCCGGCGCAAAGGGCCAGATACTGCAGCAGATTATGGACAATCTGGAGCCGCATACCTGGTGGGTGTGGAGCACGCAGATCAAGGACCTGATTGCCAAGAACCTGCAGCTGCACCCTGATGACATAGAAGCGAACTATCTCCAGATGAACGTTGCGTTCATCGACCGCGATACCACCGCCGTTTACGACATATGCCGGCGGGTGATACCGCTTGCGGTTGCGCAGGGTAACAAGGAGAAGCAGCTGGAGGCCTGGAGCATAATGGGCGACATGTACCATTCCCAGGGTTACCGCAAGTCTGCATACCAGGCTTATGAGAATGCCCTGGCCGTGGATCCTTCGTATGCCCCCGTGCTCAACAATTACGCATACTTCCTCTGCCTGGAGGGCAAGAAGCTGCGCAAGGCCGAAAAGATGAGCGCCATCACGGTGCGTGACAACCCCGACAACGCCACGTATCTTGATACATATGCCTGGATTCTGCATCTGTTGAAAAAGGATGCCGAGGCAAAGCCGTATCTGAAGCATGCCATGATATTCGGCGGCAGGGACAGCAAGGTGGTGCTTCAGCACTACGCCGACATCCTGCGCGCCCTTGGCGATGACCTTGCAGATTACTATCAATCACTTGCCGACCAGAAATGAAACGAGCCGCCATCATCCTGATCATGCTTTTCACCGTTGCAGGCGCAATGGCGCAGGACGCTTCGCAGAAGCGCAGCCTGAAAGCCCGGCTCGAGAAGGAGATAGCCCAACTGGAACAGCAGATCAGGGAGAATGCCGGCAAGAACAGCAACGCGCTGAACGCCCTGTCGCTGGTACGCAAGAAGGTGTCGGCCCGCGAGGCGCTCCTGAAGGAGAGCGACGCCGAGATAAAACAGCTTTCCGATTCCATCAAGTTCAAGCAGGACCGGGCGGATGCCCTTCAGGCCAGTCTTGACACCATGTCGTTCTACTACGACAAACTTGTCCACAACGCATACAAGAACCGTGATGCCAGGATGTGGTACATGTACATCCTGTCCAGCAGCAATCTGGGTCAGGCGTCCCGCCGTTACGGCTATCTCAGGAGCCTTTCCACCCAGATGAACACCCAGGCCCACAGGATGCAGGAGACAAAGGCCGCCCTCGACAGCGAGCTGGTCGCCCTCAAGGACATGCGTGCCCGCTCGGAGGAACTCCGTGCACAGAGAAAGAAGGATGTGGATGCCCTCAGGGGCGAGCAGAACGATGCGGAGAAGCTGGTTGCGCAGCTCGGCCGCGAGAAGAGCAAGTATCAGAGCCAGCTCAAATCTAAGAAGCAGCAGGTCGAAGCTCTGAACAGGGAAATACAGAAGATCATATCAGGCAGCACAAAGGCCTCCACCCAGGTTGATGTGAAGCTTGCGAATGAGTTCGAAGCCAACAAGGGCAAGTTGCCGTGGCCCTGCGACGGCACCGTGCTGGAGGGCTTCGGCCAGCACAACCATCCTGTTTACACGGGCATCGTCATGCCGTTCAACAACGGTGTGAACATAGGTGTCGCAAAGGGTACGAAGGCAAAGGCTGTCTTCAACGGAGAAGTGAAGAAGATCATCGTCATGCCGGGCTACAACAAGTGCGTGCTTGTGCAGCATGGCAGTTACTTCACATTCTACTGCAAGCTTGGTTCGGTCAACGTGAAAGCAGGTGAGAAGGTGAAGACGGGCGACGTCATCGGAACCGTCGACACCATCGACGGGCAGACACAGCTGCATTTCCAGCTCTGGAAGGGCAGCGCCCCCCAGGATCCGGAAGCCTGGCTGAGATAATTATTCTTTAAGCTGTTACCCAGACAAGAACGTGACGGTCGAAGGTTATGTAGCTGAGCTCATACTCTTCCTGATAACCGTCTTTGTGGATGAAGGTGGCGTCAAGCTCGCCTTCACCGCGCGGGTGGAAGTCCTCGATCTCGATCTGCTCGGCGAAATCCACATTGTAGATTGAAACGAGTTTGAAGACGGCTTCCTTTGCACACCAGTACATGGCAAGCTGCTCGCGGCGCTCATCGGCATCGTCGTCAAGGTCGTCCTTCTCGTCTTCTGAGAGGGCTTTCTTTTCAACTGCTGAGAAGTCGCGGTCGAGCGATTCGCAGTCGATACCGACCTCCTCGGTGTCGTTGAGGATGATGGCGACGTACTTGGCCGTGTGGGTGATGCTGATGTTTATGGCGCTGTTCTCGATGTAAGGCTTGCCGTTGTCATGATGATTGAGGTAGACCTTTTCCTCGAACAGTGCGTCGAGCAGGGCACGCACGGCAAGCTTCTGCTTGCGCAGCGATTCATTCTTGATGTAGGAAATTTCCTCCAGTTCGTCTGAAGGGATGGATGTGAGTGATCGAAGTTCTTCTTCTGACTCCGTGATTTGCCAGACGCCTATTCTCGAGTGGTAGTCGTCGTCTAAATCTTTTATGAGATATAGTGCCATAAAAATCTTATAACGCCGCAAATATAAATCATTTTTCGGATATCCCAAAAATTACAGGAATTTACTATCTTTGTACCGCTATAGACAAATTACTTTAAATCAGTATAAAAAATGAAATTCCTCACAGATGAAAAATTGCTCATCGTCGGTGCCGGTGGAATGATCGGCTCCAACATGGCACAGACCGCTCTCATGCTCGGTCTTACTCCTAATGTTTGTCTCTATGATATCTTCGAGCCCGGTGTTCACGGTGTTGCTGAGGAGATTTATCATTGTGCATTCGAAGGCGCAAACGTTACCTGGACAACTGATCCCGCCGTTGCTTTCAAGGACGCAAAGTACATCATCTCATCTGGTGGTGCTCCCCGCAAGGAAGGCATGACCCGTGAGGACCTCCTCAAGGGAAACTGCAAGATCGCTGCCGAGTTCGGCGACCTCATCAAGACATACTGCCCCGACGTAAAGCACGTAGTAGTTATCTTCAACCCCGCTGACGTCACCGCTCTCACCGCTCTCATCCACTCAGGTCTCAAGCCCAACCAGCTCACCTCTCTCGCTGCTCTTGACTCAACCCGTCTGCAGGAGAACATCGCTGCTGCTTGCGGCGTTCCTCAGTACAAGGTCGAGGGTGCCCGCACATATGGCGGACACGGCGAGTCAATGGCTGTCTTCGCAAGCAAGACCATCGTTGACGGCAAGCCTCTCGCAGAGTACAACATCGATCCCGAGAAGTGGGAGGAGATCAAGCACGACACAATCCAGGGTGGTTCCAAGATCATCAAGCTCCGTGGCCGCAGCTCATTCCAGAGCCCTGCATACCAGGCTGTGAAGATGATCGAGGCTTCAATGGGCGGCGCCAAGTTCGAGTGGCCTGCAGGATGCTATGTAAACTGCGACAAGTGCGGTTTCAAGAACGTGATGATGGCTATGCCTCCCACCATCGACGCTACCGGTGTGCACTTCACTGCACCTCAGGGCACCGAGGCTGATGATCTCCTCGCGCATCTTGCAGAGGTGCTCGTATGATGCCTGGAGGGCCGCCATTTCCTCAGCGGTGCCGGCAGGAGCGGAGAAACTTACTCCGTTTTCGTCGATAACTGAAGGCAT
>JAZUFA010000002.1:0-34022 GCA_045640445.1 Candidatus Cryptobacteroides sp. | reverse complement strand
GAGCGTCAGGGAATCGCATATCCCCATGAAAGAGACTGAGAAAATATTATGACGCTAAGGCGTTGATTATAAATTGAATAATAACAAGGCCAGGAAATTGGACTATAATTTTATTTGGATTTCAACTGGAAAGAGAGTTCTACGGTTGTTTGTCAATAAGGTCATGCAAACTTGGATGAACAAGTATGCTGTAACAGTAGTATTTGCACCAAAAACAGGCTCTTCCTTGCACCTCAAAAACTCCCGAAGGAGGATGGATTTTCCACTTGATTCCAGATTTGGTGCGACAGTGGTGCAACAAAATTGAGCGGTGCGAAGGCGCAACAGCGCCGTGCCGGAGTGTGCGAGATATTTCGAGCCACGCAGGCACCCGTCCGGAACGAAGTGGAGGGCGGCATGCCCCTGGGGGCGGTTGCGAAGCAACGGGGGTTAAAAGGTATCCCTCCCGATACGCGAAAAGCCAGCGCAATGCGCTGGCTTTGATGCGGAGAGGGAGGGATTCGAACCCCCGGAACCTTTCAGTTCAACAGTTTTCAAGACTGCCGTAATCGACCACTCTACCACCTCTCCTTCCCGAATGGGACTGCAAAATTAGTTAAATTCCTTATATTTGCAAAACTTTCGATAAAGAATGCAAAAGATTAGGGTCGATATGCAACTATTTTGCGGTTTCTCTAATCTTTATTATATATAACGTTGTTAATACACACTTTGATTTTATGAAAAAAGTTATCCTCACACTTGCTCTCGTAGCTGCAGCAGCTACTTCAGCATTCGCACAGTTCGGCATCGGTGCCGGTTATGCAAACAACAATCAGAAAGTCGGTGAAAATTCTTCAGCTACCAACGGATTCTTCGTAGAAGGCACATACAGCATTCCTGTTGCAGGAGAGTTCTCAATCGTTCCCGGTGTCCGTTACACATATCTTGGCGAGACAACTTCAGCTGCCACCAACATCGCAGGCATCAATATCGGCGGATCATCAACACTCGTAGAGCACTACCTCGCAATTCCCGTAATGGCACAGTACGGTATCGACCTCGGCGCAGCAAAGATCCTCGCATTCGCAGGTCCCACCTTCAATCTCGGTCTCGCATCACAGACCAAGGTGGAGGCTTCAGTAGCCGGCATCAGCGCTGACAAGCCCATCAACAACTACGGCGACAACTCAATCTACAGCCGCACAAACGTATTCGTAGGCGGTGGCCTCGGAATCGAGATCAGCAGCTTCCAGATCAAGGCTGCTTACGACTTCGGTCTCCTCAACCGCTACAATTCTGATAGCGTAAGCTGCAAGGACAACCAGTTCCGCGTAGGAGTCGCTTACCTCTTCTAATATGAAGAAGATACTCATCACCCTTGCACTCATCTGTGCGGCTGCCGTTTCAGCATCCGCACAGATAGGCATAGGAGCAGGATATACCAACAACTCCGAAGCCAACCCCAGCGACGGTCAGGCTCTCGTCACCAGAGGATTCTATGTTGAAGGAACCTTGGGCATTCCTCTTGGCAGCACCCTTTCGATCGTTCCCGGAGTCCGCTACACATTTGCAGGAAACGGTGACGCAAAGGGCATCAGCATCGACGACATCGACATCGCAGATGTGAAAGCCTCTCTCGCAGAGCACAACATCTACGTTCCCGTGATGGCTCAGCTGAACATCCCCATGGGCGCAGTGAAGCTCCTCGCATTCGCAGGTCCCACCTTCCAGTTCGCAATATCGTCAATGCTTAACGTTTCCGCCAACGCTGGCGGAGCAAGCTTCGACACCGACCTCGACCTCCTCGGCGAAAACGGTCTCTTCAAAAGAACCGACGTCGCCCTCGGCGGCGGTGTCGGCATCCAGTTCGGAAGTCTGCAGATCAAGGCCGCATATGACTTCGGCCTGATGAACCGCAGCGCAATCGAGCGCGAGACAGTCAAGGGCCAGCAGCTCCGCATAGGTGCGGCTATCCTGTTCTAGGAGAACTCGATCAAATGAAAAAAGGCTGCGATCATTTCGCAGCCTTTTTGTTATTCTCTTTCTTATCGTCATCGTTCGAGAAGAAGCGCCATTGGAAGAGAGCCAGGTAGAAGGCTCCGACCGTGACGCAGCTGTCGGCGAAGTTGAACACGGGACTGAAGAAGATGACCTTTGCCCCGTTCCTTATTATAGGGAAGTAGAGCATGTCGACAACCCTGCCGAACATGAATGGTGCGTAGTCCCAGATGATGCCGTAGAAGAGGCAGTCGATGATGTTGCCGAAGGCACCGGCGGTGATGAGCGTCAGGCCAACCACTACGCCCGTGGGAGCCCCCTTCTTGAGAAGCGAGCGTATCCACACTATGAGGGCGCCGCAGAGCACGATCCTGAACAGCGACAGGCAGAACTTGCCCACTGCCCCGCCCCACTTCATGCCGAAGGCCATGCCCTCGTTCTCAACGAAGCACAGACGGAACCACTGCCCTATCACGGGGATCTGCTCCCCCAACTGCATATTGGTCTTGACCAGGACCTTGAACACCTGGTCGATGACTACAAGTAAAACACCAAGGCAAACTAGCTTGGTTCCCTTGGAGATGCGCATAGGACTAATGCTTTCCCTGCTTTGCGAGCATCTCCTTGGCCTCTACGGTCAGGGTTGCGTGCGGCACGAGGCGGAGACGCTCCTTGGGGATGAGCTTGCCTGTTACGCGGCAGATGCCATATGTCTTGTTCTCGATTCTTGCAAGTGCGCCTTCGAGGTTCTGGATGAACTTGTACTGGCGCTGTGCAAGCTGGCTGGCTTCCTCACGGGAAAGCTGGTTGGCACCGTCGTCCTCAACCGTCTTGAAAGAGGGTGATGTGTCCTCGATGTCGTTGTTGCCGCCGTGCATTACCACGTCACGCAGAGTGTTGTACTCAGCTTTGGCCTTGGCGAGCATGTCCACGATGATGACCTTGAACTCGGCCAGTTCTTCATCGGAATAGCGGGTTTTGATTTCTTCTGCCATAATATTAAGTGTTAAATGCGGTTAACTTCTATCATAATGCGGGTATCCTCCCACTCAATTGGAGATGCAGTTTCAGGAGCGTCCGTTGCATCCTTGAGGGAGAGGCTGAGGGAAAGGGTCTGCGCTGCCACATAGTCCTTATGCTCGGCAAGAGCGGCCTGTATGGTCTCGAATGCGGCTCCGGAAGCGTAGATCACCGTGTTGATGCGGTCGGTCACATCGAATCCGCTCTCCTTGCGGAGGGTCTGGATAGGATGGATAAGCTCGCGCGCGGTTCCTTCGCGGATGAGTTCGGGAGTCTGGACTATGTCGAGTGCGACGGTGAGAGTGCCTTCGGTTGCAACGAGCCAGCCGGGCATGTCCTCTGAGATGATCTCATAGTCGCCGGGCTCGAGGACAACGCCTCCGTCAAGCGTATAGGTACCTGCAGCCTCTATGGCTGCTATGGTCTGCTGGTCGAAGGTGCCGAACGCCGCGGCTATCTGCTTCATCTGCGAGCCGTACTTCTTTCCGAGTGTGCGGAAGTTGGGCTTGATCTTCTTGGTGATGATGCCGGTGGTGTCGTGGAGGAACTCGATCGCCTTGACGTTAACCTCGGTGAGGAAGATGTCCTGCACCTTCTGGATGTGCTCCTTGACGTTATCGTCCATAACGGGAACGAGAACCTTTGCGAGAGGCTTGCGGACGTTGATGCCGACCTTCTTGCGCAGGGCGAGAACCATTGACGACGCCTTCTGTGCAAAGCCCATGCTCTCCTCGAGTGCGGAGTCCACAAGCTCGGGATGGCACTCGGGCATGGCCTCGTAGTGGACGCTGTCTTCGCCACCGAGGTCGAGCCACAGGCGCTCTGCGTAGAACGGAGCGATGGGGGCCATGAGCAGTGATATGCTGCGGAGAACCTCATAGAGGGTCTGGTATGCGGAGAGCTTGTCTGCCTGCATGCCCGAGCCCCAGAGGCGCTTCTTGTTCAGACGGATGTACCAGTTGCTGAGGTCGTCGCAGACGAAGTCCTGGATCAGACGGCCGGCGGTGGTGATGTCGTAGTCCTCGTATGAAGCCTTGACTGCGCCGCTGAGTGTATTGAGACGGCTGATGATCCACTTGTCGAACAGAGGTCTGCCGGCATATGGCACAGCCTCTGCGGAAGGATCGAAGCCGTCGATATTTGCGTAGAGTGCGAATACTGAATATGAGTTGTACAGAGTGCCGAAGAACTTGCGGCGCACCTCCTCGACACCTGCCTCGTCGAACTTGAGGTTGTCCCAGGGCTGTGCGTTGGTGAGCATGTACCAGCGGAGTGCATCGGCGCCGTACTGGTCGAGTGCCTTGAAGGGATCCACGGCGTTGCCGAGGCGCTTGCTCATCTTCTCGCCCTTCTTGTCGAGTACAAGGCCGTTGGAGATGACGCGCCTGAAGGCGGGAGTGCCGCTGACCATCGTATGGATTGCGTGCAGGGTGTAGAACCATCCGCGGGTCTGGTCGACGCCCTCGGCGATGAAGTCGGCCGTTGCGCCGAAGTCGGGGGTGTCCTTGCCACGGAGGCCTGTTTGTGCGTAAGGCATAGAGCCGGAGTCGAACCAGACGTCGATGAGGTCGGTCTCCCTCGTCATCTTCCTGCCGCTGGGGCTTACAAGGAAGATATTGTCGACGTAGGGACGGTGGAGGTCTATCTTTTCGTAGTTCGCGAGGCTCATGTCGTCAGGGTCGAAGCCTGCGGCCTTGAAGGGGTTCTCCGACATGAAACCGGCTGCGACAGCCTTCTCGATTTCGGCATAGAGCTCCTTGACGCTGCCTATGCAGATCTCTTCCTTGCCGTCCTCGGTGCGCCAGATAGGGAGAGGAGTACCCCAGTAGCGGCTGCGGCTGAGGTTCCAGTCCTGGGTGTTCTCGAGCCACTTGCCGAAGCGTCCGCTTCCGGTTGCCTCGGGCTTCCAGGTGATGTGGCTGTTGAGCTCCATCATCTGCTCGCGGACTGCGCTGGCCTTGATGAACCAGGAGTTGAGGGGGTAGTAGAGCACCGGCTTGTCGGTACGCCAGCAATGGGGATAGGTATGTACGTGCTTCTCGATGCGGAAGGCCTTGCCTTCGCCCTTGAGCATGACGCTGATGTCGATGTCAAGTGTTGTTGCGTCGGGAGCAAGGGAAGAGTCGTATGCGTTCTTGACATAGCGGCCTGCCCACTCGGCGTAGATGTCGGTGCGGACGTGCTCGGCCACGTATGTAGGATCGAGGTCCTCGATGCGGTAGAAGCGGCCCTGAGGGTCGACCTGCGCCTGGGGAGCACCGTTCCTGTCGGTAACGTACAGACCGGGAACGCCTGCTGCCTTGGCAACCTTTGCATCATCGGCACCGAATGTGGGAGCGATGTGCACGATGCCGGTACCGTCCTCTGTGGTGACGTAGTCGCCGGGGATCACGCGGAATGCGCCGGCCTCGGGGATGAACCAGGGAATGAGCTGCTCGTACTCCATGCCGACGAGCTCGCTGCCCTTGATTGTGCCGGGAAGAACCTCGAACGGCACCTTGGGGCCGAACCAGTTGTTGACAAGCGCCTGTGCAAGGATGTATGTTGCGGGAGTACCGGTATAGGGGTTCTGGCTCTTTACCTTAACGTAATCGATGTTGGGGCCCACACAGAGGGCTGTGTTTGAAGGGAGAGTCCAGGGAGTCGTGGTCCAGGCAAGGAAGTAGAGGTCGTCCTGGCCCTTGACCTTGAACTGCGCGCAGGCGGTGGTGTCCTTGACGTCGCGGTAGCAGCCGGGCTGGTTGAGCTCATGTGAGCTGAGGCCGGTGCCTGCGGCGGGGCTGTAGGGCTGGATGCTCTTGCCCTTGTAGAGATATCCCTTGCCGTAGATATCCTTGAGGAGCCACCAGAGAGTCTCGATGTAGCGGTTGTCGTAGGTGATGTAGGGATCGTCCATGTCGACCCAGTAGCCCACCCTCTCGGTGAGGTTGCGCCACTCGGCGGTATACTTCATGACCTCCTGACGGCAGGTGCGGTTGTATTCCTCGACGCTGATCTTTGTACCGATGTCCTCCTTGGTGATGCCAAGCTTCTTCTCAACGCCAAGCTCGACGGGAAGTCCGTGGGTGTCCCAGCCTGCACGACGGCGCACCTTGAAGCCGCTCTGTGTCTTGTAGCGGCAGATGGCGTCCTTGATGGAGCGGGCCATCACATGGTGGATGCCCGGCATGCCGTTGGCTGAAGGGGGACCTTCGAAGAAAATGAATTCAGGACAGCCCTCGCGCAGTTCGAGGGAACGCTCGAATGCACTGCGGGATTTCCATCGCTCGAGAATTTCGTTGCCTGTTGCAACCAGGTCGAGACCTTTATATTCCTTGAATGTCATATTTGCGGTTTTTATATCTTGCAAATATAACAATTTGAGACGTTAATCCCAATAGGCGGCCAGGTCAGAAGAGGTTCTTTTTGCTCACGGTGGCCACGAACTCCTTGAGATAGAAAGGCTCGAAATAGGCGATATTCTGGAAATCAGAGGCCTGGAACGCCTCCTCCGCAAGCTCAGCCATTGCATTGGCATTGGGGTTGACCTGCATGAAAACCGCGTTCGCGGAATTCAGGACGGGAGCGCACTTGGCCGCTCCGTCGCCAATGAAGAGGACCTTGCCGGCTGCAAGTTCGGAAGCGAACGACTCCGCATCCACCACAATGGGGCTGATTTCGGTAAGACGCTTGCCGGCGGGGCTGTATACAGCCGAGTAGACCTCCATCCTCCTGGCGTCGACCATGGGCACTATGGCCGTGCAGCCCTCGGGGAGGCCGGCCTTGACGGCCTGGCGCGCAAGGATGTCGAGCGTGCAGGCGGCAAGCAGGGGCTTGCCTGCGCCGAAGCAGAGGCCCTTGGCCGTCGATGACCCCACACGGAGTCCTGTATATGAACCGGGGCCCGAGCTCACGCAGACTGCATCGCAGTCCTGCACGCGCAGGCCGCATTCGTCAAGCATTTCCTTTATGAAGGCAGCAGTTCTGGAGGCATGGGCGCGGGGCTCCGCGGTCTCCCTGCTGCAGATCACCTTGCCGTCCTGTCCGATGGCAACGGAGCAGAGGGCGGTCGAAGTTTCTATAAGTATTATTCTAGACATCCGGCGTTGTGAATCCTGACAATATGCTCTTGAAATATGGGAATACGGTATTTGCCACTTCGACTATGAAGTTGTAGACCGGCGAGCCGTCAAGCTTCGCGGGATCGACAATGTTGAACTGTGCATTCAGGTTCTGGAAAATCATCACCGGAATGGCGAGCAGGACCACGGTCTTGATTATGCCGAACAGGACGCCAAGCAGCCGGTTGAGCCACCCTATGCTGATTGCCCCCATTGCTGCCGTGACAAGCCTGCCCAGAAGATTGATGAGGAATATCACAATCAGGACAATAAGGAAGAAGCTGACGACGTAGACGATGCTCTTGTCCCATGTGACATAGCCGGAGAGCCATGTCGTGAGCACATTCGAGAAACGCAGCGCCGCCCAGGCGCCGAGAAGGATGGCCGCCAGATTCACAATCTGGATCACGAAGCCTTTAGTGAAGCCTTTGACAATCGCGGGGACGAAGCAAAGGAGCAATACTATATCTAAAATACCCATGGTGCAAAATTACAAAATAATTCCTATCTTTGAACGTATGGACAACATGGACATAATCATAGTGCTCCTCATGTTCGCAACCCCCATCGTGTCGGCAATTCTCGACAACAGGAGGAAGGCGAAGAAGAAGGCGGAGGATGCGGCCAGGCGCCAGGCAAGGCAGCAGGGTCCGTTCAAGCCGTTCACATCGGTGGACCCCGAGATGCCGGATGACGACGATGAGCCGGAACCGTTCACGGAGCCATGGAAGCCGGTGCAGCCCAAGGCCGCTTCCACCATTAAGTTCGAGGAGGGAGAGAGCACCATTCCGGACCACGAACAATCCCCCATTTTCGCACCCGAGGAACCAGAAAAGGCAATGGAGGAAGTGGACGCAAGGAAGCTGATTATCTACGACGCCATTATGCATCCCAAATTCAAGGAATAGGAAGGTTTATCAAAAAATTACTATATTTGCAAGGACAAAGGGTTCCGCTAAAAGGCGGGACTCCTTTTTAATTCACTGATTATGGCAGAAGTACACTACATGAGCCAGGAAGGCCTGGACAAATTGAAGAAAGAACTCGCTGAGGCTCTCGCCCAGCGTCCCGTGATTGCCGCCGCAATCGCCGAAGCCCGCGAGAAGGGCGATTTGTCAGAAAACGCAGAATACGAGTCAGCACGTGAGGCACAGGGCCTCCTCGAACTCAACATATCAAAACTCCAGAACCTGGTAGCCACCGCAAAGGTCGTTGACGCTTCCCAGGTAAGCACCGACAAGGTGGGCATGCTCAACACCGTCAAGGTGAAGCATCTCGGAAACGGCAGGGAGATGGTGTTCACCATCGTGGGTGAATCAGAGGCCGATTTCTCAAAGGGCAAGCTTGCAGCAACCACCCCCATCGCTAAGGCTCTCATGGGCCACGGCAAGGGCGAGACTGTAGAGGCCCATGCCCCTTCAGGCATCATCAAGTTCGAAATCCTCGACATCACACTCTAATGGCAACAATCTTCACAAGGATCGCCAAGGGCGAAATCCCCTCCTACAAAGTCGCCGAGTCCGACGAATACTACGCATTCCTCGACATAAGCCCCCTCGCCATCGGTCACACGCTCGTAATCCCCAAGAATGTTGAAGACGACTACATCTTCCATCTTGACGAAAAGACCTATGAGGGCCTGTGGGCATTCGCCAGAAAGGTGGCCGTAGCTCTCAAGGCTGCAGTGCCCTGCCAGCGCGTAGGCGTGGCAGTGCTGGGAATGGAAGTTCCCCACACCCACATCCACCTGGTACCCCTCCAGACAGAGGGCGACCTCGACTTCCGCAAGGAGCACCTCAGCCCCACACCGGAGGAGCAGGCAAAAACGGCAGCAGCAATTCTCGCAGAATATGAAAAGTTATAAGATAATCGCGCTTGCACTCTCAGTGCTCGCGCTCGCATCATGCGGCCGGAAGGCCGGTATCAAAGGTACCGTTGACGGCCTCTCCAACGCGCAGATCATCGTGAAGGAGCTCAATGTCAACACCTACAACGTCCTCGACACCATCAAGACATCGGCCGACGGTTCATTCGCCTACAAGCTCGATATTGCCAAGGGTCAGCCCGAATTCGTCTACCTCTTCTACAAGGACACCCGCATTGCAGCCCTGCTGCTCGAGAACGGCGAGATGGCAAAGGTCGAGGCCGACACTCTCGGCAACTACAGCGTAAGCGGTTCCGAAGGCTCCGCCAAGCTCCAGTCCGTTGAGAAGGCCTATTCCGATTTCATCGCCAAGGTCATAGAGGCCGACGAGGACGGCAAGGCAGTTACCGAAGCATATATCCAGCATTACAGGGAGTGTGTGAAATATGTCATGACAAATCCCTTCTCGCTGACCTGCATCCCGGTGCTCTACGAGAACCTCAACGGCATGCCCATATTCACCCAGTACACCGACGCACTGCACTTCCGCAGCGTCTGCGACTCACTCAAGACCGTCTATCCTGAATCACGCTACGTGAAGGCCCTCGACAAAGAGGCCGCACGCCGCGAGCAGCTGCTCATGGTTAACAACAGCCTGCAGACCGCAGAGGTAGCCGGCTTCCCCAACATCTCTCTTCCCAACGAGAAGGGCGAGAAGGTCGAGCTCAATTCAATCGACGCAAAGTGCATCCTGCTCCATTTCTGGAATTCATCAGAGGCTGCACACTCGATGTTCAACAACGAGGTGCTCCTCCCCATATACAATGAGTTCCATAACAAGGGATTCGAGATCTACTCAGTATGCCTCGACATCGACAAGGCCAAGTGGGCGACTGTTGTAAAATCACAGAAGTTACCCTGGATCAACGTCAACGACGGACTTGGCGCAAGTTCACAGGCTGTAGCTCTCTACGGTGTGACGAGCATTCCCACCGCCTTCCTTATCGCCGACGGCGACCTCGTCCTCGAGCCCATCAACGGTTCCAAGGGACTTCGCCAGGAGCTTGCAAAGAGATTACACTAAAACCTGAATCACTGAATATCTTTCAGTATCTCGCGGCAACGGACTTCGTCGGCCGCGAGATTTTTTTTGAGCTCTTCCAAAGAGCCGAACCTCTGCTCGGCACGAAGGCGCCTTACGAAATCTATGGTCATGGCCTGGTCATAGATCTCCTGTGCAAAGTCGAAGATGTGGGTCTCCACGGTAAGGACTGAACCACCTACCGTCGGACGCATGCCGATGTTGGTCATTCCCCAATGCAGGCCGCCCGGCAGCTGTACCTTCACGAGGTACACGCCGTTGCCGGGAATCTGCTTGAGCGCATCATCCACGCGCATGTTGGCAGTGGGATATCCGATAGTCCTGCCAAGCTTGTTGCCATGTACCACGGTACCGCTCAGCCTGTAGGCGTATCCGAGCATTGCGTTGGCCTCGGCAATCCGGCCTTCCTCAAGCGCGCAGCGTATCCTGGTGGAGGAGATGCCCGCATCGGTTGCCGGAGCAATAAAGGGGATAAGACCCGCCTGCCGCGCTGCAGCGGCTGTTTCTGCGGGCGGAAGCTGGTCGGAACCTATGCGGTTGTCGTAGCCTATGACAACGGCCTCCGCATCATAATCCGACTTGAGCATCTGAAGGTACTCACCGGTGGTGAGGGCGGCGAACTGCGGGGTGAAGTCGATATATTCGACCCGCCCGATGCCGCACGCCTGAAGGAGCGCACGCTTCTCCTCGGGAGAATTCAGCAGGCGCAGAGAATCGGCGTCCTGCCCCAGCACCATGCGCGGGTGCTGCCTGAAAGTTATGACAATCGCCTCCTGCCCCATTTCACGGGAGCAGGAGACGATTGTATCGAGTACCTGACGGTGCCCGAGATGGACACCGTCAAAAAAGCCTGTTGCGACTACAGCCATTTAACAAGGGGGAAGTCCTGACGGTGAGGCAGAGCGGGATTCTTGGGATAGATCCTGGTACCTACCTGATACATACCGGTTCTCTCGGGAAGGATGGTTGCGACGAAGCATGCCACACCGTTCTCTACGCCGGTAAGCTCATACTGGCAGACCTCCTGGATGTGGAGCTTGCCCTTCTTGTCAGAAGAAGTGAACAGCATCTCGACGCCGATGTCCTCGGGCTTGATGCGGCCGAGATCGATCTTCACCTCACTGGTAAGCATGTTGTCCTGTGAGAGGGAGTACGATGCTGCCGGCTGGGTGTATGATACTATCCTCATGTTGTTCCACTCCGCAGATACGGCCTGCTTCCAGGTTGCGAGCTCGCGAGCAAGCTTGCAGTCATCGGCAGAGAGCTCGCCGAAGCGCTTGCTCTGAGGGATGTAGTACTGGTTGCAGTAGTCGGTGAGCATGCGGTTGGTGGTGAAGTTCGAAGCCACCTTGGCAATGGTGTTCTTGATGTATCCTATCCACTCTGAAGAACGTCCGCTCTTTGAATCCACATTGTAGTATGCAGGAGCTATCTCATTCTCGATGGTTGCATAGATGGTTGCGGAGTCAAGCTCGTTCTGGTAGTTCTGGTCGTCGTAGGTGCGCTCCTGTGAGAGTGCCCAGCCTGCGCCTTCCTTGTAACCCTCGACCCACCATCCGTCAAGGACGGAGAAGTGCATCACACCGTTCATGGCAGCCTTCTCGCCTGATGTGCCGGAAGCCTCCTGGGGACGGGTAGGGTTGTTGAGCCATACGTCCACACCCTGCACGAGACGCTTTGCGAGAGTGATGTCGTAACCGGGAACGAAGACGATCTTGCCGAGGAACCTGTCCTCCTTCGATATCTCGATGATCCTCTTGATGAGGTCCTGGCCGCCGCCGTCTGCGGGATGTGCCTTGCCTGCAAAGAGGAACTGAACGGGACGCTCGGGGTTGTTGACGATGGCGTCAAGCCTGTCGAGGTCGCTGAAGAGGAGGGTCGCACGCTTGTAGGTTGCGAAGCGGCGTGCGAAACCGATGGTGAGCACGTCGTCGCGCAGACGCTCCTTGATGGTCACGATCTGGCTCGGGGTGTAGTGGGCGCTCATCGAAGGATCGGACAGACGCTCGCATACATAGGTGACAAGATCGGACTTGACGGTCTTGCGCACGTCCCAGATAGCCTCGTCGCTTACGCGGTAGATGCCGTTGAAGCACTCCTTGTCGTAGTGATGGGTATGGAACTCGGGGCCGAACACTGCGCCCTGGAGCTTCTTCATCTCCTTTGAGCACCAGGTGGGATAATGCACACCGTTGGTCACATAGCTGATATAGAGTTCCTCAGGGAGATAGCCGGGATACATGTTTGTGAAGATGTCCTGGCTGACCTTTCCGTGAAGCATGCTGACGCCGTTCACATTCTGTGAAAGGTTGGCGGCAAGCAGGCTCATGGAGAACTTCTCGTCGTAATTGTTGGCGTCAATCTTGCCGAGCTGCATCATGCCGCGCCAGTCGATGCCGAAGCGCTGGGGATAATGGCCGAGATAGCGGCCGAGCATATCCTCGGGGAATGCGTCGTGACCTGCGGGCACGGGGGTATGTGTGGTAAAGAGGCCTGATGAGCGTACGAGCTCGACTGCCTCATTGAATGAAAGATTGCCTTCCTGCATATACTCGCGAAGCCTCTCGAGGCCTGCGAATGCAGCGTGTCCCTCATTATAATGGTAGATGGTGGGATTGAGTCCGAGCACTCGGAGGGCACGGACACCGCCGATGCCGAGGAGTATCTCCTGCTTCAGGCGGTTCTCCCAGTCGCCACCATAAAGCTGGTGGGTAACCTGACGGTCCTCGGGGCTGTTGTCCTCGAAGTCGGTGTCAAGAAGGTAGAGGTCGGTACGGCCGACCGCAACCTTCCAGATACGTGCGTACATCATGCGGCCGGGGAGCTGCATGCTGACGCTGAGCCAGTTGCCGTTCTCATCGAGCACGGGCTCTGCAGGGATCTTGAGGAAGTCCTGGGCATCATATTCAGCCACCTGGTTGCCCTGAGGGGTAAGGCGCTGTGTGAAATATCCGTAACGGTAAAGAAGTCCCACTGCCACAAGGTTGACATTCATGTCTGATGTTTCCTTGAGATAATCGCCTGCGAGGATGCCGAGACCACCGGAATAGATCTTGAGCGAGGTGTCGAGGCCGTACTCCATACAGAAGTAGCCTACTGAAGGTTCGGTACGCTTTGACTTGAGGGCCATATACTCGCCGAACTCCTTCATGACCGCTGCAAGACGTGAAAGGAAGTCACCGTCTTTTGCAAGCTCCTTGTATCTCTTGAGGCTCACCTTGTCCAATATCTCCATCGGATTGTGGCCTGACTTGTGCCAAAGGTCAGCGTCGATGGTCTTGAACAGTGCCTTTGCACTGTCGTTCCAGCACCACCAGAGGTTCTTGCACAGGGTCTCAAGTCCTGAGAGTTCCTCGGGAAGATGGCGTGTGACCATCACGCTTTTCCACACTGGGGTTTCCATGTCGTTTCTGTTCATCGTTTATTTATTTTTCTGCTATTGCGTTATTGACTCTTATAATGAAATCGCTGAGGACGTTCATATAGTTGATGAATGCCTCGTAAGGGGTGTCGTAGGGGTTGAAGCGCTGGTGGATCTCGCCGTCGGAGAAGAACTTGGTGCACATGTAGTACAGGTGGTCGCTCTCCTGAAGGTGTCCGTAATCGGCCCAGAGGATGGGATCGGCAAGGATGCTGAGCTTCTCCTGGAGACGGTAGAGCTTGTTGAATGCATCCTGCTGCAGCTCGTTTCCGAGCCATGCGCTGAGGTCGCGCTCCTCATCAGCCCAGGATATGGGCTGAGGTACTGAAAGCTCTGCAACGGGCTTCAGCTTCTTGCTTGCCTCTGAAGGGGTGACGAACTGGAATCCGGCACCGAGTACGGCCTTGGGAAGAGCCTTCATGAAGTCGAAGATACCGGCTTCTGCGCTCTGATGCTCGCCGAAGGTCTCGTAGTCCATGAAGAGGTTCAGGATGTCGCCTTCTGCGTCGGCAGCCCACTGGGTGAACTTCTCGGATGTGAGAGGCCAGCCCTGCCAGCCCTGGTCGGAGAAGCGGAACGCGATGTCGTCGGACAGACCATAGTTGCGCAGAAGGAGTTTGAGGTCGCTCCTGAAGTCGCAGCTGTATACGTAGTTGGGGCTCTTCCAGCCCATGATGTGACGTGCACCCTCGGTGAGCATGGTCTTGAAGCCCATGTCGCGCACCTTTGCGCCTATCTCGTCGGAATAGATCAGCTCGGTGTTGCGGAATGCCTTGGGAGTTACGCCGAAGTACTGCTCGATTGCAGCCTTGTGCTTGAGCACCTGGTGCTCGAACTCAGCCTCGGAACCGAGGGCTGCCAGAGAGTGGTAGTAGGTCTCGCAGAGGAACTCCACACATCCGGTGTCGGCTAGGGCGCGGAAGCTGTCGATAACCTCCGGAGCATAGCGGTCGAACTGCTCGAGAGCCGTTCCGCTGATGGAGAAGGCAATCTTGAACTTGCCCTTCTGCTCCTTGATCTGCTCCAGCAGGAGCTCGTTCATGGGCAGATAGCACTTCTGCGCGATCCTCTTGAGGATGGTGCGGTTGGCAAAGTCATCGTAGTAATGCGAATCCTTGCCTATATCAAAAAACCTGTAAAGACGGAGCCTTGTAGGCTGATGTACCTGGAAATACAGACAGATTGACTTCTTCATATCACTGATTGATTACTGATTCATAAACTTTCTTGAGCTTTGCGCATGCTCCCGTCCACTTGAGCTCGTTGACCTCATCGAAGCCCTGCCTGGTTGCAAAGTCGGCAAGTGCGGGATACTGAAGGAGGGCATAGATGTCGTCGGCCATTGCGTCGACATCCCAGAAGTCCACCTTGAGGGCATACTTGAGCACCTCCGCAGCACCTGACTGGTGGGAGATGATCGAAGGCACGTTGGAGCGCATCGCCTCAAGAGGTGAAATACCGAAAGGCTCCGATACTGAAGGCATGATGTATACGTCCGAAAGGGCGAACATCTTCTGCACCTCCTGTCCGCGGAGGAATCCGGTGAAGTGGAAACGGTCGGATATGCCGAGACGTGCGACCTGACGGATGGCACGCTGCATCATGTCGCCGCTGCCGGCCATCACGAAGCGCACGTTCTTTGTGCGCTTGAGGACCTTGGCGGCAGCCTCGATGAAGTACTCGGGACCTTTCTGGAAGGTGATGCGGCCGAGGAAGGTGACGACTTTGTCGGTCACTCCCCTCACGACCTGAAGGTTCTCGCGGCCGCTGAAGTCAACAGCATTGTGCACGGTTACGACCTTTGCAGGGTCGATGCCGTACTTGTTGATGACGATGTTCCTGGTGAGGTCGGAGACGGTGACCACGCGGTCAGCGGCCTCCATGCCGCGCTTCTCGATCGCGAAGACGCGGGAATCCACCATGTCGTCGGTACCGCGGTCGAAGGATGTGGCGTGCACATGCACTACGAGGGGCTTGCCTGTAAGTTCCTTTGCGGCTATGCCTGCAAGATATGTAAGCCAGTCGTGGGCATGGATGACATCGAACTCGCCGTCATGCTGCATGGCGATGGTGCCGCCCACCTGGGCGTAACGGCTCACCTCCTCGAGGAGGTTTGCGCCGTACTTTCCGGAGAACTTGAACTTCTGACCGAAGCCGACGGTGGTCTCGGTACGCTGCTCCTTCTTCATCATCTCTATGGCCTGGTAATATTCCTCAGGATCGACATAGGGAACGATGTTGGAGTCGACGTTGATGAACTTTACGTTGTTAAGGAATTCGTCGACGGTTTCGGTGGCGTGGGCGACGGCGACGTCGCTCGCGTTGATGATGGTGGTGCAGCTCTGGTCCTCGTCACCTGAAGCGGAAGGCATGACGAACAGGGTCTGCACGTCGTTGCGGGCAAGTCCTTCGACTATACCCTTGCAGGCTGTTCCAAGACCGCCTGCGATGTGGGGAGGAAACTCCCATCCGAACATAAGCACTCTCATTACTTTTCCTCCTTGTATTTTTCCAACATGTATTCGACAGAAAGCAGCGCAGCGGTGCTGAGCGCAGAAGAGATTGCTCCGTGAGGCTCGTGAGGGGGGTCTCCGTCGTAAAGTTCGGAGAATGCGCCCACGCCATGCTTGTTGAGGTCCTCATAGAAGCCCTCGATGAGCCATTCGGCCTTCTTCAGGAAGGACGGGCCCTTAACCCTGAAGCATACTGCAACGTAAGGTTCGAGGAGGAACGGGCGGGTACAGCCCTGATGATATGCGAGGTCGCGGTCGATCTGTGTGCCCTCGTATACGCCCTTGTACTTGACGTCGCGGGGAGAGAGGGTCCTGATGCCGCGTGATGTAACCAGCTCGCTGTCGATGACACGCAGTATGTAGGGTGCAAGCTCCTCGTCAATGGGAGAATACTTGACCCAGATGGCGTACAGCTGGTTGGGACGGATGTCCATGTTCTGACCGGAGTTGTCGACGTAGTCGGCGAGGCAGGCACGGCCCTCGTTCCAGAATGTGGGCTGGTAGCTGGCCTTGACGAGGTCGCGTATCTGTGTCCACCTTGAGACGAACTGGCTCCTGGGTGAGCCGTATTTCTGCTCCATCTCGAGTGCGAAGCATATGCTGTTGTACCAGAATGCGTTTGTCTCTACCTGGTATCCGGCGCGCTCGGTGACTGCGCGGCCGCCTATGTAGGCGTTCATCCAGCTGAGGGCGACACCGTCCATCTGCGCCCAGAGCAGGCCGTTGGGCTGCATTGCAACCTCGGCACGCTCGCCGGGGAGATAGCTCTCGAGTATGACCTTGATGATGCCGCCGTACTTTGCCCAGACCTTCCTGGGATCGGCGCCGAAGTCGATGTATGCCTGGAGCACGCTTGCCATGTAGAGAGGCGCCTCGACCTGGGTTGTGCGGCGGGTGAGACGCTCCTGCTCGTCGGCGATCAGGTTGTCGAGTATTTCCTCGAACTGTGCGGGATCGTTGAGGCCGTAAAGTGTGAGGCCGGGAAGGGCCTGGAGAGTCTCGCGGAGAAGTCCGGTGTACATCCAGGTGAAACCTGCATTGATCTTCTTGCGGTTGTTGTGGTCCGTGATAAGGCGGTTTGCGCAGCGGGCAAGCTGGTCGCGGTATGAGGATGCCTGGCCCTTCTTCTTCAGGAAGGAGTCGAACTTGCGCTTGAGCGCTGTGGGATCCTCCTCGGTAAGCGATGCGGAGAGCACCACCGAGGTGCCGGGGCGGAGCTTGACCTCGAAGTATCCGGGAACCAGAAGGTCCTCCTTGCAGTCGAAACCGCGGCGGTACTCGTCGGAATAGGTTATGTCCTTGTTCCAGTGAGGGTCCTCGACGTATGTGGCAGTGGCCGAACTGAGCTGGAGGTTGAGGTTGGGGAAGTTGGCGTACATCCTGTAGGCCATGCCGTTCTGTATCCTCACACCGGTGGTGTTCGCCTCGGGGTTCTCATGCGTGAGCGCATGGATGTTGCGGAACGCGAGGAACGGGCTGAGACGCAGGGTCACCGGCGCACTCGACTCCGCAAGGTCGTACTTGACAAGCACCTGGTCCTTGTCCTGGGCGAGCATTATGCTCTTCTTGAAGACGATTTCGCCCACCTTGTAGGTGAGCTGGGGAACAGGATTGGCGCTGAAGTCGACGATGTACTTGTGGCCTCTGGGCTCATAGATGTCGCCGTAACGGTGGATTCCCAGGTTGAACTGCTTGCCGTTGACAACCAGGGTCTCGTCCACGTCTGAAAGCAGAAGGAACCTGTCGCCGCCAAAACGGTCAAGCGTGACGGCCAGGAATCCATGATAGCGGCGGGTATTGCAGTCGATCAGGGTCGTGTTGCAATAGGCACCGGTCTTGTTTGAGCCAAGGATCTCCCTCTTGAGAGAGTATCCCAGGTTCACCAGTTCAGACTTGTTGAATTTCAAAAATGCCATATATCACTTCGTTTTTTTCAATACAATAGCGCACCTGCTGGGCAGGTACAGTGCTAATTTGTGGTTATCTGTGGAATGCCGTTCGTTCTTCTGAAGACGTGAGAAACCACCGAATTCAGGCTCGTCGGAATCGAATGCCAGGGTGTATTCTCCGTCCGGTGCCCAGAAGGCGAAATTCTCGAAGGACGCTACCGGATTGAAATTGAATGCAAAGATAGTGTTTCCGCGGCTGAAAATCAAAACTTTCCTCTCTTCATCGCAATAAAGCTGCGAAAGTGGCGATTCAAGAAGCTTTTCAGCCTTCACATAGTGAATCATTGCGGAGTCGAACTCCCTGAGTCCGCCATAGCGGAGAAGCCCGTTGTCGGCAAGGCTCCACTGACGGCGTGCGTACTTGCAGGACCACCCGTTCCCCTCGCGGGGGAAGTCGATCCATTCGGGATGTCCGAACTCGTTGCCCATGAAGTTAAGGTACCCGCCGCCGCTGGTGGCGAGGGTCACAAGGCGTATCATCTTGTGCAGGGCTATGCCCCTGTCGACCGTCATGTTGGTGGAAGCCTTGTCCATGCTGAAGTACATGTCCTTGTCGATGAGGCGGAAGATGATGGTCTTGTCGCCCACCAGGGCCTGGTCGTGGCACTCGGCATAGGAGATGGTCTTCTCGTCGGCACGCTTGTTCGTCAGTTCCCACCATATGCCGCCCATGCTCCACTGCTCGTCGGAGAGTTCCTTGATCCACTTGATCCAGTGGTCGGCGATGCCCATGGCCATCCTGAAGTCGAAGCCTATGCCGCCCGCCTTGAACGGGGCTGCAAGGCCGGCCATGCCGCTCATGTCCTCGGCGATGGTTATGGCATTGGGGTTGAGCTCGTGGATGAGCATGTTGGCGAGGGCAAGATAACTTACCGCATTCTCGTCCACACCCTTGTTGAAGTACAGCGCATAGTCGCCGAAATCCTTCTCGAGACCGTGGTCCCAGTACAGCATGCTGGTGACTCCGTCGAAACGGAAGCCGTCGAGATGGTATTCCTCCATCCAGAACTTGCAGTTGGAGAGGAGGAAGAACTTTGTCTCGTTCTTGCCGTAGTCGAAGCAGCGGCTGTCCCATGCGGGATGATGTCCCTGCCAGCCGTTGTAGAAGTAAAGGTCCTCGCGGCCATCGAATTTGCTGAGGCCCTCCGCCTCGTTCTTGACCATATGCGAGTGCACTATGTCCATTATGACGGCTATGCCGGCACGATGTGCGTCATCGACGAGATGCTTGAACTCGTCGGGTGTTCCGAAACGGCTGCTGACGGCAAAGAAGTTCGACACCTGATAGCCGAAGGAGCCGTAGTAGGGATGCTCCTGAAGGGCCATGATCTGCAGCACATTGTATCCCAGCGCCTTCACGCGGGGCAGGACGTCCTTGCGGAATTCCTCGAAGGTCGAAACCTTCTCCTCCTCCGAACTCATGCCGATGTGGCACTCGTAGATGAGGGGGTGGGGGCGCTTGCCGGGGCGGCGCGCCTTCCATTCATAAGGCTTGGCCGGAGCCCATACCTGGGCGCAGAAGATCTTGGTCTCAGGGTTCTGGACAACCCTCGTGGCATATGCCGGCAGACGCTCGGCGCCGCCGCCGGGCCATTCGATCCAGAGCTTGTAAAGATCGCCGTGGTGGATGAAGAAATCAGGAAGCGTGATCTCCCAGTTGCCGTCGCCACAAGGCTTGAGGGCATAGGATTCCGTACGCTTCCAGTTGTTGAATTCACCTATGAGGCATATGCGGGTGGCATTCGGCGCCCATTCGCGCAGAACCCATCCCGCTTCCGTATGGTGAAGACCGTAGAAAAGATGGTTGTTCACCGCATCGGAGAGGCTGCCTTCACCGGCTATGGCGCGCTTGTCAGCCAATATGTGGGCGTGACGGGCCTCTATGGCTTCGCGATAGGGCTGGAGCCAGGGGTCCGTATCATAAATCTTCGGCATTCCCATACACTTTTTCCCTGTTTGTCCTGAGGTAGGCACGGCACGCGTCCACGAGCTCCGTGGAGCGCTTGATGAGCTTGTCGATGTCGCCCAGCGCGGTTGAAGGGTCCTCAACCTTGAGGGCTATCTGCTCAAGCTCGGCCATCGCCTTTCCATAGTCGAAATTCTCTTCCATAATACAATCTGTAAAGATACGAATTTTTGAGCAAACTGCATCATTTCAAACCCATCACCTTGCATTCCAGAGCCCCGTCGTGGAAGCATACGGTGATGGAATCACCGACTTCCACCCCGGCGGCGGACTTGAGCACGACTCCTCCGGCGTCCGTGGCCAGCGAGAATCCGCGGGCGAGGACGTTCCTCGGGTCGGCGTTCATGATGCGGGAGGCCAGCATCTCCAGCTCCGACTCCATGCGTGAGATCCTTGCTCCGAACGCCATCTTGAGCCTGGTGCCGAACGACGATATAAGCTCGTCTTCGGCGGCTATCTCGTCAATGAAAAGGTCGGCCAGGGCAGTGGGGGTCTTGACATACCCGTACGCCACCATGTCGGCCACGTGGAAATCCCTGTCATGACCGATTGCCGTGTATACGGGAACAGGGCAGCAGGCTATTGCAAAGCACAGCGAATAATCGTCGAAGCAGGCAAGGTCGAGGGCGGAACCGCCACCTCTTATGATGAGCGCCGCATCGTAGCCTCCGGCCACCTCGATTTCCTGCAGGGCATTGGAAATCGACTCCGGCGCGCCGTCGCCCTGCATCGCTGCCGGAAAGAGGTCCACCTCGAAGGCGAAGCCGTATTCGTTCTGCGCGATATGGCGGCTGAAGTCGCCGAAGCCGGCGGCATCGCTGGCGGAAATTACGGCGAGCCTGTAAGGCAACTCACTGGGGGTCAATTCTTTCTGTTTATCGATAAGGCCTTCTTCCGTCAGCTTTTGAATCGTCTTTCTCTTCTGAAGTTCCGCCTCGCCGAGAGTAAAGGCGGCGTCGATGTCATCCACAACAAGGGTCAGTCCGTAGAGCTCGCTGTAGCTCAGCTGCACGCTGAGAAGCACCGACATTCCCACGCTCAGGGCACTGCCGGTCTCGTCCTTGAAGCAGCGCGACAGCATGGGCCAGCGGTTGCGCCATACGACGGCGCGTGCCTTGGCCACAACTCCCTGCCCGTCAAGGCTCTGGCTCAGCTCCATGTAGCAATGCCCGTTAGCCTTTGCCTGGAGCTGCGAAATCTCCGCCTTGACCCGTATCCTGCCGGGCAGGACACCCTCGATTTCCTCCTTAAGGAGGAGCTGAAGATGAAGCAAATCAATATACTCGGTTTCCATACTCACAAAAATACGCATAAATCAACAAAGAATTCGTATCTTTGTCCCGCATTTTTAAGTTAGAAAGGTATTGTATGAAAATCTCAGAGGCAAAATTCGCAGGCAGCAGCACCCGCGTTCAACAGAAGCCGAAGAGACACCTGCCGGAAGTCGCTTTTATCGGGCGTTCCAATGTTGGCAAGTCATCGCTGATAAACATGCTCTGCCGCAACGGCAAGCTTGCGATGACATCGTCCACACCGGGCAAGACGAAGGTCGTGAACCACTTCATCATCAATGACAGCTGGTATCTCGTGGACCTTCCCGGATACGGATACGCCAAAATGGGGCAGAAGGGCCGCGAAGAGCTCGCGGCCGTAGTCAGTGACTACATTTTCAACTCAGAGGAACTGGCACTCCTCTTTGTACTCATCGACTCGCGCCACGACATAGGCGCAACGGACCTCGATTTCCTTGCGGAACTTGGAGAGAACGGCATACCGTTCGCCATCATCTTCACAAAATGCGACAAGCAGGGCCCCAACGCCCTCGCCGCACAGATTGAGAGGATAAAGGAGCAGATCCTGCAGGAATGGGAGGAGCTTCCGCCCATGCTCACCAGTTCGTCACAGAACGGAGCCGGACGCGACGAGATACTTGGATACATTGCCCAAATACTTGAAACACAACAATAGACAACCATGTTACACAGCCATCGAATGGAGCTTTTCACCTGCGATGCTTCCAGGGACTTCGCAGAGAAAGTAGTAGAAAGTCTGAACGCTACGATTCGTGAGGACGAAAAACAGTTTACCCTTGGAAACATGAAGGTTTCGCACTTCTCCGACGGTGAGTTCCAGCCTCACTTCGAGCAGAGCGTCCGTGGAGCCACCACGTTCATCCTTCAGTCGACCTTCCCGCCCGCAGACAACATGATGGAGCTCCTCCTCAGCATCGATGCGGCAAAGAGAGCCTCCGCAGACAAGGTCATCGCCGTAATCCCCTACTTCGGCTGGGCACGCCAGGACCGCAAGGACAAGCCCCGCGTCGCAATCGGAGCAAAGCTTGCAGCCAACCTCCTCACTGCCGCCGGCGCTGACCGCGTGATGACATGCGACCTCCACGCCGAGCAGATCCAGGGCTTCTTCGACATCCCCGTCGACCACGTCTACGGCTCCAAGGTATTCATCCCCGTCATCAGCGGAATGCATCTTGACAACCTCGCCATCGCAGCCCCCGACATGGGCGGTGCAAAGAAGGCCAACATCTTCGCAAAGGCCATCTCAAAGGACCAGGACTGCTCGATGATCATCTGCCACAAGGTCCGCGAAAAGGCCAACGTAGTAGGCAGCATCACCGCCATCGGTGACGTGAAGGACAAGAACGTCTTCATCGTCGACGACATGATCGACACCGCAGGCACCCTCTGCAAGGCAGCCGACGTGCTCAAGGAGATGGGCGCACTCAGCGTACGCGCCTGCGCAACCCACGGTGTACTTTCAGGCAACGCCATCGAGAAGATACACAATTCAGCACTCGAGGAAGTCTACATCACCGACACCATCCCCCATCCCGAACTTGTGAACGACCCCAAGATCAAGATCTGCACGATGGCCCCGGTATTTGCAGACATTATCCGCAAAGTATACAATTACGAGCCTATCAGCCCCGTATTTGAAAGATAGAACATGACAATATTTCTCGTGACCCTGGCCGCAGTGGCCCTTTGCGTGTTCGGATTATGCTTCAACATAATCTTCCGCCACAAGGAGTTCCCCAAGTACGACGTAGGGTCCAACGAGGAGATGCGCAAGCGCGGCATCCGCTGTTTCAAGGACGAAGATGCCGCACTTCACGGTAAACACTGTACCGGCAATTACAGTGACGCTTGTAAAGACTGCAGTTTATATGGCACTCGTAGCGATAGTAGGGCGTCCTAATGTGGGCAAGTCCACTCTTTTCAACCGCCTCGTAGGAATGAGGCAGGCGATCGTCGACGACATCGCGGGCGTTACCCGCGACCGTCACTATGGCCGCAGCGAATGGTGCGGCCGCGAATTCTCGGTCGTCGACACCGGTGGTTACACCACAAACTCCGACGATGTGTTCGAGTCCGCCATACGTGAACAGGTCCAGATAGCCATCGAGGAGGCCGACCTCATCCTCTTCATGGTCGAAGCCGGCACCGACGTAACCGACTACGATGCCGAGATAGCCGACGTGCTGCGCCGCACCAAGAAGCCCGTGATCCTCTGCGTGAACAAGGTGGACACAGGCGACAAGGTCTATGACACATACAATTTCTACTCCCTCGGACTCGGCGAGATCTACGGTATCTCCGCAGCCAACGGCAGCGGCACCGGCGACCTCCTGGACGCCATAATCGCCGCCCTCCCCGAAGAAAAGGAGGAGACCGAGGACCCTTACAAGGACCTCCCCAGAATCACCATCGTCGGCAAGCCCAACGTTGGTAAATCATCGCTCACCAACGCCCTCCTCGGCCAGGACCGCAACATCGTGACCCCTGTTGCCGGCACCACGAGGGACGCCATCGAGACCCACTACAACAAGTTCGGCCACGAGTTCATGCTCGTCGACACCGCCGGCATACGCAAGAAGTCAAAGGTCCACGAGGACCTCGAGTTCTACTCCGTGATGCGTTCCATCCGCGCAATCGAGCATTCCGACATCTGCATAATGATGATAGACGCGACCTCCGGAATGGAGGCCCAGGACATGAACATCTTCAACCTCATCATCAAGAACCGCAAGGGCTGCGTGCTCGTAGTCAACAAGTGGGACCTCTTCATCAAGGACAACAACACCCTCAAGGAGTACGAGAGAAGTCTCCGCTCGAGGATCGCCCCGTTCGACGACGTTCCCATCATCTTCACCTCAGTGGTCAAGATGCAGCGCATCGCCAACGTCCTTGACGCAGCCAACGAAGTCTACGCAAATTACTCGCAGAAGATACCCACGGCCCGCCTCAACGAGGCCCTTCTCCCCATACTCGAGGAGACTCCTCCCCCCGCATGGAAGGGCAAGTATGTCAAGATCAAGTACGTGACCCAGCTGCCCACCAAGTTCCCCGCATTCGCGTTCTTCTGCAACCTTCCGCAGTACATCAAGGATCCCTACAAGAGGTTCCTGGAGAATCAGTTACGCGAGAATTTCAACCTCACAGGCTGCCCAATACAAATATATTGCAGGCAAAAATAATTTTTGCCTGCAATATAATCCAAGCTATACCAGCAGCGGTTGAACCGCTGCTGTTCTATTTGATTATTCGGCGGAGAAGACGTATTTGTACGAACCGGATTTCTGGAGCTTGCCGGCGGTGAGGGTGAGCCTCGTTATTTCGGGGCCCCAGACGCTGGAGAGCCTGTTGTCGTCAAGGGTGATGGTCTCGACGGTTGCGGTGAAGGTTCTTGCATCGTACTTCATCACAACGGTCCTTGACCCGGCGGCTATTCTGACTGTTCCGGGACGTGAGGCGTCCACGTCTCCCCATATCATGAAGTTCACCTTGCTGGCAGCCCTGGCTTCAAGGAGTTCGAAGTTGTCGGCCACAGTCACCGTCTGACCGGTGAAGCTGTATGAGCGGGTCCAGTTCCTGACTGCAGCCTCCTCGGGATATGCTCCTGCGATGTTTGCAGAGAAGGAACTCCTGGTCGACTTCGTATCGGAAGCCCTGTACTCCGCCCCGTTGACCTGGGCGGCTCCGTTGATCACGGGGACGTTGTGGTAGTTGCTCTGCATGCTCCATATCTCGTAGCGCTGGGGAGAGAAGGTCTGTGCGGTATAGGTCCCGACACCCACGTCTATAATTACCGGACGGTTGTCAAGACAGAGTATGAAGCTGCCAACGTCGTTGTGGTTGTGACTCTCGTCATTGTATCCGCCCTTCGCCGCGAGGAAGAATCCGTTCTCCCCCCTTGCATAGTGGAACTGGGTCTCGGGATACCAGACGTAGTCCCCGGTCTCATAGCCGCCCGGAGCATTGCAAAGCTCGTCGTAAGCTGAAAGGGCATCGAGGAAGCCGAACACGTTCCAGTCCGGACGGGGAGCTGTACGGGCTTCCTTCTGCATCTGTGCAGCATAGCCCATCATGCGCTTGCTGCCCATCGCCTTGCCGTAGCGGTAGATGAGGCTGAAGTCATCGGCACCTCCACGCGCTGATGCATCGGCAAAATTGACCACCCAGCCGTCTCCTACGTATGAATTGACTATGTACTCGCCCATTCCGCGGATCTGCTCGTTATCGAAGAGATTGATTTTGCCGCCGGTTGCAAGATACAGCGCATAGAGATACTCATAGGTCTGTCCTGCCGAATGGCCCCAGTATGAAGGGCCTTCCTCTATTCCGCCGTCACCCTGGATACGGTTGAGGTACTGGTCGACCGACCACATGCTCTTCCAGACTCCGCGGGCATAGCGGCCGGGATCATCCTCGATGAGCATGAAGCAGAGCAGCGCGTTGGCATTGCACCACGGGCACCAGTTGTTCAGCACATAGTTGGGGTCGAAGCCCATCCACCAGTACTCCGTTTCGCAGAGATAAGGGTCCAGTTCCCTCCCTACCAGTTCCGCCTTGAGCCTCCGGCTGATTTCGGGGTGGATCTTGTCGAATTCGTCGTGCAGATAGTAGTATATCCAGGCGAACATCTGGGACACGTCGCCCTGGCGGAGTTCAAGAGTGGCGTCACCCTTCCAGGGAAGGGGCCTGTGGTCGGGCCCCAGGCTGGCGATGTGTGCGGAAAGAGCCCAGGAAGTCATCTCGCAGGTATGGATCACTCCATCTATTATCTGAGAGATGAAGCGCCCGCCGCCTTCGGCCAGTTCTGCTTCAAACAGACATGCAATCGCATGGTTGTTGCTGTCGTACGGAGCTTCCATGACCGTACGGTTGCCGGACCTCTCGTACTCGAGGTAGGAGCTCATGGTTATAACCTTCCACTCATAATCAAGGTATTGCTCGCCTGCCGCGATGACGGCGGCCTTGTTGCCGCCCATGAGGGCATCCCAGCCGGCACGGTCGGCATACGCAGGGTACGGAACCCATTCCTGATTCTGCACGAGGCAGTCCCGTATCTGGTCATATCCCATGACTCCGGTGATGTAATTGCGTTCCACGGCGTTTGCGGACACGGACAGTACGGCAATCAATGATGCCAGCAGAAATAATCTCTTCATATCGTATTAATAAGGACCCCGGGCTTGTCAGCAGGCGGGATATTTTATCGTGAAGCAGGCGCCGCCCAGGGCGAAGGACTTGCTGTATGAGATCGAAGCGCCGCAGCGCTCGAGGACGCTGCGCGAGATTGCAAGGCCAAGACCGGTTCCGCCGCTCTTCGTGGTGAAGTTCGGAGTGAAGAGGCGGTCGACGTTCTCGGGAGCCACACCGGAACCGTTATCCTCCACTACGATATCATAGAACCCGTCCTCCATCGACTTGCGCAGGCTGACGAGGACACGTCCTCCGTCCACATCGCCGACTGCCTGGACGGCATTGGCGATCAGATTGACGAACACGCGCGTAAGCTGGGGCTTGGGGCCCATGACATGAGTGTCCTTCAGGCCCATATACTCGAACGAGATGTCGTCGCGGTTGTCGAACATCGATATCTCCTCCTGAAGCATCGTGTCAAGGTCGAGGCTTACAGGCTCCTCGGTATAGAGCTTTGCGAAAGTCGAGAATTCATTTGCCGTATCGGTAAGGATGTCGATATGGTCGAGAAGGACCTTGGAGGCCTCGTCGAACTTGTCCTGCCAGCTCTCGTCGCCACGCTGCTTGAGGCGTATGATGCGCTGTATCTGCAGCTTCATGGGAGTAAGAGGATTCTTGATCTCATGAGCAACCTGACGGGCCATCTCGCTCCAGGCCTCCTCCCTTTCCGCCTTTGCCAACTTGCGGGTACTCTCGGAGAGCTCCGTGACCATTCGGTTATAGGCGTCCACCAGATACGAAATCTCATCATCCCTGTCGTACTGGATCTCCTCGAGGGAGTCGAGGTCGGTGCGGCGCATCTTTCCGCTGGTCTCGTTCATAGGCTTGAACATCCTGTCGAGGATGGTCACAGCCACGAAGCGCGCGAGGATGAGCAGGATGATGAACACCGTGAGGATGGTGATGGCATGCATCACGGCATCCCGCTCGAACTCATAAGTCTCACCGCCTGTGTATGGTGAGCCGATGATGGCCAGCATCTCGGAATTGTCGCCGAACACGGGCGCATACATGCAGTAGAACTTGTGGTTGTCGATGCTCTCACGATGCACGTAGTAGCGTTTGTTGCGGTGTATGATCTGCTCGAAGGCATCCTCGTTCATGCGGCATGCCATATATGTGCGCGCAAAGACCTCGGGGGCGGTGGTCAGCAGGAGCTTCCCGGAAGGAGAGTAAACTGAAACATCGGCATTTGAGCTCATGCTCACCTGCTCGAGGAACGCCTTCATCTCGGGAGAGTTCAGGTCTTCGGTACTGCGCGCGCCCTTGATTCCCGTCTGGACCATAGCCTGGATACCGTTGATCTTCTCCGACATGATGGTGTTCAGGTTGGACTCGTTCCTCCTGATCACGAAGAGCACGCTCACGAGGGCCATCGCAACCAGCGTGAGAATGAGGGCTATCATCAGAACCCAGGTGATCCTTGTCTTGTAGTAGTTGTTGGAGAACACCTTCTTGCGGCTATGTCCTATGATAGGCACATACAACAGAAGGAACGACATCAGGGCCACGAACACTGCAGCGATCACATACCGGAGGACCTTGTTCGTGGGACGGCTGATGACCACAGCCTCACTGCTGCCGACAAGATGTACGAAGTGGACGAAATCGTCCGACTTTATGGTTTCCAGTTCCTTTGAATATATCTGGTCGACCAGACCGGAATCCATCCTTGTAGGATATGCATAGTTTCCGTTGAACACCTTGAGGTCCGCGCCCTCGTATCGTGCGTAGGCGTATCCCTGCGGTATACGCACCCTGCCGGGAGGCGTCAGTTCCATGATAGTGGCGTAACCCTGGGTCCTGCGTATGGCGTTCTGGTCGATTTCCACCACCAGCCTTGACATGCCGGTGCCCTCGACAAAGTATATGAAGACTCCCTCATACCTTGTATGGCCCGCACCAGCATCCACGAAGTAGAAGTTCGAGCCCTCGAAGATGGGCTCGCCGTCGCGCAGCAGCTGGTTCACAAACGCAACCTTCTCCGGAGTGCTCTGCGAGTTGAGGAGATAGGCGTTTATGTCGTACATCTGGTTCACACGCGTGAGGTAACTTTCGGCTATGCGGTTGCGTATCGTGCTCTCCGCAGCCTCGAACATCGATATGGATGCGATGAAGGAATCGCCGGATATCTGGCTCTCGGCGCGGCGCAGCTGCATCTCCAGCGTGATGTCGCGGTCGATGGCAAGCTGGTTGGACCAGACCTCCGCCCTGTCATGCTCCTTGCGGAAGCCAAGGAAGGCCGGCAGGAGCACCATGTAGATGGCCAGCAGGGACGCGAATATCACGCGGTTCGATGTGCTGAACGCATCGAAGTGCTTTCCGACGAGACGGCTGAGCGCGGGCTGCATCATCTGCAGCAGCATGGGGATGCTGAGCAGCATCACCAGGAAAGATGCATATACCACTGCCGTCCATACCGACAGTTCTGAAAGCTTGTACAGCTCGAGGTTGATGCTGGAGTTGAGTATGATGCTGCAAAGGGTCAGGTGCGTGTACACCAGGATGACGAGCATCGACACGATGCACACGGCTATGCCGGCTGCAGCACCCTTCCTGGTGGTGATGCGGCGGTAAATGTCGTCCCTTACGAGGTAGAGGGCGGTGACCGTGATGAATATCTGGACATTGATCAGCACCGCGGCTCCGAGGGAATAAAGCAGCGAACCTCCGGCAAAAAGGACAGGAGAGAACACGGCCGCATCCACATGCCCGGCCCGGCCCCAGAAGTACATGGCTACGATGGCCACGAAGCTGGCTCCCGTCACAATGGAGAAGCGGCGTGCCGTGCGCCTGTTCCACAGGAAGATGAACAAGCCCGCAAGAAGCAGGGTGAAGGCCAGCCATATCATCCTCGCATCGGCGACGACCTGGTGGGTTATCTGGTCGTACATGACCTTGAACTGCGGACGCCCGCCGACGATGACCTCGGTACCGCCGGAGCGGTCAAGGGTCTGTATGGAGAAGCCTGACGGAAGTTTCAGATGACGGTTGACTCCATTGTTGTACAGTCCGGGAGACGTGTTGAGTATCTCGAGGCCGGCAATGACAAGGCCGTCTTCGTGCATCACCGACTTGGCAAGATACCACTTTGCACCGAGATTATAGAAGCCCAGGGTGTCAGTGATCGCAGTGAGAGGAGAGCGGAATGAATTCCTGGGATTTGAAATAAACTCGATGTATACCTTGTCTTCGATGTCGTCGTTGTTGACGGTGAACTGGCCGCGCCAGTTCTTGAGGCTGTCGCCCTCGTAATGGTAGACGACCATGTCCGAGGGGAGCTTGGTCGTCTCGTTCTCGATGTACTTGTCGAGAAGGTTCATACGCCGCTGCACCTTGCGTTCGATCCTGGCGGCCTCCTCCCTGGAATCGCCCATGGCGCTGCTGCGGTTGACAGCGAGCAGCAGCACGATGACGCCCGTCAGGACAAGCGCTGCTGATAGTAAGTCGACAAGTTTGAATCTACGCATTATTCGTGGTGATACGGCTCTCCCTTGATGATGGTGAAGGCGCGGTACAACTGCTCTGCAAAAATCGTTCTCACAATCTGATGTGAGAAGGTCATTTTTGACAAAGATATCTTTCCGTTTGCCCTCGAGTACACATCAGGACTGAACCCATAGGCTCCCCCGACAACGAAAACGACATCTTTGCCCGAACTTATCATCTTGTCTTCCAGATACTTGGCAAACTCGATGGAGCGGAATTCACGGCCATGCTCATCAAGCAGCACGAGGTCGTCGGAATTCTTGACATTCTTGAGGATCAGTTCTCCTTCCCTGCTTTTTATCTGGTCTCTGGTGAGCGAGGACACATTTTTCAGCTCCGGAATCTCCACGAGGTCGAAAGGGGCATAATGTTTGAGGCGTGACACATACATGTCAAGCCCCTGGCGCACCCAGGCGATATCGGTCCTGCCTACCGTGATAAGCGAAATTTTCATATATTTGCAAAGTTAACAAATGCGGATGAGATTCAAAACATTGACAATTATTGCTTTCCTGCTGATGACCATGTTCACCGGCGGGCAGGCCGCACAAGCCCAGAACCAGGGCTACGACGTCTTTGTTCCCATCTCGAAGTACATAACCCAGGGCAACTACGACGCATTGTCGACCTGGTTCGCCGACAATCTCGAGGTCTCCGTCCTCTCCCGCTCGGTGGATGCGAGCCGCTCCCAGGCCAGGCAGATCATCAAGGCCTTCTTCGAGGAGCACACGCCCCGCAGCTTCAACATCACCCACACGGCCGGCCGCGCCAACATGAAATATGTCATCGGCGACCTGAACGCCGGTGGAGAGAACTACCGCCTTACCATATTCGTCATCTGCCAGAACGACAAATACAAGATACAGCAGCTTAAGATCGACAGCATCTAGCTGCTGCAACAAATAACGAAAGCCGGCTCCTGTGAGCCGGCTTTCATTATTGTCTGAGGCTTGCGCTTATACTCTCTGGCCGTAGCTGCGGTCTGCAGTGCTGACGGTGATCACGTCGCCTGTTTCGATGAAGAGGGGAACCATGATCTTTGCACCGGTCTCGAGGGTGACCTCCTTGAGTGCTGAAGTAGAAGCGGTGTTACCCTTTACTGCAGGCTCTGAATAGGTGACTTCGAGAGTAACGTATGAAGGGAGCTCGCAGGTAAGGCATCTTTCCTCACCGACTACGAACATCATCTCAACGTGCTGGCCTTCCTTCATAAGGTCTGAGTTCTCAACTACGTCCTTGGGGAGAAGGATCTGCTCGTATGTCTCTTCGTGCATGAAGTTGAAACCGTCCTCCTCTGCATAGAGGAACTGATAGGGACGACGCTCAACCTCGATGGTCTCGATCTTTGCACCTGCGGTGAAAGTGTTCTCGAGAATGCGGCCATTCTCAAGGTTGCGGAGCTTTGTCTTAACGAATGCGGGGCCCTTGCCGGGTTTTACGTGCTGGAACCATACAATCATACAAGGCTTCTCGTTGAACTTAAGATAAAGACCGTTTTTGAAATCAGCTGTTGTTGCCATAAAATTTTATACTTAATTGATTATTTGTCAGTTTGTAGCCCACAAAGGTAAAAAAATGCAGTCACTATTGCAAATTTTCTATTGCCCCGGCCACTTTGTCGAGCAGCCACCTCGGTGTCGACGTTGCCCCGCTGACACCTACGGTATCACCCGGGTTGAACCACCGGGGATCGAGGCCGTCAGGAGAGCAGACATGATAGGTGCGGGGGTTGCACCTGAGGCAGAGGTCGCGGAGGACCTTGCCGTTCGAACTGGTCTTGCCGGACACGAACACTATCACGTCATGTGACTTTGCGAACTCTGAAAGCAGCCTGTGGCGGGAGGCCACCTGGGAGCAGATCGTCCTGTGGACCTTCAGGTCCGCCGACATCCGCCCGGACAGCCAGCTTATGAGTTCCTCGTACTCCACCGGACTCTTGGTGGTCTGCGAGAAAAGTTCTGTCGGCTCATCGGTGCGTACGGAGCCTGCGTCAATACGGTCCTTGAGCTGCTGGAGGTTCTCCACCACTACGGCGCCGCCCGGCACCTGGCCGACCAGCCCGAGCACTTCGGGATGTCCGACCTTGCCGAATATGATTATCTGGCCCGAGGCCTCACGTATGTCTTTCTGGAGCCTGAGCACCACAGGACAGGTGCAGTCTATCACCTTGAGCCCACGGGCGCGGGCGCTCTCGTATATCGATGGCGGGACGCCATGGGCCCGCACAAGCACGGGCTCTCCTTCCGGGACTTCGTCAACCGAAGACACCGGCATGAGGCCGAGCGTCCCGAGCCGTTCAAGCTCCTCCTCGTTGTGCACTATGGCACCGAGGGAGAAGAGCCTGTCGTTGTCTGCAAGGAATTTTTCAGAAGTGGTTATTGCACGTATCACTCCGCCGCAGAACCCTGCGTTGACGTCCGTCTCGACCTTCAGCATAGAATGCCGAATTTGCCCTGGATGACACCCTGTATCCAGGTGATTTCCTCGGAGATGGTCATCCCGCTGTTATCCATGACAAAGGCATCGGGCGCCTGGGAGAGAGGGGATGTCTCACGGTGCGAATCTATGTAATCGCGTTCAAGCAGGTTTGCAAGGACCTCCTCGAAGACGGGGTTCTCACCTTTTGCCTGAAGCTCGTCGAAACGGCGCTGGGCCCTGACGTTGTCGGAGGCGACCATGAACACCTTCAGCTCGGCGTTGGGGAAGACGGTGGTGCCTATGTCCCTGCCGTCCATGACCACGCGGCCCTTCTCGGAGAACTTGTGCAGCCTGTCGTCCACCCAGCTGCGAACCCAAGGCACGGCAGCAACGGGGCTGACCTGCCCGGACACGGCCATGGTACGGATGAGCGGCTCTATGCACCGCTGGCCCATGAACAGCTGCGTGCCGTTCTCGAAGTGCAGGTCAAGGTCTGCAAGTGCAGGCTGAAGTTCATCGGAGATGACGTTGTCGGCATTGATATATCCCTGCTCCTGTGCGAAGAGGGTGACTCCACGGTACATTGCACCCGAGTCGAGGTAAAGGAAATCGAAACTTTTGGCAACAAGCTTTGCGAATGTGCTCTTGCCCGTTGATGAGTAGCCGTCGATGGCTATGATGATGTCTGGAACTCTCATTATATAATCTTGTCATTACAAAGATAAAAAGTTAATTTTGCAAGACAAACAATAAAAGATTTATGAAGGTACTGATTGTTGACGACGAGCGCGCCATACGCAATTCACTTGGCGAAATCCTTTCCGATGAAGGTTATACCGTAGACAAGGCCGAAGACGGAACCACGGGCTTCAGCATGATCTGCAACTCCCGCTACGACGTCATCTTCTGCGATATCAAGATGCCGGGAATGGACGGCATCGAGCTTCTCGACAAGGTGGCCGCAGAGGGCATCGACTCCCCCGTCGTGATGATCTCCGGCCACGGCGACATCGACACCGCCGTGGAATGCATCAAGAAGGGAGCCTTCGACTTCATCCAGAAGCCGCTCGACCTCAACAGGATACTCATCACCATCAAGAACGCCACCGAAAAGGCCAGCCTCGCCACCACCGTGAAGACCTTGAAGAAGAAGGTCTACGGTCAGGAGATGGTGGGCAATTCCCCCGCCCTCACCCATGTCAGGGAGATCATCTCGAAGGTGGCGGCCACCGACGCCAGGGTGCTCATCACAGGCCCCAACGGCTCAGGAAAGGAGCTTGTGGCCCGCAGCCTGCACCAGCAGAGCAACCGCAGCGCAATGCCCTACATCGAGGTCAACTGCGCCGCAATTCCCAGCGAGCTTATCGAAAGCGAGCTGTTCGGCCATGAGAAGGGTTCGTTCACATCCGCCATCAAACAGCACAAGGGCAAGTTCGAGCAGGCCGAGGGCGGCACGCTCTTCTTGGACGAAATCGGCGACATGAGCCTTGCAGCCCAGGCGAAGGTGCTCCGCGTGCTCCAGGAGAACAAGCTCAACCGCGTAGGTAGCGACAAGGACATCAACGCCAACGTACGCGTGGTGGCAGCCACCAACAAGAACCTCACCAAGGAGATAGAGGCCGGCAATTTCCGCGAGGACCTCTACCACCGCCTGAGCGTCATCCTCGTGCACGTGCCGAAGCTGAGCGAGCGCACGGAGG
>JAZUFA010000001.1:0-5434 GCA_045640445.1 Candidatus Cryptobacteroides sp. | reverse complement strand
GTCCATCTTCAGCGTACAGCAGATACAGCCGTTCTGCAAGGCAACCAGACTGTCGTCTTTCTTGCCCACCACTCCGTCTTTCTCAATCAGGGACGCGTCTATGTTCACTTCGCCTATGTCATTGACGATAACGGCGAATTTAATACCTTTTCTGTTTGAAAGAATCTTGTTGACCAGTGTGGTCTTTCCGCTGCCGAGATATCCGGTCAGGAGAAGTACGGGTGTCTGTCTCATGGTTTAAAAAGACTCTTAATAAAAAGGTGGGGCCGTAAGCCGGTTTCTGTTTTTGAATCCGTCATTTATCTTCGCAACCTACCCCCTGACATCAGGCGGGCAGCCCTCGACTGTCAGTATATTTGGTCTTGCAGGTCCCGGTGCCGTACCCGAACGGCATCACTGCCGGTCGTCGTGAGCTCTTGCCTCACGTTTTCACCCTTGCCGCGCTGGAACGCCCTTGCGGGCTCGCCCGGCGGTTGTTTTCTGTTACGGCTGGCGTAAAGTTACCTCCACCTGTGCTTTCCACAGCGGGATGCCCTGTCCTGTCCGGACTTTCCTAAGCATTGCTGCCTCGACGGATCGCAGGACCGGGTGCAAAGTTAAACGAATCTTTTTATCTTTGCAATGTGAAAAGGATAATTGCAATCTTAAGTCTGCTCGCCTGCATCAGCTGTGCTGACGCAAAGGTCCGCCAGTATACCGTCGAAGTCGTCAAGGAATACCCTCATGACGCCCACGCATATACGCAGGGCCTCTTCTTCCATGACGGTACATTCTATGAGAGCACCGGCCAGTGGGGCGAGAGCAGCATGCGCATAGTGGAGCTTGCCACCGGCAAGGTCGTGCGCAAGCTTGACTTCGCCAGAAAGTACTTCGGCGAGGGCAGCGTCATCCTCGGTGACAATCTCTACTACCTTACCTGGACCAACAAGGTCGCCTTCGTCTATGACGCAAAGACCCTTGAGTACAAGCAGTCATACTCATATCCCCGTGAGGGCTGGGGCCTCACCACCGACGGCAAGAGCCTCATAGCCTCCGACGGATCCTCGAAGATCTATTTCCTTGACCAGAACCTCAAGCTTGAGCGCAGCATAAGCGTAAAGCTCAACGGCCGTTCCATCAATTACCTCAATGAGCTCGAATGGATAGACGGTAAGATCTGGGCCAACGTCTACACGACCGACACCATCCTCATCATCAATCCTGCTGACGGTGTTGTTGAAGCCACAATCGACTGCAAGGGCCTTCTTCCTAACAAACTCCGCACTGCCGACACCGACGTTCTCAACGGCATCGCCATCGACGCCGACGGTAAGATCTACCTCACCGGCAAGAACTGGCCCCGCCTCTACGAAATCAAGCTTGTAGAAAAGAAGTAAAAGGAAATATTTTATATTTGCAGAGAAAATTGCAGGGGTACTCGGCTGTGATGCCGGGTTGAGAGAGTCCCGTTGAACCTGATGCGGATAATGCCGCCGTAGGGAAGCAAGAACTCCAATCGCCGCACAGGCGTACCCCTCGCGTAAAGATCATGTTATGCGAGGTTTATTTTTACTGTTAACCGTCCTGAACCTGGCCGGAGCTGCTCCTGGGCAGGGAGATGATGACGTTCAGGACACCATCCCGGCATTGACCGTCTTTGCGGGCAGGGCCGGGATGGATACTCCGGTTCCGCACACAACCATACCCAAGGAAGAGTTGAAGGCCCACGCTGTGCAGACTTCCGTGCCTATGGCACTGGAAGGGGAGCCTTCGGTCGTGAGCACGAACGAAGGCGGCACAGGTCTGGGATACAGCCAGATACGCATAAGGGGCGTGGCTGGAGGCCAGACGGCTGTGAGTCTCAACGGAATCTCCCTGAACGGAGCGGAAGACGGCGAGGTTTTCTGGGTCAACATTCCCGCGTTGGGCAGATATCTGGGTTCGGTCCAGCTGCAGCGCGGCCTGGGCACTGCAGCATGCGGCCCTGGTGCATTCGGAGCAGGGATAAACATGAGCACCGAAGGAGGTGTCGAATCGCTTTCGGCTGAATTGAGCGCAGGCTCCTTCGGCACATACGGGGCCATGATTCAGGCTCCGCTGGTTCATGGCAACCTTGGCAGCGGCATACTGACCGCTGACGGCGCGTATGCACTGCAGCACACGGACGGATACATCAGGAATGCCTTCGCCAACGTCCAGAGCGCACTCGGCCAGATTGCGTGGGACGGTGGCAAAGACCGCATCGGTCTTACCGTCCTCTTCGGCCAGCAGCACTCCGGCATAACCTGGGAAGGCGCCCCTCTGGAGAAATACCTTGAAGATCCAAAGTATAATCCGGCAGGGGAGTACGCTGATCCGACAGGTCACAGACAATACTATGACAATCAATCTGATAATTACCGTCAGCTGCATTTTCAATTGAATTGGAAACACAGTTTCAGCCAGTACTTGAAAAGTAGCACGACGCTGAATTATACCAACGGTTACGGTTATTATGAACAGTATCGCACGGAATTCCGTGACGGCGCCGACGCAGTCACCAGGGATGCCCTGGACAATTCCCTCTATGTGCTGAGAAGCGACATTGTCTGGCAGTCCAGCAACCTGGCCTTGAGCGGCGGTATCTATGCATCATGGTATGACGGGCTGCATGACGGAAAATACCGCAGGCCAGCCGCCTCGGACTACTCTGAATGGTATGCGAACGATGCCCGCAAATATGAGGCTGACGCCTACCTCAGGGCGGAATGGACCGCCGGCAGAAATACGACTCTGTACGGAGAGCTGCAGGGGCGGGCTGTGCATCACGACATGACCGGCCCTGACGAATATGCTCAGAACCTGGATTTCAGCAGAACATGGACGTTCGGGAATCCGAGGATAGGAGCAACGGTCCGGACATCGCGCACAGGCAGAATCATGGTCTCAGCAGCACTTGGCCACCGGGAACCTACACGCTCCGACCTTCAGGCCAGCACCGATGTGCGGCCGGAGACCATGCTGGACCTTGAGGTATCGTATACAATTACCGGAGAGACCGCCGGTTGCAGCATAGGCCTTTACGATATGGAGTATTTCGACATGCTGCTGGAAACCGGCAGGATCAACGATGCCGGTTACGTCATAAAGGAGAACACCCCCAGGGCATACCGACGCGGTGTGGAACTGAGCGGAAAATGGAAGCCTTCACCCAGGTTCAGCGCTACTGCGAACCTGAGTCTGAGCTCGAACAGGATACGCAGATATACAACATACCTCGACTGCTATGACGCAGACTGGAACTTTCTTGGACAGACCTCGGAAGAGTATGCAGATGCTCCTATACTTCTCAGCCCGTCCGCAGTGGCGGGAGCCATGCTGAAATACACTCCGCGCTGGATGAACGAAGGACTTTCAGTTAAATACAAGTATGTTGGCAGACAGTACTGGGACAACACCGGATGCTCCGACAGGATGGTGCCCTCATACTCGACTCTGGGCCTTTCAGCCGCTCATTCCTTCAGGATCATGAAGTCCTGCCTCACCGTGGCGGCAGAGTTCGGCAACATCCTTGACCGTCAGTATTACGCATATGCCTGGGTATGGCGTGCCATAGTCGACGGCAAGCCATACCAGACTGAAGGTGTGTTCCCCCAGGCCCCTTTCAACTCCTGCCTCACCCTCCGCCTCACATTCTGAACAGGCGCCGTCAGGGGCTTTTTGCGGATTGGCGATTTTTGTTTAATTTTACAAAAAATCAGCTGTTTATGAATCAGGAAAAATACGGCCTTGACCTCCATTGCAACATGCTCCTCGACGAATACAACGAGTACATGCCCGCATACAGGAAGATAATGGCCATAGCCAAGCAGGAACTCGACAAGGCCATCAACGGCATAGGACTCTACATCGTAGCCCAGGAAAGCCGCATCAAGACGGAAGCCAGCCTTGCCGGCAAACTTGACCTCAAGGGCTACAAGTACAGCTCCATTTCCGACATCACCGACATCGTCGGCATACGTATAGTCACCTTCTTCTCCGACGAGGTCGACAAGGTCGCCGTCCTGATTGACAAACTCTTCGAGGTAGACTGGTCGCAGAGCGTCGACAAACGCAAGATGCACGCCCTCGACAGTTTCGGCTACAACTCGCTCCATTATATCTGCCGCATCCCCAAGTCGCTTTACAGCGACCCCGAGCTCCCCATGGTCAACGAATTGAGGTTCGAGGTGCAGATGCGTACCGCCCTTCAGCATGTGTGGTCCAACCTGAACCACGACACCGGCTATAAATCCGGTGTCGACGTGCCCAAGGAATACATACGAAACCTCAATTGCCTGGCAGGAATGCTCGAACTGGCTGATGAGCAGTTCAGCCGAATACGTACGGAAATCACCGACTACAGGCGCAAGGTGCAGGCTCTTGTGGCCGACGGCGAGTTCGACAAGGTTCCCCTCGACATGGATTCCTTCACCAGCTATCTTAAGCTGAAGCCTTTCGAGAAATTGAACAAAAAGATAGCAGCCATCAACCAGGCTGAGATATACGAATCCTCCGCTACCAAGTATCTGCCCGCATTCATCGCCCTCGGCTTCCAGACCCTCGGCGACCTTCAGAGGCTGATTGCCGACTACAGCGACGACGCATACGAACTTGCCGCCTACCAGATAGCTGGAACAGACCTCGACATCCTCAGTTCCACCATAGCGATACAGGACCTTCTGGAAGTGTTCATACTCAAGAACGGAGGCGGTGTCCTCGGCCTCGAGAAGTTGTTCGAGAAGGTCAGCGGACCTTCGGAGCACAACAGGTCAAGGGCCGAGCGTGTTCTCGCCAATGCCAAGTGTCTCAAGTTCATGACGGAAGATGGCAGATAATTATCTTGAAAAGAAGCAGGAGGCACTCAGGAACGGTTCCAGTGTATACATCCGCAACACCCCGTCCCTCGACACGCTTATCAGGCGTGTCGCCGGTCCTGTGGCAGACCCTTCTTATGAAATCAAGCAGGCGCAGCTGGACGCCATGGTCCGTAGCGCCGCCATGTATTCTCCTTCAGCATCATTCAAGGCAGAGAACGGTACAATAGTCATCTCAGGCGAGGGAGCCTCTCAGGCTGCAGTGATCGTAAGGCTCAAAGCCGCCGAACTCGGCATCAAGTCAGAGCAAAAAGAAAGCAGCAACGTCTTCACGCTGCTGCTCTATAAATGATGCTCGAGGGCTATTTCAGATTATAAGTCAAAGCGAATGACTCTGCAGGCATGTTCTTTGGCAGGGTCACAATAACCTTGTCGCCAACCACCTTGTACTTGACAGTCTTGCCGGTTGACACGAGTTTCATCTTGCCGGTAGGGATGTTGCCCTTCCATTCTATGGTCTGAGGCTTCGGCCCCTCCTTGTATACCCAGATGGCATTGAGAGTCTTGCCGTCCTTGTTGGCTGTGAACCACACGTCGCCCTGGTGATAGTTCTTGGTGAT